>CAJOLZ010000065.1 GCA_905235575.1 uncultured Bacteroidaceae bacterium | reverse complement strand
CGAACCTATTGAATTTTCTGATTTTCGTTCTATCTGTGCGTTGGGTCCGGCGTGAGCTTGCCGGCTGCTCCGCCGATTGCCGTCTGGGCTGCGCAGGTAAACCTGCCTCAAAATGACAGCTTAAGGCCGATGTGTCCTCTTTATTCTTCGGCGACGGCCCGGACGGGGACGCCGTCGGCGCGATAGCTGCCGTACCAGTACCAGGAGCTCGAAACGAAGCTCAGACAACGGCCAGTGTCGCCGTTGTAGGGCGAGGCGGACCAATAGTAACCGGAGGAACCAACAGTAACAGTGTAGAGCGCGCCACTGCGGCCGTCACGACAGCCCGAGGCGGGGAACCACAGAGCTTCGCCAGTGATGCTGTTTGCAACTACATCGTTACTCCAAGTGGCACCCTTATTGGTTCCATCCCATGTTGACATAATGCGAGAATTGCCATTCCCCATGAAATACCAGAGGTTGCTCGTAGGCACGCAGAAGCCTGCGGGGCTGGGGTCATAGACGGTCTTCACTGTAGCCGTCGTTACATTGTTCGACGCAGTGTTCTGCGCATCCCACATATTATAATACATGGTGTTGCAGGGGCCTTCGTTGCTGTTGTAATAGTGCGTCGTCGGGTTCTGGATGTTGTCGGCGATGGTGGCTTCGGTGCTGGCCGTGTAGGTGAATCCCGTCACCGTGCCGTTTTCGATGTCATACACCGTGTGGTTGGTGTTGGGAGAGGCATTGGTTTGCTCAACACCCGGGATGAAGGCATCCTTGCGGCCCCACTGGTAGAAGGTGTTGTAGCCCTGCTTGCCGTCGCCGCCCGTTGCCACCCAGCCGAGGTTCACGGGTGTCACCTTGTAGTTGTGCTCGCCTGTGGCTATGGTGGTCAGCGTAGCGAAGGTCTCCTTCGTCACCCAGATGTGCCAGGACCAGACGATGGTGCCGCTGCCGTCCTTGGCGGCAATCACGGCGTTGCCCTCCTGCTCGGCGGCATCCTTGCCCACGGTCAGCGTCAGGTAGTCGCCGTGAATGCCCACGGCGGTCACCAGTCCCTCGGCATCCTGCCAGAGCAGATCGGCGGAGGCGACGGTGATGCCGTTGTCTTTAATCCACGGGGCGGTGATGGCATTTCCGTCGTGGCGCAGGAACTTCTCAAGCTGTCCGCTTACGCCCGTGTAAGCAGCGGCATTTGTCTCGCCGTCCTTGATGGCATTGCCATAGACCAGGGGCAGTTTGTAGTCGCCTGCCGTGTGTACCATATAGCTGTTGGCTGTCCATGCCTTGCCTGTCTCGCGGGCGTTGCCGGCGCAGTCCACCATGGAGAGATCTGCATAACTATAAATCAACGACCTACTGTAAGTAGTGCCCGCGGTGAACGTGGCTTTACTGGCAGAGAGCGTCATGCTCTCGTCAGTCGTCCCGCTTTCGTAGGTAACGGTCTGCTCGCCCGTGTATTGTCCGGCAGGGACGGTCATATAGATGGTATTTTCGCCATTTGTCCCCACCGTGAATGATGCCTTGGCCAACTCCGTTCCGTCCGTCTTGTAGGTCAGCGTGGCGGCATCGCCGGCATTAACGCCCTTGGGAGCATAGACCAAGAATTTGAGCATCGAGGTGTTCACGCTGAACGAGCAGAAGATGTTCTCACCCGTACCGTAGGTGGTGATGCCGGAATAGACGTTGCACTTGGCGGCTCCGGCCAGCGTGCCGTCCTGTAAGAGGAAGGGGCCGGCGGCGTAAGTGTAATCGCCGTTGTCGTTGAAGTTGATGGCCGAGGTATTGTTGACGTCGCGGACGTAGCAGATGAGGACGCTGTTGTTGTTAGGCGTGCCCTGGATGGTGCCCTCGAAGGTGGCGGTGGCTGTGCCTGCGCCACTGGTTAGCGAGAGCGTGTTCACATTGCCCTTATAGCAGACGTAGAGCTGGTCGCCGGTCTGCCACGTGGCGGTGATGTCGCTGCCGTCCTCGGTGTAGGCTACGCGGGTGGTGGCGCTGCCTTCATAGGTTGCACTGATGCGGATGGGGGTGAGAACCTCGTCCGACGGTGTTACAGGGTCCGTGTCGCTTTCTTTGCTGCAAGAGGCAAAGCTGATGGCAGCAAGGGTAAGCAGCGCAAAATATAGGATATTCTTTTTCATGCTTCCTTCGTTTTAATGGGTTCTTATCTGCGGCGCCAACCGCAATGACTGCGCGAAATTAACAAAAAATGAGGATTTATGAAAGCCT
>CAJOLZ010000064.1 GCA_905235575.1 uncultured Bacteroidaceae bacterium | reverse complement strand
CCGTAGATGGTTTCCTCGACAACCTCATAGGACATTTCAGCCTCCTCACGACGGGCAAAGATGGAACCGTGACGGCGCCAGAGCAGCCACGCCAACAGCACCACCACGGCAACGCCGACGGCAACATACACATAGGTTGCCACGTCGTGACCAAAGATGTCGTTTATAGTCCGACTCATCCCGCGCCCGATTTTTTCCATGAGCCACGCCAGGACATTCTGGTCGCCGGTCGAGAAATCACGGCCGTAGTCGTATTGCGGATCCTGCTGCCACCGGGCTATCAGGGCTGTGTCCAACTGGAGGGTGTCGTTCATGGATGTTTAGAAAGCGTCAAACTCATCGAAATGTTCAATCTTTCCAGCCACGCCCTTTCCGTCAATCTTGTCGCTGGCATGACCGTAGAAAATGGTCGTTGCAACCGTAATGACGTAAGAGGACAGCAAGATACCGAAACACAGCAGCACCGACGAGGCATAACCGAACAGCGTCAAAGCGAGCGACCCGTCAGACTCTCCCTCTCCCAAAAGGAAGGTTTTCAGGAACACCGAGATATAGAATGGCATCATGAAGACTATCTGCACCACATACATCAGAAGCCCCATCACAAACAAGGTCACGAAAAGCGTACCCCACAGGTGCATACCATAGCGATATGCCTGGCGCACAGCCTTCAAGTACGGGATTTCTTCCATCATATAGGTTGGCGTGAGCAACGCAAGCGGCAGCAACAAGCCGAGGAACACAAAATAGAACAGAAGAAAAGCCAAAAAAGTAACAGCGCCAAGCATTTGCAACATACTTAGAAGAACGAGCACAACACAGCCGAAAATGGAGATAATCACAAAGGATAGCCAGATTGAGTTCAAGACGAGCCAACCGGCACGGCGCAGACACGACTTGAACGTCGGCACAAACTGTTCGTTGTCGAGAGCCTCTAATCCATTGTCACGCTGCCTATAGAGTTGTATCAGCGCAAAAGTGATTGCATACAAGATAATGGCGGCCACGATCAGTCCGACACAACCCAACAGGGCAGTGACAAAGAACGATATGAGCGATGAAAAATCTTCCAACTGCGTGGGAAGCCCCAAAGCAATCATATAAAACGTCATGAATCGGCTATAAAAGAAGCCCAGGATGATGCTGGCCGGCAATGCCAGATAGCAGAAATACTTCAACTGCACACGCCAGTCCTNNNTCTCCCAAGATTTCAGATACCTTGCGAGTCTTATAGAACTCAATTTTCGGATTTTGAATGTCCATGATTTCCAAATTTAATATAAGGTAAAACAATATAATAGAATACGATGAATAGGAACGAACACAGGATGATGGCGCCGCGCACCGCATCGGGCCACTCCGTGTGACGGGTGAGGTAACTCTCGATGAAACCCGCGATGACAAACAGCGGCATGGTGCCAATCACGATTTTCAGTCCGCGCATGGCTCCCCGGCGAAACGCATAGAGGCGCGGATAGGAGCCCGGAAAGAGCCATCCGTTGCCCATGGTGATGCCCGCAGCCCCTGCCACGATGATTGACGAGATTTCGATGGTGCCGTGCAGCCAGACGGCCAAGAACGACGGCCAGAACAGGTCTTTCTGAATGAAGAACGTCTGGAAACAGCCAAGCATCACGCCGTTGCTGAGCAAGAGGAATCCCGTGGCGAAACTGGTGAGCACGCCCGACACGAAGCAGAGGAACGACACATAGATGTTGTTGATGGTGATGCTGGTAAACGCTTGGCTCGAAGGTCCCGTGGCATAGACAGCCATAGGCTCGCCCTCGGCGATGTTTTCGAGCGTCATATCCACGTATGCGTCGCCCATGATGTGGCGGGCAAACTCGGGGTCGCACCATTGCGAGAAGGCACCGATGAGCGCACAGACCACGAAGATGAGCAACGACAGGCGCAACTCGCGGCGGGCCTCCCACACGATGTGCGGCATCTCGGTGGTCCAGAACGTGAAGATGCGCGACAGACGCTCCCGTTTGTTGCGGTAGATGCTGTTGTGGATGGCCGAAGCCATGTTATTCAGGTAGAGCGTGATGCGCGAATGTGGATAGTGCGTGCGTGCAAAAGCCAGGTCGCTGGTCACGTCGATATAGGCATCGGTCATCTCGTCGGCAGTTGTAAGTTCCGGACTTGCAGCCACCGATTCGTATTTGCGCCATTTTTCAATTCGTTGCCTGATAAAGGCGACCTCTTTCATAATATTTTTAAAATTTCTGACGTTTCAGCGTGCAAAAATAGGGAAAATATCGTAAATTTGCAACGAAAAAAGGGAAAATCGTATTAAACAGAGCGACATGATTACAACGAGTCAATATGTGCAGATAGACCAGGCCGCAGCCAGTGTGGGAGACCGCATCTGGGCGCAGATTATCGACTGGATTGTTTTGTTCTGCTACTCTGTAATGACTTTCATATTTTTCGATACGTTCCATGAACTCATGAACGCTTGGACTGTCCTCATTTTCTACGTCTTTCCAATCCTCTTCTACAGTCTGCTGATGGAGATTTTCAACCACGGACAGAGTTTGGGCAAGATGGTGATGAAGACCCGCGTGATCAAAGCCGACGGTTCGGTGCCCACGCTCGGCGCCTTCATCATGCGGTCGATGCTCTACATCGTGGACGGCCCCTCCCTGGGATTCATCGGACTGCTCTGCATGGTGCTCAACAAGAACAACCAGCGGTTGGGTGACTTGGCGGCAGGCACCGTGGTGGTGAAGTTGCAGGATTACCACAAGATACAGGTAAGTTTAGACGAATACGACTTCCTGCTGAAAGACTACAAGCCGCACTATGCACAGGCTGCCGACCTGTCGTTGGAGCAGATAGAGATTATCACCCGCACCGTCAACGTGCCCCGCAAGGACTTGCGCACGGCAGCCTTGTCGGAGAAAGTGCAGCAAAAACTCGGCATCCGCAGGACAGAGCCCACCGACACCGAGTTCTTGCGTTGCATCGTCAACGACTATCAATATTTTGCTTTAGAAGCCGTCTGATGCGTTGTTATTTCTTGTGGTATTGATCACCGGCACTGTAATCAAAAACCCAAGGTTTCCAAGTTTCAATCAGTTTTCCGATACGTTTCACCTGATAGTCGTAGGATTTGGTGTGGCCCACCTGCTTCGGATTGACTTTGTGATTCGTGATGTTGCTATAGATTTCATCCAACTGACCGGCGTGGAAATACTTAATCTCGGGCAGATAGTTACGAGAGAACTGGATTGGCTCTGCCATGCCCTTCATCTTCACACTGACAACCACGTTCACCATAAGAGAAGGTACGACATTTCCCTCTATGTTGTTCTCTACATGGCGGCGCATACTCGTTCTGTCAAGCAATAACGGTTCTATAACAAACTTACCCTTGACGCCTCGGCCGATAATAGAATTCAGAGGATAGTAGGGAACAGGTTGCTCCTCCCATATTTTCACTGGAAATTCCATTTTTTCCTTATCCTCACTATAACAGAAGTAGTCACACTGTGAATAAGGGCAATGACTATCATTGTTATACCAATATTCTTTAACCGAAACATCTTTATCACTAACACCAATCTCATTACCTATGTACGGATCTTCATATATCCGAAATTTAGAAAATTCGTGTAATGATTCGAGACCTAACGCCTCACGATATTTGTCTGTACCATTCAGCCCCATATCCTTGGTTGTTACGCACGTGGCATCCACCTGCATCCATTCCACCTCACTCTCCGGGAACACGTTGGGATTCAACTCCACCTCAATGCTGCTCGGGTCGAAAAAGTATGGCTGAAACCAGGAACATCCTTCGCCTGGATAAAGTGAAACAAATGAGTTGAACACATCCACCACCGGGTGTTTTTTGATGTTCCACACGCCCTGACCGACGTGAGAGTTCTGCAGATCGAAATCCTTCAGTAGGAAAGTCGGCGAGGCGATACCCGCAGTAGGTGCAGAGCCCTTGATATATTCGTCTGTATCGATGGTTCCGTTGAGGCCGAGGTGTATGTTTGCATCGAGCGGAGCCTCTCCTCCACCGAACATACCGGCGAATTCACTTCCAAGTCCAAAGGCATCGGCAAGGGCGCCAAGACCGTCAGCAAAATTACCTTTATAGAGCGCAGCAGCGCCAGAGGCAATTTTCTGTCCACCGGCAACAGCAGTGCACACGCCCTGCGAAATGCTGCTTGCCCATGCGCCGGAAGCCTCTTCCTCCTTTTGGGCTTTCATGGCACTGCAGAGCGACACGTGGCTGTCATTCCAAGAACGCATCTGCAGACGGATTGTATCCTGAGAAAGGTCATCTTTCGGACGATAGAGCGAGAGATTTACGTCGAATGCCCACCATCCGGTGTTGGGCGCAATCTGACCGTCGCCACTTCTCATCTCCACCCAGGGTGTGACATAGTCAACCTGTGTACCAGCATCTACACTACTGAGTTTTGAGCGGTCATTGACATTTTCGTTGGAGGGCAGACCATAGCCCCACATTTTCTTGTCAGCAAGATTATTGCTCATCGACACCTGCCACACATGGTCGTTACCCGTGTTGAATCCATCGGGCTGATAGTAGAAGAAGCGCAGAACTCCAGTCCACTTATTATAGAGTGCGA
>CAJOLZ010000063.1 GCA_905235575.1 uncultured Bacteroidaceae bacterium | reverse complement strand
CTGGCCAGTTCAGTGTAGTCGGCAAACGAGTCATCGAACCTCACGGTGGTGATGATTCCGCTTTGTGGATACCAACTTGTGGTGGGTACATTGAGCCTGTTATTGAACATGAACGGCCCGATGCTCATGCCGCCGCGCAATTCTTTATGCGTGTCGTAATAGAAGATGAGCGTATTGCCGTCAAGCACGGCATAGGGTTCCCTTGGTTTATATTTAACGTCTGTAAGGTACCCTGGCTGCCCAGGCTTGTCGATGCAGGCATAATCACTATCTGTATGTAATGAACTATACGTTGTCCCATTGCCACCAACGAGTCTGAAGCAGTCATAGAACATAACGCCAGAGGACTCCAAATTATCCACACTCCAGCCATTACCGACATAGATGGTCATCAGGCTTTCACAGCAAGCGAACATGTAGGCCATGGTCGTCACGTTGGCCGTATTAAAGCCGCTCAGGTCGAGGCTCGTCAGGTTGTAGCACTCATAGAACATGCCGGACATGTCCGTCACATTGGCGGTATTGAAGCCGCTCAAGTCGAGGCTCGTCATGCTGGAGCATTTAACGAACATACCCTGCATGGTCGTCACTTTAGCTGTATTGAAGCCGCTCAGGTCAAGACTCTTCAGGCTGGAGCAGTTACTGAACATCTCATACATGGACGTCACGTTGGCCGTATTGAAGCCGCTCAGGTCGAGGCTCGTCAGGCTGGAGCAGTTTTCGAACATGTAGTTCATGTCCGTCACCTTCTCGGTATTGAAGCTGCTCAGATTGAGGCTCGTCAGGCTGGAGCAGTTATAGAACATATATCTCATGTTCGTCACCTTGGCGGTATTGAAGCCGCTCAAGTCAAGACTCTTCAGGCTGGAGCACTCATAGAACATCTCTTCCATGTCCGTCACGTTGGCGGTATCGAAGTCGCTCAAGTCAAGACTCTTCAGGCTGGAGCATTCAGAGAACATATTCACCATGTCCGTCACGTTGGCGGTATTGAGGTTCTCGATGCCTTCGATAGTGGTGAGATTCTTGCACCCGTCGAACCACCAGGCGGTGCTGGTCAGTCCTGTAAATCTGGCAAACGAGTTTGCAAACACCACAGCAGTGATGTTTTCGCGATAACCATTCCAACCTCTGTCTGTCCAAGATGTAAACGGTCCGATGCTCTTGCCATTGCGACTGGCCTTCTGTTTGTCATAGTAGAAGGTCAGCACTGTATTGTTGTTACTCAGCGCAGCATAAGCCTCCTGCGCCCGCATGGTGAGGGGCGATAGCAGCAGAATGAGTGCTGCAAGAATCTTTTTTAATGACGTTCTTTTCATAATTGCTTTATTTTAGGATTTACGAGTTTATGCACGACACAAGCGGCCGACACACAGGGTGCATCGGCTGCAGATAAGGTTTCGCGATAAGGTGGGTTGGCTTAGAATTAGGGGGGGTAACAACAGCTTGATTATGAACGGAATAGCTTGTTGCCGTTCTGTCTGTTCATTTGGGTTATATGTGCTGCGTTTCTTTCCATGACTGTTATTGCTTTGTTCTTCGCAAAGTTAGGGATATTCTGCGAATCGTGCAAGAGATTGGAGGATTTTTTTTTGAAGAATGACTCTTTTTCCTATGAGGGGTCCTCTTAGAGATTCATCGGGTCACTTCGTTCGCCTCTGCGCTCGGCTTTGCCGCTTCTGCCCGACAACGTCGGGTGTTGAAGAATGACAAATGGGAGGCGATGACAATTCCTCGGTGAGATTCTTCGCTTCGCTCTGCGCTCGGCTCTGCCGCTTCTGCCCGACAACGTCGGGTGTTGAAGAATGACAAAGGGGGAAAAAACGCACCGTGGTGCGACAGGCAACGCACCACAGTGCGACGGGCGTCGCAGCACGCTGCGACATGCGTCGAACCGTGGTGCGTTTTTCGGGATATTCTGCGAAAATCGGAGGGGGAGCGAGGCTGAAGTTCAATTTTTCGGCTCCTGTTGAGGGGTTTTTCGATTAGTTGTTGTAAATTTGCAGATACTTGTTGATATGGCAATCACGTGACTCAATCGGTCGTCAGGCCGAGAGGGTGCCTTTCCACAGACGTCATCTGCTCTCTGAGCATTTATACATAAAATCATGAAAAAGGTTATAACCTACGGGACATACGACTTATTGCATCAAGGGCATCTCAACCTGCTTCGTCGCGCAAAGGAGCTGGGTGACTATCTGATTGTGGGTGTCACGAGTGACAGCTTTGACCGTGGACGGGGAAAACTCAATGTGCGCAACAATGTCCTGGAGCGCGTGGAGGCCGTGAAGGCCACAGGCTATGCTGACGAGGTGATTATTGAAGATTATCTCGGTCAGAAGATCGACGACATACAGAAGTACAACGTAGATGTTTTTGCCATCGGCAGTGACTGGGCGGGGAAGTTTGACTACCTGAACGAGTTCTGCGAGGTTGTATATCTGCCCCGCACGGAGGGCATCTCCTCGACGATGCTGCGTGCGGAGAGTCAGACGAGCTACCGCATCGGCGTTGTCGGCAGCGGTCGCATAGCCAGGCGTTTTGTCCCCGAGAGCCGCGAGGTGAACGGGGCTGAGGTGACGGCCGTGATGAACCCCGAAAGGGAGGAGGCCGAGGGTTTTGCCCGGCAGTTCGGCCTGAAGGCATTCACCGGATATGCAGAGTTTCTGGGCGATGTCGATCTGGTGTATGTGGCCTCGCCGCACCTGACCCACTACGAATATGTGAAGGAGGCGCTGATGGCAGGCAAACATGTGCTTTGCGAGATTCCGTTCCTGCTGTCCAGGAGCGAGGCGGAGAAGATGTTTGCCCTTGCGGAAGAAAAGAATCTGGTGCTCATGGAGGCCAGCAAGACGGCATACTGTCCGGCATTCGGGCATATCGTGACGCTCGTGAAGAGCGGCATCATAGGCGATGTGGTGGACGTGCAAGCCTCGCTCAGCAAGATGGTTCCGCCGCCCACACGCGAGCTGGATGCAGCACAGGCCGGCGGGGCGATGACGGAACATGCGCCGCTGACGCTGCTTGCCATCGTGAAGCTGCTGGGTGTCGATTGGAAGGATGTCAACTTCCACAGCCTGATAAAAGACGGTGTCGATATCTATACGAAGGGTGTCGTGAACTATCCGCACGCCACGGCATCGTTTACGCTCGGCATCGGTGTGAAGACCGAGGGCAATCTGGTCATCAGCGGCACCAAGGGCTACATCTATGTGCCAGCCCCGTGGTGGCTGACCGACTTCTTCGAAGTGCGCTACGAAGACCAGAGAAATACTTCTACAGCTACGACGGCGAGGGTCTTCGCTACGAGATTCAGGAATGGCTCTCCATGATTGTGAACAAACGCCGCAGCTGCTACAAACTTCGGCAACGTGAGAGCATTGCCATCGCAGAAATCATTGAGCGGTATCGCAACAAGAAATGTTTGACGGAGATATGAAATATGCGGTCGTGACGGGAGCCAGCTCCGGCATGGGGCTTGGTGTGGCCCGAATGCTGGTCGGGAAAGGTTATCATGTGTTTGGCACCTACGTAGGTCCGGATTTCACGGAAGAGATTGAAGGCTTTGAGGCTCACAAGGTTGACCAGACGCAGCGCGAGGAGGTATATGCTTTTATCCAGTACGTGAAATCGAAGACAAGCCATCTGGACTGTCTGGTGTGCAACGCCGGCATGAGCATCCGCAAGTCTTTCACCGAAACAAGCGATGCGGACTGGGACAGGCAGATGGAAGTAGCCGTGAACTCGCACTACATCATGGTGCGCGAGTTCTTCCCCATCATACCCCCGGGCAGCCGCATACTCTTCACCGGCTCTCAGATGGCCGTCCATCCGCATGCCACCGTGCTTGCCTATGGTGTTACGAAGTCGGCCGTATGTGCGCTCTCGAAAAACCTCGTCAAGGAATTCGAGGGCACGGGAACGACGGTGAACACAATTGTCCCGGGGTTTGTCGCCACGCCTTGGCAGAATGAGAAACCCGAAGAGATAAAGCAGAATATCTACCGAAAAACGGCCATACACCGGTTCGCCTCCGTGGATGAGATTGTCGATGCTTTCCGCTTTTGCATCGATAATCCGTTTGTCAACGGGAGCATGATTGAGGTGAACGGCGGTTATTGCTACAAGTAGGTTTGAACCCGAATCGGTCATTTGGTCGACAAAGGTGCTTTTCCTCTTGTATGAGAAGTCTTTTTATGCCATAATAACAACTCTTGCGGCATCTTGTCGCCGACACCTTCTCACCGTGGCCTGCCACGCCCTCGAAGC
>CAJOLZ010000062.1 GCA_905235575.1 uncultured Bacteroidaceae bacterium | reverse complement strand
TAACCGTCGGAACCAACATTGTTGAGTGTGCCACTGCCGCTGCCACGATTGCCCGAGGCGGGGAAGAAGATGCCGCTCCATGTGCGCCCCTTGTTCGTGTCATCCCAAGTTGTACTTTGGTCTTTGGCATAATAATACAGGTTGCCCGTAGGCACGCAGAAGCCCGGCGGACACGGGTCATAGACGGTCTTCTTCGTGGCAGTCGCTACATTGTCCGTTGCGACGGTGCTCTGCGCATCCCATATTATAATACGTGGTGTTGCAGGGGCCATAGGTGCTGCTGTTGTAATAGTGCGTCGTCGGGTTCTTGATGTTGTCGGCTATCGTGGCGGTGGTGCTCTCCGTAGGGGTCACTTCTCCCGTACCCGGGAACGGATCCTTGCGGCCCCACTGGTAGAAGGTGTTGGTGCCCTGACTCACGGGGTCGCCCACCCAGCCGAGGTTCACGGGTGTCACCTGGTAAACCTGGTAGTCGGTGCCCAATGTGCCAGTGCCAGTGGTAATCGTCGTCAGCGTGGCGAAGGTCTCCTTCGTCACCCAGATGTGCCACGACCATACGATGGTGCCGTCGCTCGCCTTCGCGGCAATCACGGCGTTGCCCTCCTGCGCGGTGGCGTCCTTGCCGACGGTCAGCGTCAGGTAGTCGCCGTCGATGCCCACCTTGGTCACCAGCCCCTCGGCGTCCTGCCACAGCAGTTCGGCTTTCGAGACGGTGATGCCCATGCCCTTGTTCACGCCCTCGCCTGTAGCGGCTTTCGTAATCCACGGGGCGCTGATGGCGGTGCCTGCGTGGTTGGGGAAGGTCTTGGTGGCATTAGTATTCTCTATGCCCGTATAGGCAGCATCGTTCAGTGCGCCGTCCTTGATGGCGTTGCCATACACTAACGGCAGCTTGTAGTCGCCCGCCTTATGCACCATGTAGCAGTTGGCCGTCCACGCCTTGCCCTCGGCGCGGGCATTGCCTGCGCAGTCCACCATCGAGAGGTCGGTGACGGTTGCGGCCTGATCGCCGCCGGCGGGGGCATCGCAGACCAGACGGACGGAGTGACCGTAGTACCGGTAGTCGTCGTTGCTGGCAGGATTTACATTGCTGCCGTTGAAGAGGAGGCTGTACGCGTAGTCAGCGTCGTCCTCGCCTGGCGTACTGGACCAGTAGCCGCCGTCGAGGCCTGCGTTGTAGACACTGGCACCGTCGCGGTAGCCGGCAGCCGGCAGGAACACGCAACCGGCAGTCTCCATGGAAGACCAATCGGCTGCACTCCAGCTGTTGGTGGTGTATGCAGCATTGACTGTGTTCGGGCTGGCAGGAGCAGTACCGGAATAGTTGTCGGGGAAGAGAACGACACCGGACTTGCCAGCCACCTGAGCCTTGCAGTAACAAGTGCCGGTACGGTCATTGAACAGATAACTCCACTCATCTTTGGAAAGCGTGTACCAATTGTCGCCGATATTAGCTTTTGCGGCTGTGCCCCAATCGGTTTTCAAGATCTCACCGTCATCACCAGTTTTATTACCGTGATATTCTTCAGAATTGGAATCAAATGTGATTAAGCCGTAAGTGTCATTGGTGGCAGAAGTCCCCACCCAAGAGAACAAATCAACCCAATCATTGGCGGCAAAAGAATCGATATAGCGGTACTGATTTTCAGCAAATCTCCATTCGGATGCTGTGGCGGTATAGGAAGCAATCTCGCCTATCTTCGCCTGCAGGTTGCCCTTGGAGAAATGGACCTGCTTTGTGGCCGAGACGGAGAACTTGCCGGAAAGGGCGCCGACGGGAACGACGGTGACGGTGCAGGAGGCCGATACCTTGCTGCCGTCGTTGGCGGTGGCCGTGATGGTGGCGGTGCCAGCGGCCACGGCGGTCACTACGCCTGCACTGGTGACGGTGGCGACGCTTTCAGCGCTGCTGCTCCAGGTCACGGTCTGGTCGGTGGCGTCGGAAGGGGTGACGGCGGTAACGCTCAGCGTCTCGGTACTGCCAACCTGAATAGAGGTCGCTGTCTTGTTGAGCGTAATGCCCGTGACGAGGCTGCTGCCGCCGGCGGCAGCATCGCAGACCAGACGGACGGAGAACTTGTTGCCGACGAGGCTGTTGCTGACATAGGAATCGCCGCCCTCACTGAAGAAGAGGAGCAGCGTAGTAGCCGTCGCCAGACGCACCCGACCAGTAGCGGCCGAGGCCGCCCGCATCGTCGCCGCCATAGCCGCCAGCAGCAGGCAAAAAGATGAAATGATTATTAGTAGATTTGAAGGCGTAACCGGCAACATCATTCGGGAAAACAATCCAAGACTGTGTTGTTCCATTAATCAGATCCGAAAAATCACCGGAGGTGGCACTACTATGTTGGGGCCAATTGTCGTGGGAATGGGTATTATCACTGAATGCCCACTGAGTACCGTCGTACGTGGCAACAATGGTGCTCGCTGCCGTCTCGTTGATGTTCGCCCACTTCTTGGAAAGGCCCAGGTCAACATACACCTTTTCGTTGTAGATCTCAAGATTCACCGTCGTCTGGTAGGTCTTGTCTGCTTCGAAGGCGCCGGCACCAATCATATAACCCCAGTACTGCTTGTCGGCACTGTCCGTGGCGATGAATGTGTAGTTCTTGCCCGCCGCCGTTGCAGGGATGGAAAGAGATACGACATTTGCCGTACGACTCACTCGGGAGGGTGGCGGTGTAGGTGGTGGTTCCGTCGCTCACCGACAGGCTCTTGAACGAAGTGACGGGCGTGGCGTTTGCGATATCGTTCAGCGTCACCTTCAGGATGGCCTGCTGCGACAGCGTCACGGTGCTCTGATAGTATTTGCCGGCAACAAGCGCCGCGCCGCCGGTTTTGGTGTAGGTGTAGGTGTCGCTGCCGACGGTGGCCTCGATGGTCAGGTCGGCTGTGGCGTTGGGAATAAAGCTGGGCACCACGCAGAGGTAATACTCGCTCTTACCGGTAGCGCTCGTCGCAACAGCCTGAGGGTAGACACCATAGTTGACCGACAGTTTGGTGGCAGCGAGGGGGATGGAGGATTCGTCCTGCAGCGTGAGCTTCCAGATGCAGATGATGCTGGGTATCGAGACGCTTCCCTTGAGCGAAGCGTCGGTTCCGCTGACGGCCAGTTTGCCGGCCCCCATGCGGAAGTCGATGTTGTTCTGGATAAATGCCAGCGTACCGTCCTGACCCTTCACTTTATTAAAGCAGGTAAGGCTGGGCGTAAAGTGGAGCCCATCAGCGGGAGTAGCGGAATCCACGGCTTCGGCAGGATAAGCCAGATACACGTCATCGTTATCGGACGGGGTGCCGGTAATGGTGGCCTCGATGGTGGCAGAGCCGTCCGTATTGACCGCCGTCACGGTGGCTTTGTCCACTACGCCGTTATGGACCAGGGCAATCTGGTCGTCGACCTTCCATGCCACGTTGATGCTGGTGCCATCCTCGGTGTAGGTGGTTTTGGTGGCGTCGCCGCCGGGTGCGGCGATGGTGGCGGTGAAGTGTATCGTATTCCCTTGAACGGGCTCCACGTTTGTATCCTTTTCCTTGTTGCAGGCAAGCAGGGCAAAAGCTGCCGCAACCATGCTGAATATCTTCTTCAATGCTTTCATTGTTTCATTTTTATAGGTTCAACATGTTACTGGAGCGGGTTTCCGCCGGAAGTGAACGGGTCCAACGCCTTAATGGGGCCGCTGTCGCCGGCAGCGGCGGCATCGCAGACCAGACGGACGGATTTGTAGTCGCTCTTACCCTCGTCGTACGTAGTCACAAAGTCGTCTTCAAAGTACAGGAAGTAAGCGATAGAAGCATCGTAGGACGTCGTTCTTGACCAGTAGTAGCCGTCGTTACCAACATCGAACCAGCTACTACCGCTGCGATAACCTGCAGCGGGCAAAATGACGATGCCGGCAGCCTGCATGGCAGTGAAATTGGCTTCTGTGTATGTCCCGGCACTTTCACCCTCCCCATCACATGCAGTATCAGCGGGCTTGGGGCCCATTGTGGATTCATTCCAGTCAGTTTCCTTGAAGCTGTCCGGGAAGATGAGCAGGTAACGCTTGTTGCCCGTAGCCTCCAAGTCTGTAGTACCTGAAACAGTGATTTTGGCGTAATAATGCCACTGTACCGTGCGCTTGTTGCTACCTTTACCCAGCAGATATTTCCACTCGTCGTCGGAAAGACCACGCCAACCTGCGCCCAAATCGGTGTTAATGCCATCCACAACGGTTGATTCCTCGCTGCTGGCATCATTGAACACAACACTCCAGTTGAAATGCTGGGAACCGTTTACTTTGTTGACTTTATCATCACTCGCCGCAGAAGTATTATATGTCCAAGAATTCTCCAGGAAGGCAAATTTATTATTGGAAACAGTCAGGTTGCCCTTGGCGAAGTAAACCTGGTCGCCGGCGGCTTTGATGGTGAACTTGCCGGAGAGGGCGCCCGTGGGCGTGGGGGCGGGCGCAGGCTCCTGGTACTTCACGCTCACAAGGATGGTGTATTCCTTGCCCTGGGCCAGTTCCAGTTCCTTGGCGTTGGTCCACTTAAAGTTTGCGGTGCCGATGGAGAAATTCAGCTTCAGGGCGCCTGCGGCCAGTTCCTGAGGGACCAGGACGCACTCGTACGTGGCTTTCGCCGCCTTGTCCTCCGCCTTGCCGGGTGCCGGGCTCATAGCTGCCCGCGAAAGGAACCACCTTGCCCGTTTGCACGGTGTCGGGAACGGAGACTTCGCCCGTCATCGGCTCAAAAGAAAACGATCTTTTTGCGCCGGAAACGACAACATCCGTCAGCGGGTTCGTCTCTAAGCCGATTTCTTTGTCATAGAACTCCCCGTCTAAGGTGAGAACGAAGTTCACCTTGGACAGGCCGTGCTTCAGGGTGATGGGAATGACGCCGTCCTTCGTTTTCTCGAAGGCAAGACTCTCGCTCTCCTTCATGGTGAGGAGGTCGGCCGCGTTGAGCCGCTCCTGCGTGCTCTGGTCGGCCAGGACGGGCAAGACCGTGCCGCTTGTAAAGCTCTCGTCGGTGAAGGGTGTGTTTAAGTAGTCTGCACCCAGGGCGCCATAGGAAGCGGCGGCGTAGGTGATGGCCGATTCCTCGTCCTTCCCCTTCCAGAGCAGCTGCTTGGAGGACGCTTTCCAGTTCCCCTGCTCGTCTTTGACGATGGAGTCGAAGAAGCTGAACGCAGCGTCGGGGCCATTGACCTTCAGGTAGAACTGCGTGAGGTCATCGCCGGTCATGCTGGCCTTGGTGGAGCCTTCCACCGTAACGGCGAAACGCATCTGCCCCTCCGCCGGCAGGA
>CAJOLZ010000061.1 GCA_905235575.1 uncultured Bacteroidaceae bacterium | reverse complement strand
CATAGCTGTTGCGCTCGGCTTCTGTGCCACTGCCGGTCAGCAGATGCGCCTGTTGTTGCAACTTGACGATGTTCATCGTCGGTTTCATGTAGTCTTTTCGTTTCATTGCTAATTGTTTTTGTAATTTGAATTTGTTGATAAAAATGTTATTTGAAAAATAATTCGCTTCTTATGGGGACAAAAGACAAGGCGACTTCTCTTGCACGGATGCAAGAAAAGCCGTATATTGACGCGCGGACGTCCGCGTATTTAAATAAGGTCTTACTGGGTGTAAGTATCTGAGAGAGAGATAGAGAGAGTAGCAAAATTGTTGGAATGGCCAAAAGTATTGGTCATTATTTTCTCTCGCTTAACAATTATTATGTCCTCTCTGTGGAGCATAAATGCTAATGCCTATTATTGCGTTCTGTAATTAGATGTTTGACACACAATCCGGGTGCAAAGGTACATCTTTTCTGTGAATCTCGTATCGTTTACATGTTAAGTAATGATAAAACCGCGTTACACTTGATACACTTGGCTCAGTCGGATTTGCCGCCCGAGCGGGAGGGACTTTGATTACTTAAGTATCTCGTAAAATTCGTTAAGAGTCAGGACATTGAGCTGCGGGAAGGGAATCTGCTTGAGACGGTCGAAGTGGCTGTCCTCAGTCACGATATAGTCGGCTCCGGCTGTGATGGCGCAATCGACAAACTTGTCATCATCCTTGTCAACGTCGGAAAGCAGATGGAAGCGGAAATAGGACTCGCAATAGACGGTCTTGGGGTGACGGGCAATGGCGTTGACCACGTTTCGCGCCACCTCCGGCGAGGCATGCACGGAGAGGATTTCCTCGTACTCGCTCAGAATCTCATTGCTGACGCTCAGGCAATACTTGCCTGCCAGAAAGTCAGTCCATATCTTGTGGTAGCGACTCCTGGAGGGCAGGGCCTGAATGAGTGCATTCGTTCGAGGACTACGTGTCGCATGTTCAAAAGGTCTTGTAGGGTGTGCGCAGATGCTGGCCGCGCAGTTCGTCGAGTTTCTTCTGGTCGAAGGTTCCTTCGTCCCACATCTTGTCGATAGCCTTCTGTGCCCGCTCTGCAAAGAAGAGCGAGAGGGTCATACGCAATGCTTCAAGGTCATCCTGCGAGGTGACGTTGGCGGCCGCATTCATCAGTTCCAATTGTGCCATTTGTGAGTAACTCATATATTGCAAATACGTATTTGGGATGATTATTCGCGTGCAAAGGTACAAAAAGTTTTGTAATAACGAGTCATTTGCGCGTTAAAAGTGACGAAAGGCGGGCGGTTTTGGCAGAATTCTATTACACTTTCCAGGCCTCCCGGCCTCGCGGACGATGTCGCGTATCTCGTCGTTGGCCTTGCGCTTCTGATAGACGGAAATGAGTTGCGCCACGCTGAGCGTCGAGATGTAGAGCCGCTTGCCCACGATGGAGTAGAGGTAGTGCAGGCAGTCAGTGTCGGTAATCGCATTCTTGCGTCCCGTTGGTAGCAAGCCAGCAGAGCTGGAGCGGCAAATGCTTATATTCAATGCGGGCGGATTCTTGGACAAGCCAAGCGTCACCCTACGGGATGCCGAGAGGCAAATCCGCCCGAGCGGGGGGTACAAAGAGGAGGGCGGCATCCGTGCTCCGTGGCTTTCGGGGCCGCCCTCCATGAGCTTGGCTCAGTCGGATTTGAATCCGACCGAGCGGGGAACTCTTTATTCTTCAGCGACGGACCGCACAGGGCAGCTGTCGGCGCGAGTTCTTTGGTACCAGAACCATTTGTTCGAATTGAAGTCCAGAACGCGACAGTAGCGGTCGTTGTTGCCGCTGTAGGGCGAGGCCGACCAATACCATCCTTGGGGGCCGTCATATTGATAGAACGTGCCATATCCGCCCATACGATAGTCCGAGGCGGGGAACCATAGATCGTCGCCAGTGATGCTGCCCTCAACTACGCTGTTACTCCAAGTGGCACCCTTATTGGCAGAATCCCATGTGTCATAAATGCGGGAAGAGCCTTGAGAGCCACCACCCATGAAATACCAGAGGTTGCCCGTCGGCACGCAGAAGCCTGCGGGGCTGGGGTCATAGACGGTCTTCTTCGTAGCCGACGTTACATTGTCCGTTGCAGTGTTCTGCGCATCCCACATGTTATAATACGTGGTGTAGCAGGGACCCCAGGTGGCGCTGCTGTAATAGTGCGTCGTCGGGTTCTTGATGTTGTCGGCAATCGTGGCGGAGATGTCGAGCGTGCAGGTGAATCCTGTCACCTGATTGCCTTTGATGTCATACACATTCTTATCGTCAGGGGCACCTGTGCCCTTGAAGGCATCCTTGCGGCCCCACTGGTAGTAGGTGTTGTAGCCCTGCTTGCCGTCACCGCCTGTTGCCACCCAGCCGAGGTTGACGGGCGTCACCTGGTAGTCGTGGCTGCCCGTTTTGACGGTGGTCAGCGTGGCGAAGGTCTGCGTGGTCACCCAGATGTGCCACGACCAGACGATGGTGCCGTAGCTCGTCTTGGCGGCAATCACGGCGTTGCCCTCCTGCGTGGCGGCATCTTTGCCGACGGTCAGCGTTAGGTAGTCTCCATCGATGCCTACTTTGGTAATCAGCCCCTCGGCGTCCTGCCAGAGCAGCTCGGCGGAGGTGACGGTGATGCCGTTGTTCTTAATCCACGGGTCGGTGATGGCTTTTCCGTCGTGACGCAGGAACTTCTCAAGCTGTCCGCTTACGCCCGTATAGGCCTCGCTGTTCGTCTCGCCGTTCTTGATGGCATTGCCATAGACCAGTGGCAGCTTGTAGTCGCCTGCCGTGTGTACCATGTAGCAGTTGGCTGTCCATTGGCTGGCACGGTCGTTGCCGGCGCAGTCCAGCATCGAGAGGTCGGCGGGCTCCTTCGCCATCTTCACCTTAATCTCGTAATACTTGCCGTTGGCGAATGTCACGTCTGTCTTCTCGTAGTTGTAGGTGTCTTCGCCGACGGTGGCGGTCAGATTTACTGTGCCGCTGAAGCCTGTGGGGTCACCGGCTCCCGACCACGTTGCGAACACCACGCCCTCGCCGTTGGCCTCGTAGGTTGATCTGGGGATAGTGATGGTGGTTGTCCCTGTCAATGGATATTCTCCCGAGGTGGTTGTCGTGATGTCGAGCTGCGAGGGGCTGATGGCGTTGCCTGCCTTGTCCTGCAGGGTGAAGCGGATGATGAATCCGCTGTTCTCGAATTCGGCATCGGTGGTGGTCACCGTCGAGGTGCCGACGCTGCTCACCGTCACCTCGGCACTGGCATTGTCGAAATAGTCGGCCAGGG
>CAJOLZ010000060.1 GCA_905235575.1 uncultured Bacteroidaceae bacterium | reverse complement strand
AGTCGGTAACTGATTTCCCGTATCTTCGTACCACGAAATCAATGAAGTAAAATGTATAAGACTCGTAATCTTCCCAACACCCGTATCGATGTGGCTGATGCCTTGCGAGGTATCGCTGTGGCAGGAATCATACTGTATCACTCCGTGGAGCACTTTAATGTATTCACGCAGGATCCGATAATCCATACACTTCCTTGCGACCAGACGGTGGCAGATATTCTGGCTTGGCTGCTGTCGGGCAAAATGTACGGTATCTTCGCCATGCTCTTTGGCTTGAGTTTCTTCATCATGAACGACAACCAACAGCAGAAAGGCAAGAACTTCTCAGGTCGCTTTGCATGGCGTATGTGTTTGCTCTTCGTCTTCGGACTCATCAACGTGGCATTCTATGATGGCGACATCTTGATGCTCTATGCTTGTTATGGTCTGCTGCTCATCCCCATTAGTTACCTGTCGTCTAAATGGGTGTGGTGCATCATCACCCTGCTTGCCATCCAACCGGTGGAACTGTTCTGTCTGATGACTGGTATCACCATCGATCACACCCGAGTTTTCGAACTGTATGACTATACCTTCAAACTACATGAGCACGGTACTTTTTGGGAGAATGCGGTAAACAATCTATGCAACGGTTTCGAACTGAACTTCCGCTTCAATGTCTTCAGTGGACGACTGACACAGTTGCTCTGCCTCTTCATCCTCGGTATGCAGTTAGGACGGCAGCGATTGTTCTACAATGAGGGGTATCACCTAAAGATATGGCATTTCATCCTCTGTGCATCCTCTGTCATCGTCATTGCTCTTAGTCTTGTGGATTTCGGCAATCTGTCGATATGGCTCACTCCTATCAATCATCTCCTGATCCTGCTGATGATTGTTTCGGCTGTGGTCTCTGCATGGTATGCCTTTGAGGGGGTACGCCATGTGTTCCACTACCTCTGCGTCTTTGGGCGTATACGAACTATCTGTTACAGTCCATCATTGGTACGTTCATCTTCTACGGCTATGGTCTCGGCTGTTACTATAAGGTGGGTGTCACCTATGCGGTCATGATTGGACTGGCGATGGTGATCGCCCAGTATCTCTTCTGTCGTTTGTGGTTTAAGAATCATCAGCGTGGTCCTTTGGAGGGACTATGGCGAAAACTGACTTGGATAAACTTCGCTCATGAAAGCCTTCCTTCGTCTTAGTCCCAACCACCCCAGTCTTTTGCATCCTCCAATCCTGGAATGCGCAAAAAACATACACGTTTTTCGACCACATTCCTTGAAATATAGGGGATGATAGTATGAATTTACAGTCGGCTCTTCTCGGCGTTGCCAGCACCGGTGCCCTTGTACTTCGAGCGGGTGGCGTTGAAGTTGTAGGTGAGGGAGAGACCGATGTTTCGGGTGAAGACGTAGGCATCCTTGTCCATCGTGGTGACGGGATAGTAGCCCGTCCAGCGCTCGCGGAGCGTACGGAAGATGTCGTTGGCAGTGAGGGCGGCGGTCAGCGAGCCGCCGAGGAAGGTCTTTTGTATGCGGGCGTTGACGTTGAACTCGTGGGCAAAATAATTGAAGCCCCAGTTGTGGCTGGTGGAATAGTGCAGGTAGAGCATCGCCTTTGCGGTCTTGCCGATGGCGAGCCAGTTGCGGAAGTTAACCTCGAACTGGGGCTTGTCGAGTTTCGTGTCGAGACCGTATGCCCGCGTGTCGAAGTTCTGCTGCCAGTAACTGAGGGTCAGCGTGGGGGTGTAGCATCCGAACTTGGGCGAGGCGGTCAGCGAGGCGTTGTAACTCTCAAACTTATCGAAGTTACGATTGCCCCAGATGGTGATTTCCGTTCCCTCTTGGTACAGATCGCCAAAACTCAGTCGTATATCCTTACTGTGGGAATAGCCTGCCGTGAAACTGAGCCAGGAATAGGTTGCATTTAGGTCGAGGCCTTGCTTAATGGTGGGGCGTAACAAGGGATTGCCACCTTCATACTCATAGCGGTTGTCATACTGCACATTGGAGTTAAGTGCCTGATAGCTGGGACGGCTGATGCGCTTGTCATAACTCAGTTGAATGCCCCACTTGTTCCGCTGCCAACCGATGGTAAGATTGGGGAAAAGGTCGCGATAAGTGCGGCTTGGCTCCGATTGATATTCTCCGAAAGAATAGTATTTGGACGTGACGGTCTCGTAGCGCAATCCGCCGCCGATGGCCCATTCGCCCAACCGCATCTGATATTCAGCAAACCCTGCCACGTTGCTCTCTTTGATTTCGTCGTTCGACGGCGAAACGACCTGCTCCACATTGTGATATATGCCGCGGCTGTTGGAGCGGGTGGCCTCGGTGCCAGCACTCAGCTCACCCTTCCATACAGGATAGGTCAGCACCAGCTTCCCGGCCAGCATACGGTTTCGGTTCTCGTTGTGGGTGGTCACGGTGCGGTCGTCCAACTCCTGACTGTACTCATACGACGCTTGGTCGCGAGTAGTCTTTTTCCATATCCACGAGCCATTGAAGTCGATGCCGAGTTTCCCGACCTTGCCAACGTAATAAATGTTGGCCTCGTGCTGCGGTCGGTCGGCATTAGCCATTTCTATTAATTGGTCAACGATGCCCTCTAGCGAGTTGTTCCGACGGATGGTCTGCTGCGTCTGAGCTGTTCCACCCTCATAGAGTGAACCGCCCAGGCTATAGGTGAAGCCGATGGAATTGTCTACGTTGAAGTCGTAGCTGCCCCCCATCTTCCCATCCATCGTCGTGTACCAATAGCTGCTAGGGGCATATTGGACGATATTGACGTGGTTGCCGTTGGCGCGAGTTTCGGTGGTGATGGTGTTGTCTTCGGAGTGGTTACCGTGGTTGAGCGACACGCTGCCGAACACCTCCACCCGCCCTTGCGGTATTTCACCGTCACGTCATCGTAGGTCGTCCACTTCTCGTTGTACCTCACCTGACCGTATGCCTCCACGCTCACACCGTCGTCTTGTCGTTTGATGGTCTTGATGCGGATGACGGCATTGACCTCGGCGTTGTATTTCGCACCGGGCGAGGTGATGATGTCCACACTCTTAATGTCCGTCGATTTGAGTTGCTTCAGTTCCTTCGCATCACGTACCTTCTTATTATTGATATAAATCTCTGGCTCGCCTTTGGCAAAGACGGTGAACTTGCCGTCGCTGCCCTCCACACGAGGCAGCATCGAGAGCAGGTCGTCGGCTGTGCCAACGTCTTTCAGGATAGAGTTCTGTATCTCAACGGTCATACCGCCGGTGGTGGCTTTATACTGCGGAATCTCGCCCTTCACCACAACGTTCTTCAGCACGATGGCATCGCGACGGAGGCGGATATTACCCACTTCACCGACGGTGCAGGGCTGATAGTGCGTCTTGTAACCTACAAATGATACTCGGATAAGCATGTGACCAGGACGGCAGGGAATAACGAAGTCGCCATTGGCATTGCTGACCCCGCCATTGAGGAACGTCGAGTCGGCGGCATTGAGCAGAGCCACATTGGCAAACTCCACGGGTCGTCCTTGCTCGTCGATGACGCGTCCGATTACTTTCTGCGTCTCCTTCTGAATGCACTCTACGGTGATAAGGCTGTCAGTCTCTGTAATCTTCATCGGATAGAAACCTACCACTTGGCGCACGGCATTTCCGATGGTCTGATTGCGGAAATTGGTGGTAACGGTGAAGTCCTCCAGTTCGTTGTAGATGAAACTGATGCGGCTGTCCGTCTGCGAACGGTTCAGGTCTATGAGCACGTCGGAGAGCGAGACCTCTGTGTAACTCTTACTCAGTTTCTGCGCTTGTGCTTCGACGATGCCGAGGCACAATATAATAAGGTATAGTGTATGTCTCATGGCTTATTCGATGATTAGCGTGTCGTTGCTGAGTGTCAGTTGTACTTTCTCGAATCGGTTCAGTTCCTCGATGACCTGCTGGAGCGGCATCTGCGGGTTCCAGGGATAGTAGAGGCGCAAGGCAGCAGTCTCGGCGTTCTTAACCTCTATGGTTACATGATAGACCGAGCCCAGTTCGGCTGCGATGTCCTTGAGCGGAACGTTCTCAAAGGTTTTCGGTTCACAAAGTGTCAGACCCTCATGTGAGGTCTGTCTCACAGCAGGGGCTGATGCTTTGTGAGCAACGGCTATCGTATCTTGGACTTCAGTCTTCTGCGAGCGGCTGTTGCTGATGATATGGATGGTAGCGTATGCGATGCCAGACAGCATTAGCACGCCAATGAAGGCAGCGGCAATCTTTTGAAATGAAGAATGAAGAGTGAAGAACGAAGAATGGGGCTTGGCTGTAGGGTGTGCGGTAGCAAATTCTTCTCTCTTCATTCTTAATTCATCATTTTCCAAGAATCTCAGCCATTCTGCCTCCACGTCTATTTCTTTTGCCTCTTCTCCGATATATGCCTGCTTCAGCCTGTACAGCAGATCTGCCGTCTCGCGAAGGTCATTATCTTCGAGCATGGCTTGCAGTTCTTCCTCTGTGAAAGCCTCTGGATTGTCTTGGGCATCAAGCAGTCGCTTCATTTTCTCTTCCTTTGTCATACTTCTTTCTTGCTTTGGGGGTAAAACTTCTGTCGGAGCAACTCTACTGACTGGCTGACGTGCTTATACACTGCCACCTTGCTGATGCCCAGTTCGTCGCCTATCTGCTGGTAGGT
>CAJOLZ010000059.1:1479-3530 GCA_905235575.1 uncultured Bacteroidaceae bacterium | reverse complement strand
GAAATTGTCGTCGATGCCCACACGCGGCAGTTTCATCACGCGTGCCATGACCTCGCACAGGGCTGTCTCCACCTCGTTGCGCGGTGCCACATAGTCGGCCGTGAGCGCCGCACGCTGCGGAGCCTTGAGCGACTTCCGGTCTATCTTGCCGTTGGCATTGAGTGGGAAACGCTCCATAGGCACAAAGAACGACGGCACCATGTAGGCAGGCAGTTTCTGCTCCAACGTCGCGCACACTTTCGCCTCGCTGACGGTAGCCGGGGTGTAGTAGCCCACGAGATACTGACTGCCGCCCTCGGCCTGGAAACCTTTCACCACGGCGCGTTCTATTTCCCCGACACTGCGCATGGCTGCTTCCACCTCGCCGGGTTCCACACGCTGCCCGTTGACCTTCACCATCCAGTCCTTGCGGTTGACGAACTGTATGCGCCCGTCGGGGAGCAAGCGTCCCAGGTCGCCGGTGTGGAGCCAGCCGCCACGGTAGAGCGCCCGGGTGCGTTCCTCATCCTTGAAGTAGCCCTTACAGAAGTGTCCTTTCAGGCATATCTCGCCCTCCTCGCCTTGTGGCACGGGGCGCAGGTCATCATCAAGGATGGCAAACTCGATGCCCGGGATGGGCAGCCCGATAGGGGCGTTCTCTGTGGGCTGGGTGATGGTGGTGTGTACCACGGGGCCTACCGTCTCGCTCAAACCGTAGGTACTCACCACCTTGTAGGAGGGAAGCTGACGGCAAATCACGCGGTCGCTGCCCGTGATGACCGTTCGCAGAGTCGGTGCTGTGCAGCGGTAGATGGGAAAGACCGTTGCGCTGATGAACGTGATGGAGATGCCGTTCTGGCGATGGTACTCCGCCAAGCGTACCACGTCTTTTGTCACATCGGGCGGGATGATGTGAACTTCAACTCCGCAGATGACCTTCCAGTAAAAGATTTCGGCAACGAAATAGGGTGGCACACCGGCAGCAAAACGGTCGTCGGGAGTTAGATCGTAGGTGTCGAACATCCGAATTCCGTTTACGTCAAGCGACATAAAGTCGTGCAGGATTCCCTTCGGCGTACCCGTAGAACCTGAGGTATATATGAGCATGGCATTGTCCGACTCGTCGGGTACGCTGATGTCGGGTATCGGTGAGTCGTCAGACAAGCCTTCCATAAACGCGCTGTCGATATTGAGTGCCGCTTTGCAATGGTCGCGGATAAACTGTTTGCGCTCATCGGGGAAGGTGACACCCACGGCCACCGCCACGCACCGTGCCATCCACACACCCATCTGTGCGGCCAGGAAGTCGGAACCGCCCGGCAGCTCTATGGTGATGAACGACTGGGGCGCAACACCCTGTCTCTGGATGCAAGCCGTCACCTGGCGGGCACGCTGCATCAGTTCAAAATACGACGTGCGACGCTGCGTCTCTCCGTCGGGATAATCCACTACGGCGGTCTTTTGCTCGTACTTTTCCACCGCCTCTATGAACCTAACAACTAATTGTGATTTCATCTCTGATTATTTATAAGAACTACTCCAAGGAGCAACAAAATTAATAAAATTTGCCGCATCATCAAATTATTCTTATAATTTTTAATGTTTTTTGTATGGAAAAAGAAAATAAATTGTAATTTTGCAAAAAAATAAATATTATAAACCGAAATATCATGTACAAAGTATCCGTAGTAACACCTTTCCACAACGTTGAGATGCGTATGTTTGAAAAAGCATACGAGTCGATGAAATCCCAGACCATTGGTTTCGAGAATATCCAATGGATTGTCATCGCGCACAACTGTGAGCCACATTACCTGCCAGCCCTGCAAGAGATGCTGGGACAGCACGACAACGTCATCGTACGCCCTCTCGACAATGACGCACGTACACCATCCTCGCCCCGAAACTATGGCATGCAGTTTGCCACCGCACCCTACATAGGGTTTCTCGACGGAGACGACAGCTATACCCCCCATTGTCTTGAGGAAGCATACGACAACATCGTGGAGACCAAGTCAGACGTGCTGATCTTCCGACGTGAGTCGGAACTGGAAGACGACTCGCTGACGCCC
>CAJOLZ010000059.1:0-1449 GCA_905235575.1 uncultured Bacteroidaceae bacterium | reverse complement strand
TCGCGTATCGTCGTCGAGCGCGACAACTGGGACGAGGAGAAAATGTTTCTGGGCGTGGGATGGGGCATCGTCACGTCGAAACTGTTTGACCGCGAGTTCTTATCACGCAACAATATCACCTTCGACGAGGAAGTGCCATTCGCCGAGAGCACGCTCTTCAGCATACAGTCCATCGGAGAGGCCCAGCGCATCTGCTACCTGCCGCAAATGATCGGCTATCACTATTTCATCAACGGAGGCTCACTCGTGCAGTCGGCAAAGAAACCCGGCAAGACACTCGCAACTATGCAAAGGGATACGCCAAGCTCTTCAGCAACATGGACAATTATGGAATAAGCAGTCCTCACCTCTTTTGGCTTCTCCTCAAATACCTCGCCAATTTCATGCTTGCCTCGGCAGACCTGCTCACGCTCGACGACAGAATGAAAATCAAGGAATATCTTGCACCCTTCATCTTCAGGGCCGAGCCGCTGCGCCCCGCAAAAGGCATCAGCGAAGACCTTGCCGAAACCGTTACCCACACAAGCATCGACGTGATTATGAACACCGACGGGAAAATCTCTGATTTCACACGGGATGGGTGTGACGGACACATGAGGCTCATGACTATCTTGCGAATCAACAAAGACACCGACTATGGCAAGCGCTATTCCTTTGCCAGCATACGAAGCATAAGGGGATTCCAAAACAGGGTACCCATCACCACATACGCCGACTATGAAAAACTGATACGACTGCAGACAAATATCGGCGAGGAGAACATCATCACAGCCGAGGAAATCAACCGTTACGCGATAGATATGTATGGACATCTGCTGCCGATGACCAGCGTCCACCTGAAACCCTACAAAAAAGCCATTTCGAGCGTCATGAGAGGCCATAACAATCTGCTGCTCCTCATGCTCCTGAACCAGCCAAAAGAACCATCCGCCATAGACAACAGCTATATCGAGCGATTCCAGAGCCGTTCGGCCATAGACTTTATCCATGCGTCACTCTCTGCCAACAGGCAGCAGCAAAGCGGACTCGCAGTCCCAGCCTCCCTGCTCGCCACCTCAGAGCAAGACGTTTCCACAAGGAGATTCAACATCATCTGCCGCGCCCTCCTCTCCCGAGACACAGACCAGATTATCGCACTCAACACCCTCGAGGTCCTGACCTTTTTCACCACCCTTGAGCAGCGATGGAGCGAGTTCGTATGCGAAATCATGCAGCATGACACAGAGCGGGCCCAGGAACTCGCCGCAATCTTCAGGCAAGGATTCGATGACGTCGCCGTGCGCATCTGGCCTAAGCTGCAGCGCATTGTGGCATACGGTGCAGGCACGAAAAGCAAACATACCACAGCCTTGAAACGATACACGAAGAGTACGACGCACAACCACGGGCATCTCATCACCATCGAGTCGGTTATCGCGCAAGCCATTGCCGACGACAGCGATTTGTTTG
>CAJOLZ010000058.1 GCA_905235575.1 uncultured Bacteroidaceae bacterium | reverse complement strand
TCAACCTTGTCCATCGGTGTGATTCCCTCCACCTTGTCCACCAAGATATCCACAGCCTCTTCTCCGACCACACGTCCGCGCTGCTCCACAGTGGTGAGCATAGGGTCGCACGATATGGCCTTGACTCCATTGGTAAACCCGCAGACACTGACATCCTGCGGAACCCGGAAGCCCAGTTGTTTCAACGTGTAGAGGATACCGATAGCCGTGTCGTCGTTGACGGCAAAGAAGGCATCCGGACAATTATCGCGGCACATCACATCCCGCGTGAGAACCTCAGCATCAGCGTAATTATCACAAGTAAAGTTCAAAGAATCATCTACCTCCAAGCCACGTTTCAGGATAGCATCACGATAACCGTTATAACGATTCTTCGAGATTTCCATCGTCATGGGCGAACCGTAGAAAGCGATGCGTCTGCACCCCGTGTCAATCAAATGGGTCACAGCCGTGAAAGCCCCCATGTAGTCGTCCACCACCACACGATTAGCATTGATTCCCGTACAGATGCGGTCATAGAACACCAAGGGGATACCCTTATTGACGAGTTTCTTGAAATGGTCATAAGTGGAAGTATCCTTGGCCTGCGACACAATCACGCCACAGACCCGGTTGTGCAGGAACGACTCACAGATATGCACCTCGCGCTCATACAACTCACAACTCTGCGCCACGATTACGGTATATCCGCGCTCATTGGCTTGCTCTTCTATGCCGGCTAAGACGCTGGGGAAATAATCATGTTCAATCTGCGGCACTATCACACCAATCAGGTTACTGGGACGAACCTTGCTGTTGCGCAACGACTCAGCCAATCCGTTCGGATAGAAATTATGGTCATGCGCAAAGGCACGAATACGCTCACGCTGCTCCGTCGAGATACGCGGAGAATCCTTCAGCGCCCTCGATACCGTAGCCACACTCACGCCCAACTCGTGCGCGATGTCTTTCATCGTATATGATTTCTCACTTGTCTCCATTACCTTGGTTGGTAACCCACATGCAAAAATAGGGAAATTTTCACTCCCTTGGAACAGGAACAAAGGTAATTATTTTTTTTCGTACGTGCAAACGTTTGCACACATAAAATGAAAAAAATAGCACAATTCTTAGAACAACTTCACATAATTAAAACTATTTTTGCAGTATAAAACATGATTCGGCCGATGAGATTACCTCATTATAAAAGGCTGACAAACGTTTAGCACCTAAACATTCTATGATATCTCAAATAGCATAATGAAAAATATATTACTCGCATTGGGAATAGCGACAGCATTCCTTAACACACAAAGATCAAATGCCGCCGAAGGGTGGCCAGCCGATTACAGCGGCGTGATGCTGCAAGGCTTTTATTGGGACAGTTACGGCGAAACAAAATGGACGAAACTGGAGAGTCAGGCGGAGACCCTGGCGGAATATTTCGACCTCATCTGGGTGCCGCAGAGCGGCTATTGCAACTCGCTCACCAATCAGATGGGATACAGCGACATCTGGTGGTTCGACCAGAAAAGTTGCTTCGGAACCGCAGAAGAACTGAAATCGATGATCCAGACGTTCAAGAGCAAGGGATTGTTCACTATCGCCGACGTGGTAATCAACCACAAAAACGGCAACACGTCATGGTGCGACTTTCCAACCGAAACATGGAATGGACACACCATGACGTGGTCGCTTGCCGACATCTGCCAAGACGATGAATGTAACAACAACCTCTCCAAATGGAGTGCCGACGGGCAGAAAACCACAGGTGCAAAGGACACGGGATCGAACTTCGACGGATGCCGCGACTTGGACCACACCTCCCCCAACGTACAGCAAAACATCAAACTCTACTTGCAATTCCTGCAAGAAGAGATGGGCTATGCTGGCTTCCGCTACGACATGACCGGAGGCTATGCTCCCGCCTATACCAAGATATACAACGAGGCTGCCAACCCCACTTACTCCGTTGGCGAATACTGGATGAGCGACGGACTTTCTGGGTTGCAGAAATGGATTGACGGCACAGACAAGACCTCTGCGGCCTTCGACTTCCAACTGAAATGGCTCATCAACAACTCGTTCAACAACAACTCGTGGAGTCAACTGGCAAACTACACGTCGCAGTCGCTCATCGGCTCTGGCTACGACCGCTATGCCGTGACCTTCGCCGACAACCACGACACGGGACGCAGCGACCAGAACGGCGATGCCAATATGCTGAAAGGCAACATCGAGGCTGCCAACGCCTACATCCTCACCATGCCGGGCACGCCCTGCGTATGGCTCACCCACTGGATGGGCTATAAGACGGCTATCAAGAAGCAGATTCTTGC
>CAJOLZ010000057.1 GCA_905235575.1 uncultured Bacteroidaceae bacterium | reverse complement strand
ATCGCTTTCATTTCAAATCACACAAGATATCAGACCCCTTGTGTGCCATATTTTCTGTGACTGACGGATCAGAGAACCGCCCTCTGGTATTGTAGCAAGCCAGCAGAGCCGGTGTGGCAAATCCGCCCGAATGGCAGCCGGCCTTTTAGGGGCCGGCTGCCATTCATACGGGTAACTCGTTATTCCTCGGCGACGGGCCGGACGGGGAAGCCGTAGGCGCGACTGTTGCTGCTCCAGCTCCAGGAGCCCGAATCGAAGTACAGATTGCGACCGTAGCTGCTGCTGGTGGGCGAGGCCGACCAACAGTAACCGCGGGAACCAACACCGTAGAGCGTGCCACTGCTGATGTTACGATAGCCCGAGGCGGGGAAGAATACGTCAGGAGTGACGGAGGTCAGGGTGTGACCCTTGTTCGTATCATCCCAACCGAAGGTTACACCGCCATACTCCACGTAATAATACAGATTGCCCGTAGGCACGCAGAAGCCCGGCGGACATGGGTCATAGACGGTTTTCTTCGTAGCCGTCGTTACATTGTCCGTTACCGTGTTCTGCGCATCCCAAATATTATAATAGGTGGTGTTGCAGGGACCATAGTTGCTGCTGTTGTAATAGTACGTCGTCGGGTTCTTGATGTTGTCGGCGATGGTGGCGTCGGTGCTGGCCGTGTAGGTGAATCCCGTCACCGCAGTGCCGCTGATGTCATTGGCATCGGCAGGGGCTCCTGTGCCCTTGAAGGCATCCTTGCGGCCCCACTGGTAGAAGGTGTTGTAGCCCTGACTTACGGGGTCGCCCACCCAGCCGAGGTTCACGTTCGTCACCTGGTAGTCGTGGCTGCCCGTGGATACGGTGGACAGCGTGGTGAAGGTCTGCTTGGTCACCCAGATGTGCCACGACCATACGATGGTGCCGTCGCCCGTCTTCACGGCAATCACGGCGTTGCCCTCCTGCGTGGCGGCGTCCTTGCCGACGGTCAGCGTCAGGTAGTCGCCGCTGATGCCCACTTTGGTAATCAGCCCCTCGGCATCCTGCCACAGCAGCGAGGCAGAGGTGACGGTGATGCCGTTGTTCTTAATCCACGGGTCGGTGATGGCATTGCCTGCATGGTTGGTGAAGGTTTCCAACTGCCCGCTTACGCCCGTATAAGCAGCACTGTTCGCTGCGCCGTTCTTGATGGCATTGCCATAGACCAGGGGCAGCTTGTAGTCGCCCGCCGCGTGTACCATGTAGCAGTTGGCAGTCCATGCCTTGCCTGCCTCGCGGGCGTTGCCGGCGCAATCCTGCATGGAGAGGTCTATATGCCTATAGTTGATCTCCTTACTATAAGTAGAGCCTGCGGTGAACGTGGCCTTGGTGGCAGAGAGCGTCTTGCTCAAGGCGGTCGAACCGCTTGTGTAGGTAATGGTCTGCTCGCCCGTGTATTGTCCGGCAGGGACGGTCATGTAGATGGTGTTCTCGCCACCTGTCCCCACCGTGAATGTTGCCTTGGCCAGCTCCGTGCCGTCCGTCTTGTAGGTCAGCGTGGCGGTCTCATTAGCGTTAACGCCGTCGGGGGCATAGACATTGAACTTCAGCATGGAGGTGTTCACGCTGAACGCGCAGGTGATGTTCTCGCCCGTGCCATAGGTGGTGATGCCGGAATAGACGTTGCACTTGGCGGCTCCTTCCATCGTGCCGTCCTGCAAGAGGAAGGTGTCGTCGGCGTAGGTGTATTCGCCGTTGTCATTGAGGCTGATGGCTGAGGGGTTGTTGGCGTCGCGGACGAAGCAGACGAGGATGCTGTTGCTCATGGGCGTGCCCTGGATAGTACCCTCGAAGGTGGCGTTGGCGGTTCCTACGCCGCCGGTGAGCGAGAGCGTGTTCACATGACCGTTACAGCAGACGTAGAGCTGGTCTTCGTCCTGCCATGTGGCGGTGATGTTGCTGCCGTCTTCGGTGTAGGCTACGCGGGTGGTGTTTCCGCTGCCCTCGTAGGTGGCACTGATGCGGATGGGTGTGAGCACCTCGTCGGGAGATGCCACGGTGTCAGTGTCGCTGTCGCTGCTGCATGAGGCAAGGCCGAGGGCTGCGAGTGCAAGCAGGACTGAATAGATGATGTTCTTTACCATATTCGTTTTCTTTGATTGTTACTTACTTTGACTGTTCATTCTCTGATGACGGGAGCGGCGGGTATGCTACTCCCATGGATTGCCGCCGTTGTCGGTCCAGCCGCCAAGTCCGCTGCCGCCGCCCGATGACGAAGATTCGTCCCAGGAATCGCCGCCGCTGTCGGTCCAGCTGCTGCCGAGCGTTCCACCGCCGCTGACTTCGGAAATAGAACCATAAAGCAGCTGCGACTGATGTTGTAACTTGACGATCTTCATCATCGGTTTCTTATAAATTTTATGTTCCATTATTGTCTTGTTTTTGTGAATATTGCTGCTCATAGCCGTCAGCACATCGCGCCCGCCTGAAGTCAGGCAGCGCAGCGGCGCGTGGCGATATGTGGGTGCGGTCGTGGGCATGGAAGAAATGGTGTTAAATCTTCATCAGGGGAAGGTGATGCGTGGTTTACTTTCCAGAACGGTCGAGGATGGTGCGCAGGGCTGCGCGTGCTTCACTATAGTTCTCGGAGCCTCGGCGGCTCTCGTTCTGCAGTGCCTGCTGCTCAAAGCGCTGTGCGGCAGCACCTTCAAGTACTGGGATTGGAGTGCTCTTGTACATACGTTAGTTCCTTTCTTTTATTATGTGATGGATGAATTGTGGGTGCAAAGTTACGACTTTTCCCCGACATACCTGCGGTTTCCGCGGAATTTTTAGCGTTGCAGGGCTGAGAGTGATTGGCGGCCGGCCTTTTAAGAGCCAGCCGCCAGTCATACGGGTAACTCGTTATTCTTCGGCGACCGCCCGGACGGGGAAGCCACAGGCGCGTTCGAGTTTGTCCCAGATCCAGTTGTTAATTATAATCCATTCCTGCTCCGGCTCTTTATAGCGATAACTAACCCATAACTGCGAGCCGTCTTTGAGAATATCTGCATTCCATGAGTTACCGTAATTATCTTT
>CAJOLZ010000056.1 GCA_905235575.1 uncultured Bacteroidaceae bacterium | reverse complement strand
TTACATCCTGACCATACACAAACAACTTGTCGCCCGTGCTGAACTCCAGTTTCTTGGTCGATTCGTTATATGTGGCGCGTGTTGCGGCATCGTCGCCCTGACGGGCCACATTGACGGTTACGGGCAGGGTGTAGCCCTGCTTGGCGGCAGTCTCGGTGTTCTCGCTGTTCACTAAATTGTCCTCGCTGCTGCACGATGCAGTCAGCAGCATGGCCGGCATCAGCATGGCTGCGGCCAGCGTCTTGAAGAAATTCTTTTTGTTCATTGTTTTTCTTCTGTTTTTGTTGATAATACTCTGATGGCAGGGGCATCAGATGTCCTCCTCCTCCCACTCAGTGTTCATTGTCGCATTCACTTCACTGCCAGCCAGCAGCTGCGCCTGTTGTTGTAACATGACGACCTGCATCGTCGGTTTCTTGTAGTCTTTTCTTTTCATTGTTTTTCTGAATAAATAATATTTATAAAATAAATAATGTCTGCGAGACCGTGGGGCAAGACCATGCGGAAGCCCTGCCGCTCATAGCCGTCAGCATCCACCGTCCGATGGAGTAGCGAGAGCTATCAAGCTTGCTTGAATAGCCGAGTCGCGACAGAGGTCGGCGTAGCCAACGTGAGCAGTTTCGCAGCCTCGGCTGCAAAGTTACAAAAAGTTTGTGAATTAACCTGCATGATGGCATTAAAAATGTGAATCAGGCCGCCATCCCCCCGCGACGGACATACAAAAACGCCGAGGCTCTCTGACCAGAGAATCTCGGCGGATAATGCGGTCTGAGGTTGAGTGAACGCTTAGAAGTGACCGTTCATTCTCATCCATTCACAGCATCCCGTTTGCCCTAAGCCAATGCTTGCCCTTCGGCGTGAGGCAGTAGAGCAGGAAGATGATGCATGGAATGCCAATCAATACGAATCCAATGTAAACTCCCATAGTCAGTTCCCTTTCTTTTTATTTGTTAATACTAATCCCACTATCAGTGCTGGTATGGCGAGGAAGAAGGCAAAGACATATATAAAGAACTGGTCTTCCATGTCTTTGAATATCGACGTTATCATCACACCTGTCACTACATACTTGGAAATGTCGATAAGATACTTACCGAGGTTTTCCTTCCATGTGCCGCTGTCTTTCGGCTTCGGCGGTTCCTGCGTCGCCTCCAACTGCTTATTCTTTTGCGGTTTCTGCGGCTTGGATTTCTCGCGTCGTGTAGTCATAAACTTGCATCGTTTTACGTTTCACGGCTGCAAAGATAAGCAATTTCTGCGAAATAATCGCAGAATCCCTCTGATTTTTAATCTCCGTTTGTCTCAGTATGTCAAATTGCGTTTTGGTGCATACGAGGTCGAACAGACACTATTCCTCCTTATTTACCTCACAGAGTGTCAGGCCCCTTGTGTGCTCCATTTCAAATCACACATCGTTCCTGTCACCGTGTGTCCCGGACGGATTCTTGGACGAGCCAAGCGTCACCCGGCGGGATGCCGAGCGGCAAATAGACCGAGCGAGACTGCCGGAGCAGCGGGGCGGCCGGCCTTTGAAGGGCCAGCCGCCAATCATACGGGTAACTCTTTATTCTTCAGCGACCGCCCGGACGGGGAGGCCGCGGGCGCGATAGAGGCTGCTCCAGTACCACCAGCCCGAATAGAAGTACAGATAGCGACCGTCGCTGCCGCTGCCGGGCGAGGCCGACCAACAGTAACCGTAGGAACCAACATTGAAGAGTGCGCCACCGCCGTAGTAACGATAGCCCGAGGCGGGAAAGAATACGTTAGGAGTGACTGAGTTCAAGGTGCGCCCCTTGTTCGTATCATCCCAACTGGTGGCGCCAGGCTCCACGTAATTATACAGGTTGCCCGTGGGCACGCAGAAGCCCGGCGGACACGGGTCATAGACGGTCTTCTTCGTGGCAGTCGCGATATTATCGTCTGCGCTCGTCTGCTGCGCATCCCACATATTATAATACGTGGTAGTGCAGGGACCATAGGTGTCGGAGTTGTAATTGTGCGTCGTCGGGTTCTTGATGTTGTCGGCTATCGTGGCGGTGGCGCTTTCCGTGTAGGTGAATCCCGTCACCGCAGTGCCGCTGATGTCATACACCGTGTGGTTGGTGTTGTCTGTTCCCGTGCTCGGGATAAAGGCATCCTTGCGGCCCCACTGGTAGAAGGTGTTATAGCCCTGACTCACGACGTCGCCCACCCAGCCGAGGTTGACGGGTGTCACCTGGTAGTCGTGGTCGCCCGTGGCTACGGTGGTCAGCGAGGCGAAGGTCTGATTGGTCACCCAGATGTGCCACGACCATACGACGGTGCCGCTGCCGTCCTTGGCGGCAATCACGGCGTTGCCCTCCTGCATGGCGGCATCCTTGCCGACGGTCAGCGTCAGGTAGTCGCCGTCGATGCCCACGGCGGTCACCAGTCCTTTGGCATCCTGCCACAGCAGCTCGGCCGTGGCGACGGTGATGCCGTTGCCCTTAATCCACGGGGCGGTGATGGCATTGCCGTCGTGACGGGGGAAGGTCAGCGTGGTGTTCTCATTCTCTATGCCCGTGTAGGCAGCGCTGTTCGCCTCGCCGTTCTTGATGGCGTTGCCATAGACCAGGGGCAGCTTGTAGTCGCCTGCCGTATGCACCATGTAGCAGTTGGCAGTCCACTGGCTGGCGCGGGCATTGCCTGCGCAGTCCACCATCGAGAGGTCGGTGACGGCCGCCGCCGCACTCCTGTTGATGTTGAAAATCTTGCCGGCCGAGAGCGTCTTGCTTTCGCTGACGAGGGGGATGGTTTTGCCGTCCACGGTCAGGGAGAGTTCATTCAAATCCCTTGTCGCAAAAACACCCATGGCAAATATAGCCTT
>CAJOLZ010000055.1 GCA_905235575.1 uncultured Bacteroidaceae bacterium | reverse complement strand
GTGCGAGCTCGGCATTGCGGTGACTCACACGGTAGAGACGTTCGCTGACAATCAGATTCTGAATGGCCTCGTAGTCTGTCATCTGCTGTGCACAGACTTTCTGTGTGGCTGTGCTCCATAGAGCCAAAGCCGTTGCCAAAGTGATGATTCTTGCAATTTTCATCAGATATTCATTTTTTCTTTTAGCCGTTGCAGGTAGTTCTCGATGTTGTCGAGATCATTTATGCGGAGGTCGTCGCGCATACGTCGCCATCGGGCAGATAGAGCGTGCCGCGAAGCATATTGCCAGATTCTACATTCTTGACTTCAATGTCCTTGATCGTTACCATGTGTTCATCGTTTGAACATTTGTCATTTGTACAAGCTGTCACGGTGTTTGCCAGGCATAGCGTCATTGACTGTCAACAATAGGATAGCTTTTCTCCTGTCTAATTTATTGGGATTTCAGGGTGTTGTACTGCGAGAGGCAGGTCTTCCTGTGAAAGATAGAACATATAGAGGATGGCGGACTTGGTGCCACGATTCTCGCCATGATGTACGGTGCCCACCATCTCCACGACAGCCTCACCCTCGTGAACGACCTTTGTTCTACCGTCCAGCCCTATGATGGTCAGTTCGCCCTGCACCAGCACACCGTAGTTCATTACTACGTGGTGATGCCAACCCAGTTTCTGACCAGGAGGGAATACATATTTCACAGCTACCAGCTCGGGACGTCCCTCTAAATAGTCGGGTAGTTCTACGCCGTCCCAACTCTGGCTGGTGCGTATCAGTTCTGTTGACTCTACCTTTGGCGTGTCAGTTTCATTGCTTGCGTTGGCATCGTTGCACGCTGTCAGCCCGTAGAAGCTGCATGTCATGAAAGCAGCAACGAGGGCTTGGCTTACAAATTTCTTTTTCATACCTTTTTGTTTTTTTTAAGGGTTTTAATGTTTATTGTTCTGCAATTTATATATCCGCTCCACATTTTTGTAGGCAATGAATTCCTTCTGCTCGTCGGTGAGCGACGAGTGCATCAGGAAGTCGTGGAAGTCGGCGGGCTGTTCGTAGGGATAGTCCTCGGCATAGAGGATGTGGTCGGCTCCCATCAGTTCCACCATCGTGCGCAGGTTGATGTCGCTCATGATGCCACTGGGCGTAAGGTAGATGTTACGCTTGTAGTAGTAGGCGGGCGACATATACATGGCCTGCTGCACCTGCGGGTTGATAATACCCTTATCTACAATGCGATTATTCCTATTCAATAAGATTCCTCAGTCTCGTGTCCGTGAATGTATGCCAGATGTTCAGTTTGACGGGCTTGTAATCTTCATACAGATGGGTTACGTATTCGATTTCAAATGCAAGGCGCAAGTCATTCTCGTCTGCATCGTCAACAAATTCATGCTTGGGGGCGATGCGGGCAACCTTAATCTGATAGAGGTCGCGGATGCCCTTGCCTTTGGTGTATGGCATGAAATAGAAGAGTTTGTTGAGTGCAACCGTCGAAGGGATTTTCTTGCCCGTGAAGTATGCCTTGGCCTTGCCATTGGTAAATGGAACGATGTATTTGTCAGGAACAAGACAGATAAGGACGTTCTTTGAATCGTCGAGTTTTCTGATGTTGACGCGCCTCTTCTTCTCAAATGTATTGCTGACAATTTCAGCAGGATACTCACGTTTCACATCAAACATGTTCACGGCGAACAATTCGGGCGGAAGCATTCCGTGAGCTATTCTGTCGGCCTCTTCAAACCGGCTCTCTTCTGGATTCAGTGCGTCTATATCGTTGAAAAGGCGTATCAGCGAGCGACCGATGGCGAAAGCCAGATTGACGGGGACTGCATTGCCTATCTGTTTATACTGGTCGGCAAGATTGCCCTCAAACTGCCAGTAGTCAGGAAAAGTCTGTATGCGGGCGTATTCTCGGACTGTCAGCGGACGGGTCTCTGTGGGGTGACAACGCTCTGTCTGCTTCTGAGCAGGAGCGCACGTCAGGGTGAGGCTCGGCTCGTCCATCGACAAGCGGCGGGCCATGCCCGTTTTGCCGCCGCCGAGATAGAAACTGCCGCCCATGTAGTCCTTCTGTTCCTCGGGCGGCAGGTCGCGCCAGTCGCCGCCTTCAGGAACCATAGCCATGACCCTTGCTTTCTTGGCAGGATAGCTTTGGCCGTCAGATTCTGGCACGTCACTATCGAACAATTCACCGCTGAAGAAAGCATCGCGCAATGTCATTACGCGGCGGTAAGGGTCGGGCCACTTGAAACGCACGTGCTGGGCAATGTCGTTGCGTATGGCTACGAGTATCAGTCGCTCGCGCTTTTGCGGAACTTGATACATGATGGCTTTCAACACTTGAGGCTCGACGAGCGTATAACCAAGTTCGGCTATGGCATTCCGAATGACTTGAAGCGTCTTTCCATCATCGTGCGACAGTAATCCTTTGACATTCTCACCCATGAATACTTTTGGCTGGATTTCCTTGACAGCGCGGGCAAGCTCGAAAAACAACGTTCCGCGCGTGTCATTCAGACCGCCCTTCTTGCCTGCGTAAGAAAAGGCCTGGCAAGGGAATCCGCCAGAGAGAAAATCGACACGTCCACGCAACGGTAT
>CAJOLZ010000054.1 GCA_905235575.1 uncultured Bacteroidaceae bacterium | reverse complement strand
GCCATACACCACGGCAAATTCCGAATACTCCGACTCGTATGCCTCATGCAGTTCTCTCTGTTCTTTGTCTCTGCCTATAATCATAATCTATCTGATTTTGTGTGCAAAGGTACAAAACAATTCTTTATAAAGCGTCGAAACTTGTAATTATTTTGTTATTTTCGACATTTTTGACAAGTCTTATGGTTTGTAGCACCATTATTTGTATTCAACCCCTTATGAATAATACCATTTACACCTTTAGAACGAACTATATAGCTATGTCATTGCACACTTTACGTATTTTTGTGGTTTACAAAAGTTAAATACATTAATTCTTCATCATATTCTTATTCTATAAATTCTTCGTCACCACTTTTCTATCGTTTAACATGCAATTCGTTGATATAAAGCGAATTGCAAATACCGTGATTGCTTCAGCCTGACATCTATCGTGATTCCCGAGGGCGTGACTAGAATCGGAGCCGGAGCGTTCTGGGGTACAGGTCTGACCTCTATTGAAATTCCTAACGGCGTAACCAGCATCGGAGACAATGCGTTCTATTGCTCCAGCCTGACCTCTGTCGTCATTTCTGAGGGTGTGAGAACCATCGGGGAAACTGCGTTCCGTGGTTGCTCCAGCCTAACCTCCATCACCATCCCCTCAAGTGTGATAAGCATCAGAAGTGGTGCATTCCAGGAGTGTGACAATCTTACCTCAGTCACAGTTATGAATCCGTTACCTGTATCAATTAGCCGTTACACATTCGAGAACCGTGCCAATGCTACGTTGTATGTGCCGAAAGGCAGCAAGGAGGCATACGAGACTGCTGACTACTGGAAGGAGTTCAAAGAAATCATAGAAATGGAAGTTGATGAGATAGAGGATGTTCGCGAAAAAGAACCTGGCATGGCCGAGGCCGCAACTGTCTATGACCTGAACGGTCGTCGACTTACACAGAAGCAGCAAGGTGTGAACATCATCCGCACGAAGGACGGGAAGTCACGCAAGGTGCTTGTAAAGTAGGGGATTAGAACCTCCAATAAATGACACCGCCGCCATCCGAGAAGTCCTTGGGTGGCGGCGGTTGTTTTATGTCGTTCCGCAGGGGCTGAAGAATGCTCCGAAAAACGCAGCGTGCTTCGACGCATGTCGCACCACGTTGCGACAGCCTGCGCACCACGCTGCGACGCCCGTCGCAACGTGGTGCGTTTTTTGAGGTGCCACTTTTTTGCCGAGATATTGCTTGCGAATCGACAGAAATTTACGACCTTTGCAGGGCAAAAACGAATTGGTTATGAAAAAGCACCTTCTCATTCTGGCTACATGTTTCCTTACGGCAAGCATCTACGCCGACGACTATACACGTTTCGTTAACCCCTTCATCGGTACTCAGACCGACGAGACGGGTGCCCTGAGCGGCAGCACGTTCCCGGGCGCTACGATGCCCCAGGGCATGGTGCAGCTGAGCCCCGAGACGGAAAACTACGTGACGTGGGACCCCTGCTGCGGATATGACTTCAACCGCGACTCGATATTCGGCTTCACGCACACTCATCTGAGCGGCACGGGATGCACAGACCTCATCGACGTGAGCCTGATGCCTGTCACATGGGAAGTGACGCCCGCCGCACTCTCCGAAGGTAACTTCGGGCAGAACTTCAAGCACGAACAGGAGGGTGCCGAGCCCGGATACTACTGGGTGAAGCTGCAGGAAAGCGACGTGAAGGTGGAGCTTTCGGCCACCGTGCACACCGGCATACACCGGTATACCTACCCCGCAGGGAAGACGCAGGGTGTGATTCTCGACCTGGACCGCAGTACCTTCCGCGGACAGGCCTACTACACCGGCCGACGTGCCTATGACATCATTCAGAGCCAGCTGCGTGTGGTGGACGAGCGCACCATTGAGGGATATCGTGTCATCACCGGCTGGGCAAAGCTGCGTAAGGTGTATTTCCGTGCCGAGTTCTCGCGACCCATCGCCTCCTATCGACTGATGGACGGGCGTCGCAGTCTGGGGAATGCCGATGTGGCCAACGGGCGTGCACTGCGTGCCGCACTCACCTTCAACCCGGCCGACACGCGTGAACTGACCATCAAGGTGGCCATCTCGCCCGTCGATAATCTGGGGGCACGCAAGAACATGCAGGCAGAGGCCACAAACTGGAACTTCGACTACTATCGCGAACAGGCTCACAAGACGTGGCAGAAAGAGCTCGCACGCATCGACGTAGAGGGTTCCGACGAGCAGAAAACCATCTTCTACACGGGTCTGTACCACGTGCTGATGCAACCCAACACGATGAGCGACGTGGACGGGCGATACATGGACACGAACTTCGAAATCAAGCAGATGCCGCAGGGACAAACATACCACAGCACGTTCAGTCTGTGGGATACGTTCCGCGCCGCACACCCCCTCTACACCCTCATTGCCCCCGACGTGGCCGCCCAGTTTGTGCGTGACATGGTGCTCCACCAGCAGACCTACGGCTATCTGCCCATCTGGGACCTGTGGGGCCAAGACAACTACTGCATGATAGGCAACCATGCCATTCCTGTGCTCTCGGATGCCATCCTGGCCGAGCTGCCGGGCATCGACGTGGAAGAGGCCTATCGAGCCATGGTGGAGAGCAGCACTCGCAGCCACCTGAACTCGCCATTCGAGCTGTGGGAAGAGTTTGGATACATGCCGCAGGACCGTCAGAGCACCAGTGTGAGCATCACCCTGGAGCAGGCTTTCGACGATTGGTGCGTGGCTGCCGTGGCCAAGAAACTGGGACGCGAGGCCGACTATGAGCGATTCATTCATCGCAGCGAGTTCTACCGCAACCTCTTCGACAGCGAGAGCGGATTCTTCCGTCCGCGCGACACGAAAGGCCAGTGGGTGGAACCGTTCGACCCCCTGAGCTACGAGCAGCCCTGCTTCATCGAGGGCAACGCATGGCAATA
>CAJOLZ010000053.1 GCA_905235575.1 uncultured Bacteroidaceae bacterium | reverse complement strand
TAGGCCAACAGACGGCGGTTCTGCTCTATCTCCTCGGCCTTGTAGGCCACCACACGGTAGCCGCGACGGCCATGCGAGCGTTGTGGCTGGAAGCCCAGCACACAGAGGACCTGACCCCGTGTGAGCATGACCCCGTGTGAGCATGATCTCCTCCACCGTGGCATACTGCTCCTGCCACGGCTTCTTGTGTTCCTTCACCTCCCCGCCCTCGGCAGGGACTTTCTTCTTTGTCTTTGTCATAAACTCATAGAGTTAAAGAATTAATTATGCACAAGGGTAGCTGTCTGCATTCCCAAAATTAATTACAAGCACACAGAGGACCTGACCCCGTGTGAGCATGAACCGCCCCAGCTTGTTACGGGTGAGCTGGTTGACCATGTTGCCTGCCACGGTCTGCATGATGTCGGTAGAGCTGAAGAACTCTCCACATTCACCCTTCCGGGGCAGCCGATAGTATTTCATGATCAGTTCCCGTTCGGGCTGGGTCACCTCGAAGCGCTCGTTGTGGCGGGCCAGCAGCTGCGCCTCCTTTTCGCCAAACCAATACCTGAAGCCTTTCAGATAGAGGGCATAGGCCTGCGAAAAGACACCGGAATGGTTAAACGGGTGTTCCCGCGGCGACTCAATGCGCTCCACCTCGAACGGCAGCCACCGACGCGTACCCGTATCGTCGTCGATAAACTGGACGTTATTACCTGTACCGCAGTAGCTCGCAATATGCCTACGGCGCTCGCTGTAATGGGCATAGGCCACACGCTCATCGGTAACGGTGGTAGTGACCGCCCACTTCAGGCGGTTCATCTCGGGCGGGCGCATACTGTCGAGCTCCTCACAACAGATCAGCCCATACTGGGAGAGTTTCAGCACCTCGTCCTTGGTGATGTTTCCGAAGCTGGTGTTGCTGTTGAAATAAGGTTGCAGCTCAGGGGGGAGCAGATGATTGAACCAAGTCGTCTTATAGATACCCTGACGCCCGACGAGCACCAGTATCTCATGGTTCACCACCTCATCGTCGAGCCACCCGGCAACCATGCCCACCAGCCATTTCTTCAGACAGAAGTAGAAGAACAGCTGCTCTCCGGGACTGCCCTTCACGGAGACCGAGAGCGACAGTTCCATGATATAATCTGTCTTTCCGTCCCACGGCGGCAGACAGGTGAGATAATGCTGGAGCGGGTTGTAGAGCGGCACGAAATCGGAGTTGATGATCCTTCGGATACTCCCCTCCCTTAACTCTTTGCTTACTGACAGCATGTTGTGCAGCGAGTTGATGAGCCGGTCGCATACCGTATACCACTGCGTGGCCGAGCGCCACTCGTCAAGTGGTGTCGCCCCGGTGGGATATCTCTTGCCCAGGGTTTCAAACTCATCCTGCATCGGCACGCGGAACTCCTGGCGACCGGTAACGACATTGTGGCGCAACAGGATGTTGTCACAGAGGAAATGCTCTATATCCTCCGTTGTGGCGTACACCTCTCGCCAGTTTTTCTTGTGTTCCTTCACCTCCCCGCCCTCGGCAGGGGCTTTCTTCTTTGTCTTTGTCATAAGAGCAAACGAATTATTTATACATTACTATACATCGTCTGATGTAACCGCGAATGGTTTCCGTTCGTGTCTCATAGTTCTCGCTGTCTGCCAGATTGCTATGTTCCGCCAGATATCTGGCCAGTTCTTTCACACTGACCATCAGCCATCCTTTTTTGATCATAAACGCAATTTCGCGATATACTCTTAACTTGTCACCTCTTGCCAAGTCGAACTCAATCTCAACAATCTCTTCGGGACACATCCCCTTCACAGAATCTTTCAGATAGGGGCATTCATTGATTATCTCCTTAATATTACGACGATAAGCAGGATAGAACAACCCTAAAAGAGATTTCTCCCTTTTATCATTTTTCCTCATATCTTTTCCTTTTATTTGAGGGTTATTATTCGGTATGCTCCAACGGGGACATACCATCACTATCTCACAAGTCAGATAGCCGGGTTAGGTGAGTTTTCAAGACGGGCACCCATTTCAAGAAATGCTGCCCAACAGATGGAGTTAAGGAGGTTGTTAATGTTCATAAAAAGTTTACATTATCCATTATTTGGCTACAAAGATAGCTATAATAAAGCATATATGCAAAAAAACATCGGATTTTTCCCCCAGAATAACGTCTAAAAAGCAAAATATATGTACCACCCCGCGTTTTTGACCCTATCTTAAAGGCCATTTTCATCATTTTTCGCATATAAAAGCCTCACCGCCCTCTCCTGGGCAGTGAGGCAGATTAGTATTTGCTGTTTTGCGGGCCAGAGGGCGGAGCCGTATTACACATCGTTCCTGACCCCGTGTGTGCTCGGACTTCTTGCGTCCCTGCGGTAGCAAGCCAGCAGAGCTGGAGCGGTAGTCCGAAAAATCGCATTGCAAATGCTTATATTCACTGCGGTCGGATTCTTGGACGAGCCAAGCGTCACCCTACGGGATGCCGAGCGGCAAATCCGACCGAGCGAGACTGCCGGAGCGGCCGGCCTTTTAAGGGCCAGCCGCGCCCGAAACGGGTAACTCGTTATTCTTCAGCGACGGGCCGCACGGGGAAGCCGCCGGCGCGACCGTTGCTGCCCCAGCTCCAGTCGCCCGAATCGAAGTCCAGAGTACGGCCACTGCTGCTGCTGTAGGGCGAGGCGGACCAATAGGAACCGTAGGAACCAACACCGTAGAGTGTGCCACTGCTGCTGCTACGATAGCCCGAGGCGGGGAAGAAGATGCCGCTCCATGTCTTTCCCTTGTTCGTGCCATCCCAATTGTCGTCATTGCGATTACCACCATTACCCATGAAATAAAAGAGGTTGCCCGTGGGCACGCAGAAGCCCGGCGGACACGGGTCATAGATGGTCTTCTTCGTGGCCGATGTTACATTGTCCTTTGCAGTGTTCTGCGCATCCCACATATTATAATACGTGGTGTTGCAGGGGCCAAAGTTGCTGCTGTTGAAATAGTGCGTCGTCGGGTTCTTGATGTTGTCGGCAATGGTGGCGGTGGTGCTGCCCGCGTAGGTGAATCCTGTCACCGTAGTGCCGCTGATGTCATACACATTGGCATCGGCAGGGGCTCCTGTGCCCTTGAAGGCATCCTTGCGGCCCCACTGGTAGTAGGTGTTGTAGCCCTGCTTGTTGGCGTTGTCCCCTGTACCCGTTGACACCCAGCCAAGGTTGACGGGTGTCACCTGGTAGTTGTGGCCCGTGGCTATGGTGGTCAGCGTGGCGAAGGTCTCCTTCGTCACCCAGATGTGCCACGACCATACGATGATGCCGTCGCCGTTCTTGGCGGCAATCACGGCGTTGCCCTCCTGCTCGGCGGCATCCTTGCCGACGGTCAGCGTCAGGTAGTCACCGTCGATGCCCACCTTGGTGATCAGCCCCTGAGCGTCCTGCCACAGCAGCGAGGCAGAGGCGACGGTGATGCCGTTATCCTTAATCCACGGGGCGGTGATGGCAGCGTCTGCATGGTTGGTGAAGGTTACGAGCTGTCCTGTCACCCCCGTATAGGCAGCAGCATTTGTCGTGCCGTCCTTGATAGCGTTACCATAGACCAGCGGCAGCTTGTAGTCGCCAGCCGTATGCACCATGTAGCAGTTGGCAGTCCAGCGGCTGGCGCGGACATTGCCGGCGCAGTCGAGCATCGAGAGGTCGTTTTCTGGTTCTGATGGTGTCACAG
>CAJOLZ010000052.1 GCA_905235575.1 uncultured Bacteroidaceae bacterium | reverse complement strand
GCCAGACCATTCGCAAGCGTTTAAAGGAATTAGGATATGACAAAGATTGACGACATACTGTATTGCCCCTAAAATACGTAATCCTCTTTATGGGAAAGTCAAATCCTTTATTCTTGGCGTAATTTTAACAAGTCAAAGTACATCAGACGAGTGTCTAATTTAACGGGAGTATCTTTCTTTCCCATTGTATATGCAAATTCTTGTTCTTCTGTGGGAAAAAGAGGGTGAAATCCATTCTTCTCGTAAAACGAAAGGACTTGTGGGTCATTGACAGCATCAACGATAACAAAACGGCAACCAGTCTTATTGCTGCTGGAGTAGAACCAACCTTTTACGAAATCAAGTGCTTCGCTACCAATACCCTTCCCTGCAAACTCGACCAAGGCGACCAATCAACACACCTGGGTATCTGCGTAGTGGTTTTTCGTGATGGGTAAGGCTCTTCATGTAGTCACGTCGGCTACGAGGGAGATCGTAGATACGGATGCTATCATTGGAAACCGTTAAAGCACAGACAATCTTTGATAGGTCGCTATTTAGTCGAAAGCAATAAGTCTTTCCCATCAGGAAATGGGCATAGCGAGTGGCGTCGTTCTGAAAGAAATCATCGAGGTCAGCATTACCACAAGAAAAAGGCTGACAGGTGGCGAGAACGTCCTCTGTCAGTTCGAAGAATGTGCATCGCTCTACCAAGAAAGACATGTACAAATCCACAATTTACAGCATCCCAGCCCTGCTCAATATCTTATGAGCCATCAGACAAAGGGGATGCTGATCCTTGTTCTTATTACCCTTGTAGTCACGCTCGACTTCCTCAGCACGACGAAGAAATTCGCGTGCTTCCTTGCCTTTCAGCGTGGGAATTGCCTTAATTGCTGTTGCCATTGTTGTATCTCCTTATCAAATTCTTGGCGCAAAGTTACGACATTTTTCTGAATCGACAATGCTTTTTCCCCAAAATAATAGGCGTATAGGTCATTTAGAGATTCTGCCAATGCCAAGAACCCCCCAGAAATCTTATAATTAAATCTTTGTTTAGAGTAGCTCCATTCTACATTTCCTGCCTCTTTCCCGCCATCACCATGCGCACAGCAGTGGGCGTGGAGGGGGCGCTGACATCGGCGGTGCGCACGGGGTTTTGCGTGCCGTCGATGTTGAATTGCAGTGTGGCGCCGTCGTCGCGGACGTCGATGGTGACATTGGCACCCATGACCAGTGGCAGGTTCACGTCGCCGTGGCCGCCGGGGTAGCCGCAGAGCACGGGTATGTGATAGTCCTTCAGCAGTTCGTGGAGCATGGCCTCCACACTCTCGTAGGTGAACTCGGTGCCGCAGTTGATGAACTCGCCCAGGATGACGCCCTTGCAGCGGCTCAGCACGCCGTTCATCTCGAGGATGCGCATCTGGCGGTCAATGTTGCGCATCGACTCCCCGACCTCCTCCACGAAGAGAATCAGGTCCTGGCCCAGGGTGGCGTCGGCCTGCGAGCCCAGGTTGGGCACGAAGGTACAGAAGTTGCCGCCCACGAGCACGCCGCTGGCCTTGCCCGTGATGTTCTGCTTGTGGGCGGGCAGCTCGTAGCGGGGCACCAGGCCTGTCAGCAGGTCGCGCAAGAGGGTGCTGCTCTCGTCGGTGCCGCCCTTGGCCAGATACGAGCTCATCGTGCCGTGGATGCTCATCACGCCCGCACGGCTCCACAGCCCGTGCAGGGTGCTGATGTCGCTGAAGCCCACCAGCCACTTCGGCTGCGCCTTCAGCTCGGCCAGCGTCAGCTCGTCGATGAGCTGTATGGTGCCGTAGCCGCCGCGGTTGCAGATGATGGCCTTCACGTCCGGGTCGCTCAGGGCCCAGCGCAGGTCGCTGACGCGCTCGGCCACCGTGCCTGCATAGCGGCCGTCGACCACCTTCCCCACGTTAGGGCCCACGACGGGCTCCAGACCCCACGACCGCAGCACGGCAGCCGTCTTCTCCACGTTCTCCATCGGCGTGTAGTACGAGGGTGAGATCAGGGCCACCTTCTCGCCCGCCTTCAGGTAGGCGGGGCGCTCGCAGCTGAGCGTCACCTGCTGCTGGGGGTTCACCACTATGATGGTCTCTTCATCGTCTTTGCACGATGTCAGCATGATGCCGCAGCTCAGCATGACTGCCACGGTCATCAGTAAGTAATGCTTCATATACCTTCTGTTGTTTCTATTCTGTTCTCTCAGTCACCACTTTCCTTCCTTGGTGTATGTATATGCCCTTCCCCGTGGCCTTCTTGCCTGGCCGGCGGCCGTCGAGCGTGTACCACCGGTCTGGGCGGGCCTGCAGGGCGGGCACGCCGCTGACCGACGTGGCTTCGCCGTCCCAGTCGTACAGGCTCCAGTCGAGGCCGTCGGCCGACAGCTTGTCCACGATGTCGTCAACCATGTACTGCGAGTTCTCGTCGTCGAAATGTGTGCTTTTATACTTCGAGCGTGCGCCGGGCAGCTCCACCGACACCAGGTCGAACGACAGGTTGAACAGTCCGTAGCTCTGCGCCAAGAAATAGTCGTGGATAGAACCCGTGAACGGGGCCTCGTGGTAGCCCTCGGCGTTGAAGATGTTGTTCCACCTCGTCAGCGTGGCGTCGTGGTCTTCTGCGAAGTCGCAGTCCTGAAACGAGGCGAGCACCACCAGCTGCCGGCGGCTGCCTGTGTACGGGTTCTCGCTGTCTGCCGTCCGCTGGGCGCGGTGGGGGGTGAACTGCTTATTGGGTGTACCCACGAGGCATCCGCGCCGGGGGGCATCGTCGGCTTCCTGTGCGCTCAGCACCACAAGGGGCAGCAGGGCCAGCAAGGCCAGCAGGATGATCGTCTTTTTCATTGTCGGGTCATATTGCTATGTGGGTGCAAAGTTACGAAGAATAATTGAATTATTGCTCATTTCCATCATAAAACTATCAAAAAAGGAACAAGAAATTTGAACAAAAAGTACTTGGTCATATTTTCAACACAGAGTACACTGAGGACACAGAGCAATGCTGATGAAAAGAGCCTGGCGCCTGCGTAGAGACGCCACACTGTGACGTCTCTACGCTCGTTAAATGGGTTCATTCTCAATCAGGCGGTTCTCCTGATCATTTGATGGATATAGCAAATAGACCGAGCGAGACTGCCGGAGCGGCGGGGCGGCCGGCCTTTGAAGGGCCAGCCGCCAATCATACGGGTAATTCTTTATTCTTCAGCGACCGCCCGGACGGGGATGCCGATGGCGCGAGTGTAGGAGCCCCAGCTCCAGTTGCTCTTATAGAAGTACAGATTGTAACCGTCTTTGCTGCTGGAGGGCGAGGCCGACCAACAGTAACCGTCGGTGCCAACTTGGCGGAGCGTGCCACTGCTGTTGTTACGACAGCCCGAGGCGGGGAAGAATACGTCAGGAGTGACTGAGGTCAAGGTGCGACCCTTGTTCGCATCATCCCAATCAAAGATTACACCGGCGCCATACTTCACGTAATTACACAGGTTGCCCGTAGGCACGCAGAAGCCCGGCGGACATGGGTCATAGACGGTCTTCTTCGTGGCAGTCGCTACATTCTGCGTTTTAGTGTTCTGCGCATCCCACATATTATAATACGTGGTGTTGCAGGGGCCATTGTTGCTGCTGTTGTAATAGTGCGTCGTCGGGTTCTTGATGTTGTTGGCTATCGTGGCGGTGGTGCTTGCAGTGTAGGTGAATCCCGTCACCGCAGTGCCGCTGATGTCATACACCGTGTGGTTGGTGTTGGCTGTTCCCGTGCTCGGGATAAAGGCATCCTTGCGGCCCCACTGGTAGAAGGTGTTATAGCCCTGCTTGCCGTCGCCGCCAGTTGACACCCAGCCGAGGTTGACGGGTGTCACCTTGTAGTCGTGGCTGCCCGTTTTGACGGTGGTCAGCGAGGCGAAGGTCTGCTTCGTCACCCAGATATGCCACGACCATACGATGTTGTCGCTGCCATCCTTCACGGCAATCACGGCATTGCCCTCCTGCGTGGCGGCATCCTTACCCACGGTCAGCGTCAGGTAGTCGCCGTCGATGCCCACGGCGGTAATCAGCCCTTTAGCATCCTGCCAGAGCAGTGCGGCGGAGTTGACGGTGATGCCGTTGTCCTTGATCCACGGTGCGGTGATGGCATTGCCGTCGTGGCGGGGGAAGGTCGCTGTTGCAACAGCATTTGTCACGCCCGTGTAGGATGCAGCATATGTCGTGCCGTTCTTGATGGCATTGCCATAGACCAGGGGCAGTTTGTAGTTGCCCGCCGTATGTACCATATAGCAGTTGGCAGTCCACATCGTAGCGCGGGCATTGCCTGCGCAGTCCACCATCGAGAGGTCGGTGACGGCAGCCGCCGCAATCCTGTTGATGTTGTAAATCTTGCCGGCCGAGAGAGGCTTGCTTTCGCTGACGAGGGGGATGGTTTTGCCGTCCACGGTCAGGGAGAGTTCATTCAAATCCCTTGTCGCAAAAACACCCATGGCAAATATAGCCTT
>CAJOLZ010000051.1 GCA_905235575.1 uncultured Bacteroidaceae bacterium | reverse complement strand
CGTCTGCATCCTCGTGGCCTTCCCCCTCATCGTTGCCATCGGTGCAGGCAGCAGTACAAAGGGCAAGACGACAGCCATCAACAAGTTTCTGGGCGACATTTCCTTTCCGCTCTACATCACCCACTATCCCCTCATCTACTGCCAGATGTCGTGGGCTGCGACGCACGGCGACCTGCCAGCTGAGACCCATGTTTTCGTGGCCGTCAGCATCTTCGTACTCGCCATCGCCATTGCCTACGCTTCACTGAAACTCTACGATGAGCCTGTACGCGAGTGGCTGAAGCGCAAACTCTTTTCAAAGAAAACGGTATGAGAATCGAACACATTGCCATCAATGTCCGCGATCTGACGGACGCGCGATTTCTTCGTGAAATATTTTGGAGCCAGAACCGTGGTTCACAAAATATTGGCATTACAAGATGCCACTTTACCTTAATATGTTAAAAAACAAACACATTCTGCAAGAAAAACGTGCAGAATGAACGTAAATTCAGAAGAAATCATTAACTCTGCAAACAAAGTTTGCAGAGTGTGCTTTTAGGGATTATTTCCCTTCCTGAGTATATGATGCGACTATAGTCAAAAGGTCAGTTGAGGAAACGATTAATTATTTAGAAATATTTATCCATTTCGATACTCTGCGGGTGTCATCCCCGTCTCGCGCTTGAAGAACTTGGAGAAGAACGAGGGATTGGGGAAGTTCAGCGATTCAGCAATCTGCCAGACGGGCAGGTCGCTGTATTTCAGTTGGAGTTTTGCCTGCTGTATGATGTGGCGGTGAATCCACTGCATGACTGTTTGTCCGCTGACTTCCCGGACAACTGCTCCAAGATGGTTGGGTGTCATGCAGAGACGGTCAGCATAGAAGGCGATGGCGTGTTCATGAGTAGCATGTTCGTTGACGAGTGCTGTGAAGCGATGAAAGATGTCTTCCTGGCGACTGATGGGACGACGCTTTCTGTCTGCGTTTTCTTTATTATATATAAGGTGGAGTTCGGAGAGCAGTGCAGTTTGCAAAGCACGGACAGCAGGAAGCGACAGGGGCTGGCGGTTGACGGTATGCCAGAGCAGGCGGAAATACTCATCGGTAAACAGCCAGTCGTCATCATCAAGGTGGAATATCGTACATTCTTTGAAAAGTGCCTCTTTGGGTAAATCCCGATAGGAGAAGGTCTGAATGTCGAACTCTTCATCCATCTTTTCTATTTCAAATACAGAGTCGGCAGGAACGACAAGCAGCATACCTGTTTGTAAGTCATGTGGTTCCATATTGATAGTGCTGTGGGCATGACCGGAGAGGACGCGCATCACACGACCGTCATCCACCCGATAGGGCTGACCTGTCTGGAGAAATTGTTTGCCAAACTTGCGTGCACTCATTGCCATGAATAAATCATCGCCTACATACTCGCCGTGGTCATCACCAGCCAGATATTCTACAGCCCTCAATGTGAGGTTTTCTATCTTTTTTACCATTATCGTTGAATTGGAACATTTTTGCCATTTATATAATAACGCAAAGATAGAAAAAACATTGTAATTTTGTAGCAGAAAACTTAAAAATATTAAAAATTATGGCAAATGTAAAAGAAATGATGATTCGCAAGGAGTCGCTGAAGTATCGCGACGTGTGTGAGTATGAAGGAAAGTTCTACGACTGGGAGGCAGGCGAGCACCTGTTGCAGAAAGGTATGGTGGTTGATGAGATATTCCACCCTCTGGAGCACGACATCGTATTCGAGAAGGACCTGCAGGTGACGCTGCGTGACGGGGTGAAGATTCTGACAGATGTGTATCTGCCAGCCGACACCGACGAGCCGCTGCCCGCCATCATCGCCTGGAGCCCCTACGGCAAGAATTCGGGCAATGCCGACCGCTTTAAGGACCTCTTCGGGCTGCTGGGACTCGATCAGAAGCGCATGAGTGGCTTGCAGAAGTTTGAGGGACCAGACCCCGACTTCTGGTGCGCCAACGGCTATGCCATTGTCTATCCCGATCCGCGCGGCATCGGCCGTTCGGAGGGCGACAGCACCATGCTGGGCACACAGGAGGGCGAGGACGGCGCCGACCTCGTGGAGTGGGTGGCCCGTCAGCCGTGGTGCAACGGCAAGGTGGCCATGAGCGGCACGTCGTACCTGAGTTTCTCGCAGTGGTTCATTGCTGCCGAACGGCCCGAGCATCTGGTGTGCACACAGGTGACGGAGGCACTGACTGACGGCTACCGCGACATGTGCCTCGTGGGCGGCATGCCCGACTATGTATTTACAGAGGGCATTCAGAACAACCACGAGGGCTTCGGGCTGCGAGAGGACGTGGCCGAGGAAAGCCGCCAGTACCCCTTTGCCAACCATCCGCTGTGGCAGGACAAGATTGCCCGCGTGTGGGACATCGAGATTCCAATACTCGTGGTAGCATCGTACTCGAACGTGCTGCATACCGACGGAACCTTCCGCGCCTGGCGGCAGTTGGGCTCAAAAGAAAAGTGGCTGCGCATCCACGACAACCTGGAGTGGCAGGACTACTACGAGCCGAAATATGTGGAGGAACGCCTGCGCTTCTTCGACTATTATATGAAAGGCATCGACAACGGCTGGAAGGACACCCCGACCGTGCGTTACTGTCTGCACGACATGGAGGGCGGCAACAAGGTGGACCAGCCCGCCACGGCCTTTCCACCGACCAACACAGAATACAAGAAATATTATCTCAATGGTCTAGCCCGCCAACTCCAGAACGAGGCTCCTACTCAGGACGTGCCAGCAATCTACCTCTGCGAGAGCGACGCGCCCAAAGCATCGTTCTACTTGCCGATAACGGAAGAGACGAGTTTCATTGGCTATCCCAAGGCCCACCTCTTTGTGGAGGCAGACGGAAGCGACGACATGGACCTGTTCCTCATCGTGCAGAAACTGGACCGCCACTACAACGTGCTGCGCCAGTTCACCATCCCCGCCACCTCGCCCAAGACCCACGACATGCTGGAGAACCACGGCGGCGTGGCCAAGTACTCGGGTGCATACGGCCGCCTGCGCGTCAGCCGTCGCCATCTGGACGAAAGCCTCTCTACCGACATCATCCCCGTTCAGAGTTTTGATCGTGACAATAAACTGTCGAAGGGCGAAATCGTGGAAATCGAAGTCTCGCTGGCTCCTACTGGCATGACGTTCTATCCCGGCGAGTTCCTCCGCTTCATGGTCAGCAGCCAGAACATCACGGGCAATGTACACCCCGGTGTTCCCGCCTATGTCTCTAAGGACAATCACGGTAAGCACATTATCCACTGCGGCGGCGAGTACCAGAGTTATCTGCAAATTGGTGTCCTAAATAATCATCAAACACAGATATGCGTATGAAAAAGACATTAAATTGGCTTTATGAGAACTGGATGAAGGGAACACCTTTCCTTGCACTCTACACATTCATCTTAATTTGGCTCTATGTCAAGGATGCAAATTATCCGTTGTTTCTCATCTGGTTGCAATGCTCGGCCTATTGGCTGCACGAGTTTGAAGAGTATGTATGCCCCGGCGGATTCCTCGACTTCTTCAATCGAGGTCCGCTTGGCTCTACCCGTGGCGACAAACCGCTGACGAAGGCAGGTTCCTTCTGGATCAACATCCCGTTGATGTATGTACTGCTGCCTCTGTCGGGCATTCTGTCGCACTTCTTCGGCATTGCTTGGGGACCGTGGACAGCCTATTACTCCACACTCAATGCCTCAGCCCACGTCGTGATGTTTTTTATCTTCGGCCGCAAGTATAATCCCGGTCTGGTGGCAAGTGTGCTTGTGAACATTCCGCTCGGCATATATATGATATACTATTTCCTCTCCAACGGGCTTGTAAGCACAGAAGTGAACATCGTGAGCATTATCGTCGGCATCATTGCCCAAGCCTCTATGATGGTCTATGGCTTTGCCTATCTGGTACCGACATCGAAGAAGGAGGGCTACCATAAATAGACCAATGAGGGTGTGTCAAAATAGGCACATTTTCCTGGAGCCAAGCGCCCAAGTTACTCCATCGTCTATGATGCAGAGGATTTGACGCAATTCTTCAGCGATATAAGCATCACTGAAGAGAATGGCATTCCATATCTTAATGCCTTGTTCAAGGGAAAGAAGGCGATATGCGAAAGAATTCTAAAACTCGATGCAGATCGTTACCAGAAAGGTGATTTGCCATTGTCCAACTTGCTCAGTAAATACTGCTCGTATATAGCAATCCTTTGAGGATAAAAGTTATAAAACACGGAGAATAATATGCCATCAAAAATGGATCTGTACATCAACGAGGCCAACGATTATGCTCGTGACATCGGGGCACCTGTGTGGCATCCGCACGTCTCGGTCATCCACTATGACGAGGTGGGTGATATTCGTCATACGCTGAATCGCTACAACGTCTATGGCCTGTTCCTACAGCGGGAGTTTCCTGAGAACCTTACCTATGGCATCGGCCGCTACCACGAGGCAAATGGCTCGCTGTTGGCACTCTCGCCAGGGCAGATTGGCGGCAAGCGCGACGACGGCACACGACGGCGATACAGCGGATGGGTGCTGCTGTTCGATGCCCAGTTCATCCAAGGCTCAGAGATAGAGCGTCGGCTTGCC
>CAJOLZ010000050.1 GCA_905235575.1 uncultured Bacteroidaceae bacterium | reverse complement strand
TCTTAATTCTTAACTCTTAATTCTTAATTAAATTAATCCGTTTAATCTGTTTAATCCGTTGTTGAAAAATAATTGTGCATTGAATAAAGTCCGTTGTTTTTTTATTCTCATTCGTGAAATTCGTAGTCTTCAGAAGAAATTCGTGAAATTCGCAGTCTAATTCTTAATTAAAAATTTTGTGGTTTCGGTCTTTTGTACTAACTTTGCAGCCACAAAACATTAATGTACATTAAATTTATGGCTGAAAGTAAAAAAATTAAGACTGCCCTTGTGTCTGTTTTCCACAAGGACGGATTGGATGAATTGCTGCTTGCAAAACTCCATCAGGAGGGTGTAAAGTTCTTGTCAACAGGTGGTACTCAGAAGTTTATTGAGTCACTGGGTTATGAATGTGAAAAGGTGGAGGACGTGACGACATATCCTTCTATCCTCGGTGGCCGCGTGAAGACGCTCCATCCCAAAATCTTCGGTGGCATCCTGGCCCGTCGCGACAATGAGGGCGACCAGCAGCAGATAGCAGAATACGAGATTCCCAGCATCGACCTCGTGATTGTGGATCTCTACCCCTTCGAGCAGACGGTGGCCGCTGCCGGCAGTTCAGAGCAGGACATCATCGAGAAAATCGACATCGGCGGCATTTCGCTCATCCGTGCCGGAGCCAAGAACTTCAAGGATGTGGTGCCCTCAAAGGCAGAGTACAGTGTGCTCCTCGACATCCTCAACAAGAAAGGTGCACAGACCGACATCGAGGATCGTCGTCTCTTTGCCACCCGTGCCTTCGGCGTGAGCAGCCACTACGACACCGCCATCCACAACTGGTTTGAGAGTACGCTCAAATAAGCATGTGCACTGTGGCATGTCGCTGTAGATTATTCAAATTCGTGTTTTTAGGCAATAAATATCGAGATTAATATATGGGATTTTTCAGTTTCGTTCAGGAAATTGCAATGGACCTGGGTACCGCCAACACTATCATCATCAACGATGATAAAATTGTGGTGGACGAGCCTTCGGTGGTGGCCCTCGAACGTCTCACCGACAAGATGATTGCGGTGGGCGAGAAGGCCAAGATGATGTATGAGAAGACGCACGACAAGATACGTACCATCCGTCCGCTGCGCGACGGTGTGATTGCCGACTTCTCTGCCTGTGAGCAGATGATGCGCGGACTCATCAAGATGGTGCACACGGGCAACCACCTGTTCTCACCATCACTCCGTATGGTAATCGGTGTGCCCTCGGGCAGTACCGAGGTAGAGTTGCGTGCCGTACGTGACTCTGCGGAGCATGCCGGCGGCCGTGACGTCTATCTGATTTTCGAGCCGATGGCTGCCGCTATCGGTATCGGTATCGACGTGGAGGCTCCTGAGGGCAACATGATCGTGGACATCGGTGGTGGCACTACCGAGATCGCAGTGATTTCTCTGGGCGGTATCGTGGCCAACAACTCCATCAAGGTGGCTGGCGACGATCTCACAACCGATATCCAGCAGTATATGAGCAGTCAGCACAACGTGAAGGTTTCCGAGCGTATGGCTGAGCGTATCAAGATTAGTGTGGGTTCCGCATTGACCGACCTGGGCGACGAGGCTCCCGAAGACTATATCGTGCACGGACCTAACCGTATCACGGCTCTGCCGATGGAGGTGCCTGTGTGCTATCAGGAAATCGCTCACTGTCTGGACAAGACCGTGGCCCGCATCGAGACGGCCGTGCTCTCTGCACTGGAGAACACTCCGCCCGAACTGTATGCCGATATCGTGCACAACGGTATCTTCCTGACTGGTGGCGGCGCACTGTTGCGTGGTCTCGACAAGCGTTTGCAGGACAAGATTAACATTCCGTTCCACATCGCCGAAGATCCGCTGCACTGCGTGGCAAAGGGTGCCGGTGTTGCACTGAAGAATATTGACCGCTTCTCTGTTTTGATGCGATAAGAGGTGAACAATCTGCTTGCGTTCTTCGCGAAATACAATCACTGGTTCCTCTTCGTCTTGCTCGAAGTGGTCAGTCTGGTGCTGCTGTTCCGATTCAACAGTTATCAGGGCAGCGTGTATTTCACAACCGCCAACAGCGTGGCGGGAAAGGTGTATGAATGGGATTCCAATATAGAGAATTTCTTCAGTCTCACCAAGAATAACGAGCAACTCACCCAGCGCAATCTCTACCTGGAACAACAGGTGAAGGTGATGTCGGACAAGTTGGCAGAACTGACGAAGGATTCCAATTCCTTGAAGAGCGGCCAACTGGCTCTCCTGCAAGATTGCAGGCTGATTCCTGCAAAGGTGGTCACGAACGACATCAATAAGAAAGATAACTATATCACGATCAATAAAGGTACCGCTGACGGCGTTCATGCCGATATGGGCGTGGCCAGCGGTACCGGTATCGTGGGGGTCGTGTATATGGCTGGCGAGCACTATTCCATCGTGATTCCGGTGCTCCACAGTCAAACTAACATCAGTGTGGCGATAGCCCGTCGCGGTTATTTCGGCTACCTGCATTGGAAGGGCGGACGCTCCGATTTGGCTGATGTGGAAGACGTGCCGCGTCATGCGCGGTTCCGCTTGGGCGACAACATTGTGACGAGCGGATATTCCAACATCTTCCCGCCGGGGCTGCTCGTAGGAAAGGTGCTCCACGTGTTCAACTCTGCCGACGGACTTTCCTATCGTGTGCAGGTGAAACTGAGCACAGACTTCGGCCATCTGAGCGATGTCTGTGTCATTGATGACAAACCACAGCGTGAACGCATCGAACTGATGCGCGCGGCTCAGGACTCCATTAAGGTAACAACTACGCGCACTTGGCGCAGGAAACACAATATGACAGCAGAAGTAATCATTAGATTGGTGACCTTCGTAATTCTGGTATTGGCTCAGGCTTTGGTGCTGAACCATATCCACCTGTTTGGGGTGGCTACACCGCTGCTCTATGTCTATTTTGTGCTCCTTTTCCGCCGCAATTATCCCCGATGGGGCATCCTCGTGTGGAGTTTCCTGCTCGGGCTCTGCATCGACGTGTTTTCCAACACTCCGGGACTGACCGCTGCCTCGCTGACACTGCTGGGCTTGTTGCAGCCCTATGTGCTGGAGCCTTTCGTGCCGCGCGACAGCGACGACGCTTTAATGCCTGGCATGCGCTCGTTGGGCGTCTCGAAATTCATCTCCTACACCATTGTCATGGTGTTTCTCTATGCCCTCACTTTTTTCTCGCTCGAAGCCTTCAGTTTCTTCAACTGGCTGCAGTGGCTCCTGTGTGTTGGAACCAGTACGCTGCTCTCTGTCGTATTTATTCTGGTGATTGAAAATCTGCGTCGGAAGTGAAGGGCAATTACGAACTCGAAAACCGGCGCTTTATTATTGGCGGAGTGGCCATCGCTGTCGTCGTTATCTACATGATACGACTTTTCTCCTTGCAAATCATGAGCGATGACTACAAGAAGAACGCCGACTCTAACGCCTTTCTGAAAAAAGTGGAATTCCCGGCTCGTGGCGCCATCAGCGACCGCAATGGTAAATTGATGGTATATAACCAGTCGGCCTTCGACCTGATGGTGGTGATGAACGAGGAGAAAGGCCATCTCGACACGCTCGAATTCTGCCAGTCGTTGGGAATTAGCAAGGAGTATTTCATCAAGCGGATGAACGATATCAAGGACCGTTCGAAAAATCCCGGATATTCCCGTTTCACCCAACAGGTGTTCATGAGCCAACTCTCCGACAAGGAGTTCAGTATATTTCAGGAAAAGATGTATCGCTTTGCAGGTTTCTACGTGCAGCGACGCACCGTCCGGCAGTATGTCTATCCCTATGCCGCCCACGTGTTGGGCGACGTGGCGGAAGTGTCACCTTCGGATATCGAGGAGGATGATTATTACCAACCAGGCGACTATATCGGCAAACTGGGTATAGAACGCTATTACGAAAAACAACTGCGTGGTGAGAAGGGCGTGCAGATTCTGTTGCGCGACGCTCACGGACGTATCAAGGGCAGGTATCAGAACGGTGCACTCGACAGACGTCCTAAGGCGGGCAAGAACCTTACACTGGGCATCGACGTTGATTTGCAGGCGTTGGGTGAACGGCTGCTGGAAGGCAAAATCGGCAGTATCGTAGCCTTGGAACCTGCCACTGGCGAGGTGCTCTGCATGGTGAGTTCGCCCACCTACGACCCGCGACTGATGGTAGGCAGACAGCGCGGAAAGATGCACCGCGAACTTCAGAAGGATATCTGGAAACCGCTGCTCAACCGCAGTATCATGGGACAATATCCGCCGGGCTCCACCTTCAAGACTTCTCAAGGACTCACCTTCGTGACCGAGGGTATCGTCAATCCCGTGACGACACAATATCCCTGCTCTCACGGTTTCTACTACCGCGGACTGCATGTGGGCTGCCACGGTCATGCTGCGCCGCTTTCGCTGGTTCCGGCCATCAGTACCTCGTGCAACGGCTATTTCTGTTGGGGACTCTACTATATGATGAGCAACCGCAAGAAATACAAGACCGTGCAGGAGGCCATGAACCGCTGGCGCGACTATATGAAGTCGATGGGCTTTGGTTATAAGTTGGGTATCGACTTGCCGGGAGAGAAACGCGGACTCATCCCCAATGCAGAATTTTACGACAATGCCTACAAAGGCTCGTGGAACGGCCTGACCATCATTTCCATCAGCATCGGACAGGGCGAGGTGAACCTCACACCGTTGCAGATTGCCAACCTCGGTGCCACGATTGCCAACCGCGGCTACTACTATACACCTCACGTGGTGCGCAAGGTGCAGGGCGAACCGCTCGACACGGCTTTCACCCGACGCCACCAGACAATGGCCAGTCGTGAGGCCTACGACTATGTGGTGCAGGGCATGCGTGCCTCGGTGTTGGGCGGTACCTGTAAACACCTCAACCGCAGTGACATCATAATCTGCGGAAAGACGGGTACGGCGCAGAACCGCGGACACGACCACTCGGTGTTCATGGGATTTGCTCCGATGGACAATCCGAAGATTGCCATTGCCGTGTATGTGGAGAATGGCGGATTCGGTGCCGACTTTGCCGTGCCTATCGCCGGCATGATGATAGAACAGTATATGCACGGAAAACTCTCGGAGAACTCCATGAAACGTGCCGAGGATTTCCAACGAAGAAGAATCGCTTATGGAAAAGCAAATCGATAAACCTGCCAGTGTACTGCGTTCGCTCGACTGGTGGACCATCCTCATCTATGTCGCTCTCCTCGCCTTTGGTTGGGTGAGCGTCTGCGGTGCGTCATATACGTATGGCGACACCGATATTTTCAGTCTCGACTCGCGTTCGGGCATGCAGATTATCTGGATTGGAACCTCGCTGGCTCTGGGACTGTTCCTGCTCTTGCTCGACGACCGTTTCTACGATTTTTTCGCCTATATCATCTATGGATTTCTGATATTGGTACTTATCGGAACAATCTTCAACACACACGAAATCAAGGGCTCACGATCGTGGCTTGTGATGGGGCCTGTGCGTGTGCAACCGGCTGAGTTCGCCAAGTTTGCCACGGCTTTGGCAGTGGCAAAACTGATGAGTACCTATGGCTTTACGATGGAACGGTGGCGTGATTTTGGCACGGCAGTTGCAGTGGTCATCCTTCCCATGCTCTGCATTGTGATGCAGAAAGAGACGGGATCGGCATTGGTCTATCTCTCGTTCTTCCTGATGTTCTATCGTGAGGGCATGACGGGTAGCATCCTCTTTACGGGTGTGGCAATGGTGTTCTATTTCGTAGTGGGCATACGTTTCGAAGATACGATAATGTGGGATGAACGCACCTCTGTGGGAAAGTTCGTAGTACTGCTTTCCGTACAGGTGTTCACAGCGTTTTTAGTCTATTTCTATTGTCACGACAAAAAGCAGTTCTGGACGATTTTAGCCTATTCGTTGGGTGTCACACTATTAGCACTGTTGTTCTCCACGTTCGTCATTCCGTTTGATACGATATGGGTGCAGATGGCACTGGCTGCCGCATTGGTGGGCGTCTTGATCTATCAGGGACTGGCACGCCGCGTGCGCACCTATTTTTACATAGCACTCTTCACGATTGGCTCTGTGATTTTTTTCAATGCTGCCGACCATGTGCTCAACAATATGATGCAACCCCACCAGCGCGTGCGTATCAATGTGCTGCTGGGACTTGAGGAAGACTTGGCTGGTGCCGGCTATAACGTGCATCAGAGTGAGATTGCCATCGGTTCCGGTGGACTGATGGGAAAGGGATTCCTCAACGGTACGCAGACAAAGTTGAAATTCGTGCCGGAACAGGATACCGACTTCATCTTCTGCACTGTGGGTGAGGAGGAAGGATTCTTGGGCTGCTCTGCGGTGTTGTTGCTCTTTCTGGCGCTCATCTTGCGACTGATTAAAATGGCTGAGCGACAACCGTTCCGCTTCGGGCGTGTGTATGGCTATTGTGTGCTGAGTATATTCTTGTTCCACCTGTTCATCAACGTCGGTATGGTGTTGGGCCTGACGCCTGTGATTGGCATCCCGCTACCGTTCTTCAGTTATGGTGGCTCCTCGTTGTGGGGCTTCACGTTGCTGCTGTTCATCTTCCTCCGTATTGATGCCAGTCGCAACATGGTGCGTCAGTAGTCAGCGTCGGGTGAGCGTGATCCCCACATCAGCAATGCCGGGCAGAATTTCGCGCTTCATGTCATGCCTGACGCAGAACCGAACGGAATCTCCTTGTTGCAGTTTGATGTCGGCCAGGGGCATGGTGTATTGGTAGAGACTAACACCTTGTCCCTTGATCTTACCGTTTTTTTCCATCAGAATCAACAGAGGTTTGTAGTTGACCTTTACCGCTTGCGACGAAACATACTGTTCGATGTTGAGGCTGACGCTTGTGAAAGGGTAGTCGTTTGTGGTGCGTAGTCCCACTTCTATGTGATAGCGGCCTGTCTTCGCTACGGGGCGCGTGCAGAAAATAAGGGTGTCGTTCTTTTCCCAACCAGTAAGCGGTGCGTGCTCGTAGTGGCTGTAAGACAACGACTCGTCGCAGGAAGAAAGTCCTGCGACGGTCGTGCATATCATGAGGAGTATCAGCAACCGATACTTCATTCTTTATTCTCTTTTCGGGGTTCGTTGTTGGCAGATGGCTGATTAGCCTGTCCCTGCTGG
>CAJOLZ010000049.1 GCA_905235575.1 uncultured Bacteroidaceae bacterium | reverse complement strand
TGCAATGATGGCTTATCAGGATATGGCTCACGGTCAGAAGACAGGCATCATAGAGCGCGACAATCGCTACACATGTGCCGTATTGCATCGCCTCGGCTTTCAATGGAGCGATACAGCCTGGGATTATGTAGAACGGATGCTTACAGCCATCAGCGGCTTCGGATACTTCGAATAAATATAGATTTGGGTAAATAAAAAAGAGGTGTAAATAATTACACTTCTTTTTTATGTCATATAGTGTCATATTTCGTTTGCAGTTTGCCGCAAAGGTCGCTTGTTGTGTACGATAAAGTAGCAAAGCGATGGTAAGAGGGCGTTTTACGAATCAGCCACTTGTGCCGTAAGACTATAGAACTATTGTGGTATGTACAACATATGTGGTAAATGTTTATAACTTATTTAAGGTTTATAAATTGGAGTTACTTACCATTTAGTCTTGAATATGCGGGGCGATACTGCGACTGTGATCCATGCCCATTGCAGACGTTTATCTTCGGAAGAACACTTGAGGGCTTCCATCGTATCGCTGCCTTTCATGAAGGAGTATCCTGCCGATATGGAAGCATCAGGCATAAACTGATATGCAGCTGTGACCTCTAATGCATGTCCGAGCGTCTTCTCCCACTTCTTCAGTTTTGTTGTAGTGGCATAGTAATGATAAGAAGTATTTATATGAAGTTTCTTGATGGGCGAAGTGGTAGCACCGAAATAAATGTTTTGAAGGCCTGGGGTGAATCCATCCCTATAGGTGCTTATATAGAAGAAATCCATGGCGCCGTAGAACTGGTGGTGCGAGCCGTAAATGGTGCTGAAACCTTTTATCTTACTGTGTCGAATAAGTCCAGCCTGATCTTTTTCGCGTACATAGTAGTATTCATCACCGCTCATGTAGTCATAGCCCGCTGTGAGTTTTAGCTTCTGGATAGGTGTGTACTCCACCTTACCGCTTGCCATCCATGACCTGATGGGAATACCTCCTTCGTTATTGCCAAACTGGCGGTAATAAGAACCTTCGATGAGCCATTGGGCTGGCGTATAAAGGACATACCCTCCTAAGAATTGCTGATATTCGTTCTTATTTATGTTTTCCTCCGACAAATCACCCTGCATTCCTATATTCATGAATATAATCGAGAAGCCAAGGTCGGTTTTGGGAACGTCGTAATGATACCATAGAATCCCCATCGTCTTGTATGGCTGAGCTCCATTCTTGTAATAGGTGCCCCCGTTCGTGTTCTCCGCATTTTGGTTGAAAGCGAAGATGCCGTGTGCTTTGTGTCCGTGGCCCTCGTAACCGGCCTTCAGCACATCGTGGGACGAAGCCGCCATCGCCCAGTCGTCAGGACCGATGATGCGTTCGTTATCATACGACAGCTGCTGTCTTCCGATTCTTGTGAAGAGACCATTGCGGGCCTTCAGTTGGAACCATGTCTCATAGAGGTTCAACGAGCCTTTGCCCGATTGTCCCCATACACCGGAATGTTGCGGCGCTATCTTCACGTCGAGGTATGGACGCGAATAGGTCAGCGAGAGACGGGTACGTTCCATAAAGAAAGCAGCGAGGTCTTCGTCAAAGTCATTCTCGGGCAATCCGCCTTTACGTATTTCTCCACGCGTCACGATTTGTGCGTCCATGGTCAGCGTGTTGTTCGCGGCTGTCTTTGTCGAGTCGTCTCCCGTGTCGGCATAGCTCATCAATGGCTGTGTCGCAAATAGCATCACAACGATGAGCACGGAGGTATGAGGCCTTTTCATGGTATGTTTCTTGTGCTTATTCAAAGTCGAAAAGGCTGATGAAGCCCGTCATCTTGAATACCGATTTGATGTCGTCGTTCACATCTTTCAGTATCACCTTGCTGCCGTTGGCTTTTGCTATTTTAAGTATGCTCAGCATGATACGCAGGCCACTCGATGCGATGTATTCCAGTTTCGAGCAGTCGAAGAGTATGTCGCGCCCGTCGGCTTTGAAGAGGGGTTGCAGCGCGTTCTCCACTTCCTGTGCTGCAGCTGTGTCGAGTTCGCCGTCCAGTATGGCTACGATGCGGTTGTCCTGTTCAAGAATTGTTGTCTTCATATACGTTGATTTTTATAGGATTGTTATTCAGGTTCACTCTCAGTGTGAGGGTGTTGGTATCTTCCTGTCGTTCGTAGTTGATGGAGTCCACCAGTTCACGTATGAGGTAGATGCCCAGTCCGCCGATGGGGCGTTCTTCAGCCGAAAGACTGGTGTCTATTTCTTTCCTCTCGGTCGGGTCGAATGCCACGCCTTGGTCTGTTATTCTGATGTTCAGCTGTTGTGTCTCGCGACCCTCGTCCGTCGTTGCTGCCACGACGTCTGCTTCCACCGTCACCTCGCCATCCGTTTCTTGGGGATAGGCGTAGTTCATCACGTTCACCACGGCTTCTTCTATGGCCAGCCGCAGGTTTGCAGCCTTGCTCGGTGTCATCTGCAGACGTTTCGAGAGTGTCTTCACGAAGTCACCCAGACGGTCCACCTCGCTGACGTCGTTCTTCATCGTGATACTTTCGTGCAGCAGGTTGATGCCGTTGTGCGGTGTGTATCTGATGGCCATCATCGTGAGGTCGTCGCTCTGTTCCGATTCTCCCACAAAGTCCCTTACATGCTGGGCCATGCCGCTCAGCATCTTCTCTGCCGACAGCCCCTTTGTTGCCAACTCTTCCAGCGCCTTTTGCATACGTTTCACGCCGTAGAAATCTCCCGTCGAGTTGCGGGCTTCGGTCAGTCCGTCGGTGTAGAGGAACAGCATTGCGCCGGGTTTCAGCATCTCTTCCTGAACATGGAACTCCATATCGTCCATGATACCGATGGCCATGTTGGCTTGGGCGGGCAGTTCGCGTACCAGACCGTCTTCTATCACCATCGGGCGGTCGTGACCGCCGTTGCAGTAGCGCATCCTACCTGTGGGCAGGTCTATGACGCCTACGAAGATGGTTACAAACATGTTGGTGTCGTTGCCCTCCGTTGCGGTCGTATTCAGGTTCTTCATGATGCGTTCCGGGTTCGATTCGTGTGTGATGACCGAACGGAAGTGTGCGTGCATCACCGACATGACGAGTGCCGACGGCACGCCTTTACCGCTCACGTCGCCGATGCAGAAGAAGAGTTTCTCGTCGCGGATGAAGAAGTCGTAAAGGTCACCGCCCACCTCCTTTGCCGGTTCCAGCATACCATAGATGTCGATGTCGTGGCGGTCGGGGTAGGGAGGATATCGCTTCGGAAGCATTTCCTGCTGAATCTGCTTCGCGATGTTCAGTTCGCTGTTGATGCGTTCATTCTTCATGTCTGCCTCTTGCAGACGTCGCGACGAGCGGGCCGACCGATAGACAATATAGCCCATCAGCAACAGACCCAGCAGTAACAGCCCCATTATGTTCCACCGCACCTGTGTCAGTTTGCCGTAAACCTCATCTTCGTAGCACACGACGGCCAGTTGCCAGTGCGGATTGCCGCGCATGTAGGAATAGGTGATGTATAGGTTGTCTTGTTTGATGATGGTTGTGCGTCCTCTCATACCCTGATGTCGTGTCACACTGCTGTCGTTTATCAGTGCGATGGCTTTCTCCACCTCGCCCGGGTCTGTGAACGCCTCGCTCGGACCTGCTATCAGGTTGCCACTCTCCGTGAGCAGGATGTCGAACGACGAGGGGTACAGGTGGCGGTTGTTGATGGTGTCGCCCAGGTTCTTCAGTGTTATGTCCAGTCCGATGACGCCCACGGTGTCGCCTTTTGAGTCTGTCAGCGGTTCAGCCACGGTGCTTATCATTTCGTGCGTCCCCATTTCGTCGTAGTAAGGGTCACTCCAGTATGTGCTACCCGTCTCCAATGTCTTCCAGTAGAACTCCATCTGCGTGTAGTCGTGACTGTCGCTACCCATCTGGATGACGGTCCCCCCTCCGTCGTTTCTCAGTGCCCAGGGTTCGAAGAGGCGTCCCTTCTCTGCATAGTAATAGGGCTTGAATGCCATGCCACCGCCTGTGATGGTCGGATGGGCATCCAGCAGACGCAGTGCTACTATATATTGCGAGTCGGGCTCCGCCAGATTGCGACGCGCATCGTTGAAATGGTCGAGCAGCGTATTTGTCACGGCGGTCAGGCGTCCTCTTATCTGGATACTCTTCATCGTCAGCTCGCTCTCGGCATGCATCTCAAGCTCGTCCTCAAGCATCGCTCGCGTATAGCCGAACTGGAGGGCGGAGATGAGCTCAAAAAGGATGGCTGCCACAAGGATGACTCCCATGTTGGGAAACTTTCTCCTTATGGAACCGATGTATTTCCATGGCTTCATGAAAAATGACTTCTGCGCGGATTTTGTTGCTGCGGTATCCATCGTCCCTATATCATTTGCAAAAATACGACATATTTTATATTTATGCCAAGTCTCTGCCACTTTTTTTCTTCTTCTCAGCGATGTTTTTTTGTGAAGAATGTCGTAACTTCGCAGCGTGATATATGTAAACGACGATTTGCAGGCGCTCGATCTCGGACATGCCCTCACGTTGCTCTCTCCGCAGCGGCGCGAATATCTCATGCGCTTTCGCAACGAGACGAGCCGTCGCGCCGGTGCTGCGGCCTATCTGCTGCTATGCAAAGGCCTGCGCGAACTTTATGGCATCACCCAGCCGCCGCTCTTCACCTTCGGAGCGCACGGCAAGCCTTTCCTTGCCGACCATCCGCAGATTCATTTCAGCCTGAGCCACTGTCGCGAAGCCGCCGTCTGCGCCATCTCCGACCGTCCCATCGGCATAGATGTCGAGAGTCCTCGCTCCTTCTCGCCCTCGCTCCTCTCCTACACCATGTCCCCCGAAGAGGTCGAGTCCATCCGCAGCGATGCCGACCCCACGATGGCCTTCCTGAGGCTGTGGACGCGAAAGGAGGCGGCATTCAAACTGCAAGGTACGGGCATCACCGACGACATCCGTCTCGTCCTCCAACACTCCTCCCACCTTCTTTTCAAGACCTATGCCAGTCCCGACCAGCGCTACGTCTATAGCGTTTGCTGGGGAGAGTGACCCACAAACAACGCACCACGGTGCGACGGGCGTCGCAGCGTGGTGCGCAGCCTGTCGCAACACAGTGCGACAGGCGTAGGAACGCGGTGTGTTTAATCTGGCTCTCTTTCCGTAACAATCTCCTCCCTCACACGCCGTTCTTTCACGCCGGCGGAGCTGCTGTTGAGGATGATGTTCACGATGCCCACGGCATCGGTGATGCTGATATCACCATTTCCGTCAACATCTGCGGCACGTTTGATGAACACGCCCTGCGTAGAACCAAGGATAGAGTTCACCACTGCCACTGCGTCGGTGATGGTCACCTTGCCGTCACCGTTCGCGTCG
>CAJOLZ010000048.1 GCA_905235575.1 uncultured Bacteroidaceae bacterium | reverse complement strand
CTATTGTCAGCTGGACTTGACAAACGGCAAAAATGCCTCAAAATTAAAGGTTAAATAATCTTAACAAATTGTTAAATCTTGCACACCTTTGAAGGCTGGTTTTGCTCTGCAAAACTCTTAGATTTCCCAATTTTCGCTATTGCACTTTTTTGTACCGTTCAATTTTGGGAGCATCGTATTTCTGTCTGTGTTTCAGTTATTTACGAAATCCAAAAACACTTCCACATGAATTCTTCACCGATTAAATTGGGTCAAAACAGACAGAATCTATAGCCCACTATAATCACACGCTACGCTTTCGTAGTTGTGGGCTCTTCCGAGGGACTCATGGCTTGCTGTTCTGCATCAAAGCCATCCAAGACTTTGCCAATTCTGGCTTCGGCGATCGTGGCGGCGAAGGAAAAGGCAGCAAGCATCATAAATGCGATTCTTTCTCCAAATCTTCGTTGCTTTCATTTTCGCTATAATTTTATTGTTACATTTGATACACTCGGCTCATGCCGTCGGATTCCATCGGGGCGATGGGTTGGCAAAGAAGGACGAGGTAGAAGCGGGGGAAAGTCTCGACGGGTGGATGGTCGGCAATGTAGCGGTCTATCTTCTGCCGGGCTTCCGTGCGCAGAGAATCGTCGTTGCAGGGCACGAGGCGGTTCTCGTCGACAAAAGCGATATGCCAGAAGGCCATGTAGCCAATGACATACCGCTCCACCATTTCCGCCTGTCATGGACGATGGTGGAAAGTGGCAGGGTGCCATCCTCACAGATGGCCACCACTGCCCAAGAGAGATTTATGAATCTGAGATTGTTCTGCATGGTTATGATTCTATAAGCGGCTCTTCACATCGTTTCCGGCACCTTGTCCGCGATACTTGCTCTTGGCGGGGTTGAAGTTGTAGCGCACGGTGAGTTCGAGGTTGCGGGTGTCGAGGCGCTTGTCAAGATAGATTTCGCGGATGTCACTGTAGATGGTTGCTTTCTGGCGGATGCTGCCGAAGAGGTCGGTGCAGGCCAGTTTGACGGTAAGGCGGTCGTTCCAGAAGGCTTTGTAGAGGCTGATGTCGAACTGCCACGACTGGGCGAGGTGTATGTTCTCGGCATCGCCAGCCGAACGCCACGAGAAATCGGCATTGAGCCATGAGTCGAAGGGCAGGTTGACGGCGTTGTTGAAGCGAATGATGGTCATCGGGCTGTTCATCTTTTTGGTCTCGCCACGATATTGCACTTCGAGGTTCTGCATCTGCGTGGCCACCATCAACTGCGGATGATACTTGCCGAAGGTGGGTGCAACCGATACCATCAGGGAAAGGTTGTCGTAGCCACGGGCATTGTCCTTACGCAGCAGGGCGATGGTCGGATCGTCCTTGTAGGATGAATAGGAGGTGATGATGTAGTCGTGAACGCGGGCATAGTCAATCATTCCCGTCAGCCATTTGTAATTGAGTGCCAGCGAGAGGTTGTCGCGGTACGACGGCTTCAGGTAGGGATTACCGCTCTCGTAGGTATAGCGGTTGATGTACTTGACGTTGCCGCTGAGTTGGCTGAATGCGGGGCGGTTGATGTTGCGTGAATACGAGAGTCGGGCACGCACGTTCTTCAGGGGATACATTAGCATCAACGAGGGGAAGAGGTCGCTGTAGGTACGGCTCTCGTCGCCCATCTTCACGCCGCCCTCATAGTAACGGCTGTCGAGGTATTCGTAGCGCAGTCCGGCTATGAGCGTCAGTTTGTTCAAGCGTTGCATCAATTGGACAAAAGCCGCCGTGCTGTTCTCTTCAATCTTCGTGTCACTGGCATCGATGATGTGTTCCACGTTGCCGAACACGTCGGTACGGTGAACGTAACTGCCCTCGGCACCTATCTCCAGATTACCTTTCCAGAGTGGATGACCAGCCACGAACTTGGCAGCATAGAGGCGGTTCTTCACGTCGTTGCGGGTGGTTATGGTGCGGTCGTCGCCCTGCATGGCATCTTCAAAGGTCAGATTGTCGGAATTCTGCTTTTGTAGTAGCACGTCAGCATTGGCATCGAGCGACCATTTGCCTGTCTGCCCAGCGTAGTAGCCGCTGATGATGTGCTGCAAGTCGTCGCCGTCCACCTTGCCACGGCCTGTAATCTGGTCGTCGGTCTGCTTGTCTATGAGCATGGTCGTGAAGTAGTCGCTCGTCTGACTGTTGGGGCGCGAGGTCACGGTGTAGGTCATACCGATGGAATGTTTTTCGTTCAGCATGTAGTTGAATCCGAGTTTCCCAGCCAGCATCTGGTTCTTGTTGTAGTAGTGCATCAGACTGTTCTGCTGATAGTGGCTCTGCAGGTAGGTGTCCTGTCGGCTGTCGTTGGTCTGACGGCTGCGGCGGTTCTCGTATTCGGCCATACCGAAGATGTCAAGTCCGCCCGTGCGGTAGTTCAAGTTCAGTTCCTCCAGACCATAGACGTAGTGGTTCACGCCCGCCACCGTGCGGCTGTTGAAACTGAAACCCTCGCCGACGGGACGGATGGTCTTGATGCGGATGACGGCCTTGACGGTGGCGTCGTATTTGGCACCAGGAGTCATCACCACCTCCACGTCCTTGATTTGGTCGCTGCTCAGTTGGTCGAGTTCGCTTTGGTTGCGCATCTGTCGTCCGTTGATGTAGATGAGCGGAGTGCCACGGCCCAGCACCTCCACGCCACCGTGGTTGCTGATAACGCCGGGAATCTTGCCCAGAACGTCGCCCGCTGTTCCTGTCTTGGAAAGATAACTGCCTTCGACGGTGGTCACGAGTGCGTCATCCTTCATTTTCACCAGAGGACGTGAGCCTTTCACCACGACCTCACCCAATGTCTGCGTGTCGGGCTGCATCTGGATGTCGCCCACGCTGCCCTGCCGTGCGTCGAGAAACTTTGTCGTATATCCCACGCTCGTCACTTTCAGCAAACCGTCCTGTTTGTCGGTGCTGATGCTGAAAGTTCCGTCGTCCTTGGTAATGGCTCCCGCGATGAAAGCGGAGTCGGCACGGTTGACGAGCACGACATTGGCAAATGGCATCGGCTGGGACTGCTCGTCAATCACCCGTCCGCTGATGCTCTGTGCTGTCGAGGCAATTACCACGAGGCACATCATTGAAAATAGAATCAGTCTTTTCATATCCTTACGAGTTTTTGTGCGCAAAATAAATGAAACGACCAAAAACATCCACTACCCAAATGGGTAATTCTGCATCACGGGGATGAAAAATTACCCATTTGGGTAACAAAAGAAGTTAAAAATCGTGGGGATGGTGGGGACTATGCCAAAATTTCAGTATCTTTGCAACTGAGATTTCAAAAACAATACGAATAATGAATGCAATATCTCTTAACAACCTCTGGAGTTACCTGCAAGGCCTGTCGCTCTCTGCCAGCAACCAAAGATGGCTGGGCGAACGGCTTATTGAGGCTTCGGTTGCCAAGACGGCATCTGTAGGGGACGAAAAGAAAATAGAGAAACTGAATGCCCTGTTTGGCGCATGGAGCGGTACAGACGGTGAGCGCATGGAGAATGCCATCAGAGAGTCTCGCCAGGCCGACTATGAGCGGGAACTGGTATCAATGGACGAGTAAGGTAATGAAAAGGAAATATCTGCTCGACACTAACATCTGCGTGTTTTTTATGCGTGGAATGTTTGAGATGAACCGCAAGATTGCCATTGCTGGCATTGGAAACTGCTACCTGTCGGAAATTACCGTAGCCGAATTGTACTACGGTGCAGAGAACAGCGACAATCCCCAGAAGACTATGCATCAGACCGAAGAATTTATCAGCCTGTTCCGTGTCATTCCATTCGGGAAATCGCTCCATATCTTCGGGCGAGAGATGGCTTATCTGAAATCTGGCGGGCTAAAGATTGAGAACTTCGACATGACCATCGGTGCCACCGCCCTGCAAAACAAAATGGTGATGGTCACCGACAATACTGACCACCTCGGACGTATCCGTGGCATTGAGATAGAGAACTGGAAAACGGATGAGCCGAAGGTATAGTTTAATGCTTTGCATTATTCCTCTCCCGTCCAAGGGATCATATCCCACAAGCGATATACACGGTTAGTATGCTCTGCGTCATGTATAATGAGGTTGCCGGGTTCGGCATTGACGATGTTTGCCGTATGTTCCCAATCACCACGGGTAAACTTAAAATAGGCAGGTAAATGGAGTTGAAGGTCTATGCTGCAGGTGCTGTCGTTGACCTGTTCCATTTTGATTCCCTTGGGATTCCAGTTGACAAGTGCCTCCTGGTTGCCCGTTATATACACGTCGCCTTTCATTTCTCTCCATTGCAATTCAATATGTACGGGATACGTTTCTTGACTCATGTGCTGCTGAAGGAACGACGTACTGAATTGAAGATACTCATTCATGGCTTCCGTGAGGCTGGGCAGATAACTCGGATTGTGTTCGTATTCAGGGAATCGCTGTAACGACACAATGGTATTAGTGGGGAAATGTGACCTGTCGTCAAGGAATGTGCAGGCTCGTTGCCAGCCCTTTTGCCAGCTTTTATCCCAAGTTGTGGCTTCTTTTCCCATAGAAGTGTAGATAAACCGTGGCTCTTGATGGCTCTTCCATGGGTACTGCTCCAAATCACTGGCTAATCTGTACTCGTCGTAGCAGTAGTTTGGCGACATGGCGATATAGTCGTCAAACAAGTCATCGGAAATCATGCAGTCGAGCACAAACGATGCGCTCAGCGAGTGACCGATGCCGATGTTGCGCCCAGATGTGCGATAGTGGGCTACTATGTATGGCATCAGTTCGCGCTTCAAGAACATCTTAAGGTCGGCAGAGTGGCCATAGGCTCGTTCGTCACTGAACAGCCCCCGACTACTCTCGGTATTCTTTATGTGGATAGGCATGGGCAAGTAGTCGGCATTCCGGAAGTAGCCTATCTGAGACGTTATTAAGTTTGGCGAGCAGATGCCAACGATGATGAAGTGCTTACGTTCGTCAAGAGGAAGGAGGTCGGTCAAACAATGCACTAAGTCGAACTTTGCACGGTCTTGTGAGTCGAACACATAGATAACGTCATAATAAGTCTGGTCGAACTCCTGATAGCCAACTGGCGTGTAGATGAGCACTTGTCGCTCAAAGCCGAAATACTCGGACTGCATTGATAATTCCTTTACGCTCGCAGATTGGGCACTCGCTCCTAACGATATGAAGGCGAGAAGTGCGGTGATAATGGTTTTCTTGTTCATTGTCCTTTTATTTTTGTTTATTATTTGTGAATTTTTGCTGCAAAGAAAATAATTCTGGCATGTAGATCCACTACCCAAATGGGTAACAAAAGATGTTAAAATCGGGGGGATGGTGGGGATGTGAGGCTTACAAAAGACCGTAGTTGGTGGCAAGGGCGAGGGCTTCGGTGATGTTCTGCACGTCGAGTTTCTCGAAAATCTGGCGGCGGTAGAACTTCACGGTGTCGAATGAGCGGAGCATTTGCCCGGTTATCTCCTTCATGGTATAGCCCTGTGCTGAGAGCGTCAGGATTTGCTTTTCCTCGGGCTTCAGGGTGATGGTCTCGCGGTTCTTCCATCGGTGCGCCTCCAGTGAATACTCGCGCTTCTCGCCTGTATGGAACTGGAAGAACTCGATGTGTCCGGCCTCCTTGTGGGGCGAGAGCGAGACGGTGCAGAGGGCAAGCCAGACGCGGCCTTCATCAGTCATGGCAAGTGGTGTAATCTTGTGATTGATGAGTTTCTTACGCCCCTCATTCTCTATATGAAAATCATACGACATCATACACAATCGGCGTTTCTCTATTGGCTGATCATAGAAAGCACGGAAACCTGAACGATTCAATTCAAGCAACATTGGCACTTCCTCTTCGGGAACATAATTTAGATAGAACCCATAGCCCATTTGTCTCACCTCCTCAGCAGTTCTTCCACATAGGAAAAGCGGATTTTCTGAAACAAAAAGAAAGTTCTTCTTGTAGTAGTCGATGATGTAGATACTCTGATAAGTTGTTTGCGCAAAAGCCTGTGCGGCTTCTACATAAGGGCGTGCATTCTGATAGTCAGAATCGGTA
>CAJOLZ010000047.1 GCA_905235575.1 uncultured Bacteroidaceae bacterium | reverse complement strand
TGCTCTCCAGCAGCTGGGCATCGAACGCTACATGTTGCCCGACACGCTGGGCATCCTCAACCCCCTGGACCTCATCAGCTACATGCGCCGGATGCGGAAACGCTATCCCGCCCTGCACTTTGACTTCCATGCCCATAACGACTACGACCTGGCCATCAGCAACGTGCTGGCCGCCGTGCTGGGCGGTTGCCAGGGCATCCATACCAGCGTGAATGGTCTGGGCGAGCGGGCCGGCAATGCTCCGCTGGCCAGCGTGCAGGCCATACTGAAGGACCAGTTCGAGGCATCCACCCATATCGACGAGAGCCGCCTGAACGAGGTATCGCGCCTCGTCGAGAGCTATAGCGGCATCGCCATTCCACCCAACCAGCCCATCACAGGCGACAACGTCTTCACCCAAGTAGCCGGAGTCCATGCCGACGGAGACAACAAAGCAGGTCTCTATCAGAACGAACTCCTCCCTGAACGCTTCGGACGTAAGCGAGAATACGCCCTCGGAAAAAACTCCGGCAAGGCCAACATCCTCAAGAACCTCGAGGAACTCGGCCTCGAACTCACACCCGAGCAGACCAGGCGCGTCACCCAGCGCATCATTGAACTCGGCGACAAGAAAGAAGTCGTCACACAAGAAGACCTCCCCTACATCGTCAACGATGTCCTCAAGCACGGCGCCGCCGAGGAACACGTCAAGCTCCTCTCCTACGTCGTCACCACAGCCTACGGACTGAAGCCCCTCGCCAGCATCCGTCTGGAAGTCAACGGCGAGACCTACGAAGAAAGCGCACAGGGCGACGGACAGTACGATGCCTTCGTACGCGCCGTCCGACACATCTACAAGAACCGCCTCGGCCGACCCTTCCCCTGGCTTGCCAACTACAACGTCACCATACCTCCCGGTGGCCGCACCGATGCCTTCGTACAGACCGTCATTACATGGAACTGGAGCGACCGCATCATCCGCACCCGAGGGCTCGACGCCGACCAGACCGAGGCCGCCATCAAGGCAACCATCAAAATGCTCAACATCATAGAAAAAGACTATACGAAACAATGAAACTGAAAATTGCAGTCCTGGCCGGCGATGGCATCGGCCCCGAAATCATGGAGCAAGGCGTAGCCGTGCTCAGCGCCGTAGCCCAGAAGTACGGACACGAAGTGAGTTACAAAGAGGCATTGTGCGGAGCGCATGCCATCGACGAAGTGGGTGACCCCTTCCCCGAAGAGACTTTCCGCACATGTCAGGAAGCCGATGCCGTACTTTTCGCCAGCGTAGGCGACCCCAAGTTCGACAATGACCCCACCGCCAAGGTGCGCCCCGAGCAAGGCCTGCTCGCCATGCGTAAGCGCCTCGGGCTCTACGCCAACATACGTCCCGTCGAGACCTTCGACTGCCTCGTACACAAATCGCCCCTCAAGGACGAACTCGTTCGAGGCGCCGACTTCATCTGCATCCGCGAACTCACTGGCGGAATGTATTTCGGCGAGAAGAAAGAGGGTACCGACGAAGCCTATGACACCAACCGCTACACCCGTCCCGAAGTAGAGCGCATCCTGCGCGTCGGCTATCAGTACGCCCGCCAGCGCCGCCACCATCTCACCGTGGTCGACAAGGCCAATGTCCTCGCCTCCAGCCGTCTCTGGCGCAAGGTCGCACAGGAGATGATGACCGAATATCCCGACGTGCAGACCGACTTCATGTATGTCGACAACGCAGCCATGCGCATGATACAAGAGCCGCGCTTCTTCGATATAATGGTCACCGAGAATACCTTCGGCGACATCCTCACCGACGAAGGCTCATGCATCACTGGTTCCATGGGACTTCTCCCCAGCGCATCCACCGGCAGCAGCACACCCGTCTTCGAACCCATCCACGGCTCGTGGCCGCAGGGCAAGGGACTGAACATCGCCAACCCCCTGGCACAGATACTCAGTGTAGCCATGCTCTTCGAATACTTCGGGCTCAAGGACGAAGGCTCCCTCATCCGCAAAGCCGTGAAAGCGTCGCTCGATGCCAATGTACGCACCCCCGAGATTCAAGTGGAGGGCGGACAGAAGTACGGCACACGCGAAGTAGGCGCATGGATTGTGGACTATATTAAGAACAAGTAGAAAAGCTTTCGCCGCGTAGCGAAAACTCAGGCTCTGAAAACGCACCACGGTGCGACGGCCGACGCACTGTGGTGCGAAGCCTGTCGCACCGTGGTGCGTCACGTTGATGACCGCTTAGGAATTATAACCCTATCGTCAGGTTTGCATAGACGTTGCGCCCCTTCTGCGGGATTCCGTTCCAGTCGGAATAGGATGTGTAGCGTTTGTCGAACAGATTTTCCACGCCAGCCCTCACGGTGAACTGGCTGCCACGTACGGCAAACGGATAGGAGGCGGAGAGGTCGCAGATGGTCCATGATGGTGTCTCGATTTCGCCATACTTCTCGCCGTTGTTGCTCTGTCGCGCGTTGCCTTTCACCATGAGTTGGAACTGCACGGAGGAAACGGTCGCGTTGGCGGCGACATGCCATGCGAACGGCGAGATGAGTGGCAACGGGTCACCGTCGTTGTCGCGTCCGATGGCATAGGTGAGCCCCGTCTGGCCGTCGAGCCAAGGGAGGGGCTTCCAGTCTGCCGTGAAGGATGCATTGGCGATGGTTGCGTGCGAAAGGTTGTCATATACTTTCACTCCCTCGGCACCTATGGTCATGGGACTCAGACGCGTCTCGAAACGTCCGATGATATAATTCGAGAACAGGAAGGCGTTGGCATCGATTTTCAGACTGAGCACAGACGAGGGCGTGAGGGTGAAAGCGGTGTTCAGCTCGACGGCCGACTCGTTGGAAAGGCTGGGGTTGCCGATGTAGTCGTATCGGTCGAACGTGTTGTTGAGATAATATCCATAAGCCTCGGTGACGGTGGGCGCGCGGCTTCCCCATCCGGCTCCTACGTTGAACTGAAACCATTTTCTGGCGAGACGGTAACTGGCGGCCACACGACCGGTGGTCTGATAGTAGTTTTTCTCCACCCTGGGGAAAAAGACGCTCAGTGCACGATATCCCTCGTCATCGTTCAGCCGCTGCGTCTGCCACGCGAGTTTGGCCGACACGCGCAGTTGCTGATTGGCTGCAAGCGAATAGATGTCGCTCAGTGCCAGTCCCGTACAGAGGGTTCCGACATCGGCCCAGGTGACCATATACATCGGTGCTGCTCCGCCCGGATACATGGTCATGTCGGCGAACAGACGGTTGTAGTAGAGGTCGTAGTTGAGCTGGGCATCGTGCCGGGCAGAGCTTGCAGCCAAAAGGCTGTATAGGCCCGATGTGCGGCTGCGTCCGGGCATGTCCATGTGGATTAAGACATCGGGACGGTGAGTGTCGTCCATCTCGTGTGTAATCTTGTTGTGATAGAGCTTCGTCTCCCACGTCCGCAGCAGGGGATGGTCGAAGATATGCCGATACGAAACAGAACCTATGATGCCCTGTGCTTTCGACACATCCATGTTGAGCGCAGGATAGCCCACGTCGGTGGCTCGGTCGAAGATGAAGGTTCCCTCGGCTACATCGTGTTCGGTGAGTCGCAGACCTACGTTGGCGAAGGTGTTGACTTTCTGAAACTGCGAGTAGGGGAGTGTGTGGCCTCCACCTGTCTTGTAGTTGTTGGCGTGTCGGTAGAATGCTCCGAAGTTGGTATAGAAGCGATGTGTCGAGAATGCCGCATCTGCTCCATAGACCTGCAGATGACCGTTCCATTCGTGCCCTGCGGTGAGGGTGAGGCTGTGTGGGTCAGCATCGAAGCCAGCCTTGCGCAGTCGCAGGTCAAGACTGCCTCCGATGTTGCCCGTTGCCTGTGGGTTCCCGTCAAGACCACTACTGAGGCTGATGCTCTGCAGGTTTCCGCTTTCTACGTAACTTGTCACGGGATCCATTTTGTCGGTGCAGGCATAGAATATCTTCATGCCGTCGATGGTGGTGGAGAGTCGTTCGGTCTGCATGTTGTTGACGACAGGTTCCCATGCGTATGAGCCGCGGCGAATCATGTTGACGTGGTCGAGCTGCGAGAGATGTTCGTCAATGCTGGCGACCTGTCCCTTGACAGAGCGTTTCTGGCGTGTGCCAGTGGTGGCGTTGATGACGACGACGTCGAGATTGTGTGCTTCCTCGGCTATGGTGTCGTTGGCAAGCGCGGCACAGAGCATGGCGATGCTGAGTAGGGGCATAATTCAAATTGTTCCTTGATTCTTCAACATCCGATGTCGTCGGATGTTGAAGAATGACAATTCAGAAAAAATTATTAATCAAATGGTGACGTCCCAGAAAAGTGAACTGAATCCGTCTTCGTCTAGTTCCTCTCCGCCGTAGACGATGTTGCCCTCGGTGTCTTTCACGACGAGGTGAATGCGCCACAGCCCAGTCATCGAGAGGTTGATGACGCCTTTATAGGAGCCGTCGGCCTGACGTTCGAGGGGCTTGTTGTTGGGCGAAGTGTGGTTGCCCATGTCGGGCATACGTGGGTCAATATCGATGGTGAATTTGTCTGTGCTCAGCGGAAAGGGTTGCGTCATGGGCATGCTTCTCTCGGAGAGGTAGGCTACGATTTCGTTCTCTCCTGTCTCCCAGAGCTGTGGATTGACAAGCGAGATGACGTAGGACTTATCGCCAATCTTGAACGACTTGAGCCACGCCTGACCTTCGGGCAGGGCATCGACGGTGATGGGTGCTTGTGCAACGCTGGCTGTTTCGCCTAGAATTTGAATGTCATACGATAGTTCCCAAGTGTCCTTCTCTGTGGAATTCATCAGGAACGATACCCAGCCGCTGCGTAATGCCAGATAGGAGTAGTCAAAGATTCTGGTTCCAGCGGAAGTGGGCGTGCTGTGCTTCATGGTCGATGTGCCCATGCCCATGGTCATGAGCGGTGCCAGGGCTGTCACTTGGAAATCCTTGACGTAGTTGCCGTTCTGTTTCTTTGTGGCTACAAAGTAAATGTCGTTGTATCCGGTGTGAAATTTCCCAGATTTTGTGTAGACTGACACATAGTATTTTCCGGCCACCTCTGTGGTGAGCTCGGGAATGATAGTTACTGTCTGCAGGAAATTATAGACTTGCAGTGCCTCTTCAGCCGTGCAACAGTCGATGTCGCCGTCGAAGGTGATACCGGGGATGGAGATGGCCTGGAAACCTTCGTCATCGTTGGAGTTGCAGGATGTCAGGAACGCTGTCAGTGTAACGATCCATAAGAGGCTCTTCAATATCCACTGTGTGGGCTGAAGCGCTGAAGTCGTGTGAAAATTCGTTTTCATAATGGTTTTAATTTATTTGTCGCTTAATATCTTAATGGCCGATTTGGGTTTATTTTCTTTTCACAATCACATAGGGTTGCAACTGCCATGGTTTGGGTGTCATGATGCAATACCAGTGATAGAAGAACTGTACAAGGGGTACGGTAGTGATGCCGTCTAACTCCCCATCATAAGTGTCATGCGGATCGGCCATTACCACGATATCGTCTTCGTAGTCCTCAGGTGTTCCGTGATTGTCATATCCGATGACT
>CAJOLZ010000046.1 GCA_905235575.1 uncultured Bacteroidaceae bacterium | reverse complement strand
GCGTTCCGTCCACTTCGGCAGTTCGTCGATGACCGTCTGCATCTCGTCGAGTGACAGGAACGTGCAGTCGCCGAAGTCGCACATGTCTATCGTTCCCCGTCCCTCATCGTCGGTGCCTACGAAATGCACGTCCCTCGTGTCCGCGATGCCAAGCACCTCCGCCGTCTGCCGTGCGTATTCCTTCGCCACGGCAAACAGTTGTTGTTGTAGTTGTTGCATAATGATTGTATTTTTATTGAAATTCCGTTATTCATCCCATCAGTTCTGAGAACTTCTTCATCATCATATTCTGCTTCGTCTCATCCTCGCGTGTCAGCTCGATGATGCGCTTCGGGTTCGCGTTGTAGTTCAGGCCCAGGGCCTCCAGGTCTGCCGTCAGTGTGCGGTCGAACTTCTCCAGCAGCGTCAGGCGCGGGTCGATGGTCTCCGTCATCTGCCCCGTGCTGCCGAAGCCCTGGCGCATGAACGTCGGCTCCATGTCCAGCTCGTCGGCCAGCCGGTCACGGTTGTACCAGAGCCGTGCCGTCTTCTTCACCTGAAGTTTCTCCCACGGCGACACCTTGCCGTTGCGGTCCTCGATGGCCTCCGTCAAGTCCTTCTCATATTCGCGCAGCACCTTCCGCGTGTTCGTCTGCCACCACTTCGCGCCCTGCACGTAGCCCTCCGCAGCCCGCTCGTCGCCAGCCGCCTCCTGCTTCGCCCACTTCCGCGCCGCCGCCTCCAACTGTTCTTTAAGAGTCTTTTTCATATTCGTTGCTATAGTTTGATTTTGAAATAGTCTTCGAGGTATTTCTTGCAGTCAACAGGGCCTTCAAACAGGGAAGGCCCGAATTTCTCATTGAAGTCTCCCATGCTGTCGCAGAATAACGTGAACGTCAGCCAGTCGTACACCGTCTTGAACATCTTTATGTTCGGGCTGTTCGGATGTGCATCCCGATACTTCTCACCGTTGCGGCAATATATCTTTATCATTTTCGGGTACTCTTTCATATTCAGCAGACGTTTCCTTCTCGACGCGATGGGGCATCCCATACATCCTAACCTTCGCTCAGGATGAAACGTACCATCCTGGTCGTAGTATAGGTGATGACATCGTATTCGTCTCTGCTGAATAAATTCGGCCACGTCGTTTTCAGTCCATTCAAGCAATGGCATATATTGACGGCATCTTTCCTTCGCATTGTATATACGGCATTGCTCCGGTTCCTTGTACCGCTCCATTCTGGCACGGCTCTCATCCCGGCGCACACCAATTACGGCATAGTCGAGCACCTTGTATTCTTTCAGGACCTGACAGCAGAATCGGGCTACGCGGCTGGGGAAGCCTTTTTTTGCGATCAACTGGGCAAAGGTCATCTTCGGTCGCATCACCTCCACACCGTTGGCCTTGACGTGGGCGATGGTGCCTGGCGGGTCGATCGTGGTGTTCTTATAGATGGCCCGATAGTTGACACCTGCCATCTTCGCCAGTTCCAGTATCACGTCCGAGTCTTTTCCGCCGCTGTAACATATCTCCAGTGGCTGTCCGTGCTCGGCTGCAATCTTTCCGGCTGACTGTATCAACTTAACGGCCATGTCAACCTTCTTCTGTAGTCCCTCGCTCATCTTTCTTCTTATACGTTCTAAAGTTGAATTTCGGTTGTTGTCTCACCTGCTGCTCATGCTCGTAGGGAAGTCGGTACTTCGTATAGGTGTCGGCGGGCATACCGAACAGACGGCCGGGCAGGGTCATCCACGCCGCCCAGAGCATATCGCACGGTCGGTGGAGCCGGTGGCCGCCCTTCTGCACCGCCGCCGCACTCGTCCTGATGCCCTTCGACTTCAGGCGTGGGAATGACAGCTTCTGCTCGCCCGTCTCATCGTCCACGATGGGGTGTCCCTGCTCGTCCTTCAGCGCGTCGAAGATGCCCAGGCAGTAGTAACGCTCGCGCAGTCCCTTGCGCCGCTCCTCGTCGGGGATGATGCCCACCAGCGGACAAATCTCGCACCTGTCCGGCTGTTCCTTCGGAAGCGGTCGCGGTATGTATAGTTTCTTCGGCATAGTCGTTCAGTCGATTAGTTCAAACTCGTAGGCGAACACCCAGGGGTTTCGCTTCCAGGTGCCTTTGCCGCTCACCTTGTCGATGAGAAAGGCAAAGGCTTCGCGTGGGGTTTCCCAGTTTCCTTGTGTGCCATAGAAGGAATAGCCCTTGTCGATTGGCGTATCTTCCTCTACAATTCCTTCTTTGATGCAATCTTCGTTGGATATGTCCCGCAACCGTTCGACCTTGATGTTCGTTATGCGGATGTGGTGGGGCATTAAGTCTGCGCGTACAAACATCTTGTTATTCCAACCCTTCGAGAACTTGATGGATTTACCATCGTGAATATCGCCAATAATGTCACGAATCTCTTTGTACGACTGAGCAACTGCCAACACCTGACCTATCTGGTACTGAGAATATTTCTTAATAATTGCCAACTTGTTAGCCTCCAAGTTCTCATCGAAGTTCAAAATTAGATTGATAGTATTATATTCCGTGAGTGTCACTTTCAATATTCGCCTCGTCATCGTCTTGCGTCCAGACAGCACAGCCTCGGTCAGTCCGTACTTATCGTTAAACATGATTTTCTTCATATTGTTACTTTTCCCGTTTTCTTGTATTCGTCCAACAATTCATTTGTATCGTAGCCGTATTCGGCAAGTGAGAGGATGAAGGCTTCGACTTTTTCGGGGTCTGCACCTTGAAGGTATATGGTGTCGCCAGCAACCCAAAGTTTGTCGATATTCGCATTAAGGGCTGCACGTCTGGCTTTTTTGCGAATTTCGTTAAGAGCATCAGCCTTATAGACAGCATCTATAAGCATTTTGGCGTATCTTGAATTTGGATCTATTCACATTTCTTCAAGTTTCGGATTCAAATCTGAATCCAACAATAATTGCTATCAGCTCTTTTTCCATAACTTTCTTTGGTTTTCTGCAATTTTTGGTAATTTTCGGGATTTTTACCGTTTTTTCTTATTATGTTGCGAACCTCATATAACGTGCGAATGGGCAATCATGCGCCCATATTTTACGATGCGGGAAAAATGAGATTTTCAAAAAAAACGGAAATCAATAAAAGAGAGTGGTAGGGGATTTGGGAATAATTGCTTTTTAAAATAAAAACTTACCCCCCGGTGTCATCGGACTCGCGGTGACCGGAACCATTGCCTGTGAATCTCTGTCGCATATATTGCTCCCACCTGTTCTGGCGCGTGATGCGACGTTCCTTCACTGTCTCGGCTGTGTGGCTGTTCATCTCTTTATGCGTCTTGACGTGGCAGGCGATACAGAGCAGCCGGCAGTTGTCTGGGTTATATGCAAGTTGCTCCATTTCCTGCTGGCTCTTAGCCGACTCTACCGGGACGATGTGGTGGCAGTCCACGCCTGGTGTAATGTGTCCCTCGGACTTGCATCGTTCGCACAGTCCGTTGGCTCGCTGCCATACGATGCGTTTCACGTGTTGCCATTCCTTGGCGTTCAGCAGTTGCTGGTATCTCTTGTCTCTGCTCATAGTCCTACCATTCTACTCCGTGAGGTTGCCAGTCCATTTGTCCTTCGTCTGGTGCATCAGACGGTGAGAAATGGATGGTCTTCTGCTGGTTGTTAATACTGTCTGGTGTCTTGTGATGCTTTCTCTTCGTTTGCTTGCCATACTCATACTTGCGCCCGAAGTCTGTCTGGTCGCCCATCTGTGGGCCTTCGGTAATGGCATCGTCCAAGTCTAACAAGTCCTGAGCGTCCATCAAGGTGTCGATGATCTCTCGCACGGACTTCACACCCATGCTCGCACCTATACGCCGAAGACGGAGGTAATGCTTCTTATAGATCACCTCGGTTAGACGTTCGAATATCTGGTCGGTGTTCTCGGTCTGCATGGACGAGCTCATGAATGGCTTGTCTATCATCACGGCACCGTAGCCTGTCTTGTCTTTCTGCTCTACGATGAGTATCATCTGTGCTATGCTCAGTCTTCCTTCAGGAGCGCACAGGTTGATGGCGTTCTGCCAGCCGCTGTCAATATCGAGTGCGTCGAGAAGTTTTCGGATCTCTGGTGTCAGCGAGTGCTGGTCACTGGCTGCTCGGATAAGCGAATAGATGAACTGCTGGAGCAGGTGGTAGGTGTCGGTTCCGAGTGCGTTGCACACGGCATCCCACACAACAGCCATTGCCGGGCTGATCTTGGTACCCATTGGACAGTAGTTGTCATTGCCGTTGCTCTCATGGTCGGTAGTTGATTTGGTTTTCATTTTACGGGTTCGAGTTGAAGGTTGTCGATAAGTTTCTTAATGTTTGGATTTTTATCCATCGCATCGGCTATTGTTGCCGGCCTGTCTGACTGGTTGATTATGCGAATGAGTATGTCTGCAATGTCAGCCTTCTGTCCGTCTTCCTCAGTCCACCACTCTGTGACTGGCTTGTCGTTGACTGTAACCTGGCTGTACATCATCTGCATGGACTTCTCGCGCCACTTTCCTACTCCGTCGCGGTCAGGATAGAGCACGATGTTGCGATGCTGTGCTATTATCGGACCGAGCTTTTCGCGGTTCAGGTTGCCGATGCCTCCACAGGCCATCCACACCTGACGCTCGTGGTTCCCGTATGCGATAGCCATCAGTATGGCGGTCTTCTCGCTCTCAACGATGTGCACGTCTGCACGCGGATACGTGTTAAGCAGATGGAGGCCGAACAGACACGTCTTCACGTCTGTCTTGTCTGATGAGTACCCTAACCGTTGATCACGGTAGAGTGCCGAGTGTATCCAGTCAAAACTGTAGGGTGACTCCTTATCACGATGTCCGTCCGGCTTGTAACGCATCATCTTACCGGTCCTGACGCGGTGTTGCTCGTCAATCTGCCAATATATAGACATTCCCTGGACGGAGTGGCCGAGCATGTACTCGCTGAACACCTTCTGGATGCGCGAACGCTGTGCTGTTCCCCAGTTAATGCCTGTGCGTATCCAACCGGCGAGTGTGTCGCCGTCGAGGTTCCGGCGAGAGAGTGCCATATCCATCGGGAGTGTAAGCATTGGAAGCGGCGGGACCTGCTGACGTGGCACAGACGGCCTGACATCCATCTTGTCGCTACCTTCCACCTCGATGCCGTACTTCTTACCGAGCCATCTAATAGCATCGGCGAACGACAGTCTCTCATGTTGCATAATGAAGTCTATCGGGCCACCTTGCCAACCGCATGAGAAACACTTGGCGTAGTTCTTCTTCGGACTGATCTTGAACGATCCGATGTGGCGGTCCTCGTGGAAGGGACAGCGGCATGCGTATTCCACGCCCTGCTTCTTCAGTTCGTAGAAGTCTCCGATGACATCAACGATCCCGGCGGCTTCCTTGACTCGTTCGATAGTTAGTTTATCAATCATAGATTTCGTTTGACGGTTTAACAAAACGGCTCTTCTATAAGCCAAAATACGTGCGTGCGCGTGCGCGTAGGCGCGAACGTCCGTCAGCACAGATGCTGACCCGGCCGCACGCCTAACGGCGGCTGGGCGTGCACTTCTGGGCGACGAAAAATGTTAGCCCAAAAAAATATGTTAACCTATGGTTAATATATTTTTCATTGGGTCAACATTATGTAAAGATTTAAGAATTTCAAAATGGTACATCTTGGCCTGGCTGTAACAGGTAGCTTCCCTTCTTCTTAATCGTCGATTCTTCGAGCAGGTTCAGGTTGAGTGCTATCCGAAGGTCGGCATTCTGTTTGGCGTGGTTGCGCTGCTTGCCGATTCCTTCGAATACAAGCCTCTTGACGTCACCTTTCGATAATGGCCACTCGAACATATCTTCGGCTGCCCGTATCCATTTCTTGATCTCTTCCGGTTCGTCTCCTGGTACCTCACCGGTATCGGCCTCCATGTTGGTGTTGTCTATTATCCTTGGGATGCCAAGGTTCCCGGCAACGTCCGTAATCTTAAACTTCCAGTCGTCCATGTCCTTGTCACGAGCATCCTGCTGCTGTACGGTGAAGGTCACCTCTCCCGTGCCTGCATCCTTCTTCTTGATGCTCACGAGCGTGTCCGTAACCTTGTTACCGAGTTCCGTTCCGAGGTGGCCGCGCATCTTCGACTCGTCGTCGTTCTTCGGTCGTGGGTTC
>CAJOLZ010000045.1 GCA_905235575.1 uncultured Bacteroidaceae bacterium | reverse complement strand
AATGGTGGCACTCTATCCGTCGAAGAAGGCTGTTGAGATGAAGCTCGACTCCCTCTTCACCGAGCCTTACCGCGAATATGAGGCCGACAACTTCTCCGGTTTCATCGGCAACTACTGCCACGGCAACCAGCCCGGACACAACATTCCTTACACCTATTACTTCGTAGATTGCCAGCCGAAGGGTCAGGAGATTCTGAACCGACTGATGAACGACTACTACGGCATGGGACCCGAGGGCCTTGCACTGGCCGGAATGGACGACGCCGGTGAGATGTCGTCGTGGTTCACACTCAACGCTCTGGGCATCTACACCTACTCGCCTGCTCAGCCGCAATATATCGTGACTGTGCCTCTCTTCGACCGCGTCGAATTCAACATGCCTCTCTCGGGCAAGACATTCACCATCACCCGTCAGGGCAAGGGTACCAAAATCAAGGAGATACTTATTGGTGGCAAACCGTTGAAGGGCTGGTTTGTAGACCACGCCGACCTTGCCGCAGGTAAGGAACTCAAAATCGTTGTTGAGTAATTGTGAAGAAGATATTAAGCCTGTCTCTGCTCCTGTTCCTCATCGTCGCAGTCGTGGCGTTGATTGCATTGAAGCCCACAGCGGACGTGCAGGAAGAACAATCTGACGACACCGCGCAGGTGGTGAAAGACCGTGTGGAAGCCATCTACGATGAAGTCTTTGGATGTTATCTGTCATCCGCTGATGTCATCTCCGAGTGTGATTTCGATAGCCGTGAGTTCTTGGCAGAGGACTATTGGGCAACCTACGAAGCTGTCACGAAAGTGGAGGACGATGGCGAGATGGGATTCTTCGAAAGCGACCATTGGATTCAAGGTCAGGACTGGGATTCCGACCTCGCACTGACAGTTGATTCGGTGCAGATGATCTCTCCCGAACGTGCCCTCGTGTATATTCGAATCACGAATTTCGGCAACATGGAACGCTGTGCGCTCGAGATGTCGTGCGAGGGCAATCAATGGCTCATCGACGATTTCATCACGTTCGCCCCGGAGCGGATTTCCGAGAAGGAGCAGATGAAGCAATACGTCGCTGAGGCGGAACAAAAGGACGAGTAGGGGAGACCTATTCCGTGCCGTCCCACAACGGACAACCCAGCAGGGATGTAAAACGCACCACGCTGCGACAGCCGTCGCAACGTGGTGCGCATCCTTTCGCAACGTGGTGCGTCATCCGTTGCACTGCGGAGCATAAATCTCAAAGTCCGATTCCGAAGTAAATGAATAAGGTACGTATCACAGCCATGCGCCAGACGGTCTATCCCGACCTGATGGCGAAATTCGAGAACCCCATCGAGCACGCCTGCGAGGTGAGGGAGGGTCAGCAATGGGTCTCTGTGGACGGGCAACAGCCGGACGGAATGTGCCTGTCGGCCTGGCTTTCCATGCGCGAATTTGTGGAATCGCTCGCTCGGGGCGAAGGCAATTTCTATAACGGTTGGATGCGGAATCCCATGAGCGCCATGATAAGTTGCAACGACGGATTCCGACCTTTCAGTTTCTATCTCGAGGTAATCGGACCAACACCGTGAGCACTCGAGGTTTTCTTCGTCTTGAGACCGAAATGCTAGGTCTCTTTTGACCTCACGACAATCGACAAAAACAAGCAGGGGATGCGCCAGTCTGACGCATCCCCTGCTTTCTTTATCGGAATTGGAATATTGTCTCTAATCGTCTGTGTTCCAGAGATTCTGCATCCGAGTTCTAACGCTGGTTCATGGAGTGCAGGATGAAGTCGACGATGAGCTGCGGACAGGAGAGGGAGTGGGGGTGGTGACCTGTGGCGGGCTTGTGATACACCTGAATAGGTGTGCCCAACTCACGCATCTGGTCCTCGAAAATCTTTGTGTTGTTCCAGTAGGTGACACCGTCGTCCGAATCGCCCACGACGTGCAGGATGGGGAAGTGACCCTTGGAGATGGCGCGAGCGTGGTTCACGGGGTTGGCCTGCCATGCACGTGCCTCGTCGTCGTTAGCAAAGCCGTAAGCCTCCAGCATGCGCTGTTTCTCGCCTGCAGAACCACTTATCATGGGCCATTGCTTAATGTCCATCACCGGTGCATCGGCATATATGCAGGCCACCTTATCGGCATTCTTTGCAGCCCAGTTATAAATGATGAGGCCACCGCGGCTCATGCCTTCCAGTGCCATTTTGCGGCTGAAACCTGCTTTTGCCATTTGTTTGTAGAATGCGTTCCAGCGCGCCACGGCACGCGGAGAACCGAAAAGTTCGGCCACATCGCAGTAGGCCACGTAATAGCCATGCTCCAGCATGTCGATATCAGTCTGAGGCTCGAAGTCCCAGAAACGGGCACGCCACAGCCAGGGACGTCCTTTGGCCACCACGCGAGGCTCTACAATTCTGCATGTCACGCCTTCTTCGTTCTTGAATTCGTAGCCCGTGAAGCCGTGGAAATTGAATGTCTTGGCTCCCTGCTTGTAGAAGGGTTCCTTGGCGTTGGCTGTTTCCGGCTCGACGTCGATGTCAAGGTGTTTGTAGATTTTCAGTGCCATCATGCCAGCGCCCTTGGCCGAGGGATGGAGATGGTCGGGCATCAGGTTGGGGTCCCATGTGTCAGGCACCACGCTGTTCATGTTGATAATCTCCAATCCGTTGCGGTAAGCCATTTCCTCCACCATCGGACGTATGTTGTTTGCTATAATTTTGCTGTTGATGGGATCGTTCTCGGGAGTGAAGCAGCGCAGAGGAGTGAGGAGGATGATGCGCGGATGAGTGTCCAGGGCACGGAATGCATCGATGAATGCCTGATAGTCGCTTAGGAACTCGTCCTTGTATTGCCAGTTCTGCCCTTTGCTGTCGTTCGTGCCCAGTTTGATGAGAACGATGTTGGGGCGGAAGTCCATTGCCTCCTTGTACTCTCTGGTCTTGATGTAGGGGTTGTCGCCCTTGCTGAGCAGGGTTGCGCCGTTTACACCGAAGTTACGCACCTCGTACTCGTTGCCCAGGTAAGCCTGCAACTGTGCGGGATATGACCACTTGTCGCGGTTGTTGATGAAAGCGCCGTAGGTGATGCTGTTGCCCACGCATGCCACTCTGATTTTCTCGGCGCCGGCTTGTGCGGCCATCAAAACAGCGACCGTCAGAAGGAGAAGTTTTTTCATGTCCGTTAGTTTTTGTTTGATTTTGTGTTTGTTCGTTTAGTAAGTATCTGCAAATATACAAAGAATATCTGAAGCAAACTGTTCAATCCCGAAATAATTATTTCGAATTGACTACAAAACATCATCCAATCCATTTTCAGCGCATGTTGCAGCAGTTTTTCGCTCTTCGGAGGGCTGAAAGTATACATTTTTTGCTGTGAACTTTGCGATAATAAAGAAAATTGCTTAATTTTGGAGCGTTTTATGCTAATAAATGTAAAAAATCGAGTATTATGAAAAAGATTTTCAATCGTTATGGACTGATTGTCCTCGTGAGTGTGCTCGGCCTTTGTGGCTGTAAGAAACAAGCTGCGCCCGAACAGGAAAGCCCTGTTTCGCTGGAGCGTGCCGAGGCCAGTGAGAATCTGCAGGCGGCCATGGGTCAATATCTTCAGGCAGCCGAGGAGCAGCAACTGAACATCCAGAGTGTCATGGTGTTGCAGCACGGAAAAGTGTTGTATGAGAAATGGTTGAACGGCGGTGAGCCCGACGTGCCTCATGTGCTGAACAGTGTGAGCAAGACATTCACCGCTACGGCTGTGGGTATTGCAATCGGTGAGGGTCTGCTGAGCCTCGATGACAAACTGGTATCCTTCTTCCCCGACGAACTGCCCGAATCGCCATCGGAGAACCTTCAGAAAATAACCATAAAAGACCTGCTCACCATGAACAGCGGCCACGACACAGCCCCCGGTTATCCGAGTGGCGACAGGGAAGAGACATGGACAAGCATCTTCCTCTCCTGGCCTGTAGAGCACGAACCGGGCACGTTCTACTGCTACAACGGCTTGGGCACCTATATGCTTTCGGCCATTATACAGAAGCTGACGGGACAGAAAGTCGTGGAATATCTGCAGACGCGTCTCTTCGATCCGCTGAAAATCGATGCACCCCACTGGGATGAGAGCCCGCAGGGCATCAACAAAGGTGGCTCGGGTCTTTACCTGAAGACCGAGGACTTGGCAAAGTTGGGTCAGCTGCTCCTCCAGAAGGGAGAATGGTTCGGCAAGCAGATTCTGTCCGAAGAATGGGTTAACGAGGCCACTCGCAAGCAGGTTCCCTGCGTACCCTCGTGGATCAGATTCGACGAAGTTGAGGAGAGCGGCCTGACACCCGAGAACAGCGACTGGGTACACGGCTACGGATTCCAGATGTGGCGCTGCCGCCACAACGCGGTTCGTGCCGATGGAGCCGGAGGACAATACATCATCCTCATTCCGGACAAGGACGCAGTGGTTGTCAATACAGCCGATTTGCAGGATATGCAGGCCGAGCTGAACCTTGTTTGGGACTATATCCTGCCCGCGCTCGATTAGCATTCTGACGCGCCGTGCTGCGACAGGCAACGCACCACGCTGCGACGGCCATCGCACCACGTTGCGACATGCGTCGCAACGTGGTACTTTCGTAGCCACCCAACATGTGCCATGAAATTGGACGGGTTGACAATCTCAAAACTCATGCATTACGCATTGCAATTTATGAATTAAATATAATGTATATGAAGAAGACAAAACTGATGGCGATATTACTGGGCATAGCCTTGGTGCTTACCCTTGACATTGCCATATACGCGCATACCGGCAAGGCTGGTGCGTCGGAGTCGAACCAGGAAATTTCAGCAAATACACCCTCTGGTGCCGATGAAAACAAGGTCGCCTCGCCCGTCATCAAGACAACCAGCGGAAAACTCACCGGCCAGAAGACCGACTACGGATATTCTTTTCTTGGAATCCCATACGCGCAGGCCAAACGATTCCAGAAGCCAGTGCCCTCTCATTGGGACGGTGTGCGTGAGTGCAATCAGTTCAGCCTCAAGGCCTTTCAGGTGACATCGAATCCCTCGCAGTGCAGCGAGGACTGCCTTTCGTTGAACATCTATACGCCCGATCTCGAAGGCTCCCTCCCCGTGCTCATCGACATTCACGGCGGTGGCTTCCAGAGCGGAAGCAACTCGGGGCATTACAGCCATCCGGAGCGTTTCGTGCGCGACAACCGCGTCATTTACATTCCCATCCAATATCGCCTCGGTGTCTGGGGATATCTCTATCTCGGTGGGCTCCTGGGAAAGGAATATGCAGCATCCGGAAACAGCGGGACGCTCGATCAGCTTGCCGCAATCAAATGGGTATCCGAGAATATCTCGAAGTTCGGCGGCGACCCGAAACGCATCACCGTGATGGGTAACTCCGCAGGAGCGAAGGCCGTCGGTGCACTGATTACCAGGCCCGAATCGGATGGACTCTTCGACAAAATCATTCTTCTGAGCGGCTCGTACCAGTGCATCCGCACTCCTGAGACGGCGCAGGTGGTGACAGACAACCTGCTCGAGATTCTGGGCTGCAAGGCCGAGGACCTGCTCACCATGTCTAACGAAGACCTCGTCAACGGCCAGCGCGAACTCACGCGCCGTTCGATGGCCAACTGCATGTTCGGTCCCGTATCCGACGGCATCGTCATCCCCAAGAACTGGAACGAAGCGCTTCACGGCGGCAAGGCATGGCACGGCACCGCATACATCGGGACAAACCGGCACGAGAACGGCAATCTCATCCGCGAGGTGCGAGACTTTCCTCACCGCATAGACCAGACCATCGACGGACTCTTCGGCACCGTGAACAGTCGATATGCCCGACAGGCATGGGCCGACCTCAACGGCGATGCGCTGCAGACCGAGGAAGAGAAGACCGAGCTGTGGCTGCGCATAATCTCCGATTTCATGTATCGTACACACGCCGACCGCACTGCTACCATCCTCGCCCAAAACGGGATGAAAGCTTGGGAATACAGCTTCGAGTGGCTTCCTGCCTACCACGACACCGACCGTCGGTTCGTATGGAACGAGCTGAACTGGAAAAACGAAGGGATAACGGAGGACCAGATTCCCGTGGCTATGAAACTCTCGGAGCAGGTTTACGAATCCTTCATCGCTTTCATCACAAGCGGCGACCCCAATACACCCAGCCTCCCGCATCTCGACCCCGTCAAGCCGGGACGCATCAGCAAGTTCATGTTCGGAGCTGACACCTATGTCAAGGTGTGGGAAAACGGCGAGGTCGATGCCATCCCCTCCTTCCCGGATATCGTGTATTGTCTGAAGGAACCCAAACCATAAGGGGGTTGTGCATTCAGAAGCACCACGGTCCGACACGTGACGCACCACGCTGCGACGGCCAACGCACCACGCTGCGACAGGCGTCGCACCGTGGTGCGTTTTTACCCGTATAATACTCAGCGACGATTCATTAACCCCTGGAAAATGCGACTCAGGGTGAATTTTTGGCGCCAATTCTGACCGTGATATCAAATAATTGTTTATATTTGCCTACGAATTATTGCGTCTAATATATAAATAAGGTATAAATCTAATATCTAAACCATATAAAAGATGAAAAAAACAGCATTGGCGAGCCTCGCGCTCGCATTGGGTTTCTGTGTGCCGGCGTGGGCACAGGACATGACGGAATGGAACAATCCGGCCGTCTTCCAGATAAACCGTGAATTGGCACACACGCTCGAGTTGCCGCAGGATGTGGCTGACTACCAGACCATCGAGCAGTCGCCCTACTACATGAGCCTGAACGGCAAGTGGCAGTTCCAATGGCAACCGAATCCTGACGCTGCGCCCGAAGCGTGGACCGACATCGACGTGCCCTGCCCGTGGCAGATCTACGGCTGGAGAAACGGCAAGCAGTGGGATAAGCCGCTTTATTCCAACTTTACCTATCCCTTCAAATTCGACCGTCAGACGTGGAGCGTGATGGCCGACCGTCCTGCAGACTGGAGCTACTCGGGTGGGATGAAGAATCCCGTGGGCACCTACAAGCGCCAGTTCACCGTGCCTTCCGCCTGGAAGGGGCGTGATGTTTTCATCCGTTTCAACGGTGCAGGTCATTGCTACTATGTTTGGGTAAACGATAAGTTCGTGGGATACGCAGAGGATTCGTTCCTCCCCTCGGAGTGGAACATCACTTCCTATCTGAATAAAAAGGGTGAAAACTCGCTCACCGTGAAGTGCTACCGCTTCACCAGCGGCTCGTTCCTCGAGTGTCAGGACTATTGGCGACTGACGGGTATCGAGCGCGACGTCTTGCTGTGGTCGGCACCGAAAGACCGCATCAAGGACTATTTCTTCTACACAGAGAAACTGACACCCGAC
>CAJOLZ010000044.1 GCA_905235575.1 uncultured Bacteroidaceae bacterium | reverse complement strand
CATTCCGAACAGAGAAGTTAAGCCCGTCCGCGCCGATGGTACTGCACACCCGCGGGAGAGTAGGTCGCCGCCACCTTTACAAGAGAGAGACAGGATTCATGAGATGGACCCTGTCTCTCTTTTTTTGTGCCCGCAGGCAAGGTGAGCAGAGCCTCTCACGTCCTCGCAGGAGGCCCTACCGCACATCGCCGCCCGTCGCACCACGGTGTTTTTTAACCTGATATCACTCTGACATAAATTCTAATGGCCGATTCGGGTGGCAATTAAAATTTCGGACGAATCTTTTCCTCATGTCGCTGATAAATGGTAACTTTGTGACAGAATAGAAACAGAATCGCATGAGCGAGAGAGAGATAAGTCGAACCACGTCTGAAGGAACGCATTTTCGTGCCGGGAAGTCTGTGGGCGGAAAACGCTCCACGTTCTTCGGTGTGACGCACCACGCTGCGACGCCTGTCGCACCACGCTGCGACGCCTGTCGCACCACGTTGCGTTTCGATGACTTCTTCGCGACGTTTTCCGGTGCTTCGGAAAACAGCATCGTTTTGCATCCGCTCTTTGCCGCATTCCGTCGCTCTCTGACTTCTCTTCAGTCGATATTTCTGGTCAGTCGTACGACGAAAGTATTTGTGTGATAGTCACTTGCCATGCGATATTTCCTATATCTCTCTTTCGACGGAACGTCCTACCACGGCTGGCAGATTCAGCCCAACGGCATCAGTGTGCAAGAAACATTGCAGGGCGCGCTTGCCACGCTCTTGCAACGACCTGTCGAGGTGGTGGGCGCGGGGCGGACCGATACGGGTGTCCATGCTCGGCTGATGGTGGCTCATTTCGACCTTGACGAAGCGACGCCGCGGTCGGAGGAAGACTGCGCACAACTGGTGTATCGGCTCAACAAGTTGCTGCCGCGCGATATTTCGGTCGCCAAGATGCAGCCCGTGGCCGACGACATGCACGCACGTTTCAGTGCCACGCGCCGCACGTATCAATACTTCCTGCATTTGCGCAAGGCGCCTTTCCTGCGTCATTACAGCTGGCAGGTTTATGGAAATCTCGACTTCGACCGCATGAACGAGGCCGCGCAGGTGTTGTTGGAATATGAGGACTTTGCAAGTTTCAGCAAGGTGAGTGATGTCAAGACCACGCTCTGCCGCGTTTACGAGGCGCGCTGGGAACCGGTGCAGGAGGCAGTGGGGGAGCAGTGGCGCTTCACAATTACAGCGAACCGTTTCCTGCGCAACATGGTGCGAGCCATCGTCGGGACGCTCATCGAGGTGGGACGTGGACGTATGTCGATAGACGAATTCCGGCAGGTTATCGAACGGCGCGACCGTTGCTCGGCCGGCGAGAGTGTGCCGCCCAATGGATTGTTTCTGGTCAACATCGAATACAATTGATGCGCTATGTGGTTAGGTTATGCATTTCTTTCTGCGGCCCTCCTGGGCTGTTACGATGTCTTCAAGAAGGTGGCGCTGCGTCGCAACGACGTGATTCCCGTCCTCTTCCTGAATACGTTCTTCTGCAGCCTTATCTTCCTGGTGCCTGTGCTCCTGTCGCAGTTCAATGTGCTTCGCAGCGACCACTTGTTCTATGTCCCTGCCGAGGGTTGGCACGTGCATCGTTACATCCTTCTTAAGAGTTGCATCGTGTTGAGCAGTTGGTCCTTCGGATATCTAGGAATGAAGCACTTGCCCCTCACGCTTGTGGGCCCCATCAATGCTACGCGCCCCGTGATGGTGCTTGTGGGTGCCATGCTTTTCTTCGGCGAACGTCTCAACGGATGGCAGTGGGCAGGCGTGTGGCTCACCATCCTGAGCTATCTGCTGCTGCGACGCAGCGGAAAGCGTGAAGGCATCGATTTCCGTCACAACCGCTGGATATTTTGTGTGGTGTTGGCTGCGCTTCTCGGCGCGGTGAGCGGATTGTATGACAAGTATCTGCTGGCGCCCGTTGCGGACGGTGGTGTGGGCCTCGACCGTATGGTGGTGCAGAGCTACTTCAACTTTTATCAGTGCGTGATGATGAGCTTTGCATGTGTCTTTTTCTCGTCGCGCGCCAAACTCATTTCGACGTTGCGCACCAGCCTGCTGCCCGTCGTGCTTGTCAGCGTATTTCTCTCGATGGCCGACCTCGCTTATTTCTACGCCTTGTCAATCGATGGTGCGCTGATCAGCGTGGTGAGCATGGTGCGCCGCGGCAGTGTGGTGGTCAGCTTCCTGATTGCTGCGTATATCTTTCACGAGCGCAATCTACGCAGCAAGGCCATCGACCTGGTGCTGATGCTCCTCGGTCTGGCTTGCCTATGGATTGGAACTAAATAGCAGAACAATATGTCAATGAAACGATTCCTTATCTCCGTGTTCTTCGTTTGTGTGGCTCTCGCACCGGCCGGCGCCCAGTTGCGTATGCGCGATGTGTTTGCCTCGGCTCCCGACAGTGTGTTCCCGTTGCTCACGCGCAACAACCGCCTCGACTGCATAGATTTTGCCGAGAACGGGATGCAGGCGCGGGTGAAGAATCGTTTCGAGAATGTCTGCGAGTTGAAGAAGCTCACCGACGAATATATGTTGATGCAACTTTCGGAACGCAGTACGGTGGAGATGCGTGTGCTGTCCGATTCACTTTTCTGCATGATAAAGACCTATCGTGGTCCGGCGCCGGACAGCGAAGTGCGCTTCTTCGATGCCTCGTGGCATCCCGTATCGGTGGCCATGCCGAACCTCCCCGTGGAGTCGTTCTGGACCTCGGTGCCCGATTCGCTTCGCACGGAGGCCACCTTCGTGCAGCGCAGTCTCTCCGATCTGAAGCTCGTCCACGTCACCATTTCTCCCTCGGAACCTATCATCACCTGCACGCTCCAGACGTCGGAACTCGAGAGAAAAGATAAGGAGCTGGCACAGCGATTTGTGCAGCCCCTCATGTTCCGTTGGGACGGGCAGAAGTTCGTTCCGCAACTCTAAGCCATATATATTCAGGGAATCTGTGTCGTCAGTATCGTGTCGTTCAGATAAAGTAAGCCCCGCCGGTCGTGCCTCCATTTCGGGGCTTCGACGGGCGGGGCTTTCTGTTCTCTCGGCTTGTGAGCCGTGGTTTACTTCTTCGAGCGAGCGTAGCGGCTCATGAACTTGTCCACGCGGCCGGCGGTGTCCACCAGTTTGCTCTTACCCGTATAGAAGGGGTGCGAGGTGCTGGAGATTTCGAGCTTTACGAGGGGATAGGTCTCGCCCTCGAATTCGATGGTCTCGTTCGTCTTGCATGTCGAGCGGCTCAGGAACATGTCGCCATTGCTCATGTCCTTGAATACCACGGGACGATAGTTCTCGGGATGGATGCCTTGTTTCATTGTCTTATCGTTTTTTCTTTTGTTTTCGAATTGTGTTTTATGCTCGTATATAGCTGGTAACTATATGTGTAATGGTCTGCTTTTTTCTTATTCAGCGTGCAAAGTTACGTGTTTTTCTCCGTTTCACCAAATCATTGGGCATAAAATTCTCGGCCTGCGCTCATTTTCTGTGTGCTGCGCCCACTTGTGGAGAGGGATGCATGCGTGGGTTTCGAGACTGCCTCCTGTATGGTCTCGGAACGTACTGCGGTCCGACGCATGTCGCACCACGCTGCGACGGCCTGCGCACCACGTTGCGACACGTGTCGCACCACGGTGCGTTTTCCCTCATTCTGCGCTCCGCAACAAAATGTAACGCATTATTGTGTTAAAAATAGTTAAGATATACTACCTTGTATTGCATAGTTCATTTGTAATACCTAACTTTGCGGCGTGAAACCAAGAGTAATTGCAAAAGATGAATGCTGAGAACACAAAATCGCAGATGCGAAAAGGGATGCTGGAGTATTGCATAATGCTTCTGCTGCATCGTCGGCCTTCGTATGCCAACGAAATTATAACCCAGTTGAAGGAGGCGCAGATGATAGTTGTGGAAGGTACGCTCTATCCGCTGCTGTCACGATTGAAGAACGACGGGTTGCTCTCCTACGAATGGCGCGAGAGTACGCAGGGCCCTCCACGAAAATACTATGCCCTGACGCGCGAAGGCGTGGAGTCGTTGGCGCAGCTCGATGCCAGTTGGGAGGAACTCTCGAACACCGTGGCCATCCTGCATGGCGAAGTGGGTCGCCCGACAGTCTGATAATTCATTGAAAAGAAAATACAAAAATATAATATTAAGATGAAAAAGAACATTAACATCAACCTCTTCGGTACGCTGTACGCCATCGACGAGGATGCTTACGAGATGCTGAACAGCTATCTCAGCAGTATGAAACAGTACTATTCGCGTCGACCCGAGAGCAGTGAGGTGCCCGACGACATCGAACACCGCGTGGCCGAACTGCTGTGGGAAAAACGCGAGGCAGGCGCTGCAGCCATCGACATCGATACCGTCCGCCAGATAATCAACACCATCGGAAAACCCGACGAGATGAGTGGCGACGCGGGGGCATCGGCCGCACAATCCAACACGTCCAACTTCGCGCAGGCATCTTCTGCGAACATCTACAACGAACGCCCGCGCCGCTCGCTCTATCGCGACACCGACCACAAGGTGCTGGGTGGTGTCTGTGCAGGCCTTGCCCAGTATACCAACAGCGACGACCCCATACTCTGGCGCATCGTCTTCTTGCTGATCTGCCTCTTTGTGGCACCAATCATGCTGATTGTGTACGTGGTGATGTGGCTGATAGTTCCCGAGCCACGCACTGCCGAAGACTATCTGCGCATGACGGGACGCCCCGTGACACCCGAGAACCTGCGCGAGCAGATACTGACGCCGCCGGAGTACAACGCGCCCAAAAATAATGGCTGCGCATCGGGTTGTCTCTGGACAATCCTCATCATTCTCGGCTTACTTGCTTTAATGGCGATGATATTCCCATTTCTCGTGGTATTTCTACATATAATTTAACCTCGACATTCAGATGAAAAAGAATATAACCATCAACCTCTTCGGCACCCTATATGCCATCGACGAGGATGCTTACGAGATGCTGGACAGCTATCTCAGCAGTATGAAGCAGTATTTCTCGCGTCGTCCCGAGGGCAGCGAGGTGGCCGACGACATCGAACACCGCGTGGCTGAACTGTTGTGGGAACGACGCGAGGCAGGCATGACCGCCATCGATGTTGATACCATCCGCCAGATAATCACCACCATCGGCAATCCTGCCGAGATGACTGGCGAGGAGGATGCTTCAGCCACCGACACGTCGGGCTTTGCTCAGACACCTCCGGTGAACACGTATGCCGAACGTCCGCGGCGCGTGCTCTATCGCGACACTAACAACAAGATGCTGGGCGGTGTCTGTGCAGGCCTTGCCCAGTATACCAACAGCGACCCCATGCTTTGGCGCATCATCTTCTTGCTGGTCTGCCTCTTTGTGGCCCCTGTCATAGTGGTTCTCTATCTGGTGATGTTGGTGGTTGTTCCTGAGGCGCGGACTGCCGAAGACCGTCTGCGCATGGTGGGACGACCTGTGACGCCCGAGAACCTGAACGAGGAAATAATGACTGCATCGTCCACTTCCGAACCCGAGCAGCAAGGCAGAAAGAGAAATTGGCCCTATGTGCTTCTCATAGCCATATGCGCCGTCCTGCTCATTGCATTGCTTCTCCGCTTCGTATCCGCGCCGATGTCTCCTCTGATTCATTTCGGGATTGATCCTGCGATCCCATTCGTTGGGAACAGCCTTGGGCTCCTTCACTTCGGTATCGCTCACGGTCTGCGTGCATTGATCTTCTTCTGCGCGTTTGCCATTGCTCTGTTTGTCCTCATCTACGGTATCGTGCGTATGGTGCGTCACGACTCGAAACGTATGTCCACGGGTCAGGTCTTGTTGCTCCTCTTCCTCTTCATATTCTCGTTGTGGGTGATGTATGTCATTCATGTTTTCTGAGAAATAATTCTGACACTTTTCATGTCGTAGTTGTCTGATGAAATGATTTTTGAGCTTCGCAACGTGTTCCGCCGCATGACGCACCACGTTGCGAAGACCGTCGCACCACGGTGCGTTTCCCGTAAGACTGCGATTGTTTTGATTATTCTCGGGAGAGAACAACAAAACGTGAAATTTGCAGATACTGAGAATAAAGATGTTAGTAAATAGTTGTGCTCGGATGCGCACTGAAACGGGCAGAGGGGCAACGAATCTCACTGTTCCTCACAGCGATTTTCAAGACCCCTCGCGACGGCTTACATGCTCGGGACATCGTTTTTATTTACATAGACCGGTATTTGATTCACGATAGGTGGTTCGGGTAGATAAAGCAAGCGGGGCAGATCGAAATGTCTGCCCCGCTTTTACTCTTTGTCGTTTGTAATTGTCTCATTACAGGGGACGAATCCAGATGTTGCGGAAGCTGATGGGCTTGCTGGGGTCGCCGTGGCTCTGCAGACGTATGGGGCCGTCGCCGTGTTTCACGGTCTTGGGGAATCCGATATATTCGGTGGTTCCGAGAATCTCGGTGTGGTTCTGCAGCAAGATGCCGTTCTGGATTACCGTCACGTAGGGATGATAGAGATAGGTGCCGTCTTCCTTGAAGATGGGGGCGGTGTAGATGATGTCATAGACGTTCCATTCTCCGGGGCGACGCATGGCGTTCACCAGTGGCGGTGTCTGCTTGTAGATGCTGCCCGTCATACCGTTCACATAGGTCTCGTTCTCGAAGCAGTCGAGAATCTGCACCTCATATTGGTCCTGCAGGAAGACGCCGCTGTTGCCGCGCGACTGGCTTGTGCCTTCGATGCCCGTGGGCACACACCATTCGATGTGGAGCTGGAAGCTTCCGAATTTCTGGCGTGTTACGATGTCGCCCTTCGACTTGTCCACGGTCATGACACCGTTCTTCACGGTCCATTCAGCAGCCCCGCCGTTGCCGTTGGTCCATGCCGAGAGGTCTTTGCCGTCGAACAGCACGATGGCATCGCTGGGTGCGGTGTTTGTCTTGATGTCGCCGGGAGTCACCACTTTGGGCTGCGGTGTCCAATACTCCGACATGCCGGGGCGCATGGCTTCGGGCTTCGGATACTCTTTCTTGTCTTGTGCGTTAGCTGTGCAGGCGATGGCGATGGCCATCATCAGAAGCGTCTTTTTCATGATTGAAAAGGTTTTATGTTAAACTTTAGACTTACTTACTCCATTACGTCTTTGGTTCCTCCTGTGGTCTGGAAGAATGTCACGCGGGTGGTGGCTTTCTTGTCGAAGAGCATGCTTGAGAGAATCTCCACGGTGCCGAACTGCCCCATGGGAGTTTCCATTTCGAGGAAGGTCTTCTGTGCGGTGAAGATGCGCAGCTTCATGTTGGCCGGCACGTTGTAATAGACACCTTTCTCCAGTTTCTCTTTCTTCTTTGCCACTTGCTCGTTGGGCTGTGGTTCGGGGAGCGACTCCAGGCTCTTCACGCTCACGTAGACAGGCTCGCCGGCCAGGTCGTCAGCATCCACCACGCCCAGATGTCGTGAGAAGCGGAACAAGATGTCGCGCTCCGACTCCTTGGATGGGTCGTATGTGAGGGTGAACACTTCTGTGGAGGTCTGCGTGGTTCCACGGAAAAGCGATTCGAGCACCGATGCCTGCTTGTCCAGCTGGTCGAGCATCAATTTCAGCTGTGCGCCGTCCTTGGGCGTATTGTCGGCCTCACCGCGGATGAGTGCGTTGCGGCTCTCGCGTATGTCGTATATTTCCTGTGCGCATAGCTCAGCCATCTTGGCGGTGCTGCCTGCCGAGAGCATCTCCTGCGTCATGTAGTTACGCGGGTCCTCGAGTGGTTCGGCAGGCTGGGGCTTAGGCAGTTCGGGCAGTGTCACCTCTTGCGCATCGGTGTTGATGCTCAGCAGCAGTCCGCTCTTGCTGAGTCCCACGAGCGGTGCCACCGTCTTGCTTCTCACTTTGATGCTGTATGCCTTCGTGCGGTCGGGCGTTCCGTAGGGTTCCATGGTGATGGAACGTATGGCCCATGTGGTGCTTTCAGCCTGGGGCACGTCGGTCAGGCGCAGGTAGCGTTCGGCATATTTGTTGAAGTCGCCCGGACGGGTGACGGTCTTCTCGGCCACCACCGTGACGCGGAATGCCGTACGGGGCAGGAAGTACGAGATGCCTTCGAGCGTACTGCCGGGCACGAATGGCTCTACTTCGGTCTGGGCGTGCAGGACGGGGGTGCTCAGGCAGAGCAGAGCGGCAATGAATGTTTTTCTCATGTATATCTGAACTGTTAACTGTTAGCTGTTAGTGTTTCTTTGTCTCGTGTAGTTCGGCGAAAGCGTGCGTCAGATGGCTTGTGATGTCTCGTGCCAGCATGCATTCCTGCCCCATCTCCCGAGCCGCCTCGTCGCCGGCCGTGGCGTGGAGCCATACGCCCAACTGTGCAGCTTCGGTTTCGGGATAACCCTGCGCCAGCAGCCCTGTGGTGATGCCCGTTAGCACATCGCCGCTGCCTGCCGTGGCCATTCCCGCATTGCCGCGGTTGCAGACCGAAATCTGTCCGTCGGGCTGGAAGACGAGCGTGGGATGTCCCTTCAGCACCACCGTCGTGTGGCATTCCGTGGCCAGCTGGCGGGCGCTCTCCTCGAGCGTGGCACTTTCGGGCGTGAGTCCCGTGCGCAGGGCCTCCATTTCGCCTCGGTGGGGTGTCAGTATGGTGTGTGTGCCCAGCATTTCCGTGGCCTCGTCCATATGTGCCAACATGCGCAGGGCATCGCCGTCCACCACCGTCGGGATGCGATGGGTGGCCGTTTCGCGCAGGATGTGACGCAGCAGAATCTCCTGTGCCTCGTTCAGACCGATGCCTGGCCCGATGCCTACGGCCTGGAACGGCGCGAGCGTGGGCGGCATGTCGTTGCTTGTGATGGCTTCGGGCAGTGCCGTCTGCAGCACTATCCGGTTCTCCTCGGGTGTGACCACCGTCAGCTTTCCGGCACCGCTGCGCAGCAAGGCCTCTCCGGCCAACACGGCGCATCCGGCTATGCCCTGGCTGCCTGCCACCAGCAGCGCATGGCCCATCGTACCTTTGTGGGCATCGGCAGGGCGCAGGCGAAGCAGCGCGGCCATCGTGCCCAAGGACATTTCGGCTTTCACATCGCAAAGTTACGAATAAATCGAGAGCAGAACAAAAGAAATAAATTCTTTTTTCTTTTTTATGCCGAGTGCGAGTAACTTCGACCGTAGGTCAGAGTTGTGAATAAATCGAGAGCAGAACAAAAGAAATAAATTCTTTTTTCTTTTTATGTTTATGCCTTCTTCACGCGCACTGCGGTTTTCGGCTTGACGCACCACGTTGCGACAGCCGTCGCACCACGCTGCGTTGCCCGTCGCACCACGGTGCGTTTTCGGTCGTTCTGCGGTGCGTCTGAAAACGAGCGGCTCAACGGTGTCAAAAATAGCCCGAAAATGGTCCGTCTCACCAATTTTTTCATCCGTGGGGTAGTCTATTTCGGCAAAAGGCTCTATCTTTGTGGCGCTGAAACTGAAATGGACAAGATGAAAAAAATAGCACTTCTTATTGTCGTCGTTCTGGCGGTTGTCTCCATCCTGCATGCCCAGAAGCAATCAGGCCTTTATGCCGTAGCCTTCTACAATCAGGAGAATCTCTTCGACACGATTCACGACGCGGGAAAGAACGATTACGACTTTCTGCCCGATGGCACCTACCAATGGAACAAGACGAAATATGAGCATAAGCTGCGCAACATGGCCAAGGTGCTGCTCGAGCTGGGCGAGGACCGTCTGCGAGGCGTCGGCGCCAGCATCATTGGCATGTCCGAGGTGGAGAACAGCCGTGTGCTCGACCAGCTCATCGCCCTGCCGGACATGCGGAAACGTGGCTTCAAATATGTCCACATCGAGGGACCGGACAAGCGCGGCATCGATTGTGCACTGCTCTACAACCCCAAGTTCTTCAAACCCACGAAGAGCTTCCTGAAACCATACGCGAAGGAACGTCCCTCCGACCGTAAATTCAACACCCGCGGCTTTCTCACCGTGCAGGGTACACTTGCCGGCGACCCCCTCACCGTCATCGTGTGTCACTGGCCCAGCCGAGGCTCCGAGAGCTACTACCGCGAATGGGCTGCGCGCCAGGTGCGCTCGCTCGTCGACAGCATACAGGGCGCCGACCCCAACCAGCGCATCATCGTGATGGGCGACGTGAACGACGACCCCGACAACGCATCCATGTCGAAATACCTGAGGGCACGGCGGAAGATGCAGGACGTGGGCAAGAACGACTTCTATAACCCATGGTGGGATGTGCTGCGCACCGACGGAAAGGGGACGGTCTCCTATCAGGGCAAGTGGAACCACTTCGACCAGATTGTGCTGAGCCAGAACCTGCTCGACATCAGGCAGAAGAAAGACTACAGCCATCTGACCTTGACCGGCTACCACATCTTCACGCGCCCGTATCTCTTACAGCCGTCGGGAAAATACAAAGACACACCGTTGCGCACCATCTCCGGAGGTCGATGGGTGGACGGATACAGCGACCATCTGCCCATCGTCACATATCTGACGAAGGAAACAAAATAAAAGAAGCATCGCTCGAAAAAATCAAAGTCACTCTTTGTTTTTTCCCCACTTATTCGTACCTTTGCATGCTGAATCGAGAGAAAAAGTATTATTAAACATTTTTTAATTATAAAGTTATGACAAGTTACAAGGAATTGGGCCTCGTGAACACCCGTGAGATGTTCGCCAAGGCTGTGGCTGGTGGCTATGCCATCCCCGAACTTCAACACGCTCGAGCAGATGCAGGCCATCATCCAGGCCGCTGTAGAGACCAAGTCGCCCGTCATCATGCAGGTGAGCAAGGGTGCACGCAACTACGCCAACGGTACCATCCTGCGCTACATGGCTCAGGGTGCTGTTGAGTATGCCAAGGAGCTGGGCTGCGAGAAGCCTCAGATTGTGCTCCACCTGGACCACGGAGACACCTTCGAACTCTGCAAGGACTGTATTGACAACGGCTTCTCGAGCGTCATGATTGACGGTTCGTCGCTGCCCTACGAGGAGAACATCGCGCTGACAAAGAAGGTGGTTGAATATGCTCACCAGTATGACGTAACGGTCGAGGCCGAGCTTGGCGTGCTCGCCGGCGTTGAGGACGAGGTGCAGGCTGAGGAAAGCCACTATACGAAGCCCGAAGAGGTTATCGACTTCGCTACCCGCAGCGGTTGCGACAGCCTCGCCATCTCCATCGGTACAAGCCACGGAGCTTATAAGTTCACTCCCGAGCAGTGCACCCGCGACCCGAAGACTGGCAAGCTCGTGCCTCCTCCCCTCGCATTCGACATTCTGCACGAGATTGAGAAGCGTCTTCCCGGCTTCCCCATCGTACTCCACGGCTCCAGCAGCGTGCCTCAGGACGAGGTTGACACCATCAACGCTCACGGCGGTAAACTGCCCGACGCTGTAGGTATTCCCGAAGAGCAGCTCCGCGAGGCTTCGAAGAGTGCTGTTTGCAAGATCAACATCGACTCCGACTCACGTCTGGCTATGACGGCTGCCATCCGCAAGCACTTCGATGAGAAGCCCGGCGACTTCGACCCCCGTCAGTATCTGAAGCCCGCACGCGAGAACATGAAGAAAATGTATATCCACAAGATTGTGGAGGTGCTGGGCAGCAACGAAAAGCTCTGACACCAAACCACATTAGGTATCGCACCATTGAGGGGCGTCCCGACATGTTCGGGGCGCCCCTCGTCTTTTGTCTGAGGAGGCTTTCGGAGAGCTCAGGAAAATGCACTGCGGTTTTCCGGCTGACGCACCACGCTGCGACGGCCATCGCACTGCGGTGCGTCGCCCTTCGCACCACGGTGCGTTTCCCGAACCTCAAAAATGGACACTTCGGCATTCTCAGCCGAGAAAATCTAAACAAGTTTTGCTTTTCTCCCCACTTCTTCGTACCTTTGTCCCAAATCTTTCAGAATAGAAGCCGAAATGGAGACAATTCGTGTGAAGGACAAGCTTTTCGAGCGGCTCATACCCGCCCGGAAGATAGCGGACCGTGTGACGAGCCTGGCTGCGGAAATCAACCGCGACTATGCCGGTCTCGAACCCATTTTCATCCCAGTGCTCAACGGGTCGTTCATCTTTGCTGCCGACCTCCTGCGTCAGATTGATTTGCCCTGCCAGGTCTCGTTCGTCAAACTGGCATCGTACGAGGGCATGAGCTCCACAGGAAACGTAATCGACGCGATTGGACTGAACATGGACATCGCCGGACGGCATGTGATAATCGTTGAGGACATCGTGGACACGGGAAATACGATGGCACATACGATTGAGGCGCTGAACCGCTGCAACCCTGCCAGTCTGAGCATCTGCACCCTGCTGACAAAGCCCGACAGGCTGCTTGCCGACGTGGAGGTGCAGTACTGCGCATTCAGCATCCCCAACGAATTCATCGTCGGATATGGTCTCGACTACGACGGCCTCGGCCGCAACCTGAACGATATCTTCATCGTGGCAGACTGATAAATTCATTCATTAACATATAAATAAAGGTAAAAAGAAAATGAAAAACATTATCATCTTCGGCGCCCCGGGTTCGGGCAAAGGTACCTACAGCGACGTCATCGTTGAGAAGTATGGAATGGGACACATCAGCACCGGTGACGTGCTGCGTGCCGAAATCAAGAACGGAACCGAACTGGGCCGCGTGGCACAGGGTTACATCGACCAGGGACAACTCATTCCCGACGAACTCATGATCAGCATCCTTGCCAAGGTTTACGACGCACAGCCGGCCGGCCGCGGTGTCATCTTCGACGGTTTCCCCCGTACCATCGCACAGGCAGAGGCGCTGAAGCAGATGCTGGCCGAGCGCGGACACGAGATGGGCATCATGATTGAACTGGTGGTGAGCGAAGACATCCTCGTGGCACGTCTGCTGAACCGCGCCATCGAGCAGGGCCGCGCTGACGACAACGAAGAGACCATCAAGAAACGCTTCGCCGTATATCACAACCAGACCGCACCGCTGGCCGAATGGTTCCAGAAGGAGGGCATCCGCAACGTGGTGGCATGGGAAACATATCCCTCGAAGGAAGGCATGATCGATGCCATCTTCAAACTGATTGACCAGGCAAACGCATAGCAGAAACGCAAGCGAGGGTGCATGGAAAGTAATTTCGTAGACTACGTGAAAATATGCTGCCGCTCCGGTAAAGGCGGACGCGGCAGCATGCACATGCACCGCGCAAAATATGTCCCCAACGGCGGGCCTGACGGAGGCGACGGCGGTCGCGGAGGTCACGTCTACCTGCGCGGGAATCACAACTACTGGACGTTGCTCCACCTGCGTTACGAGCGACATGTCTTTGCCGGACATGGCGGCAACGGCGGACAAAGCCGCAGCACCGGAGCCGACGGCGAGGACCGATATATCGACGTGCCATGCGGAACCGTGGTCTATAACGCCGAAACAGGCGAATATGTCTGCGACGTCACGGAGGACGGACAGGTGGTCATGCTACTGAAAGGCGGCCGCGGAGGACTGGGCAACTGGAACTTCCGTACCGCTACCAATCAGGCTCCCCGCTATGCACAGCCCGGAGAACCCATGCGCGAGATGACGGTCATCCTCGAACTGAAACTGCTGGCTGACGTCGGACTTGTGGGTTTCCCCAATGCAGGAAAGAGTACCCTGCTGAGTGCTGTCTCCAGTGCCCGGCCCAAGATTGCTGGCTATCCGTTCACGACGATGGAGCCCAGTCTGGGCATCGTACCCTATCGCGGCGGCCAGTCGTTCGTGATGGCCGACATTCCCGGCATCATCGAGGGAGCCAGCGAAGGGCGCGGCCTCGGTCTGCGCTTCCTGCGTCACATCGAACGCAACAGTCTGCTTCTCTTCATGGTGCCCGGCGATACCGACGACATACGCAAGGAATACGAAATACTCTTGCGTGAGGTGGGCACTTTCAACCCCGAACTTTTGGATAAACAACGTGTGCTTGCCATCACGAAGAGCGACTTGCTGGACGACGAACTGCAGCAACTCCTGTCGGCCGACCTGCCGCAGGACGTGCCTGCTGTCTTCATAAGCGCAGTTGCAGGCAAGGGCATCACAGAACTGAAAGACATCCTGTGGACGGCACTCAACAGTGAGAGCAACAAACTGAAGTCCATCACGCAGCAAGACACACTGGTGCATCGCAACAAAGATCTCAGTTGGCTTACGCAGGAACTGGCCGACGAGGGCGAGGACGAAGAGATTGAAGTGCTGGACGACGACGATATCGAGGACATCGAAGAACTGGACGATTTCGAGTATGAAGACGTATGACGTAGCCGACAACGTGGTGGCATTCAGTACCCTGCGTCGCGGCGATGTCGACCTCGGACAGTCAGCCGCAATGCCTGACATCGGTTACAACGGCTTCAACCAATGGCGCAATCCGTCCAATAGAAAACTGCTGGCACAACGTCTCGGCATCGATGCGAACCGTTTCGTGGTGCCCCATCAGACGCACAGCAACCATGTGGCACACGTCTCGGAGCCGTGTCAGTTAGAAGATGTGGACGCTGTGTTCACGACCGAAAAGAATCTCTGCGTCTGCGTAAGCACGGCCGACTGCATCCCGGTGTTGCTCTACGACGAGCGTAACGGTGTGGTGGCAGCGGTTCATGCAGGGTGGCGCGGCACGGTGGCTCGCATTGTGGAATGTACGTTGGAGTGTATGCAAAACGAGTGCGGAACACAGGGCGATGACGTGAAAGCTGTCATCGGACCAGGCATCAGCCTCGATGCGTTCGAGGTTGGAGACGAGGTCTACGAGGCATTTCGCAGTGCTGGTTTCCCGATGCAGCAGATTACACGACGAGATGCAAAATGGCACATTGACCTGTGGGAAGCTAACCGCCTGCAACTGGAGAACTGCGGTGTAAGGCGCATAGAGCTGTGTGGCGAATGCACGTTCACGAACCACACACGCTATTACAGCGCACGTCACGATGGAATACAGTCGGGACGCATACTGAACGGAATAATGCTCAAAAGCTGAGATACTATGAAAAGCAGACGAATACTGGTGACTTTGATTTCTTTGATGGCGTTGATGCATACGCCGTCGCTGATGGCGCAGGACGAAGAAGTGGCTGACATCGACGAATGGCAAGTGCTGAAAGTCGAGGCGGCCAAGGACCCGTTTGCCAAAGGAAACCAGTTCACCATCAACTTTGCCAATTACACCGAAGAGGAATGGCATTATCCTTTGCCCGGCGCGCATCTGATAAGTCCTTTTGGCGGCGCGCGTCATCATGCTGGCACAGATGTAAAGACTAAGCCGAACGACACAATCCGCGCTGCTTTCCCCGGTGAGGTAATACTCAGCGGACCCTATTATGGCTACGGTAATTGTGTGGTGCTGCGACATGCCAACGGGCTTGAGACGCTCTACAGTCATCACTCGAAGATTCTTGTGAAGGTGGGTCGATGGGTGCAGGCAGGTGAACCCTTGGCACTCGAGGGACGTACGGGAAGGGCCACCACTGAGCATCTTCACTTCGAGACCCGAGTGAAGGGAAAGGCCTTCAACAGTGAGATACTTTTCGACCACAATGCCAACAAACTCATTCCGCAGGTGGTGGTCTTCACGCGACAGCCTAACGGTACGCTGAAGATAACAACATCGCAGCCACAACAAGAAAAGAGCGGGGAACAGTGATTGTTCCTCGCTCTTTCTGTTTATTTCTTGTTTCTGTCGGCTCTGCGGCGTCGGATGTCGGCTTTCTTGTGTGCTGCGCCCGAACCGTGTGCCCCGGTGATATACTGTTTCTTCTTAGCTTTCGTGCGCACCTTATCTGCATCCTTTGTCTTGTCCTTTTTAGGTGCACCGCGAAAGGTGATACCTTCCATGATGACGGCGTCGATGTCGTCTCCTCCGAAGTTTCCCATGGCGTGCGACTGATTAGTGGTGGAAGAGGCGCACGCCGGTGAATGTCATGGCGATGCCATATTTGTCGCATGTCTCGATGACGTGGTCGTCGCGCACCGAGCCTCCTGCCTGGGCGATGTATTGTACGCCGCTCTTGTGGGCGCGCTCCACATTGTCACCGAAGGGGAAGAATGCGTCGCTGCCCAGTGCCACGTTGGTGTTCTTGGCTATCCATGTTTTCTTCTCTTCGCGTGTCAGCGGTTCGGGTTTCTGGGTGAAGAACTTTTCCCATTCGCCGTCGGCCAGCACGTCCATGTAGTCATCGCTGATGTAGATGTCGATGGTATTGTCGCGGTCGGCGCGCCGTATGTCGGGACGGAAGGGGAGTGCCAGCACCTGCGGATGTTGCCTCAGCCACCAGATGTCGGCCTTGTTGCCAGCCAGACGGGTGCAGTGTATGCGGCTTTGCTGTCCGGCTCCGATGCCGATGGCCTGCCCGTCTTTCACGTAGCAGACGCTGTTGCTCTGCGTGTATTTCAGGGTGATGAGTGCGATGATGAGGTCGCGGCGTGCTTCCTCGGTGAATGTCTTGTTCTTTGTGGGTATGTTCTCGAAGAGTGCCGGGTCATCGAGCCGAACCTCGTTACGTCCCTGCTCGAAGGTAATGCCGAACACCTGCTTGTGTTCGATGGGTGCAGGTTTGTAGGTGGGGTCAATCTGTATGACGTTGTAGGTGCCTTTGCGTTTCTCGCGCAGAATCTGCAGTGCCTCGTCGGTATATGCCGGAGCTATTACGCCGTCGCTCACTTCGCGTTTGATGAGTGTAGCCGTTGCCACGTCGCAGGTATCGCTCAGTGCGATGAAATCGCCGTAGCTCGACATGCGGTCGGCGCCGCGGGCACGGGCATAGGCACAGGCAATGGGTGTGAGAGGCACCTTCACGTCGTCCACGAAGTAGATGTGTGCGAGTGTCTCGTTCAGGGGCAGGCCCACGGCGGCACCGGCGGGTGACACGTGCTTGAACGATGCGGCAGCAGGCAGTCCGGTGGCTTCTTTCAGTTCTTTCACCAGTTGCCAGCTGTTCAGCGCGTCCATGAAATTGATGTATCCGGGGCGGCCGTTCAACACTTGGATGGGTAACTCGCCCTGCTCCATGAAGATGCGCGAGGGCTTCTGATTCGGGTTGCACCCGTACTTCAATGCCAGTTCTTTCATTTTTTTCTGTTGTTCAGAGTGAAAAGATATTGGTGTTCCGCTCATTTCCCCTCCGGAAAGGAGGAATGATGGATGTTTTTAGTGGAGCTGGAGGGGATTGCGCTCGGCTCTGCCGCTTTCGCAGCCTTGGCGGAGAAAGAACCCTCACGAGGGTGAAATCCCCACAACCGCAGATGCCTCTCCTTTTCCTAGTGGAGCTGGAGGGGATTGAACCCTCGTCCAAACAGGGACGTCCTGTGCTTTCTACACGCTTATCCCAGACTTGGTTTTCGTGCATCGGCAAGACCTGGGCCACCTACCGATGCCTTATCCCCTGAAGGTTTCATCTGCAGCGCGGGGCCGCCGCCGACTATCTCCGATATTGCTGTGCCACTTGACCTGGGGGCTTCGGAGCGGTAGCTCCAGAGTGACATCTCGTTTCAGCACCTGGTGCCGAAATAAAGCCTATGATTTACTATGCTTCAATCAGGCAGCGAGAGCGTAAGTTCTTTCGCCAGATAATTGTCCGGTGACCGATTGATTATAGTGAGCAATCACCCTCTCACTGCGTGCTTACACAACACCTCAGCCTGCTGTCAAATCCATGTCAGCCCCGTGTGTGGTGTGTCGAATCGACGCTGCAAAGTTACGAATAAGCGAGGAAAGAACAAAAAGAAAACGCAGATTTTCTTTGGGTTCTTTCGAGCGGAAGTAATTTCGTCAACACCCGACGTTGTCGGGCAGAAGCGGCAGAGCTGGGTGTTGAAGAATGACAAAGGGGGAAAAAACGCATCGTGCTGCGACGCCCGTCGCAGCACGGTGCAGAGGCTGTCGCAACGTGGTGCGACATGTGTCGAAGCACGGTGTGTTTAATCCGGCTCTCTTTCCGTAACAACTTCCTCCCTCACACGGCGTTCTTTCACGCCGGCGGAGCTGGTGTTGAGGATGATGTTCACGATGCCCACAGCGTCGGTGATGGTGATGCTACCATTTCCGTCAACATCTGCAGCAGCTACATTGAATGTGCCCTGCGTTGTGTTCAGGATGTAGTTCACCACTGCCACTGCGTCGGTGATGGTTACCTTACCGTCGCCGTTCGCGTCGCCCAGCAGGAAGTCCAGCTTCTCCGAGAAGTAGCCCGGATTGCTCAGGCCGCCGTCGATGTGGGCATACGCCTTGTCTACATGGCTGGCATCATACGTCGTTCCCATACCGCCCACGAGGCTGGTGCAGGCGGTGAACATTTCTGGCGACGTCGTCACCTTACTCATATCCCAGCCATCACCAACATAGACGGTCTTCAAGTTCGAGCAACGTCAGCGTCACTGCACTCGTATTGAAACTCGTCAGGTCGAGTAGCCTCAGGCTGCTGCAATTAAAGAATACCGACCACAGATTCTTCACTTTCGAGGTGTTGAAGTTGCTCACATCGAGACTCGTCAGAGAACTACAAAATGCAAACATCCATCCTATATCCTCTACATTCTCCGTATTGAAGCTGCTCAGGTCGAGGCGTGTCAGACTCGAGCAGTTCTGGAACATGCGGTTCATGGTCGTCACCTTTCGCGTGTCGAAGCCGCTCAGGTTAACAGCCGTCAGCGCCTGACAGCCCCAGAACATACCGCTCATATTCGTCAC
>CAJOLZ010000043.1 GCA_905235575.1 uncultured Bacteroidaceae bacterium | reverse complement strand
GCCACCGACCGTCAGGACACCTGTGGTGTTGCCCTGTCCCAGCGTCACCACGTCGCCCTCGCTGGTGTTCGAGCGGAAGGTGAAGGTGCCGGGCTGCAGGCGGACGTAAGCCTCATAGATGCCCGTTGCCCTGTTGTTGGGCCGCAACTGTTGCAGCGTAACGTCGGCACCGCCCTCCGAGGCCGTGCCGGTAAGTGTCACGTCTTGAAGCGTGTAGGTCTGCGCTTCAGCCATGCCGATTGCCAACAGGCAAATGGTCACAAAAAGAATGGTCTTTCTCATAATCATGTCCTCTTACTCCTATTATAATTATAATCTCGACTTTCGCAAGTTTTTCTTGCTCAGTCTTTAGAGGTAAGTGGTGAGAGGTAAGAGGTAAGAGAATACCAAAGGTATCGCGAACGACAGCGAGAACGAAGTGGCAAATGTAAAGTAAACATCAAAATTAAATGTAAAGTAAACATCAAAATTTATAGAGAATGTCAGCAGAAAAAGTAATCTCTCACCTCTCACTTCTTACCTCTCACCTCTGAAAAGTCGAGCAATGTGTAACATGCGAAACTTTTATTGTAATTATAATGTTGATGCTACTCCTCTCACCCACACCTTCTTGATATTGCGGCAGGCAGAGATGTCCTTGGTGGGGTCGCCCTCTACGAGAACGAGGTCGGCGCGCTTGCCCACTTCGATAGAGCCACGGTCGCTGAGTCCGAAGATATCAGCGGCGGTGCTGGTGGCGCCGTGCAGTATCTCGAGATTTGAAAGACCTGCCTCGTGCAAATATTCGAACTCGCTGAAAATGCTCTCGCCGTGGGTGATGAAGCACATCTTGTTGGTACGGTTCGCATCCGTGCCCACAAGCATCCTGACGCCCGCCTCGTGCAGACGGCGTACAGTCTCCAATACATTCTCGAAGTTGCCGGCGCGTTCGGGCATAATCTTCTGCATGTTGCGAACGATGCCCTCCTGCATCACCGTCGTGGGAATCACCGTCAAGTCTTTCTGCTTGATTTCGTTGATGATATCCATAGGCACAGGTTCATCTTTTGGTGTGTGGTTGAGGATGTCTATGCCGTATTTTGCTGCCAACCGATAGGCTTCTACCGTTGTGGTGTGTGCCGAAACAATTTTTCCACACTCGTGGGCATAGCATACGGTTTCCTCGATGAGATCCTCGGCAAGCATACCCGTGGTGATTGGCGGCAAATCAAGCAGTATCTTGATGACGATGGCACCTTTTGCTATCTCTGTGTCGATGGTGCGGCGCACGTCTTCCTTAGTCTTTACGTAAGGAGGCTCGTAGCCTATAGCATCGATGAACATCTTGCCCGCCTGCGCCTGCACGGGCAGATAGACGCTCCGCACGTTGGTAATAGGCTCGTCTGGGTCGCGGAGCGAGTCGATGAGTTCCGTCTTGTCGCACATCTGGTCGATGAAGGTTGTAACGCCTGATTTGACAGCCAATTCGCAGTTCTCGCGGCTGTCAATGTGGATATGCGTGTCAATGAATCCCGGCAGCAGCGTTTTGCCCTCGCCGTCGATGATGTCAGAATCCGTCGGCAGTTCATTGCCGATATATTTGATAAGTCCGTCCTCTAGTGTAACGTTCTGTGGAGCAGTGAGTTTCTCGCCGTAGAAGATGCGGACGTTCTTGATTGTTGTTCGCATAATGAATAGTTTTTATTGATTTTTCTTTTCTCTCAGTAGTCCCTCTCTCTTGACCCGTGGCAGCAGCACACCAAAAGCGTAAATCATCATCGATGCCTGCGCCAGAATACCGACGATTGCACTGATTACATACACCGAAGTAGAGAAATCGAGATTAGTTGCAAAATAATGCATTGCGTAGATGCCAAAGGGAATATTGAGTAGGATACTTGCACAAAGTCCGGGATTGTTCCGAAGATTGCCCAGAAGCCCACGTGTCCAAGTCCATTGAGTACAGAGAACAACGCCGTCCAGATGCCCCATTCGAGTCCGAAAAAGTGAGCCAGCACCGCCGAGAACGGCATAGCGATATAGACCAGCGGAATGTTGATCCAGAAGGAGCCGACATCCGTCATCGGGTAATCATCGCGTGTACAACGCATCGTGTTGTTGTTGAAGAACTTAAGGAATCTGCCTGGGGCGACATACTCCTCAAATTCGTGCACCCAGTAGATGATGCCCTGCACCCAGATGGAGAGCGTAATTCTGGTCTTTGACATAGAGCCACACGAGTATAAAAGTATAAATTGCAAGAAAAGGAGTGGCCTTCATCCAGTTGGCAAGCAGCCATTTGTATGCTTTGTTCATGATGTTGAGTTTTTGTTAACAATAAATATATAGAAATATGACTACAAATAAGAGCTTTATCTTCGCGGACATATATCAGATTGCCAATTACTTAATAGCAACACTCTTATGATAGCCCTCACGTTTCGACTGCGGCACGAGGTAGGCGAAACCATAGACCATCATGGAAGCTTGGGCGATGATGCCGACGATGATGCTCAGGATGTTTACTTCAGTCGTGACAAGACCGTTGCTGAGGAAATACCAGATAGTATAGATGCCCAAAGGAATATTGACCAGAATGGAGGCCACGAGACCAGGATTGTACTTCCGTCCGAAGATGAAGAACATCACGACGTGGGCCGAGGCATTCAGCGTGGAATAATAGGCTGTCCAGAAGCCCCAGTCTGTTCCGAAATAGTGGGACAATACGCCAGAGAGCGGCAGCAGCACGTACATCAGCGGGATGTTTATCCAGAACGAGCCTGCCTTGGTCAACGGTTTGTCTGGACGCGTAGAACCGAGCGGCCCTTGATTGAAGAAACTCAGGAACCCTCCCGGGCAGACATATTCCTCAAATTCGTGGAACCAGTAGGCCGGGCTTTGCAGCCAGATGAGATACAAGGCATAATCGTTGCCGCGAACGTAGAGCCAAATAAGAATAAATGTGTAAAGGGCAAGGAAGGGGGTTTCCTTCATCCAGTGCTCATAGAGCCAGTTTAGAGTCGTGTTCATATTCATTGAGTTTTAAATTCCTGGTGCAAAAGTACAATGATTTTTCCATTCTTACGTTATCTTATAAAAGGCATAAATGTTCCAATTCAAAGATTATGGCAAAAAATGTAGAAAATCTGAGCCTGAATTTAGTCAGATTTCTGGCAGAAGACGAGAAACAATACTATGTGGATGAGAACATCTACATCACGATGAATGCACAAGACTTCGGGTTGAAACACCTGCGTACAGACCAGCCGTACCGTGTGGATGAAGGACGTGTGATGATGGTGACGCAAGGCTGGGTGCGCGTGGTTATCAATCTGGAAGAACAACGCTTGGAGCAGCAGTCTCTCATCGTGTTGGTGGCCGACAGCATCTTCGAAATCCAGGAATGGAGCGACGATTTTGACCTCAGAGCTTTTTCGTTCAAAGATCTTCCGCTGTTCACCTCGATAAACCAGCAGACATATCTCGCACTGAATGATGATGAGTGGCGGCTGGTAAATGAGTATATGGAGCTATTATGGCATGAGACGAGGTATCAGCCTTTGCAACCCGAGGTCATCACCCATCTGCAGACTGCCCTGCTCTTGGAATTGAAGCGTTTAGCCGACCGTAAAGAGACACTGCGTCAACAGACAGCCACGCGACAAGACAAAATCTTTCACCAGTTTCTTCGCCTTGTCAATCTATATGGGATTCGTGAACGTAAGATAGAGTTCTATGCCGATAAACTCTGCGTCACCCCAAATCATCTTGGTGCTGTCATCAAGAAATCCAGTGGCCTCACCGTCATGCAGTGGCTCAACCACCACGCCATCCAGAAGATCAAGGTGCTGTTACGCTACAGCGACCTCCCCATCTGGGAAGTCGCTGAGCGCATGAATTTTGCCAATCCATCCTTCTTCTCAAAGTTCTTCAAAGGTGAGGTTGGCATGACACCAGGTGAATATCGAAACGGGAAGTAACATTAAGATGTTTATGAAACGATACCCATGAACCGTCCGCCCGAGTAATGCATCTTTGGCAGCACACCGCCACGCACACGGCCCGGGGCGAAGATTTCTCCGATGGTCTGCATCTCCTCGTCGGTGAGTGTGATGTCGAGGGACTTCAGCGAGTCTTCTAAATGGTCGGGATGGGTGGTACCGATGATGGCAAGCATGTCGGGATTCTTCTGCAGTACCCAAGCGATGGCGAGGTTGCTGGTGGAGCAGCCCTTGCCGTCGGCTATCTCCTTCAACTGGCTGACGATGGCGCGGTTGGGCTCGATGTCCTCCGGCTTATACAGGAAGGGCAGTATGCTCGGTGTGCGCTCGCCGGTAGCGAAACTGTCGGTGAGCAGACCGTGACCCAACAGACCATAGGCGATGACGGGTATGCCCAGTTCGCGGCAGGTGGGCAGGTCCTCCGCCTCCATCTGGCGGCTAAGCAGCGAGTATTCCTTCTCGAAGTATTTGATTGGATACACTGCGTTGCCACGTCGCAGTTCGTCGGCAGAGGTCTCTGTCATCGCCATGTAACGCACCAGACCCTCCTTCACCAGTTCCTGCACGGCTCCGATGACATCCTCTACGGGATAGGCATCGTCCATGCGGGCAGGCTCATAGACATCAACATAGTCCATTCCTAAACGGCCGAGAGAGTAGGTCAGCCGGGCACGGACGTTAAACGGATTCATATCTACGCCATACAGTCCGTGGGGACCGCCAGGCAGCGCGCCAAACTTCACGTTCACTTCGTAACTGTCACGCGAATGCTGGCGCAGGGCATTGCCCAAAACAATTTCGCTCTCACCGTTCTGATAAAACTCTGCCACGTTGAACATCGTCACTCCATGGTCGAGTGCCGCGTCAACGGTGCGGATACTGCTCTCTTCATTTCTGCGGGCCATACCACTGCAGCCCAGTCCGATTCTATTCATATCTACAATATTTTGGATTACATGGTTACAGGTTTTATGCCCGTCGTATCATCGTCCGTTCCTTCTGCAGGCAGGAGGAAGAGGCCGGCGCGGAAGCAGACGTTGGGGTGGTGGTTGTTGCCGGGCAGCGGGTCGCGGATGGCGGCGGGATAGCGGTTGCCGGGACAGGCTCCGCCCATGAGGTTGTAGCCACCGCTGCGCATCACGTAGTTCTGTCCGTATCGCTCCTGTGTCCACTCCCAATTGTTACCCGCCAGGTCGTAGATGTTGTTCGCCTTTGCCTGCTCGTATGCTCCGGTGTAGTTACCACGGGCATTTGGCGAGAACGTATCGTCGGAATAGTTGCCCCACGAGGTGCTGTTAGAGGCTACATCTGCATAGGTCTTGCAACCTGTATCGACGAGCCACTGCAGCGTGGTGTCCCAGTTGGCACCCCAAAGGAAGAAGCCCTGCACGGTGGCGTTGTCGCGGTATAGGTTCTCGCAAGCCACGGTGGCATCCTGCGGGGAGAACTGTATCCAGATGCGTCCCGACTGGCTCGCCGTGACGGGCTTGCTGGCAGGCACGTAGTTGCTCAGACTGTTGCCGCTGCCGTAGCTGGCTTCATATCGGCCTACATAGAAGCCGCCGTAGGTAGCCACGCTCTGAGCCATCTGCTGATAGGCAGGCAACGTTGTCTCGTCGCTATAGCCGCTGAGCGAGCCACCTGAGAAATAACTGCCGAAGTCGCGCATCCGCAGTGGGGTATTCTTTGTAGATACCCATACATATTCACTGCCGTCGGGGGCAATGACCACCAGTCCTGTGCGGACGGTCTGCTCATCGGTCTTGCTTGATACAGAGAACTGCGCCGGGATGTAGGCCTCGTCGCCATTGCCGTCGGTGTATTTCGTCAGTGCAGCACTCGTTCCACTGTAGTCACCGGCATTCACATTGCCGCCCGCCGGCGTATTGTCGCCATTGTCAGGGGCATCGTTGCCGCTCCTTACTTCGCTGCTCGGTTCCGGCACAGGGTTGAGGAAGTCATCGTCGTCCGACGAGCAGGAAACTATGCTCATGGCGAGCAACAGCATGATTATACTTAATTTCTTCTTTCTCAGCAGACTGACGATGCGTCCCATCTGGTTGGGGATGCGTATCTGCTGCGGACACTTCGAGAGGCACGCTTCGCAATCAACGCACTTGCTGGCACTCTTCTCGACAGGGATGGCGGTGTGATATTTTTCGGCAAAAGTAGCCTGACGTTCAGAATAGTCGGAAGCCGATGTCTCTGGCAGAGGCAGTAGATGGGCATGCGTCGCCCCGTTGTAGAAAGCGAAATTGCCAGGGATGTCCACACCGTAGGGGCAGGGCATACAGTAGGCGCAAGTGGTGCAGGGAATGATAGGAATACCCGCCATGCTGTCGGCAATCTTCTCCAACAGTTCATTCTCCTTGTCGGTACAGGTGTCAAGGGGAGAGAAAATCTTGACGTTCTCCTCGATAAATGCCATCTGGTTCATGCCGCTCAGTGTGGTCAGGATATTGCGATGGCTACCCACCCAGCGGAATGCCCACTCAGCCATCGTGTCATTGGGGCGAAGGGCTTTCAACTGCTTGCCATATTCATCGGGGATGTGGGTGAGGGCACTGCCGCGCAGTGGCTCCATCACTACCGCCTGTATGCCTGCCTTGTCGAGCTTGTCGTAGAGATATTCCGCGTCGGCATCCTGCTTGAAGCCACTCTTGTTGAGTGAGGCATGTCGCCAGTCGAGGTAGTTCATCTGTATCTGCGCAAAGTCCCAGTTGTACTCCTCGGTCCGATCTACGAGCCAGTCGAACACGCTCACGTCACCATGATATGAGAATCCGAGGTGGCGGATGCGCCCCGCCTCGCGCTCCTTCAGAAGGAAGTCGAGGAAACCGTTGTTGATGAAGCGCCCCTCGAAGTTGTGCATGCCACCCAGTCCGATGCCGTGCAGCAGGTAGTAGTCGATATAATCTACACGCAACTCGTGGAAAGACTTCTCGTATATATTTTTCGACTCTCTGAACGACCACGTGCGCTCGTCGTAGTTCGACATCTTCGTGGCGATATAGTATTTGTCGCGTGGATGGCGGCTCAGGGCTTCGCCGGTGATGCCCTCGTTGCGCCCGCCGCCGTACATCGGTGCCGTGTCGAAGTAGTTGACACCGTGGGCAATGGCATAATCTACAATCTGGTTCACCAACTTCTGATTGTTATTCGGCATACGCATCATGCCCAGTCCGAGCAGGGAGATCTGCTCGCCCGAGCCGTGCTGCACGCGGTAGGTCATGCGGTTGTCAACTTCTGGCGATGGTTTTGTGTCGTCGTCAGCCAAAGATTTCAATGGCTCCAGGGCCATCATAGCGGCTGCCGACCCTATGGTCATGCTCAGCCTTTTCAGTAATTCCCGTCTGTCAATACTGCTCATTATCTTACTTTTATTACAGTTTTCACGTTTCTTCGGCAAAGGTACGATGTTTTTCCGTCGCTGCCGTTGCCGAACCATCGCAAAAAATGTCCGTTACGACGGATAGTGTCTGCACCGAAAGCGATAGCTCGTCTTCAGTGTTTTCTGTGCCATAATCATCAGTTGCAAGACTGTTATGAAAACACCGAGGCTCTCAAGACAGAGGATCTCGGCGGATATTTTTTATTCTGTGGGAATGTTTCAGACGGTTACGCCTGTACGCATCACCTCACGGTAGAGCATCGAGTCTTCGTTGTCCTCCATGAGCACCGGCTCTATGAGCACACTGACCTTTCGGATGTCGCTCCACAGGTCGGCTAACTGCTCCCAGCGGTCGGTGATGTCGCTCCCGGGCAGGATGACGGCAACGTCGATGTCGCTGTCGGGATTGGCATAGCCCTTGGCGTAAGAGCCGTACATCACGACGCGTGGCTCTGTGCGGTAGCGCGATTGTATCACTCGCTTGTAAGCTCTGACGGTATCGAGGGCTTCGTCTCTGGTAAGCGTTTTCTTATCCATATTGTCAGTTCTTTGGTTTTCTCTATGAAATATAGGCTCACGTCCTTGCTCAGTGTGCGTGCTGCGGCAGCCTTCTGCTCCGGATAGCGGGCCTCGATGTACATCGGCTCGATATGGGCAATGAAGCGCAGTTGCTCTTCAGAGAGTTCGTCTATCAGCCCGCAAACGTTCAGCAGCCTAATGTGGTTGTGCGTATAGGGCGGGTCATCGTCGTGCGTAGCCTGATAGTAGGCCTTCAGCACTTTCTCCAGCGACTGGTGGCAGAGGAAAGCAGCGTAGAGCCAATAGCCATTGGAATGGTTCGACTCGGCCACCTCCAAGTCTTCAGCAGCTATCTTCAGCCAGCGCCTAACAATATCTTCTTTAGCCATATTCGTTTGGTTTCTACGTATTCACTGTGCAAAGTTACGAAAATATTCTGAATCTCGCATCGTTTTTGCTGGAAATTATAACAGGAAGTGGGTAAAATAGGATACAAATCGCCCTCCGAGTGCATGGAGGGCGAAATGATTCTATTGGATTGCTCGTGCGGACATGCGGCGGAGCTACTAATCCGATATAAGAGGTCGTGCAGTGCTGTGGAGTGATGCTATTTCACTTGTGCGGCAAGGGACTGTGGAGCACGGCGGACATCCCAGAAGTCGGCGATGTAGATAGTGTTTTTTACCAAATTCCCTACCGATATACTTTGCAGCCTGGCGAATCTCTTGTTTCGCCTGATCCGACAGTATCGACCTCATATTCCCTCAGCCATTTCGGGTGTCACTTCCTCCTCGGAAAACTCCTTTTCCAGATCGGCCATTGCCTCGTCGAAATCCTGGTATTTTCCTTCAGCAAACTGCCGCTCGCTCAGTTCTATCCGTGCCACCAGTTCTTCCTTCGTATAGGGTTTCGACTGCCGTTCCATCCTGCGACCGTATTCCGTCAGCTGCGTTCCCAGCCAAATCAGGTTGGCGGGCGTGAGCGTGTCGTAAAGATAGTTGCGCAAGCCGTTTAATGTTGCTGTACTCATAACATTTCCTTTCTGTTAATTTGGTTCGACGCTGCAAATTTACGAAAAGTTTTGCAATCATGCGTCGTTTTTGCTGTAAATTATAACAGGAAGTGGGTAAAATAGGATGCAAATCGCCCTCCGGGTGCTCGGAGGGCGAAATGATGCTATAGGATTGCTCGTGCGGCTCAACGGACTACTCGTCGCTGGCCGAGAGCGAGTATTTGTCGCGGATGAACGTCAGTTGCTTGGCGCCCTGCTGCTTCTGGGCGTTGGGCGAGGCGAGCATGGCCTTCAGTGCGGCGAGGCTGCCGAGAGGATTTTTCGCATCTCGCGGACGTTCCGCGAGGACGATTTTCCTGTTTCCGATACTTGCGGACTTCCCGCGAGGTTGAATTTTGCGATTCCGGCCTTTGCGGACTTCCCGCGAGATTGAATTTTGCGATTTCCGCCTTTGCGGACTTCCCGCGAGGCCGCCGATGCCCGTTTTCGCGCTCGCGGGGCTCCCGCGAGGCCGTCAGCAACGCTTTCCGTCCTCGCGGGAGTTCCGCAAACGCGCCGGCGGAGGGCGTGAGTCTTGATGCAGCATGATTCCGTTCATTCTCTCGTTGGTTTTATTGCTGTTGCGGGTCAGGGAACCGTCCCCTGATCCACCCTCGTCGCCGCCGCCGCTGGGGTCAGGAGTCGGGTCAGGAGTCGGGTCGGGTGTTGGGTCGGGCGTAGGCGTAGGTGTATCGCCGCCGCCGTCGTCAGAACCTCCATCGTCCGAGCCGCCGTCATCCGAACCTCCGCCATCGTCCGAGCCGCCGTCATCCGAGCCGCCACCGCCGCCGGAGGACGACGAGCCGCCCTTCTTGGCGATGATCTGCTGGATGTAGCGGTTGAGGGCGGTGTTCCAGCGGGTGATGAACTCGTAGTAGGGGGTGGCGTCGTCGGCCATGAGGGCGGCGGCCTCGATGATGTCGAGCACCTGGTTGTAGGCCTTGTCGCAGTCCTTGCGCGTCTGGGCCAGTGCGCCTTTCACCTTGCCGCTGGCCTCGTCATCGCGCTGGCGGATGAGGGCCTTCATCTGGGTGTAGCACTCCTGGAGCACTGCGATGGGGGCGCCGATGCCGAGCGCCTGGATGTGCTCGGAGAGCTCGGGCTTCTGGATGTCGGTCAGGAAGTTGCCCACCAGTCCCCACTGCTCGTCGTACTGCACCGAGGTGTTAATTTTGTAGAGCTTGAACACGCGGTTCACCATGCCGGCTGCCGTGGCCTGCGGCTCAAACTCCTTGCCCAGCCAGGCCAGCACGATGCTGTGGGCCGTGCCGTAGGCCAGGTCGCCGCGGTGGTCGGCTTTGAGTATCTCCTCGCTCAGGTAGGAGCCCTGCTGAATCTTCAGGTACTTGTCCACGAGCGCGATTTGCGCCTCCAGCGCGGCCTGGCGCGACTGGATGGCCGCTGCCGAGAACGCTGCCGACACCCCCCGGGAGCCTTTCGGGTCGTCCCGAAACCTTGCCGACACCCCTCGGGAGCCTTTCGGGGCAGCCCGAAACCTCGCCGACACCCCCCGGGAGCCTTTCGGGTCGTTCCGAAACCTTGCCGACACCCCTCGGCGGGGTTTCTTAAATGGTCTATCACAGAGGGGGGCTGGCTCCTGCGTCACAGCCCAAGTGCCTGCCCCCCGTGACTAATCTGTTATCTCACCGGTCCGTCGTAGTTCTCGTCGCTGTCGAGGTCGTCGAAGGGACTGCCACTGCCGAGCGAGCGTACTTTGCTGCCAGCGAGCAGGTGGCTCTGGTGCTGCAACAGCACGATGCGCATGGCGGGTTTCTCGTATGTCTTCTTCATTGTTATATCCTTTCTTCTTTTTGGGTTCGCTGCGCTCAAAATCTTTCAAAAATCTTTCCGTAAATCCTTCAATGGCTCTGCGAGATTTGATTTTGTGAGATTTTGAGCGGAGCGACCACTATGTTATTACTTCACTACTACTTTACGTCCTCCGTTGATGTAGATGCCGCTTTGGGCGGGCTTGCCTGAGAGGCGGCGACCGTCGAGGGTGTACCAGGCGGCGGTGTCCTTCATGTCCTTGGAGTCCGCAGACAGGGAGACGATGCCCGTAGCCTCGTCGCCGAAGTTGAGCACGAAGGCGCGGACGGCGGCGCGGCTGCCAGACGTAGACTCACCGGCGGTGATGCCGTCGGCCAGCTGGTAGTAGGCGCGCTGGCAACCGATGGTCATCGCTTTGGTCGGGTAGTAGAGCTTGTTTGATGCACCGAGATAGAGCTTCGTGTTGTCGCCCTCGCTGCTGATGCTGACGGGGGCGTAGGTGCCGGTGAAGGTGAGCACGCCCGTGACGGTGGCATCGCGATGGGTGCCGTCGATGGTCACGCGATTGAACACGGGGTTCACGATGTTCTCAGCAACGTCCCACTTGATGATGAACGGTGTGCCGGCGGGGATGGTCGTGGCGTTGTCGAATTTCAGCGTCAGGGTGCCGTCGCTGCTCAGATTGCTCGTCGAGGTGTCCAGCGTCATGGCCGTGGCACCGGCGAGGGGGGAACCCAAGCCCACAGTCACGCTGAACGGCAGGCAGAGGGTGTTCCACGAGCCGTCCTTGTAGAGCGTGCGGCCGGCGAGGGTGACATTGGCCAAACCGTTTTGCCAACTATTGATGGCATCGGTATTGTCGGCTACGTCTGCCAGTTCCATTATTTTTACGAGCGTCACCGTCAGGTTGAGGCCGGCGTAGTTCTTGCTGTCGTCCGAATAGAAGTAAAGCGTCATGCTCTGACCAGTACTGAGGACGGTGGTGATGGCAGTCCCGTAGGTAGTGTTGGTGCTGCTCACCGCGTCGAGCAACTTCGAGGCTGAGTTGCTGCTGCCGTTATAGACCGTCAGTTTGTCAAAACTCTCCGTCGTGATGCTGCCCGCGAGCTGGAGCAAGTAGCCCACGGGGGCGGTCAGGGTGAGGGTGCCACTGCAATTGTCGCTGTAGTTGCCGCCCGCGCCGCCGTTGTCATAGAGCTTGAACGACTGTACGCC
>CAJOLZ010000042.1 GCA_905235575.1 uncultured Bacteroidaceae bacterium | reverse complement strand
ATAAGGCGCATCTCATAAAAACAATGCCCATGAAAAGGCATAAGCCTATCGCAAAATTATTCGACGAAGATTTCTGGGAGGCGCAATGACGAAGTCAGGAAAAAACTAATTTTCCCATTCTTTACAGCAGGACGCAGCCCGTCTCACGTCGCAATCTGTTGACACTGAAAAACGCGAAATCCGCTTCGACGGTGCAAAGGTAAGCATTCGTGGACAAACCACAAAACAGATGGCCGATAATTATTAATTCCCCAATAGATCTTAAGGATAGTTGTTCTGCCTTGCCGCAGGCAAGTTTGTGATTTGCGGCAAATCACGAGGTCATTTGCGGCAAATTACAAAAGCAAGGCTCAGATGACATATCATGGGGCATGATAGCAGGTTGCTCGTATTTCGTTCCGGGCTGGCCGTAGTCGGCAGAGTGTGTCTGGTAGGTCTTGGGAATGTCGGGGTCGTCGTTCCAGGAGCTCTGCGTGCGCCCCACGTTGTTGTCGGGAATGCCTCGATTCCCCATTTTTCGCTATTGCACTTTTATGTACCGTTCAATTTGGGTAGTATCGTATTTCTATCTGTGTTTCAGTTTTTTACGAAACCCAAAAACACTTCCTCATGGAGTTGCTCCCCAGCAGAGCTCCACTATGCTTCAGACTGCGAGGCAAAGGTACAAAATCGTCTCTGATGCACCAAATATCTGTCGATAAATACAGCCTGCAATTTGAGCTATACGCCTCTTTTTATGCCATAACGACATTTCTTTCGGTATCTTGCTGCCAGCGTCTCCTCACCGTAGCCCGCTACGCCTTCGAAGACGCTACCAACAATCTGCTCGAAACAAATATCACTCTGACATAAATCCTAATGGCCGCTTCGGGTTACCCGAATCGCTCAATTATTCTATTTCGGCCCACGATGGTGGTTGTTGAAGAACGTGCTGCGAAAGGCAATGCACCGTGGTGCGATGGCTGTCGCACCACGGTGCGTTTTCGAAGGGAGCGAGGTTGGCATAAACCCCAATAACCGATTCAAGACAAAAAAAGGGGAGGCACGCCCCTGAAGGCATGTCTCCCCGTATGAGTCTGCACCGGCAGTTTCAGCAGACGGAGTCAGTCGGCAAGCAGTTTCTCGAGGAAATCGTTCAGTTCATCGTCGAGCCCCTCGAGCAGGCTGCCGTCCACCACCACGGTCTCCTCGTCGTCGATGATGACCAGGTCCTGGATGGTTTCGTGATCCTCGTCGGTGAGCACGAACGAGAATGGGCGCAGTATACTCATCTGCTCGAGCTGCGGACGCATGTTCTGGATGCAGGCGCGCAGGATGGGGGCCACGTAGGCGTAGAAATCCTCCTGAGGGCTCTTTATCCACTCCTCTACGACGCAACGGTCGAGTTCGACATCGTCGTCGTTGTAGGTGCGCATCTCGCCTGTGTAGGGGTTCACCCAGAGGTGGATGTCGGTGAAGAGCGGGTCGGCATCGGAAGGGAACTTGGCTGCCACCTTGCGCAGGGCGCGCTCAATTTGCTGAATGGTCTGTTGACTGGCTTTCATATCTGTGAACTGTAATCGGTGTCTTTCGGCTCAGTGTCAGAGGTTTCGTCCATGGCACTGCTTGAACTTCTTTCCGCTTCCGCAGGGGCAGGGGTCGTTGCGTCCGGGCAGTTTCTCGGCACGCATGGGCTGCACGGGCACTCGTTCGCGTGTGTCTCGTGCTGCGGCCTGCTGCTGTTGAGCGTCGGTGAGGTCGCCTCTCGATTCCTGCAACTGCTGTCTCCGCTCCTGCTGGGGCACCTCGTTGGTGGGCGCGGGCTGCAGGTCGGGTATCATGGCGCGCATGATGATGGATACGGTGCGGTCGTTGATGGTATTCACCATGTCGTCGAAGAGCTTGACGCTCTCGAGCTTGAAGATGAGGAGCGGGTCTTTCTGCTCGTAGCTGGCGTTGTGTACGCTGTGCTTGAGTTCGTCGAGCAGACGCAGGTTTTCCTTCCAAGCCTCGTCGATGGTGTGGAGAATCATAATCTTGTGGAAGGCGGTGACGATGCTGTGCGACTGCGTATCGTAGGCCTCCTTGAGGTTGGCCGGGATATTGTAGCGACGCGAACCGGCCTCAATGGGCACCACGATGTTCTCGTACATCTGTCCCTGCGGACCCTCGTAGACGATTTTTATCACCTTGTTGGCATTGGCAGCCATGATTTCGGTCTTCTGCTTGAAGCGCTCGAGCACCTTCTGATAGGTGTGTTCGGCCAGTGTCTCGAGTGGGGTGTTCTCCATCTCGGCAGCTGTGAAGGGCACTTCCATGGCCAGAATCTCGAGGAAACGCTGGCGGCAACCCTCCCAATCGTTGTTCTCGAGGATGTTGCACACGCGGTCCCATATCATGTCGCTGATGTCCATGCCCAGACGTTCGCCCATGAGTGCGTGGCGACGCTTCTCGTAGATGACGGTACGCTGTTTGTTCATCACGTCGTCATACTCGAGCAAACGCTTGCGGACGCCGAAGTGGTTTTCCTCGACCTTCTTCTGTGCGTTCTCGATACTTCGGGTAATCATCTGGTGCTCAATCATCTCTCCTTCCTCGAAGCCCAGACGGTCCATGACCTTGGCAATACGTTCGCTGGCGAAGAGACGCATCAGTTTGTCCTCGAGCGAGACAAAGAAGACGCTGCTGCCCGGGTCGCCCTGACGTCCGGAACGTCCACGCAACTGACGGTCGACGCGGCGGCTCTCATGACGTTCGGTACCCACGATGGCCAGACCGCCGGCCTCTTTCACATCGGGCGTGAGCTTGATATCGGTACCACGACCGGCCATATTGGTGGCGATGGTGACCGTGCCAAGCATACGCTCCTCGGCCTTGACCTGCATCGCAATATCCTCGGGAGCGAGGGGCTGGCGCTTCTCTTTCTTGGCCTGCTCTCGGTCGAGGCGCGCCTGATATGATATGGCTCCACCTTTCTCGCTGAATCCACGTCCGTCGGTGGTGACATAAGCCGTGCCGCGCGAACTCTGTCCAGCCAGTGCCACGATGTCGGCTTCCTTCTGGTGAAGTTTGGCATTCAGCACCTGATGAGGTATCTTGCGCATCTGAAGCATCTTGGAGAGCATCTCGGAGATTTCAACGCTGGTAGTACCTACGAGGACGGGACGTCCGTTGCAACGCATCAGTTCGACCTCTTCGATGACGGCCTTGTACTTCTCACGCTGGGTGCGATAGATGCGGTCGTTCATGTCAATGCGGACCACAGGACGGTTGGTGGGCACCTCTACGACATCGAGTTTGTAGATGTCCCAGAACTCGCCGGCCTCGGTGACAGCCGTACCAGTCATACCCGATAGCTTGTGGTACATGCGGAAGTAGTTCTGCAACGTGATAGTGGCATAGGTCTGTGTAGCGGCCTGCACCTTCACATGCTCCTTGGCTTCTACGGCTTGATGCAGTCCGTCGCTCCATCGACGACCCTCCATGATACGGCCTGTCTGCTCGTCCACAATCTTGATTTCGCCGTCCTGAATGACATATTCGTCGTTCAGATTGAACATCGTGTATGCCTTCAGCAACTGCTGGATGGTATGTACGCGCTCACTCTTGATGGCATAGTCGTTGTAGACCTTATCTTTCTGCTCAAGGATTTCCTCTTCGGAAAGTCCCGATGACTCAATCTGCGACATGATGGTTGCGACGTCGGGAAGCACGAAGAGCTCAGGATCGTTCACCTGCGAGGCCAGCCAGTCGTTGCCTTTGTCGGTGAGGTCCACGCTGTTCTGCTTTTCATCGACCACAAAATAGAGCGGGTCGGTTGCTTCGGGCATGCGGCGGTTGTTGTTCTCCATGTATATCTCTTCGGTGGAGAGCATGCCGGCCTTGATGCCCGGTTCGGAGAGGAATTTGATGAGCGGCTTGTTCTTGGGAAGTGCCTTGTGACTGCGGAAGAGTGCCAGGAAACCGTCGGCGGTAGCTTGTTTGTCGGCCTTTTCTGTGCCCTCGGTAATCAGTCGCTTTGCTTCGGCCAGATATTGCGTAGCCAGCTGTCGCTGCACACCTACCAGTCGCTCCACAAGGGGCTGATACTGTTCGAACTGCTGGTCGTCGCCGCGCGGCACAGGACCTGAAATGATGAGCGGCGTACGGGCATCGTCGATGAGCACGGAGTCAACCTCATCGACAATGGCGTAGTTGTGGGAACGCTGCACGAGGTCCTGCGGATGCTGTGCCATATTATCACGCAGATAGTCGAAACCGAACTCGTTGTTCGTACCGAAGGTGATGTCGGCCATATATGCTTGGCGACGTGCTTCGCTGTTAGGCTGATGCTTGTCGATGCAATCCACACTCAGTCCATGGAACATGTAGATGGGTCCCATCCACTCCGAGTCACGCTTGGCCAGATAGTCGTTCACGGTGACCACATGCACACCGTTGCCTGTCAGCGCGTTCAGAAAGACAGGCAGCGTGGCGGTCAGTGTCTTACCTTCTCCGGTGAACATCTCTGCGATTTTTCCCTGATGAAGCACAGTACCACCGAAGAGCTGCACGTCGAAGTGAACCATATCCCATTTCGTGTCGTTACCACCTGCAACCCAATGGTTGTGATAGATGGCCTGGTCGCCCTCGATATCCACAAAGTCGTGACGGGCTGCCAGCTGACGGTCGAAATCGTTTGCAGTGACAACGACGTTTTCGTTATGTGCGAAGCGTTCGGCAGTGCTTTTTACGATGGCAAAGACCTCGGGGCGTACCTCGTCAAGCACCTTTTCGAAACGCTCCAGCACCTCTGCTTCCAGCTTATCTATCTGGCTGAAAATGGGAGCACGGTCCTGTATGTCGGTATTGGGGATGCTTTCGCGCAAGTCGTTGATTTGGCTGCGCAGGTCGGCCACAGCATCCAGAACATGTTGTCTTATTTCCTGCGAACGTGCTCTCAGCTCGTCGTTGCTGAGCGCCTGAATGGCAGGATAGGCCTTTATCACCGTCTCCACAAGCGGACGGTAGGCCTTGAGGTCGCGCGATTTCTTATCGCCGAAGAGTTTTACTAAGTATTTGGATATATCCATTTTTGTGATTTTTCTGTTGTGATTGAGTTTTCGTGATTTATACCTATTCCTTTCGTTGCAGCTGCACTCCGGGGAGCGGAGCCTGACTGCATGCGTTGGGAGCACGGATACGCATCACTTGCGCCAGTGTGGGAGCCACATGGTCGATGGACACGGGCGTCTGTATCGTCTCGGCAGGCAGGTTGCAGCCGAGGAAAAAGAGTGGGAATCCTACGTACGATTCGCGGCTGAGCGACTGCTCGTGGGTATTTTCGTTGACGAGCGTCCAGCCGGGCGATACTTGCACCAGAATGTCTCCCGAGCACTTCGGGTTGTAGGCATTACGCAGTTTGCTGATGCCTGGAGTCCACGCTCCGAGGGCGAGACGCTGGCTGGTGTAGACATCGCGCACGCCGCTGAGTTGTATCAGGAAGTCGCTGCTGCGCTCGAGTACCTCGGCCAGATTCAGGTTCTTGTTCTCGATGAGCTTCAGATTCAGGTAAATCTCATTGCCCATACACGTCTCGACATACTCGCCCTGACCATAGACGGCAATCAGGTACATGTTGAGGAGCAACTGGGCCCGCGTGATGGAGAAGGTGCCTGTGGGTACACGATAACGGCTCAGGTCGGCCGGGTCCTCAGGGTCGGTATATCCGGTGCTGGTCACTACGAAGAGCACACGTCCCTCCCCCACTCGGTTCTCCACGATATTGAAGAGCTCGGCCAACTGGTGGTCGAGGCGCACATAAGCATCTTGTATCTCAACAGGATAGCGGCTGACACTCTGGTGGTCGAAGGTTCCGGCGTAGAGCGTCACGTTCAGTATGTCGGTGATGTCGTCGATGCCCATCATGGTGCTCTTCAGAGCATGCTGGACAAATGCGTTCACCTCGTCGTTCACACACGGGCTGGCCTTGAATTCGCGATACTTGCGGTCGCCCGAGAATTTGTGGCTGAAAGTCTTTTTTGCCGAGGCTGACACAAAGTAGTTGAAGTCGCCTATCGACTCGTTGATGGGCTGCCAGTTGAGGCCACCGATGCGTTTCGAGAGCGAACTTTTCTGCTCATATTCCTGCGCCCACTGCGGAAAATCGCCGTAGTACGAAGTGCCGCACCACGTTCCTGTCTCGTCGTCAATCCAGAGTGCGGCGTCGGCAGCATGTCCTGCACTGAGTACGGCTGCATCACGATTGGGGGCTATCGAATAGACGAGTGCGCGACCTTCGGTGCCTATCTTCAGTTCGTCGCCCAGGGTGGTCACGGCGAGATAGTGTGCCGAGGTGTTATCTTTCGTCTGCTGGCCCTGATGGTCGGGGTCGTCCACACAATAGACGGGCTGCAGTGACTGGCGGTCGAGCCAGCGCTGACCCACGATGCCGTTCACATAGGGGCTGGTGCCGGTGAGCAGACAAGCCACGGCCGAAGCGCGGTCGGGAGTATCGAAAGGATATTCGGCCTGCGTATAGACACGTCCCTGACGCATCAGACGCATGAAGCCCTGGCCGCTGTAGAAGGGCGAAAAGGCTTCCATGTAGTCGGTGCGGAGCTGGTCGATGACGATGTTCACCACCAGTCGGGGCACGTCGGGCGCCGTTTGTCCCTCGACGTTCAGGACGGCCATGATGGCCACCACGGAGGTCAGTATGTAGCTTTTTCTGCGGTTCATTTTCTGTCTTTTCTCTGTCGGAATAAGTAATAACTTATAGGTCGAGTTACCAAAACAAGGGTCAAAGGTACAACTAATTTCCCGAATTCTTGCAATCCGAGCGCATAAATTACGATAAATAGTGCCAAAATTGCGAAATCGAACGCAAACCAGCGCGTCGTCCGACCATTTTTTGCCGCGCAGATGACGAGAATAAGACCTACGAAAGCGAGGGGATTGAGCACGACGGTGAGCCAGTTGGAGCCCACAGCCGGATGTTCGGAGAAGAAGAACATGAAGCAAAGCAGAGTTCCCGAAAGGCCGCGCAACAGGAGCAGCAAGGCATCGAAGCCCCACAGCCATGTGCCGAAGCGCCATTCGACAGCCATCAGCACGAGTGCCACCAGGAGCAGCATCAGTCCCACGCCGAGGGGTGAGAGCAGGAAGTCGAGGAAGCCGTGGTGAGGTGCCTCTTGCGGACGTGCTTGTAAAACTATTTCGGCATTCTTCAGCAGTGGGCGCAACGCTCCGTCCGGACCGATGATGACAGCCTGCTGTGCCAAGCGCATCAGGTTCTCGGGCAGGAACATCGACTCTCGCTCGCCGATGAGGGTATCCACGTCGGCACCCAGCAAGACGTCGTCGCCCTCCTGAGCCCACGGATGGTTGCGCGTGTAGCGGTGGATGTGCTGACGGAAAGTGAGTGCCTCGTCCTGCGCGGGATACACAACATGCCCGTCGATGGCCTGCTCACAGATGTCGCGCACCTTCGTGGTGCAGTTGTTGTAAAAATAATTGTATCGATATACGCGATTCTCGGGCTGGCAGTTGGTGACGAGCAATTCGAAAAGACGTTTCGCCTCAGCTGTAGTCAGATTAAGTGTCTGCTGGGTGACGCTGGAGCCTCGTTCTTCATACTCTGTCAAGAAGTTTTCCCACTCGGTGGGCCACACCATATAGTCGCATTCGCCCAGTACGAAATGCCAGAGGAAGTGGGGCTGATTGAACGAGAAAACACCGTAGTTGAAAGCCACGTCGAGCGAGCCGCCAAGGTCGCGGCAGCGCAGTGCGGTATGACCATAGAGCGAGTAAACCTCGTCGCCCGGCGAGCAGGTGAGGATGCTCATCTCGAGCGAGTCGGAGACTGCCTGTGCCCTCGTTCCGAGGGTCGCCACGGCAAGCATAAGAAAGAGCAGAATTCGTCTCATTGGACTGCAAAGTTATGAAACATTTGTCGGACAGCAAAGAAAACACGCCACTTTCTCGTTGCAGCAGGATGCAGAAAAGGCACTGCGGTGCGCAGCCTGACGCACCACGTTGCGACAGCCAACGCACCACGCTGCGACGCCCGTCGCACCACGGTGCGTTTTTAACATTTCCACGTTCCGCCCTCGGAAGAAGGGCAGAATGTAAACTTTCCGGAAGGCAAGAACACACAGCAATTCAAGGAGTAATTTCGGACTGCGCACGGGAGCGTACACAAAGAAAAAGTTGTTTTCTTTGGACATTTCGCTCATTTGCACTAACTTTGCAGCGTGAAACTGATTATAGACATAGGAAACACGGTGGCGAAACTAGTTGCCTTTGACGGCGACAAACCCGTGGAAGAGGTAAAAACGTCGGGCGCGACGTTGGAGGCGCTGCCGGTATTTCTGCAGAAATACAGCTTTGAGCGTGGAATTGTGAGCACCGTGCGCGACCTCACGTCCGAGGCAGAGGCTCAGCTGGCAAGCCTACCATTTCCGATGTTGCACTTCACCCCCGAAACTCCTGTGCCCATCACCAACCGCTACCGCACTCCCAAGACGCTGGGCTCCGACCGTCTGGCAGCCGTAGTGGGCGCTACGACGCTTGTGCCGGGAAAGGACTTGCTGATCATCGACGCCGGCACCTGCATTACCTACGAGGTGATTGATGCCCGCGGCAACTACTGGGGTGGCAACATAGCCCCGGGAATGCAGATGAGACTGACATCGCTACACGAATATACGGCACGACTGCCGATGGTGAGCGCCGAAGGAAACGTGCCCGGCATGGGCTACGACACCGAGACAGCCATCCGCTCGGGAGTGCTGAGAGGCATGAAATACGAAATCGAGGGATACATTCGCTCCATGCGGCACAAATTCCCCGAGCTGGTGGTCTTCCTGACCGGCGGAGACAAAATCAACTTCGACGTTCGTGTGAAGAACATCGTCATGGCCGACGAATACATCGTGCCGCGCGGACTGAACAAGATATTGGACTATAACATAACTGATAATTCATAATTCTTAATGCATAATCGACCTCGGTCGGCATCAAACGGAATGAAACGGATTTTATTCTTACTCAATACATTGGCACTGCTCTCGCTGGGCGTCTCGGCACAGACGAACGGCAGCAACTCGTCGTACTCGCGCTTCGGACTTGGCACACTCAACGACCAGTCGCAAGGCTTCAACCGCGGAATGGGCGGAGCAGGAATCGGTACGCGCATCGGCAACCAGCTGAACATGCTGAACCCTGCATCGTACTCGGCTCTCGACTCGCTCTCGTTCCTCCTTGACGTAGGCATGAACGTGTCGTTGGGACATCTGTCGAGCAAGAGCACCAGCGTCAATGTGCAGAACTGCAACATAGACTATGTGAACGCCGGATTCCGTATGCGCCCCGGACTGGGCATCTCGTTCGGCTTCGTACCCTACTCCACCATCGGATACAACTTCACTACGGAAGAATACATAGGACTGGACCCCGTCACCCTTCAGTCCATCACCAGCACCAACGTCTACAAAGGCGACGGCGGACTGCACCAGATATACCTGGGAATGGGATGGGAAGCGTATAAAGAACTGTCGGTGGGATTCAACTTTGGCTACCTGTGGGGCACGTATGACCACACGTTGAAGCAGACCGGCGCATGGAATGGGACTACCAGCTCGGACTACAGCGGCCTCAATTCGGAACAGAACAGCGAACTGCGCACCTTCAAGCTCGACTTCGGTGCACAATACCCCCTGAACCTCAAGAACGGCGACCTCCTCACGGTGGGTGCCACGGTGGGCATCGGTCACCAGATTAAGAGCAACGCTAAGCTGACACGATTCACCAGCGCGGGAGACAGCACCGTGATAAAGGCAAAACACCCCTTTGACATGCCTTACACCTACGGCGCAGGAGCCACCTGGATTCACAAGACACTGATGGTATCGGCCGACGCCACACACGAACGCTGGGCCGATTGCAAGACGCCCGTCATGAGCAACCCCAACGGCATACTCACCTATCGCGCCGAGAAAGGTCAATACATGAACCGCACCAAAGTGGCAGTCGGCACACAATACGTGCCCGACATCTACAGAAACTATGCCAGGCGTATCATTTATCGTGCAGGTGCCAACTTCTCGACACCCTACCTGAAAGTGAACGGCATGGACGGACCACGCGAAGTGGGACTGACCGCAGGCGTAGGACTGCCCATCACAAACGCACACAACAACCGTTCGATGGTCAACATAAACCTGCAGTGGTTCCATCGCTCTTCGAAGGAGAGCAGTCTGATTAAGGAGAACTACTTCATGATAAACGTGGGCTTATCATTCAACGAACGGTGGTTCATGAAGTACAAGATTCAGTAATGGGCCATCCCACAAAGACACTCTCCCACCACCTTGCGCTGCTGACGGCCATCGCACTGACGTGCCTCACCTTTTCGTGCAGCGGCGAACAAGAGCTGACAGCCGATGCCGTCAACGAGCAAGACTCGCTGCCGCAGATGCACGCACTGGGCATCAACACGCTGATATCCGACTCGGGCGTGATGCGCTATCGGCTCGTGGCAGAGGAATGGGACATCTTCGGGAAGGGCAACGAACCGGCAACGTGGAAATTCATGAAGGGACTGCTCATGGAACGCTTCGACGAGAATTTCCATGTGGACCTCTACGTACAGGCCGACACAGCCTACCTGCACAAACAGCGCACCTGGGAACTGCGCGGACGAGTGGTGGTGCGAAACACGAAGAACGACGTATTTCTGACCGAAGAACTCTTCTGGGACATGACGGACCACGAAATGTGGAACCATCAGTATATGCACATCATCACACCCGACCGCGAACTGGAAGGTACCGAATTCCGCAGCAACGAACAGATGACAAAATACAGCGTGAGCAACTCGGCTGGCTCGTTCCCCGTATCGGACACCGAGAAGGAAGTGACGGAAGAAACAGAGGAGAATCCCGACGAGACAGCCGAAACGCCGCAGCCACAGAAGCCTGCCAAGACCGCTGCGCCTAAGAAACAGCCCTTGAAATTCAATCCGAGGATGCAGGCACAACCGAAGACGAATAAGCCGTATGTACGAAACAAGTCTCATCATATACACACTCGTCGCACTGCTCTTCTCGGGCTACTTCTCCGGCATGGAGATTGCCTTTGTGAGCAGCAGCAAGCTACGCTTCGCCATGGACCGCAACGAGCAGGGATTCACATCGAAAATCATTGATGTCTTCTACGAACATCCCAACAACTTCATCTCCACCTTGCTGGTGGGGAACAACATCTGCCTGGTGGTCTACGGCATACTGATGGCTCGCCTCATCGAACAGACGCTGCTCGCCCCGTTCCACATCAGCGACGAATGGCTCACACTCATCATACAGACCCTGCTGAGCACCCTGATTGTGCTTGTGACAGGCGAGTTTCTGCCCAAGACACTCTTCCGCATCAACCCCAACCGTATGATGCGCATCTTTGCCGTTCCCACCTATATCATCTATATAATACTGTGGCCCATAAGCAAATTCACAAGCACGCTGAGCAAGGGACTGCTGCGGATGATGGGGCTGCGCGTTCAGCATGGCAAGCAGGAGAAAGCCTTCAGTAAGGTCGACCTGGACTACCTCATACAAAGCAACATCGAGAACATCGAGGACGAGGAGAAGATTGAAGACGAAGTCAAGATGTTCCAGAACGCGCTCGACTTCAGTAGCGTGAAAGTGCGAGACTGCATTGTGCCGCGCACCGAGATTGATGCCGTGGACAAAAAGACCGAACTGCAAATACTGAAAAACCACTTTGTGGAAAGCGGACACAGCAAGGTGATTGTCTTCGAGGGCGACATTGACAACATCATCGGATACATACACTCCTCCGAAATGTTCCGTCTGAGCAAGGATGCCGACTGGACTGCCTCGATTCGCGAAGCACCCATCGTACCCGAAACCATGAACGCACAGAAACTGCTCTCCACGCTCATCTCGCAGAAACGCTCACTGGCAGTGGTCGTAGACGAGTTCGGCGGGACGAGTGGCATCGTGACGCTCGAGGACCTCGTGGAAGAGATCTTCGGTGACATCGAAGACGAGCACGACAGCGTGAACTACGTGGCAAAGAACGTGGCACCGAACGAATACATCCTTTCGGCACGTCTCGAGATAGAGAAAGCCAACGAAATTCTCGACCTCGACCTGCCCGAAAGCGACGAATATCTCACCGTGGGAGGACTCATTCTGCACGAATATCAGAATTTCCCGAAACTGAACGAAGTGGTGCGATTCGGGCATTGGGAGTTCAAAATAATACAGAACACCACCACCAAGATTGAGCTTGTAAGACTGAAAGTCTTGGAATAAGTGCACTTTTCCGCCGAAAGTTTGAATAGAATTAAGATTTTTTTCATACCTTTGTGCGCTTTAACGATAAAACAATAACAAAAAACAAATAAAACAATGGCAGTATTACAGAAAATCCGCAGTTATGGGAAAGTCCTCATCGGAGTGGTAGGTCTGGCCCTGTTTGCGTTCATTGCCGAGGAATTCGTGCGTGCTATCTCGTTCAGAGAAGGCGAGAGCCGTCAGCGCATCGGCAAGATTTATGGCGAGAGTGTGAACTATCAGGACTACAACGCTCTGGTCGACGAGTATTCAGATGTTCTCAAATTCACCAACGGGCTCACCAGCCTCACCGACGAGCAGGTGGCTATGGTGCGCGACCAGGTTTGGCAGACGTTACTCACACGCAAAATCATGGAGCACGAATGCAGCAAACTGGGTCTCACCGTGACCGATGCCGAACTGCAGGACATCATCAACAAGGGTAGCAACCCGATGCTGGCACAGACTCCGTTCCGCACACCGCAGGGAGCATTCGATGCCAACGCACTCAAGCAGTTCCTCTCGCAGTACGACAAAGTCATGAACACTCCCGAGGTGGGCGCTGAGACGAAAGAACAGTACAAGCAGATGTACAGCTACTGGAACTTCATCGAAAAGAACGTACGCCAGCAGACCCTCGCAGAGAAATATCAGACACTCCTCAGCAGCTCCATTCTGAGCAACCCCATTGTTGCACAGAAGAGCTTCGACGGACGTAACAACGAGAGCGACGTGGCAATGGTGATGCTGCCCTACAACTCAGCCGAGGCCACTGTCAGCGACAGTGAACTGAAGAGCAAGTACAACGAGATGAAGGAGCTTTTCCTGAGCTTGGAAGAACTTCGCGACATCCAGTATATCGACGTGAATGTGGAGGCCAGCGAGGCCGACAAGCAGGCACTCTACGAGGAGATGGAAGGATATGCCCAGTCGCTCGAAGAAGGTGCCGAGCCCGCCAAGATTGTGCGCGAGGCTACAAGCCTGGTATCTTACAGCGTGCTGCCCATTCGTAGCGTTGCCCTGCCCACCGACATCCAGAAGGAAGTTGAGGCGATGGCTGTTGGCGAGCAGAAGGGTCCGTATCTGAACGAGGGCGACAACACGCTGAACATCATCCGCGTCATCAACAAGGTCACACTCCCCGACTCCATCGAGGTGCGCCAGATTGTTGCCCCCGGCACCGACATGGCTTCTGCCGAGACGACAGCCGACAGCATTCTGACGGCTCTGCGCGGCGGCGAGAGTGTTGACTCCATTGCTAAGAAGTACGACCAGCCGGCTGCACGCACATGGATTAGCAGTGCCATGTACGAGGGTCAGCTCATCGACGAGAACAACCGTCTCTTCCTCGAGACACTCACCAACACCCCCGTCAACCAGTACACCAAGATTGTGCTCGAGGGACAGGGTGTCATTGTGGCTCAGGTTACAGACCGCCGCAACCCCGTGGAGAAATACGACGTGGTTGTCATCAAGCGTACACAGGACTTCAGCAAGGACACTTATTCCAAGGCATACAACGAGTTTAGCAGCTTCCTCGCCGGCAATCCTACGGCTGAGGAAATCAATGCCAACGCAGCTGCAGCAGGTTACACCGTGCAGAACCGCCAGAGCATAAGCAGCAGCGAGCACTATGTGGCTGGTCTGCGCAGCACACGTGACGCCATGCGCTGGATCTTCAACAAGGACACCAAGCTGGGCAACGTTTCGCAGCTCTACGAGTGCGGCGAGAACGACCACCTGCTTGTAGTCATCCTCAACGGCATTCACAAGAAGGGCTACCAGACGCTGGACGACCCCGAAGTGAAGGATGCTGTGAGAGCCGAGGCACTGAAGGACAAGCAGGCTGTCATGCTGCAGGAGAAGATGGAGAGCGCACAGTCGCTCGCCGATGTGGCTAAAATTGCCAATGCCATCTCAGACACCGTCAAGCACATCACCTTCAACAGCAACGCTTTCGTAACCAAGGTGGGCTCAAGCGAGCCGGCACTGAGCGGAGCTGTGAGCAATGCCGAGCAGGGACAGTTTGGCAAAGGCGTGAAGGGTAACGCTGGTGTGTACGCATTCCAGGTGCTCGAGAAGAACAAGCTGGCTGGCACTTACGACGAGAACCGCGATAAAGAGCAGTCTGTGCTCATCGCTAAGCGTGCTGCCAACATGTATCTCAACGACCTCATCAAGAAGGCCGACATCTCGGACAACCGCTACCTGTTCTATTGATTTTATTGGAATTTATTTCATAAACGGACAAAACCGCGTGGAGAAATCCATGCGGTTTTTTTGTATCCAAGCAGTCATTCTGGCTTATATATATAAATAAGGTATAGGGGCGAGGGCGTTGCGGAGCGATTACGCTGCGTATTCCGAAGGAGAAGAAATGTCGTGCGATGATGTACCCCACGGTCTTCGAGTCCACACGGCACGTCGTGATGACCCACACGGCACGTGGTGCGACAAAAAACGCACTGTGGTGCGAAGGCCAACGCAGCGTGATGCGACAGGCGTCGCACCACGCTGCGTTTTTTGTATCAGTGGATATCACTCCGAAAGCGGACGCAGGATTTTGCGGCCACCCTCTATGTTGATGCCTGGTCGTGGCGACGGCAGCCGTCGGCCCGAGAGGTCGTAGATCTGTTCCACAGGTTCGGTGTTGCTGCGCGGAGTGCTGATGCCGGTGGGCGTCACCTTGTCGATGGTGAGCACACCAGCCGAAACGCCCTCCGTGAGGTCGACGGTGAAGCGATACGTATCTCCCACGTCCAGTTTCGGCATGCGTTGGAAGACCGTGCCGTCGGGGTTGCCCAACGATCCTGTACCCATGCCGAAGAGCACGCTGCTGCACGTCAGCCGATAGTCGCTGCCCGCGCGTCCCATGAACTGAGGCGTCCACTCCTGGTTGCTGCCGTAGATGGCAAAGCGGTTGCCCGACGTCGCCAGCTGCTCGCCCACGGTGAGCGTAGCCTGATACACCTTGTCAGCCACCTCCGCCATCGGTATGGCGCGTTCCAGTTTCCAGTCCTCGCCGCCCACGTAATACGGTTTGCCCACGCTCGCCGACGCCCCGATGATATACAGGTTGCCCTGCCCCTGAGCATCCATGCGTTCGAAGGCAGGTTCCACCATGAGCGACCGCTCGTTCAGGTCGGCGCGGAGCGTATAGCTTCCCGAAAGTGCCAGTAATTTTATGTCGCCATCGGCCGTAGTCTCCAGAAAATCAGGGTCTACGTACCACTCCTCCGGTGCGTCGGCCAGGAACGAAGTACCGAGTGTCTGCCCCTGCTCCAGGTCGAGCGTCAGGCAATATCGACCGATGTCGGTGCGTTCCATGGACTGCGAACCGATGCGCATTTCGGGGTCGGGATTGTCATTCGTCAGAAGCACCGACACGACGGATTTCGCCGGCACCGACACAGGGGCATATCCCACGTCGGAGCCCATGACGGTGATGTCCTGACCGCTCGAGCCGTTGTTCGAGAGCACTACGCCGTACGAGCCGTCGGGGTTCTGGAAGGCGGCTATGGAGAGTCCGCTGACCGACGTCTGATAGCCTATGCGCACTGCCCCGGGTCTCACCACCGCCGCCATGTGGCTTATCATGTAGTAGTGGCTGTTGGCCGATATGGTGTGATAGTCGCTCTCGTCAATGTCCACGGCGCCGAAGCAGGTAGTGCATCCGCCGTCGCGGTTAGGTCCGCGCTTCAGGTCCAGCATCAGGTTCCACACGATGACGGCGCTGCAATATCGGTTTACGGTTCCCAGCACGATGTCGTTGAAGTCACTCAGCAGGCGAGCCGAGAGGTTGCGCCCGTCGTTCCACGTGCCTATGCTTGCCTCGGTGAAAATCATCTCCTTGCGTGGTGCCCGGCTGTGTATGTCGTCCAGCTCGCTGTTGCTTCCGCCATAGTTGTGCCATGCCGAGCCAGCCACCAGTTCGCCACCCTCCAGGTCAGCATCCAGCGCGTTGTAGAGCTTGATGGGGTAGTCCTCCTGCGAGGAGATGTTGTCGTAGTTATAGTTGTGGTCGAAGACGTAAATCTTCGTGTCGATGCCAGCCTGCTTGAAGGCGGGTGCCAGGTGTTTCAGGAAGGCGGCCTCGTCCTCCCAAGGCATGTAGAGGCTGGCGCTGTTGCCTCGGTTCAGGGGCTCGTTCTGCGGCGTCACGGCATAGATGGATATGCCCTCGGCGCGCATGGCTTCGACGAATTTCACGAAGTACTGGGCATAGTCGTCATAGTAGAGAGGATTCAGCTGTCCGCTGGTCCACGAGTTATAGACGGCCGAGGACGAGAGGTCCTTCACCTTCATCCAGCGCGGACACGTCCACGGCGAGCCAATGATCTTCACCTCGGGATTGATGGCGAGTATCTCGTGCAGCACGGGGATGACATAGTCCAGTTCGTCGGAATGGAGGCGGAAGTTCGAGAGCCCCTGCGTGTCGCAGAGCGAATATTCGGTGCTGCTGAAGTCGCTGCAACCGATGCTCATCCTCACGTAGCTCGCGCCGAAACCGGTCTGCGGACTGAAAGTGCGCATCAGAAAGGCGTGACGGTCGCGCGGACGCATCTGCATCAGGTTGAAGCAGGCGCTGTATGTGACGGCATAACCGAAGCCGTCCATCGTCTGATACTTCGTGTTCTTCTGCAAGCTAATCAGTTTACCGGACGATGAGTTGGCCGGTCCCGTGGCATAGTCCAGCAGCTGAGTACCGTCGGTGCGCGTCGTGAACGTGGCATAATACTGGGCATAGACCGGCATGCATACAAAGGCCAGCATGAGAAGTGTCAAAAAGGAAGAAGTACGTTTCATCAGTCGTGATATTTAGGTTAACTGCGACAAAGTTACGAATAATTCTCTAAGAAGCGAACGTCCTCGGTGAGATTCTTCTTCAACACCCGACGTGTCGGGTGTTGAAGAAGAAGAAAGGGGGAAACAACGCACCACGCTGCGACGCCCGTCGCACCGTGGTGCGCAGGCTGTCGCAACGTGGTGCGACAGCCGTTGATGCACAGTGTGTTTAATCCGGCTCCCTTTCCGTAACAATCTCCTCCCTCACACGGCGTTCTTTCACGCCGGCGGGGCTGCTGTTGAGGATGATGTTCACGATGCCCACAGCATCGGTGATGCTGATATCACCATTTCCGTCAACATCTGCGGCACGTTTGATGAATGTGCCCTGCGTAGAACCAAGGATAAAGTTCACCACTGCCACTGCGTCGGTAATGGTCACCTTGCCGTCGCCGTTCGCGTCGCCCAGCACAGTGAAATAGCCCGGGTTGCCTGCTACGTCGGGGTGAGCATAAAATGCATCACTTTGCGAATCAACAAACACTGTGCCATTGCCGCCGACGAGTTTTGTGCAACCCTTGAACATGCTGGACGAATCAAGCTCATACGACCTGTGCCAGTCGTCGTTGCAATAGATGGTTGTCAGGCTGGAGCAGTTCTGGAACATGCCATGCATGTACGTCACATTGGCGGTATTGAAGCTGCTCACATCGAGGCTCGTTAGGCTGGAGCAGCCAGAGAACATTTCCCACATGTTCGTCACCTGCTCGGTATTGAAGCCGCTCACGTCAAGGCTCGTCAGGCTGGAGCAGCCAGAGAACATTTCCCACATGTACATCACTTTCTCGGTATTGAAGCCACTTACGTCGATGCTCGTCAGGCTGGAGCAGTTTTCGAACATGCTGTCCATGCTCGTCACGTTCGAGGTATTGAAACCGCTCACGTTAAGACTCGTCAGGCCAGTGCAGCCAGAGAACATGAAACCCATGTCCGTCACCTTCTCGGTATTGAGATTCTCTATGCCTGAGATAGAGGCTAGTTTACTCATTTTATAGAACCATGAAAAGGTTAAAGTGGGGCGTGCGTCCCTGAACGAGGAATCGAAAACGACCTTGGTTACATTCTTATATTTGCCGTCTGTATACCAACCGGGGTAGTCTTCACCGCTATTCAAGTTGTATGTCCTGCCGCGCGTGCTGCGCTGATTGTCACAATAGAAGGTGAGTGTCTTGTCGTTGTCGGAGAGTGCGGCGTAAGCAGGTATGCTGAAGTAGCCTGGCTTATCAGTCTCGTCGGGGCAAGCGTAGGTGGCATCTCGGTTCGACGAATTATATGTCGTTCCGTTGCCGCCCACCAGACTTTCGCAACCATAGAACATGTAGCCCGAATCAAGCCCCGACGGCCTGTACCAGTTTTTATCGCAATAGATGGTTGT
>CAJOLZ010000041.1 GCA_905235575.1 uncultured Bacteroidaceae bacterium | reverse complement strand
CGACGCGAACGGTGACGGCAAGGTGACCATCACCGACGCAGTGGCAGTGGTGAACTCTATCCTTGGTTCTACGCAGGGCGTGTTCATCAAACGTGCCGCCAATGTTGACGGAAATGGTGATATCAGCATCACCGATGCCGTGGGCATCGTGAACATCATCCTCAACAGCAGCCCCGCCAGCGTGAAAGAACGCCGTGTACTGGAGGAGATTGTTACGGAAAGGGAGCCGGAATAAACGCACCGCGTTCCTACACATGTCGCACTGTGTTGCGACAGCCTGCGCACCACGCTGCGACGCCCGTCGCACCGTGGTGCGTTTTTTCCCCCTTTGTCATTCTGAGGCGAACGAAGTGACCCGAAGAATCTCTAAGAGGAAGTGGTCCTGCGAGAGATTCATCGGCCCTTTGGGCACTCTGAATGACATTATGTTTTTCTGCCCACATTAGTGAGTATTGAAGAATGACAATTTGCGGAAAATAAATTTTGCTTTTCGCTCACTTAATTGTATCTTTGCAGTCAGAAATTGAATATAAAAAACTTTAGACTATGCTGACAGAACAAGACAAAAAGCAACTGGCCCAGAAGGGTATTACGGAAGAACAGCTGAATGCTCAGTTGAAATGTTTCGCCACAGGTTTCCCCTACCTGCGTCTGGAGGGCGCTGCCTCGGTGGATAACGGTATCCTGGCACTCAACGACGAGGAGGCAGAACACTGCATCGAGGTGTGGAACGAGTATAAACGGCAGGGACATCACATCACGAAATTCGTGCCTGCCAGCGGTGCCGCCAGCCGTATGTTCAAGAATCTGTTCGCTTTCTTGGACGCGCCTTACGAGTTGCCGACGAGCGACTTCGAACGGACGTTCTTCGACCGCATCCATGATTTCGCGTTCTTCGATGCACTCGACGATGCCTGCGTGCTCTCGCAGGGTGAGGGTGTGGATGCACTGACGGCCGAAGGTAAGTATAAGGCTGTCGTAGAGGCGCTGCTGGGCGAAGAGGGACTGGACTACGGGTCGCTGCCCAAGGCGTTGCTGCAATTCCATGCCTACGACGAATTTGTGCGTACACCGCTGGAAGAGCATCTGGCAGAGGCTGCGCTGTATGCAAGCAGTCAGGGCGAGACGGAGGTGCACTTCACCGTGAGCGCCAATCACCGCGAGCTGTTTCAGGAGCTTATTGAACGTGTGCAACCTGAGTTTGAAAAACAATACGGCCTGAACTATCGTATCTCGATGAGCGAGCAGAAGCCCTCGACGGATACGGTGGCTGCAAACGCAGACGGCACGCCGTTCAGACAGGCTGACGGCTCGTTGCTCTTCCGTCCGGGCGGTCATGGTGCGCTCATCGAGAATCTGGGCGAACTGGAGAGTGACATCGTCTTTGTGAAGAATATCGACAATGTGGTGCCCGACCATCTGAAACCTGCAACGACACGCTGGAAACAGATTTTGGCAGGCAAGCTGGTGGAGGTGCAGCAACAGACGTTCCGCTACCTGGAACTGCTGGACAGCGGGTCTTACAGTCACGATGACCTGGAGGAGATTATACGCTTCGTCCGCCATACGTTGCAGTGCGACCATCCGCAGCTGAAGTCGCTCACGGACGACGAACTGGCAGCTTTCCTGCGCAAGAAACTGAACCGCCCCATTCGTGTCTGCGGCATGGTGCGCAACCTGGGCGAGCCGGGCGGCGGTCCGTTCCGCGCCTACAATCCCGACGGAAGCCTCTCGCTTCAGATTCTGGAGAGTAGTCAGATTGACCCGCAGAACCCTGAGTACACGGCGATGTTCAAGCAGGGTACGCATTTCAATCCGGTGGACTTGGTTTGTGCCATCCGCGACAAGGACGGTGGCAAGTTCCGACTGACGGATTATGTCGACCCGCAGACAGGTTTCATCTCGTCGAAGAGCAAGGACGGTCGCGAACTGCGTGCATTGGAACTGCCCGGACTGTGGAACGGTGCCATGAGCGACTGGAGTACGCTGATGGTGGAAGTGCCCGTGGAGACATTCAATCCGGTGAAGACGGTGAACGACCTGCTGCGTCCTCAACATCAATAGGACGCGGCGTTTCCATCGTCAGACCTTCATTATCTTACAGAAATCGGGATAGGAGGTCTCGATTCGGCTCAACTGATATGGCGGCAGGTGCAGCGAGAAGGTTGCACGTATGTCTTCGTACCCGAAATAGGTGCGGAGCAGGCTTGCCATGTTGAATGAGAGCGAATCGCCCTGCTTGATGAGATAGTAGATGGTGCGCCGGATGAAGTCGTCCTGATGCTCCAACTGGCGCAGAGAATGGAAGAGGAGGAAGTAACTTGGCAGTGTCTTGCAGCGCAGCAGGAAGGGAATCCATTGTGTCTGGTAAGGCATGCCGAGCGAACGGAAAAGGTGTCGGACGGTGTCGATGTCGTCGAGCGAAGGCAGGAGTGTCGTGATTGTCTTGCGGATGTCTTCGTCTTGCTGCCCGATGAGTTGTGCCAGTGGCTTGAAGTCTTTGTCGTGGAGCGTGAGTTCTCTACGGCTGAGACGCGCCGAGAGTGTCTTCATCACGGTGACGAGGAAGGCTTTGGGATGATAGGATATCAGCGTGAACGAGAGACTCCAGAAGTGTTTCGGCGTGGCTTCCATGAGGATGCGCTCGCCGAGACAATATCCTGCGGTTCGGAAGGCAGCATTCGAAAGACTTGACAGGTATTCGGTAAGCTGCTCGGCCGGCGTGCCTTCAGTTGTCAGTGCAACGAGCTGCTGCAGGATGTACGGGTCGTAGTGTCTGTCGCGTATCATCTTACTCTCTCACGAGTTTAACAGGTCCGAGCAGACCCGATGTCTGCAGGCCAGATCCATTCATGGCTATTCGTATATTCGGCTCGATAATTGTGGGGACAGCTACTTTCCCTGAGAGTTATTCTCGATCAATTCGGGCAATTTAACTTCACACCCCACGGATATCACGTCGGGATTCGGAAACTGATTATAGACAATAATATATTGTGCAAAGTCCTTGTGGCCATATTCGCTGACTGCAATCTTCGAAAGGCTGTCACCGACACGCATTACATGCACTTTGCGTGTCCCGACAATCAGGTGTGTTCCACCCGGAACCTGAGGATATTGATTGGCCTGACGCAACGTTTCTTTTCTGCGCAAGGCAACAGAATCGACAGGTTGAGGAACTTTCGTCTCTGCTTCGATTTCCTTTTCAGCCTTGGCAGATGTCTCCTGTGGTGTCAGCAAATGATTGTATCCTGCGTAGTAGCTGAACGCCATGAGGAGAAGCGTCAAAAGGATGTAAACGAGCGTAAACCAGGGTGAATAACCTTTGTGGACGACATTCACCTGAGGGGCATTTGCCTGTTGAACAGGTGCTGTCTGTGGCACTGTGGCTGGAACAGGTTCTTCGATGAAATGGGACTTTTCTTCGGTCTCGGGCTCTGTTTTTATCGGTGCGACCACCTCCGGTGCTGTCTCCTCTTCGACTGTTTCCTCTTGAATTTTTACGAAATCATCGATGGGTGTTTCATCGAATCGCTCCATTTCATCGATGCTGGTACCTTCGTTCAGCATCACTGTCTGGAAGTCTGCAAAAGGTTTGTTCACTTGGTCGCGCAAAGTTGTGTCTGGCGTAAACGAAACCTTCGGGTGACCGGGTATTACGATGCGTTCTCCGGTGTTCACATTGACACTTTCGCGATCTGAAACTTCAATTAACTTAAATGTGCCTAAACCTTTTATTTTTACGGCTTTATCTTCTACGACTTTATCAGCAATAAGGTCGAAGAATGCATTCACGAAGATGTCTGCTTCGCTTTCCGGCAGATTCAATCGCGATGCAATGGCAAGTGCCAGTTCGTGCAGGGATATTTTCGTATTCATCGGTGTCAGTTGTTATTGACTTTTTCACGGAATGTGGGCGATGCCTTGAAGTTGATGACCAGCTTGGGTGGCACCAGCATTCGTTGCCTGGTGGCGGGATTCACGACCACACGTTCCAGTTTCTTCTTTACTTCGAAGGTGCCGAAGTTGGCTATCGAGAGTACGTTTTCTTCCTCCAGTTGAGCGGACATTTCGGCAATCAGGGCATTCACCATCTGCGTGGTCTCCTTGGTGTCCTTCGAAAGCTTTTCTGCCAGTCCGGCTATAAATTCTTTATTGTTCATGGTCTGAAATATGTTATGCAACGATATGTGCAAAAAGGTCGAAGTCATCGGCGCTGTCTATATTGGCATCCACAAAATCGCCGATTTCAACGTGTGGTGCATCGTCAATTCGTATCAGCACTTCGGGGTCCACTTCGGGCGAATCGTACTCGGTTCGTCCCACCAGATACTCCCCTTCTGCCCTGTCTATGATTACGCGGAAGACTTTTCCCACTTTCTCTTCCTGAACCTCACTGCTGATGGTTTGCTGTATGCGCATCAGCTTGCTCAGCCGTGCCTGTTTCACGTCGTCGGGCACGTTGTCTTCATAGTGCTGTGCGCTGTATGTACCTTCCTCTTCGCTATATGTAAAGGCGCCCATTCGCTCGAAACGTGCCCACTTCACAAAGTCCGTCAGCTGTCGGAAGTCGTCGTCCGTCTCGCCGGGAAAGCCTACTATCAGTGTGGTGCGCAGGTGTATGCCAGGCACTTCCTTGCGCATCCGCTCCACCAGTCTGTATGTCTCTTCCGATGTGATATGTCGGTGCATGGCATCCAGTTGTGCGTCCGAGATATGCTGGAGTGCGATATCAAGATACTTGCACACGTTCTTCCGTTCCCGCATCACGCGCAGCAGGTTGAAAGGAAAGTCGGTGGGATAGGCATAGTGCAGGCGAATCCATTCCACGCCCGCTATGTCGGAGATACGCTCGATGAGTTCGGCAATTTTGCGTTCTTTGTAGAGGTCCATGCCGTAGTATGTCAGCTCTTGAGCGATAATCTGAAACTCTTTCACACCTTTGCTCACCAGCAGTCGCACCTCGTCGAGGATTTCTTCCATCGGGCGGCTCGTGTGTCGGCCTGTGATAATCGGTATGGCACAGTAGGCACAGTGGCGGTCGCAGCCTTCGGATATCTTCAGGTAGGCATAGTGGCTGGGCGTTGTCAGACAGCGTTCATTTCGGTATAACGACTCGTAATTTTTGTCCAATTCATCGAGGATGCCGTTGTAGTCGAACTTGCCGAAGAACTTGTCAACCTCTGGAAGTTCCACTTGAAGTTCCTTCAGGTAACGTTCCGAGAGGCAGCCCATTACGTAGAGTTTCGAAAGTTCGCCGTTGGCTTTTCTTTGGCACATTTCGAGTATCATGTTGATGCTCTCTTCCTTGGCGTCACCGATGAAACCGCAGGTATTTACGATGGCCACCTCACCCTGCGGACATTCGGCATCGTGCGTCACCTGATATCCGTTCAGTTCCAGTTGGCGCATCAGTTTCTCGCTGTCCACGAGATTCTTGCTGCACCCCATCGTGATTATGTCCACCACGCCCCGTTTCATTTGGTGCTGCTTTCGCCGAATAACGAATCCACAAATTCGCGGCGGTTGAAGGGTTGCAGGTCTTCCATTCCCTCGCCTATGCCGATGTATCTTACGGGAATCTTAAACTGATCGCTGATGCCGATTACCACGCCGCCCTTGGCTGTGCCGTCCAGTTTGGTGACCGCCATGCTACTGACATCCGTAGCTGCCGTGAACTGCTTGGCCTGTTCGAAAGCGTTCTGCCCTGTGGTGGCGTCGAGCACCAGCATCACGTCGTGCGGTGCTTCGGGTACAATCTTCTGCATCACGCGCTTTATTTTCGTCAGCTCGTCCATCAGTCCTTTCTTGTTGTGCAGACGTCCGGCGGTGTCTATCAGCACCACGTCGGCGCCGTTGGCCTTGGCACTGCTCAGGGTGTCGAACGCAACGCTCGCGGGGTCGCTGCCCATGTTCTGCCTGATAACGGGCACACCCACACGTTCGCCCCATATCACCAGTTGTTCTACGGCGGCGGCGCGGAAGGTGTCGGCTGCACCCAGATAGACCTTCAGTCCGGCTTTCTTGAACTGATAGGCCAGTTTACCGATGGTGGTGGTCTTCCCCACCCCATTCACGCCCACCACCATGATGACGTACGGGCGCTCCGTCTGAGGCGGAATCTGGTAACCCTCGGTGTCTTCGGTATTGTTCTCGGTGAGCAGTTGCGATATCTCGTCGCGCAGCAGCGAGTTCAGTTCCGACGTCGTCACATACTTGTCGCGAGCCACGCGTGCCTCGATGCGCTGTATGATGTTCAGCGTGGTGTCCACGCCCACGTCGCTCGTCACGAGCACCTCCTCCAGATTGTCCAGCACGTCCTCGTCCACCTTCGACTTTCCGGCCACAGCCCTCGATATTTTTTCGATGAAACTGCGCTTTGTCTTGTCGAGGCCCTGGTCGAGCGCTTCCTTCTTTTCGCGTGTGAAGAAATTAAATAATCCCATGTTCAATCCTGTTATAGCGCTGCAAAATTAACAAAAATTCTCCAATTCATCGGTGTAATGAATAAAAAATGCTTCGTTTCGGGGTGAATGACATGCGTGTTTTATAGTACGTTCCACAAAAAAACGCACCACGGAGCGACGGGCGTCGCAGCGTGGTGCAGAGGCTGTCGCACCGTGGTGCGACAGCCGTTGTTGCACAGTGTGTTTAGTCGGGATCCTTTTCCATACCTATTTCTTCCCTCACACGCCGTTCTTTCACGCCGGCGGAGTTGCTGTTGAGGATGATGTTCACGATGCCCACGGCATCGGTAATGGTTATCGTTCCGTCGCCACTAACATCGGCAGCCGTCACATTGAACGTGCCCTGCGTAGAACCGAGGATATAGTTCACCACTGCCACTGCGTCGGTGATGGTCACCTTACCGTCGCCGTTCGCGTCGCCCAGCACAAACTTCGTGAAATAGCCCGGGTTGCCGGCTGCGTCGGGGTGGGCGTAGGTGCCATTGGTGTTGTCGGCATCATACGTCGTGCCGTTGCCGCCAACCAGACTTGTGCAACCATAGAACATGCTGGACGAATTAGTCACGTCCTTCCAGTCGCTGTTGCATATAATGGTTGTCAGGCTGCTGCAGCCATTGAACATGTAGCTCATGTTCGTCACCTTCTCGGTATTGAAGCCGCTCACGTCGATACTCTCCAGTTTGGAGCAGCCACGGAACATCTGACGCATGGTCGTCACCTCGCTTGTGTTGAGATACTCTATGCCTGAGATTGAGGTGAGGTTAGACATTCCATAAAACCATCCAAAGGTTGAAGTGGGGCGGGCATCCTTGAACGAGGAATCGAAGACAACCGAAGTTATATTCGTTCTAATACTACTAGTGCTATACCAATCGGGGTAAGTTTCATCGCTCTTCAAATCGTATGTCGTGCCGCGCGGGCTACGATTTCCGTAAAGGAAGGTGAGGGTCTTGCCATCAAGGGAGAGTGCGGCGTAGGCTTCGCGCTTCGTGAAGTAGCCCGGGTTGTCTGTCCCACCGTCGGGGTGAGCGTATATGGCTGTGACGTTCGACGAATTAAATGTCGTTCCATTGCCGCCCTTCAGACTTGTGCAACCATAGAACATGTCGGTTGATATAAGTCCCGTCTTGCTCCAGTTCTTGTCGCAATAGATGGTTGTAAGGGCGCTGCAGTTCCTGAACATCCACGTCATGGTCGTCACTTTCTCGGTATTGAAGCCGCTCACGTCAATGCTCTCCAGAATGGAGCAGTAATTGAACATCCCGCTCATGTTCGTCACGTTCTCGGTATTGAAGCCGCTCACATCGAGGCTCGTCAGACTGGAGCAGTAATAGAACATCCTGTTCATGTTCGTCACCTCGCTTGTGTTGAGATACTCCTTCATGCCTTGAATTGAGATGAGATTCTTCATTTCATAAAACCAGTAACGGGTTGAAGTGGGGCGGGCATTCTCGAACGAGGAATTGAAAACAACATTAGTTACATTTGCATATTTGCCGTCTGTATACCAACCGGGATTGTCGTTACCGCTATTCAAATTGTACTTCGTGCCAGAGCGCGAGCTGCGTTTGTTGTCGAAATAGAAGGTGAGTGTCTTGCCGTCGGTGGAGAGCACGGCGTAGGGACGTATGCTGAAGTAGCCCGGCTTGTCTGTTGCGTCGGGACGAGCGTAGGTGGCTGTGACGTTCGACGAATTATACGCTGTGCCGATGCCGCCCTTCAGATTTGAGCAACCAAAGAACATGTCGGTTGATGTAAGTCCCTCCTTGTTCCAGTCCTTGTCGCAATAGATGCTTGTCAGGGCGAAGCAGTTCCGGAACATCCCGCTCATGTCCGTCACTTTGGCGGTGCTGAAGTTACTTACGTCGAGGCTTGTCAGGCCGCTGCAGCCATTGAACATATAGCTCATATCCGTCACCTTTGCTGTGTTGAAGCCGCTCACATCAAGCTCCGTCAAACTTGCACAACTGCTGAACATACGCTTCATGTCCGTCACATTGTTAGTCTTAAGGTTCTCGATGCCTTCAATGGTGGCAAGATTCCATAATGAACTGAACCAATAGGCGGTGCTGGTCAGCGACTTGCAGTTGGCAAACGAGGAATCGAAGACCACCTTTGTGATGTCGTAAGTTTTGCCCCAGCTATTAGGTTGGTCATATTCGTCCAGCACAAACGGTCCGACACTCATGCCGCCACGCTCCGACATCTTGGTATCATAGTAGAAGGTGAGTGTCTTCTGGCCGTCGGAGATCAAGGCGTAGGGTTTACCCGCGCAGAAGTAACCGGGCGAAGCGGTGCCACCGTCGATGCGGGCATACGTCTTGTCGGTGTATAAACCGCTGAACTTAGTGCCCATCTCGCCGACGAGACTTGTGCAATAAAGGAACATTCTCGCAGAGGAAGTCGTATTGCTGACGCTAAAGTTCGAGCTGACATAGATGGTGGTGAGACTGGAGCAGTCAAAGAACATATTAGCCATATCCTTGACCTTCGATGTGTTGAATGTGGTTAGGTCAAGTTCCGTGAGTTTATCGCAGCCATCGAACATGCCGTACATAGACGTCACATTCGACGTATTGAATTGGCTTAGGTCGAGGCTCGTGAGTTTATCGCAGCTATCGAACATAAATTCCATGTTCGTCACCTTCGACGTATTGAAATGGCTTAAGTCGATGCTCTCCAGACTCTTGCAGCCATAGAACATAGAGCGCATGTTCGTTACTTCGCTGGTGTTCAGATATTCAAGTCCTTCGATTGTTGTGAGATTCCTCATTTCATAGAACCAGTTATTGCACGTGGTGGGACAGGCTAAGGCAAACGAGGAGTCGAAGACCACCTTGACGAAAGGATTCTCGTCTGAGGAGTAATACCATCCAGGAGTTTGCCCCGGCGAGTTCAGGTCGTAAGCTTCGTAAGTATAAAGAGGGCCTCCTGTGCGAGTGTCGCGCAACTCATCGTAGTAGAAGGTCAGCGAGTAGTCGCCGCTGTTGTTGAGTTTTGCTCTGTATGCGTAAGGTCCGTAGTTTGCGGTGAGTAAACCTTGGGCCGTGGAGCCTTGGTCGACGCGGGCATAGGTGGGTGAGTTGTAGGTCTCGCTGAATGCCGTGCCGGCACCGCCGACGAGGCTTGTGCAGCCCGTAAACGGCTTGTTGGAGGCGTTCACGGCTGCCGTGCTCCAGTTGAAGCCCACCTTGATAGTCTGCAGTTTGTTGCAGTTTCCGAACATGAGGTCCATGTTCTGCACCTTAGAGGTATCCCACCTCCCGAGGGTCAACGTCTGGAGGTTTGTGCATCCTTGAAACATTCCATACATATCCGTGACCCTCCTGGTGTCCCAGCCGCTGAGGTCGAGCGAGGTGAGTGCTGTGCATGATCGGAACATCTCGCGCATGCTGGTCACGCTCGCAGTGGTGAAGATATAGCTCTCAGTCATGTTCGTTGTAGAGTCCGACATCCTGCGGAAATCGATTTCGGTGAGGCTCTTGCAATTGTAAAACATTCCGGTCATGTCCCTTACACTCCAGGTGTAGAGATAGTAGAATTTCTCAATGGTCTCAAGAGATATCATGTCCCGGAACCAAACGGCTGTTGTAGTGGGACGGCAATCCTTGAAAGACTCGTCGAAAACGACCGTTTTAACCATAGTAGTGAGAAATTCCCCGTTTACTTTAAAAGTATACCAAGCAGGGGACGGCGCTTCCGGCGTGTTCAAGTTGAAAGTGTTGCCGGTAGTGTTACGCGTTGAGCGCTGCGTGTCGTAGTAGAAATAAAATTTACTACGATCCGCCGACGGTGAGTAGGCATAAGCTTCCTTCAGTTGTTGTGCCCACATAGTGAGGGGCGATAGCAGCAGGATGAATGCTGCTAAAAGCTGCAAAAACGATTTTCTTTTCATAGTTGTTTGCGTTAGAAATTATTGAAATTATTGATTTAAGCACAACGCAAGCGGCCGACACACAGGGTGCATCGGCTGCAGATAAGGTTTCGCAATAAGGTGGGTCGGCTTAGAATTGGGGGGGGGGTGTAATAACAGTCTTATTATGAACAAGATAGCTTGTTGCCGTTCTGTTCATTTGAGTTATATGTGTTATGTTTCTTTCCATGCCTGTGATTACTTTGTCCTCCGCAAAGTTAGGGATATTCTGCGAACCGTGCAAGAGATTGAGGATTTTTTTTGATAATTTTTTATAATTAGTCCTCGGTGAGGTTCTTGACAGGACGTTTGCTTCTTAGAGATTCATCGGCCCTTCGGGCACTCTGCGCTCGGCTCTGCCGCTTCTGCCCGACAACGTCGGGTGTTGAAGAATGACAGATATGTGTTTGCCCTCGTTTCCCCCTTATGTCATTCTGAGGCGAACGTAGTGACCCGAAGAATCTCTCGCAGGACCACTTCCTCTTAGAGATTCATCGCTGCGCTCTGAATGACAGGATGTACCAGCTCGACAAAACACCCCCACTCCCCCTCCAAAAACGCACCGTGCTTCGACGGACGTCGCACCGTGCTGCGACAAGCAACGCACTGTGGAGCGACAGGCAACGCACCACGCTACGTTTGAGTGCATAAACCCGAATCGGTCATTAGGTCGACAAAGGTGCTTTTCCTCTAGCATGAGAAGTCTTTTTATGCCATAACGATATCTCTTTTGGCATCTCATTGACAGC
>CAJOLZ010000040.1 GCA_905235575.1 uncultured Bacteroidaceae bacterium | reverse complement strand
ATCGTGGTGTTGACGATGTTGGCCTCGGCATTGGTCACCGTGAGGGAGAGGCTGTAGTCGGTGCCAAGCACCCAGTCGGTGTTCTTCACGTTCACCTCGGGGGAGAAGATGGTGAAGGCTGTGTGGTCGGCATCAACGTCGAGCTGGATGGTACCGGAGACTGTTTTGCCGTCGGCATCGGTGGCTGTCAGGCGATAGGAGCCGTCGGGCAGGTCGTCGAAGGTGTACTTCGTGCCGTCGGGTTCGTCGACGCTCACGCTATCGTTCGTAGCGATGTTGACAAGCGACTGGATGAGCTTGCTCTTCGTGTTCATTGTCACCGTCACGTCGGTGGCAAAAGCACTGGCCGGCACAAGAGCCGCCATTGCTGCAAGGCATAAGAAATGCTTTTTCATTGTTGATAATTGTTTATGTTGTTTGACTCACTGTTCTTCTTCAGCTGCCGCCTCAGACTTCCTGCGTGCACGGACATATTACATATCGTCACACGCGCGGCATCGTACCTTCCGTAGGTATACTACGAATGCCATGCACCGGCATCTGGTGTCATAGCAGAATGCCCATGCGACGGCAAGGAATCACTTGCATACGGATTGTGTCTCTGGAACGGGCATAATCGTCCCCTGAGTACATCTCAATTCATGTGAATCATGCGTCAGCTGTGTCTCTACACCCTTGTCCCGAGGATGTGTGTCTGTTTTATGCGAAATGGCAGGTTTCCTGGCTTTTGCCCGGCAGCGCGTCTTCCCAGGGGAGTCCCCCAGTGACGCTTGGTGCGCTGCACGAAAAAGGCAATTACAGTAGCGGGCACTGCTGCGGATTCACACCGCATTCCCTCTCTACCCTACCCCTTTCAGAGAGGTACGGGTATCACCAAATGCAAGGCAAAAGTACAACAATTTATGCAACTATGCAAGAATAAGTACATAAAATTAAGAACGGACCACAAAAAAACGCAGCGTGGTGCGACGGGCGTCGCAGCACGCTGCGGAGGCTGTCGCACCACAGTGCGACATGTGTCGAAGCACGGTGCGTTTTAAGTCGAATCGGTCAAAGACTTTAATGAAGCATCTGCGAAAGGAAGGTTGCCGTGTGGCCGATGCCTTGCTTGACCATCTCTTCGGGGGTGCCGGTAAAGAGAATCTGACCGCCACCTTGGCCGCCCTCGGGTCCCATTTCGATGAGCCAGTCGGCCGACTTGATGACATCGAGGTTGTGTTCTATGACGATGATGGTGTTTCCCTTGTCCACCAGTCGGTTGAGGACGCCGAGCAGGACATTGATGTCCTCGAAGTGGAGGCCTGTTGTGGGCTCGTCGAGGATGTATAGCGTTCGTCCGGTGTCTTTCTTGCTCAGCTCGGTGGCCAGTTTCACGCGCTGGCTCTCTCCGCCCGAGAGGGTTGTGCTGGGCTGCCCCAGTTTGATGTATCCGAGTCCGACATCCTGGAGCACCTTTATCTTGGAGAGTATGGATGGCTGGTTCTCAAAGAATTCCACGGCTTGGTTGACGGTCATGTCGAGCACGTCGGCGATGCTTTTTCCTCGGAAGTGCACTTCCATGGTCTCCCGGTTGTAGCGCTTGCCCCGGCATGCTTCGCAGGGCACGGTCACGTCGGGCAGGAAGTTCATCTCGATGGTCTTGTATCCGTTTCCGCCGCAGGTGTCGCATCGTCCGCCCTTCACGTTGAACGAGAAGCGTCCGGGCTTGTAACCGCGTATCTTGGCCTCGGGCAGCTCTACGAAGAGGTTGCGTATCTCGTTGAAGACGCCGGTGTATGTGGCAGGGTTGGAGCGCGGTGTTCGTCCCAGCGGACTCTGATCTACGTCCACCACCTTGTCGATGTCGTCCAGTCCCTCGATGCTTTTGTATGGCAGCGGTTCGCGCAGCGAGCGGTAGAAGTGGTGGCTCAGTATGGGTTGCAGGGTATCGTTGACGAGCGAACTCTTGCCGCTGCCGCTGACACCTGTCACACAGATGAGGCATCCGAGCGGGAATGTGGCGTCGATGTCCTTCAGGTTGTTGCCTGTGGCACCGCGTATGGTGAGGTATCTGCCGTTGCCCTTCCGCCGTTGCGCCGGCACTTCTATGCGTCGCTGTCCGTTCAGATAGTCGGCAGTGAGTGTCTTGGTTGCGAGCATGGCCGGATATTTTCCTTGGAAGACCACTTCCCCACCCTTGCGTCCGGCTCCGGGCCCGATGTCTATGATGTAGTCGGCATTCTCCATCATCTCCTGGTCGTGCTCCACCACGATGATGGTGTTTCCGGTGTCGCGCAGTTTCTTGAGCGAATTTATGAGGCGTATGTTGTCGCGCTGATGCAGTCCGATGCTGGGTTCGTCGAGGATGTAGAGGACGTTCACGAGCTGGCTTCCTATCTGCGTGGCGAGTCGTATGCGCTGACTTTCGCCGCCGGAGAGGCTCACCGAGGGACGTGCCAGCGAGAGGTATTCGAGCCCGACGTCGAGCAGGAAATGCAGACGGGTGCGTATCTCTTTCAGTATCTCGGGAGCTATTTTGCGCTGTCGGTCTGTGAGACGTTCGTCCAGTCCATCGAGCCATTCGGCCAGCTGTCCGAGGTCCATCTCTGCCAGTTCCATGATGTTCTTCCCGTCGATGCGGAAATGCAGTGCCTGTCTGTTGAGTCTCTGTCCGTGACATTCGGGGCACTCGGCGGTGCGGCTGAACTGTTCAGCCCACTTCTGTGCACTGGCTCCCATGTCGGCGTCCTGCATCTGGTGGATGTATTTCACCAGTCCGTCGTAGGTCGTGAAGTAGTCGTTGGTGGTCTGTGTCACCGATGCAGGGATGCGCAGTCGCTCGGTGGAGCCGTTGAGAATCTCGTCGATGGCTTCCGGTGGTACGTCTCCGAGCGGGGTGTCTGCGTCGCATCCGTGGTTTTCGAGCACGGCCTGTATCTGCCAGAATATCATGGAATGCTTCATGCGACCCAGGGGTGCGATGCCACCTTGGCGCATGCTGAGCGTCTTGTCGGGTATCACCTTGTCCACGTCGATGAGGTTCACGAAGCCGAGTCCCTTGCATCGCGGACAGGCGCCCTGGGGGCTGTTGAACGAGAAGTCGTGTGGTGCAGGGTCTTTGTACGAGATGCCGCTGGTGGGGCACATGAGTCGTTTGCTGTAGTGTCGCACTTGGTCGGTCTCCATGTCGCACACCATAATCAGTCCGTCGCCTCTGCGCATGGCGGTTGCCACGCTCTGTGCCAGCCGTCGGTCGTCCTTATCCTGCACGATGAGCCGGTCTATGACCACTTCGATGTCGTGGTTCTTGTATCGGTCCACCCTCATCTCGGGCACAATCTCGCGTATCTCGCCATCGACGCGCACATAGAGGTATCCCCTGCGGCGTGTCGATTCGAAGAGTTCCTGATAGTGTCCCTTGCGGTTCTTGACGAGGGGTGCCAGCAGACATATCTTGCGTCCGGCGTAGTCGTTCAGTATGAGTTGGACAATCTGTTCCTCGGTATATTTCACCATCGGTTCGCCGGTGACGTACGAGAACGCCTCGCCGGCACGGGCATAGAGCAGACGCAGGAAGTCGAAAATCTCGGTGGTGGTCCCCACGGTGCTGCGCGGATTGCGGTTGGTGGTCTTCTGGTCGATGCTGATGACGGGGCTCAGACCGGATATCTTGTCCACGTCGGGGCGTTCCATGTTGCCCAGAAAATTGCGGGCATAGGCACTGAAAGTCTCCATGTATCGGCGCTGTCCTTCGGCAAAGATGGTGTCGAAGGCCAACGACGACTTGCCGCTGCCGCTCAGGCCGGTGATGACGGTAAGGCTTTGGTGGGGTATCTCTACATCAACGTTTTTCAGGTTGTGTACGCGAGCTCCCTCCACCACGATGCAGTGGTCACTCATTGTCGGTGCCTTCCTCCGAGCCTCTTAACCCCGATACCACGGTAATCGTCTTGCGTATGTTGAATTTGCGCCCGTCGGCTCCGCGTGCCGTGACCTGGAGCAGATAGGCTCCGTCCTTCACCACCTTGCCGTTCCATTTGCCGTCCCATTTACCTGCGGGATCGTCCCACGAATATATCTTGGCACCCCATCGGCTGTAAACCGTGGCATGGAACGAGACGATGCTGCGATAGCCGTCCTTGGCACGCAACTCGTCGTTATATCCGTCGTCGTTGGGCGAAATGGCGTTTGGGAAATCCAGCTGGCTGGTGCTCACGCTCACCAAGATGGGCTCTTCGGCTCCCTCCGCCGGATAGTAGATGGTATCTCTGCCGAGCACGAAGGTGGCATAGAGATGCACGTTGAAAGCACCGCTCTCGCTAAACGTATAGTCGATGTCCTCCTCGAAGCGATGGAGCACGGGGTTTTCGGTGTCGCCTGCCTTGTAGATTATCCACTCGTAACGAGCCTGATAGTTGCCCACGTTCGAGGGGTTTGCACTGAAGTGTGCCACCAGTGGTGCGCTCTGGCTGGAGCTGGCGTCGTCAATCTCGTCGCCTTCCACCGTGATATAGGTAGCGTGAGGACTCACCGAGGGGATGTCTTGTGCCCACACAGCAAGGGGCAGCAGACAAAATATGATTAAGAAACGCTTCATCTGACTGATAATTTCTGCAAAAATAGCACTTTTCTGGGATTCGGAGGCATTTTTGAATGTTAAATTGCGTTTAGAGGCTGCATTCGGCGCGACGGACGTGCAATGCGGCACTGCATCGGAGGTGCGGCGGTTGCTCGTCGCAATACTTCGGGAGAAGGTGTATTTGTCCAGAAATCGGAAGATTCCACTTCGACAGCAACACCGAGGGGCATCGGAAAACGATGTGAGGAAGTGTGAGAATGGATGTCGTTGGCTGCGATGTGGTGAGCGACTGAAAACGACGGCCGAATAATCGCTTGATTATCAGGAGTCGCAAATTTTGCACACTGAAGTCCAGCCCCGAGAAATTCGCGCAGGAACGTGCCGTGCAGAAAAACGCACCGTGGTGCGACAGCCTTCGCAACGTGGTGCGACAATCAGCGAAACGCAGTGCGACGGCAAAAATTCCGAATCGAGAAGAATCGCACAGAGAAAAGTGTAAGGAAAACATCACTTCTTCAGGCATCTTCTCTCCTACCCTACCGAATCCAAATTACGCGCCCGCACACGAAATAATGCGCCCGAAAGGACAGCCGAGAACGAAAAAAGCTGTATCTTTGTGGCTGATGAGACGAATTTTATTTCTACTATGCTGCGTCGTCCCGCTGTGGGCGGCAGCGCAGAACACACTGGGCGCGCTGAACAGCCTGCACCAGGTGGAGAAAGGCGAGACGCTCTGGGGCATCGCGCACCGCTACGGCGTGGCTGAGGAAGCCATACTGAAGGCCAACCCCGAAATCAAGAAGAACAAGGTGAAAAAGGGTATGCTGCTGGTGATTCCGCCTGCCGAGGTGCCCAGCATCGAGATGCCTCCCGTGGTGGAAGAGGTGGCGCCGGAACCTGTCGACCTCACCCTGCGCGTGGGCGTGTTGCTTCCGCTGGAGGACAAGAACGAACGTGCCGCCAAGCTCGTGGAGTTCTACCAGGGGCTGCTGATGGCCGTGGACAGCGTGAAAAGCGAGGGTGCCGACGTGGAGGTTTATGCCTATCACTCGGGCACGACCGCCGAGGCCATGCAGGAGGTGCTGCGCCACGACGCGCTGAAACAGATGTCGCTCATCTTCGGTCCTGCCGATGCCGCACAGATAGCTCCGCTGGCCAACTTCTGCCAAACGAACGGTGTGCGTCTCGTGCTGCCTTTTGCCAACAATTTCGACCTGAGCGGACAGCCGCTCGTCTATGCAGCCACAGCCGGATATGCCATGGTTCAGCAGGATGCCGCACGCATGATAGCACAGCGATATCCCGAGCGTAACTACGTGGTTCTGAATACCAACAACGCCGACACGCGCGGCAACCAGTTCGTGACGGCTCTGCGCGAGGAACTTTCGGCAAAGGGCATCGCCATGCGCTCGCTCAACATCGAGGGCGACGACTTCGCCATCGAAGCAGCACTGAACCAGTTCCGACAGAACTGCATCGTGCCCGACAACACCAACATCCGCACCCTCAACGTGCTCTTCTCGCGACTGAGTGCCTTCTGCGCCGAACATCCTGAATATAAGATAAGTGTGCAGGGCTATCCCGAATGGCAGACCTACACGTCGAGCCAGCTACTGGATTTCTACAAGTTCGACACCTATATCTACAGCCCCTATTACCGCAACCCGCTGCTGGCACAGACGGAGGACTTCGAACAGCGCTTCAGTGCCAACTTCCGCCACCCGCAGAGCCTGACGTTTCCGCGCTACGGCATGATGGGCTTCGACATGGGCTACTACTTCCTGCACGGCCTGCGCCAACTGGGCCACAACTTCGACACGCAACAGGAGAACATGAACTTCAAACCCGTGCAACATGCCTTCCACTTCGCCCGGCTCGGTGAGGGCAACGGCTTCGTGAACCACGGCATGCAGCTCATCCACTACACACCCGAGCAAACGATAAAGCAGATAAGATGAGACGAAGCCTGACACTGCTCGTGATGCTGAGCCTGGCACTACACATGGCTGCACAGGTGGGACTGCCCCGGCGCGACTTTGCCGTGGGCGTGAGCGGCGGATATGCGCTGAACAAGATGTCGTTCAACCCCACCATCAAACAGGACTACCACGGCGGCACGACCTTCGGCGCCACCCTGCGCTATACCTGCGAGAAATACTTCGCAGCCATCTGCGCACTGCAGGTTGAAGTGAACTACACGCAGTTGGGATGGAAAGAACTGATTGAAACAAGCCCCAACACCTACGAACGCGACATCAACTACGTGCAGGTGCCACTGCTGGCAAACGTAGGCTTCGGGCGCGAACGCGGCGGTGCAAAGGTGTTCATCGCACTGGGACCTCAGATTGGATTTGCGATGAGCGAAAGCGAGAAACGCGGCGGAGGCGAGTGGGACTACGTGCGCCCAAACAATGTGGTGGAACAATATGACATGAAGGTGGAGAACAAGTTCGAGTATGGACTGACGGGCGGACTGGGTATGGACGTGAGCACACGCAGCGGACACCACTTTCTGATTGAGGGCAGATACTACTACGCCCTGAGCGACATCTTCCACAACAGCAAGAAGGACCCCTTCGAACGTAGCGCAAACGGCACCATCATCGCCAAGATTTCCTATCTCTTCGACGTCATCCGAACAAAATAAGCCCGAACCGGACAGTCTTCCGATTCGGGCTTATACCTTATTTATAATATAATCTTAACGCAGACGGTCGAGCGAACGTACGAGCGCTTCGTCGCGTGCAACGCCACGGAAAGCCAAATACTCCATGACGAGCGCCGCAAAAGGTAACGCACCGGCCCACTCGGGACGGAAATGCGCTTCGAGCCCACGCCCCATCACAACAGCGAAGAAAGCGTAGAGCAGGTACCATGAGACGAGCAGAATGGTGCAGAAACTGCACAGACGCATCTGCAAGGCACGGCGGCGGAAAAGGAATATGTTGACGAACGTAAGCAGCGACACGATGATGAGCAACCCGAAGAGCGCCCACGGACGAGCAGTGCGAGCCACCATTTCCTCGCAGACAAACTCGGGCGAATAGGCAAACCAGAGGTTGGTCACACTGGCCAGCCGCGCACCGTTGTCCGCAATATAATAGCCTATGGGGAAGCAAAGGCACGTCACCGCAAAGGCGAGTGCCAGCAGGAGCCACACGGTCTGAATGCGCTGAATCATCCCTCCAGGTCGGCTGCTTCCTTGGCAGGGTTGCGATAGTAAACCTTGCCGTTCACAAATTCTTCGGTGGCTATCAGTGTAGCCTTCGGCAACTTCTCGTAGAAGCGGCTTATCTCAATCTGCTCGCGATTCTCGAAGACTTCGTCCAGATTGTCGGTCGAGCTGGCAAACTCCTGCAGTTTCTTGCTCAGCTCGCTCTTGATGTCGGCAGAAATCTGGTTGGCGCGTTTGGCTATGATAGCCACGCTTTCATAGATATTTCCGGTCTCTTCGCTGAGAGCCATCACGTCGCGGGTCACCGTATTGGTGGGTGCGTTTGATTTCTTGTAATCCATATTATATCTTTGGGTTTCGGTTTTTTATCGTTATCGGCAGGTCGGTTCAATCGGGTTCCGACAGGTCGAGCTTCTTCTTCTTCACGATGTTCTCGGCTTCGTCCAGGATGTGTTTGGCCTCCTGCGAGTATTTGCTTTCGGGATAGTCATTGCGGAACGAATAGTATTCATCGATGGCATCGCGGAAGCGTTCTACACGTTTCTCCTCGACGCTCTGTCGTGCCAGCTGATATTTGCTGCGCAGAATCAGGATGCCCAGTTCCTCGCGGCGTGTGGCCGTGGCATAGGGAAAGTCCTTGAGTGCGTTCTGTGCCGTCACCACACAAGCCTCGTAGTTGCTGCCTCCGTAGGAGCAGTTCACCATGTAGTTGCCCAGGTCGTAATAGAGCTTGGCCGAGAGATACTCCTTCTCCACGAGCTTATCCTGCATCACATAGATCATCTCCTGCGTCTGGTCCTTGAGAACCGTGTTGGGATAGAGGTCGAGGAATTCCATGAACTCGTCAATGGCGGCGGTCGTAGCCTGCTGGTCGAGGCGGCTGTCCGGAGCCTGCATGAAGAGGGTGTATGCGCTGAGGTAGCGTGCCTTCTCCACATAGAGTCCCTTGGGGTACGACTGGTAATACTTCCTGAAATAGTCGTGAGCGGCCTGGTAGTCCTTGTCCATATAGTTCGACATGCCCAGCAGATAGAGCGATTCCTCGCCATAGGTGGAGCCCTTGAGCGAAGCCAACACGCTGCTCAGCAATTCGCTGGCACGGCGATAGCGACCCTCGGCATAGCAAGCCTTCGCCGCATCGTACTTATACTCCACATCACTCGATTTCTGCATATAAGCATACTCGCCGCAACTGCATACGAGCAGCGGGACAAGGAGCAAGAATAGAAGCCGTTTCGTCATCTTGAAGCACATAACAGGCCACAAAGGTACAACATTTCCCGCACATTTCTCTCTTTCAAAGAGAATTATTTTCCCTCTGAAAGTTTTTTTAACGCATTTGGGATGTTCTGTATTTCATGATGGGGACTGAGGGGGATGATGGAAGAATGGGGGTTATGTAAGTCATAAACTAACCTCACTCCCTCAAACAACGCACCGTGCTGCGACGGGCGTCGCAGCACGGTGCGCAGGCTGTCGCAACGTGGTGCGACATGCGTAGGAGTGAGATGCTTTTATTCTGGTTCCCTAAAAGACTCCACTTCCTCCCTCACACGGCGTTCTTTCACGCCGGCGAAGTCGATTCGAATTTAATCGTCTTTCTTCGGAGTCCTGGAACCAAAGACAAAGAGAGTAGGAAAGGCAATCGCCGCCACTCCTTTTCCAGAGTAGCGGCGATGCTCTATAATACTCTTGATGCAGACCGCATCCGCCGTCCGTTATTCTGAGACAGGCCGGACAGAGAAGCCGAGGTAGCGGTCGAAGTAGTACCTGTCCACTTTTCCGGAATCGAAGTACACATACCTGGCGCGGTACGAGCGGAACTCGCCGAGCGAAGAAGACCAGTAGTACCCGATGGAACCCGCAAAGTCGAGGCTGGTATCGCGCCGGAGGCCTGCGGCGGGAAGGAAGATAGTGTTACCCTCGTAACCTGACACCTTGGATGTCACGATCATTCCTTTGACATTTGTGCCGTCCCCAAGGTAATCATCCGTCCAGGTCCAGGTGCAGTTTGTCCTGAGCCAGGTCCACTCCTCGTCCGTCGGGGTGCGCCAAGTGCCTTTCCAGTTCTGGTGGGCCGCATCGTCGACATAATCGTAATCCTTCAAGGATGTCTTGCCGTCGCCGACAAACGTGTTGCCGTTATACCAAATAACGCCTGTCTGATTGTCCGCGAAAGTGTACTTGTTGATCCCCTTCCAATCAGTATATCCTTCTGCTATCCAATTGTAGGTCTCCCAGGAGTAGTCCGTCTTGGCCGCCGTCTCGCCCCAGGCGAAGTAGTCGCCGTACTCCTCCGGCTGGGTGGCCCCCACGTTCATCGTCGCCCATTTGAGGACCCTGCCGTCAGCAGACCTAACTCCCATCTCAACAAAGGCATGGCCATTGATTTCAGGGGTGGCCACCGTCACCTGGCAGGTGGCCTTAAAGCCTCCGTCCTCGCTAGTTGCGGTGAGGGTAGCTTTACCCAGCGCCAAACCATGGACAGTCCCGTCGGAATCCACGGTAGCGATACTTGTGTTGGAACTGCTGAAGATTATGGTCTGATTCGTCGCATAGATAGGACGCACCGAAGCTGCCAGTTTGTACGATCCTCCCACATAGACAGTTACAGTTTCCTGTTGCAAGACAACTCCAGTGACGGGGACTGTCACCGTCACCGAGCAGGTCGCCGTGACCTTCCCTCCCTCGCATGAGGCGGTAATGGTGGCGGTACCGCCCCGCTCTGCCATAGCGGTCACGGTTCCGTCGTCAGATACCTTCGCTACGGATTCATCACTGCTCGACCATATTACGAGAGGAAGGGTTGCATTCTCCGGAAGCAAGGTCGCCGTGAGTGTCTCGCTGCTACCGCACGGTATGGTAAGCTCCGTTTTATTCAAGGTGACACTCGTGACGTGGATGAATTCCACCGTCACCTCACAGGTGGCCGTGTGTCCGCCCTGGACTGTCGTCGCAGTTATAGTGGAGGTTCCGTTCTCCGCCAATGCCGTCACCTTTCCATTCTCATCGACATATACAACATCCGGGTTGCTGCTGGACCATGTTACGGTCTTGATCGAGGCGTTCGCCGGCAGGACTGTGGCGGTCAACTGATAGGTCTCGCTTGGTATGAGAAGCAATTCCGTTTTATCCAGCGTCACGCCTGTGGTCATGACTCCGGACACCGTCACAACGCAGGATGCGACATGACCGCCATCGGCCGTCGTAGCCGTGATCGTGGCCTCTCCAACTCCTGCTGCTCCGATAGTGCATACTTGTCCATTGGGATAAATGCTCGCAACGGATTCGTCGGAACTTGACCATAGGACTGTCTGGTTCGTGGCGTTCGCAGGCAGTACAGTCGCTCCCAATGTGAACGGAGAATCACCAAGTTTCATTGCCAGTGATGTATTACTCAGTTCGATCCCCGTCACCGAAGTTGGCGGAGTACACACAGCCCTGATAGGGAGACCCACATAACGGTAGTTGGCAGTTATCCCGTTCAGGATATCGTAGGTCTGGGAAAGGCCCATTGACTCTGCAATACCATTGTTTCCGCTATCAAGCGAAGATGACCAATAGAATGTCACCTTGCTCTCGTCTTCGACCAAGGATGAGCCATCATAATACTTTGCCGCGGGAATGAAGATACTATTGGAGGTATATCCTTCGATACGGCTGGTGAACCTGAATCCCGTCACGCCGTCAACAGTCTCAATGGCTCTGTCGCAATTGCTGTAGAGCCACCTCCATTCCGACATGGTCGGAGTACGCCAGTCCCCGCCCCAGGCAGACGTGGCGGCGTCATCGGAAGAAGCGAGAACAGACAGGCCGTCCACTGTACCATATGAACTCTGAAGTACATACTTGGTGAGGCTCGTAGCGCTTTCTCCCCATGCGTAGTTGTTCCAACCGTAGCTGGTCTTGGAATCTGTCTCTCCCCATGCGAAATAAGAGCCGACCTCGGTTTCAGAAGATGCGCCAATATTCATGGTCGCCCACAACTGGCCTTCGCCCATGTCAACGTAAGTATCTGGAAGCGAGCCTGGGGAGCTGCTGTTGAGGATGATGTTCACGATGCCCACGGCGTCGGTGATGGTGATGCTACCATTTCCGTCAACATCTGCAGCAGTTACATTGAACGTGCCCTGCGTTGTGTTCAGGATGTAGTTCACCACTGCCACTGCGTCGGTGATGGTTACCTTACCGTCGCCGTTCGCATCGCCCAGCACAAACTTCGTGAAATAGCCCGGCTTGTCTGCTGCGTCGGGGTGAGCATAGGTGGCATCGGTGTACGATCTATCATACGCCGTTCCGTTGCCG
>CAJOLZ010000039.1 GCA_905235575.1 uncultured Bacteroidaceae bacterium | reverse complement strand
ACAAGTAACCCGGGCTACTTCACGCTCCCTCCCTCAGCCTACGCCGAACTCTCCGACAACGACGACGGGACGACCCTCACCCTCACCTTCTATTACGACAACAAGCGCAGCACGCGCGGCATGACGTACGACTTGAATATCGGTACGAGCAGCCCCGGTTGGTATTCAGACGACAACTGTAAAAATGTATCCAAGGTCGTTTTCGATTCCTCGTTCAGGGACGCCCGTCCCACTTCAACCACTTATTGGTTCTGTGGAATGACCAGTCTCGCCTCAATTACAGGCATGAAGGAGTATCTCAACACAAGTAAGGTGACGAACATGAGTTTCATGTTCTATAACTGCGTCAGTGTGGAGAGCCTCGACGTGAGCGCCTTCAATACCTCCACCGTGACGGACATGAGCAACATGTTCGGTTACTGCAGCAGCCTGACGAGCCTCGACGTGAGCAACTTCAATACCGAGAAGGTGACGAACATGGGAGGTATGTTCGCTGGCTGCACAGGCCTGACGGACCTCAATGTGAGCGGCTTCAATACCGAGAAGGTGACGAACATGGGTTGGATGTTCTATAACTGTTCCAACATGACAACCATCTATTGCAACGACAACTGGAACAGGTCGGGGCTTAACTCGGACTACATGTTCACAGGTTGCACAAGTCTGAAGGGCGGCAACGGAACGGAGTTTGATGATACGCATATCGATGCTACCTATGCTCACCTCGACATAGCAGGTAACCCGGGCTACTTCAGCATACCTCCCTACGCCGCACTCTCCACCGACGGCAAAACCCTCACCTTCTATTGCGACACGCAGCGTAGCACGCGCGGCACGACATATGGCTTGAATATCGGTTCGAACTATCCCGGTTGGTATTCAGACGGCAAATATGCAGATGTAACCACGGTTGTCTTCGATTCCTCGTTCAAGGATGCACGTCCCACTTCAACCACTTATTGGTTCTTTAGAATGACCAGTCTCGCCTCAATTACAGGCATGAAGGAGTATCTCAACACAAGTGAGGTGACGACCATGACCGCCATGTTCGGGGACTGCTTCAGTCTGACGAGCCTCGACGTGAGCAGCTTCAATACCGAGAAAGTGACGGACATGTGCTACATGTTCCAGCGCTGCTCCAGCTTGACGAGCATCGACGTGAGTAGCTTCAATACCGAGAAAGTGACGGACATGAGCATGATGTTCTGGTACTGCTCCAAGTTGACAACCATCTATTGCGACAACGACTGGCACAGGCCGTCGGTGCTTTATTCGTACGATATGTTCTTGGGTTGTACAAGTCTGAAGGGGGGCAACGGCACGACATATAAATACTCGAACCGAGATGCCACCTATGCTCGCCCCGACGGTGACAAGTAACCCGGGCTACTTCACGCTCCCTCCCTCAGCCTACGCCGAACTCTCCGACAACGACGACGGGACGACCCTCACCCTCACCTTCTATTACGACGGCAAGCGCAGCACGCGTGGCACGACATACGACTTGAATAGCGGTTCGAACAAACCCGGCTGGTATACAGACGGCAAATCTAAGAATGTAACCACTGTTGTCTTCGATTCCTCGTTCAAGGACGCCCGTCCCACTTCAACCACTTATTGGTTCTTTGGAATGACCAGTCTCGCCTCAATTACAGGCATGAAGGAGAATCTCAACACAAGCGAGGTGACGAACATGTCCTATATGTTCTATGGCTGCTCCAGCCTGACGAGCCTCGACTTGAGCGGTTTCAATACGGAGAACGTGACGACCATGAACACTATGTTCTGGTACTGTTCCAGCCTGAAGAGCCTCGACTTGAGTAACTTCAATACCGCCAATGTGACGGACATGTACGACATGTTCGCTGGTTGCTCCAGCCTGAAGAGCCTCGACGTGAGCGGCTTCAATACCGAGAAGGTAGAGAACATGGGCTACATGTTCTATAACTGCTCCAGCCTGACCAGCCTCGACGTGAGCGGCTTCAATACCGCCAACGTGACGTACATGAGAAGCATGTTCTCTGGCTGCTCCAGCCTGACGAGCCTCGACGTGAGCGGCTTCAATACCGAGAATGTGACGAACATGAGTTGGATGTTCTACAGCTGCTCCAGCCTGACAAGCCTCGACGTAAGCGGCTTCAATACCGAGAACGTGACGTACATGTACTACATGTTCTCTGACTGCTCCAGCCTGACGAGCCTTGACGTGAGCGGCTTCAATACCGACAATGTGACGGACATGAGCTACATGTTCTCTTACTGCTCCAGCCTGGAGAGCCTCGACGTGAGCAACTTCAATACCGAGAAGGTGAAGGACATGTACGGCATGTTCTTTGGCTGCTCCAGCCTGACCACCATTATATGCGATAACGACTGGAACAAGGATGAACTTGAGTCGACCAACATGTTCTTGGGTTGCGAAAAACTGAAGGGCGGCAACGGAACGACATTTTATTGGTCAAACACCGATGCCACTTATGCCCACCCCGACGCAGCAGGCAACCCGGGCTACTTCACGAAGTTTGTGAAGGGCGACGCGAACGGTGACGGCAAGGTGACCATCACCGACGCAGTGGCAGTGGTGAACTACATCCTTGGTTCTACGCAAGGCGTGTTCATCAAACGTGCCGCAGATGTTGACGGAAATGGTGATATCAGCATCACCGATGCCGTGGGCATCGTGAACATCATCCTCAACAGCAGCCCCGCCGGCGTGAAAGAACGCCGTGTGCTGGAAGAGATTGTTACGGAAAGGGAGCCTGATTAAAAGCACCGCGTTCCTACGCATGTCGCACCACGCTGCGACAGCCTGCGCACCACGCTGCGACGCCCGTCGCACCGTGGTGCGTTTTTTGTGGGGGTGTGCGGTGTGTTTGATGGCCTTTGCGTTTCTTGTCATTCAGAGGCGAACGCAGTGACCCGATGAATCTCACCGAGGACGTTCGCTGCTTAGAGATTCTTCGCTTCGCTCTGAATGACAAGAGAGAAAAAGCGAAAGACACTAACAATAATAAGGGCTAATACTCGGTATGTCATTCAGAGCGCAGCGAAGAATCTCTAAGAGGCCTCCCATAGGAAAAGATTCATCGGCCCTTTGGGCACTCTGAATGACAAGTTACTATTAGCCTATGTGAAACAAGAACTGCCTCATGCCCCCTCATGCCAATTCGCTCAACTCGAGCCAGCGCATGGATTTCTCGTCGAGTTCGTCGTTGAGTTTGGGCAGTCGGATGCTCTTGGCGGTTATTTCTTCGATGCTGAGAGTTCCGGAGCTGAGGTCGCTCTCAATCTGGTGTTTCTCAGCCTCGAGAAGTTCTATTTCGTGTTCGAGTGACTCGAACTCGCGGCGCTCGCTGAAGGTGAGCTTGCGCGGTCGGGCTGTGGCTGTGTGCTGCGGGGCCTTTCGTTTCTCGGTGTCGGCCGGGGCTTCCTCTTTCTCCTCGAGTGCCTCCCACTGGCGGAACTGCGTGTAGTTGCCCGGGAAATCCTTTATGCGCCCCTCGCCCTGGAAGACGAGCAGGTGGTCCACCACCTTGTCCATGAAGTAGCGGTCGTGACTGACCACGATGACGCATCCCCTGAAATCCTGGAGATACTGCTCCAGAATCTGCAGCGTGACGATGTCGAGGTCGTTGGTGGGCTCGTCGAGCACGAGGAAATTGGGGTTCTGCATGAGGACGGTGCACAGATAGAGCCGCCGTTTCTCGCCGCCGGAGAGCTTGTAGATGTAGTTCTGCTGCTGGAGGGGGCTGAAGAGGAAATGCTGCAGAAACTGCATGGCGCTCAGATGGCGGCCGCCACCGAGGTCGACATATTCTGCCACACGTCGCACGGCATCGATGACCTTCATCTGCTCGTCGAACTTCATGCCCTCCTGCGAATAGTAACCGAAGCGCACGGTCTCGCCCACGACGAAACGGCCGCTGTCGGGTGCGGTCAGACCGAGCAACATGCGGATGAATGTGGACTTTCCGGTGCCGTTGTCACCCACGATGCCCATCTTCTCGTAACGCGAGAAGTTGTAGTAGAAGTCTTTCAGGATGACGCGCTGTCCGCCGCCGGTGGTGGGAAACGACTTTGAGACGTACTGCGCCTCGAAAATTTTGGAGCCGATGTATGTGGACTTCATTTCGAGCCTGACCTGCCGCTCCTCGATGCGTCGCTTTGCCATCGCCTCCAGTTCGTAGAACGCCTCCTGACGGTAGCGTGCCTTGTGACCGCGTGCCTGCGGCATGCGCCGCATCCAGTCGAGCTCGGTTCGATAGAGATTGGCAGCACGGGTGGTCTCGCTGCGGGCGGCGCTGAGACGCTCGTCGCGCTTTTCGAGGAAGTATTCGTAATTTCCTTTGTAGGTGTAGAGCGTCTCCTCGTCGAGTTCGAGTATCGTGGTGCATACGCGGTCCAGAAAGTATCGGTCGTGTGTGACCATGAGGAGGGTGGTGTTGGCGCGTCGCAGATGAGCCTCGAGCCACTCAATCATCGTCAGGTCGAGGTGGTTGGTGGGCTCGTCGAGGAGCAGAAAATCGGGCTCGGTGATGAGGACGTTAGCCAGTGCCACGCGCTTGAGCTGACCTCCGGAGAGTTGCGAGATGGGCTTGTCGAATTCGGTGATGGAGAGACGGCTGAGGATGGCCTTGCTGCGCGTCTCGTAGTCCCAAGCCTTCTGATGATCCATGCGGTCGAGAATCTCCTGCATGTGGGGATTGCCCGGCGTGACCATGCACTGCTCGTATTCGCGAATGAGGTTGGTGGTGTCGTTTCCGTGCCAGAAACACGCCTCTATGACAGAGAGGTCGGCAGGATAATGGGGCGTCTGCTCGAGGTAACCGACGCGGATGTCTCGGTGGAAAACGACCTGACCCTCGTCGGCAGAATCGCGCCCGGCCAGAATGTTGAGCAACGTGCTCTTGCCGGTGCCGTTCTTGGCTATGAGACCCACTTTCTGACCCTGCGCAACGCCGAAGGAGAGGTCGGCAAAAAGCGTACGGTCGCCCACACGGCGCGTCAGATTCTGTACTGCCAAATAGTTCATAAATCAACTTTATTGAGCACAAAATTAAGAAAAAACTGCGTGAAAGGAAGGATTTCGGCGCTTATAATTTGGAAGAAGGACAAAAATTCACTACCTTTGCACCGATTTTGAGAAATGAGGTGCGAATCAGATGCCTCATACGATGGAACAGCGAGCGCCATGGGAAGTGTACTTTTCAAGGACTGAGTCGCAACAAAGGAAGACCGCACAGGTCAACGCCATCAAACCAAGAAAAATAATCCTATCTTATTAATAAACAAGCTATGAGCCACACAAAAAGTGAATTGGAAGCTATGTCTTTGGATGAACTCCAAGAACTGGCAGAAAGCCTCAATGCAGAAAAATCGGAAGAAATATCCACACTAATCTATAACATAATAGATACCGAATCGGAGCGGGAAGCCGCGCTGCAAGCAGCCAAACCTGCGCCCAAGAAACGCGGACGCAAGTCGAAAGCCGAGAAAGAAGCACTCGCAGCACAGACGGCACAGGAAGAACAGCAATCGGAAGCCACCGAAGAGAAGCCCGAAGCCGAAGAGACTGCAACACCTGCACCCAAGAAACGCGGACGCAAGTCGAAAGCCGAGAAAGAAGCACTCGCAGCACAAGAGGCACAGGGAGAGACTGAGGCTGCAGAAGCTGTAACCGAAACAAACGACGCCGCTCCGGCAGAAGAACCGACCAAGAAAAGACGTCGTCGCATCGGCGAAACCAACGAAGACCAAAGCAGCGACGAGCCTCAGCAAGAGAATATCTCCCAGCCTACAGACGGGAACAACACGCAGGCTGAGGACAAAGACAACAGGGAGCAGACGATGGAGGAATTCCTGAACACAGGCCCCGACTTCATCATCCTGCAAGACATCCCCGACGAGCTGGAACAGGTGCAATCGATCGAGACCTACGACTACACCCCCATCATGTCGCTCGACTCGTCGATCCGCGAAGAAGAGAACGCCACACTGGACTTCGAACCCGCACCCAAGATTGAAGAGGACACACGCTATGACTTCGGTGAAAACATCCGCGGCGAAGGTGTACTCGAACTCATGAACGAAGGCTACGGATTCCTGCGCAGCAGCGATTACAACTACCTGGCAAGTCCCGACGACATCTACGTCAGCACGCAAATAGTGCGACAGTTCGGGCTCAAGACAGGCGACGTAGTGGAAGGACCCGTCCGGCCACCGCGCGACAACGAGAAATACTTCCTCCTGCTCAAGGCAACCACCGTCAACGGATGCGACCCCATGCTCATCCGCAACCGCAGCCCCTTCGAGAACCTCACACCCCTCTTCCCCGACCAGAAGTTCCGCCTCTGCAAGGGACAGGGCGACTCCATCTCGGCCCGCGTCGTCGATCTCTTCACACCCATCGGTAAAGGACAGCGCGCACTCATCGTGGCTCAGCCTAAGACCGGTAAGACGCTCTTGATGAAAGACATCGCCAACGCCATCGCTGCCAACCATCCCGAAGCATACCTGATGATGCTACTCATCGACGAACGCCCCGAGGAAGTCACCGACATGGCACGCACCGTCAAGGCTGAAGTCATAGCAAGCACCTTCGACGAGCCCGCCGAACGCCACGTAAAGATAGCCGGCATTGTGCTGGAGAAAGCAAAGCGAATGGTCGAATGCGGACACGACGTTGTCATCTTCCTCGACAGCATCACCCGTCTGGCACGAGCCTACAACACCGTCTCACCAGCCAGCGGCAAGGTGCTCAGCGGTGGTGTCGACGCCAACGCACTGCACAAGCCCAAACGATTCTTCGGTGCAGCACGCAACATCGAGAACGGAGGTAGCCTCACCATCATAGCCACCGCACTCATCGACACCGGCAGCAAGATGGACGAAGTCATCTTCGAGGAATTCAAAGGAACCGGCAACATGGAGCTCCAGCTTGACCGTATGCTCAGCAACAAGCGCATCTTCCCGGCCGTCAACATCGTGGCCAGCAGCACCCGTCGCGACGATCTGCTGCAAGACTCGCTCACCCTCGACCGTATGTGGATTCTGCGCAAGTTCCTCAGCGACATGAACCCCATCGAAGCCATGAACGAAGTCAAGAGCCGACTCGAAGACACCCGAAACAACGAGGAATTCCTCCTCAGCATGAACAGTTAGCAGCCTGACATATACAACGGAAAGACGAACTGACTGAATACATCGAGAACCGAATCCACTGAGGAAACAGACTGTACACAGTGCGACAAACGACGCACCACGCTGCGACAGCCTGCGGACCGTGGAGAAACAAATGACGCACCGTGTTGTGATACCTGTCGCAATGCGGTGCGTTTCTTTTTTCGAAATTAATCCCCAATGAACAATTCGGGTTAAAAAAGATTAAAATTCGACCAACGGAACAATTAAGAATTGGTTTAGGCAATTCATTATCATGTTTTTTTTCGAGATTTTTTGTACCTTTGCAGCCGAATTTGAAAATTTAATTTCAAAAGAGCCTAATCAGCAAAAAAGGATATTAAAATTTTAATTACCGTATATGAAGAGATTTAGTTTTAATGCGATGGCCGGTGCAGTTGCAATTGCGACCATCGCGCTGTGTTCCTGCGGTGGAAAGCAACAACAGCCGGGAGGCGCTCCCATCGCTAATTATCAGATTGTGAAAGTGCAGAAATCGGACGTGATACTGCAGACGAAAGCGAGCGCAACCATCCGTGGTCGTCAGGACATCGACGTGTACCCTCAGGTGGGCGGTACGCTGCAGAAGCTCTGCGTTACAGAGGGACAAGTGGTGAAGAAAGGACAGACACTCTTCATCATCGACCAGGTTCCTTTCCAGGCTGCACTGAACACGGCAGAGGCTGCACTGGAGGCTGCTCAGGCTCAGGAGGCCACAGCTGCACTGAACTATGAGAGCCGCAAGAAACTGCGTGACGAGGATGTCATCAGCGACTTCGACCTTCAGACTACACAGAACACACTGCTGAGCGCCCGCGCTCAGGTGGCTCAGGCAAAAGCTCAGGTGGTGAATGCGCGCAACTCGCTTTCGTACACGGTGGTGAAGAGCCCGGCCGACGGCATCGTGGGCACACTCCCCTATCGTCAGGGCGCACTGGTGAGCAGCGCCATGCCCCAGCCGCTGACTACGGTCTCGGACAACAGCGAGATGTATGTCTATTTCAGCATGAACGAGGCAGCCGTACTGAAGATGGTGCGCGAGAATGGCAGCATCGAAAAGGCTATCGAAAATATGCCTGAGGTTGCACTGCAACTGATTGACGGCAGCGAGTATGAACTAAAGGGCCGCGTGGAGAGTGCCAGCGGCGTCGTGGACCGCACGACGGGCAGCATCCAACTGAGGTCTGTCTTCAAGAACCCCAACCATCTGCTGCACTCGGGTTCGTCAGGCAATGTCGTACTGCCTGTGGAATATAAGGATGTATTGCTGATTCCGGCAACCGCAGCCGTGCAGACGCAGGACAAGTATCGCGTCTTTGTCGTGGACGGCGAAGGCGTGGCCAAGAGCCAGAATGTTTCTATCCTGCCACAGAACAACGGCAAGGACTTCATCGTGACGGAGGGCATCAACGAAGGCGACGAGATTGTTGCCGAGGGTGCCAACATGATCAGAGAGGGACAGAAGGTGAGATGAGTTTCATCAATTCATGATTCTAAATTCATAATTCATAATTGACCTGAGGTCAACATTTTGAAGTATTGAGATGAAAGGTAACATTTTCATAAAACGCCCGGTGATGGCCATGTCGATTGCCATCGTCATCTTGCTTCTGGGCTTAATTTCGTATTTCAACTTGCCTGTGGAGCAGTTCCCAAATATCGCTCCGCCTACGGTGATGGTGAGTGCCAGCTACCCCGGTGCCAGTGCCGAAGCTGTGACTAAGGCTGTGATTCAGCCGTTGGAGGAGACGATAAACGGTGTGGAGAACATGATTTACATGACTTCCACATCTACCAACTCTGGCTCGGCTTCGATTACGGTATATTTCAAGCAGGGTACGAACCCCGACATGGCTGCCGTGAACGTGCAGAACCGTGTCTCGATGGCTCAGGGTCTGCTGCCGCAAGAGGTTACGATGATTGGTGTGACTACGATGAAGCGCCAGACATCGTTCCTGCAAATCGACGCCTTGGTGAGCGACGTGCCGGAATACGACGCGAACTTCATGTCGAACTACATGAACATCAACGTGATTCCGCAGCTGAAGCGTATTCAGGGTGTGGGCGACGTGATGCTTCTGGGTGCCAGCTACGCACTGCGTGTCTGGATGAAACCCGAGGTGATGGCTCAGTACCACCTGGTGCCGTCGGACATTACAGCATGTCTGGCTGAACAAAACTTGGAAGCTGCTGCAGGTAAACTGGGTGAGAAGCCCATCGAGGGAGGCCACGGCGTCAACGTGGACAATCTCTACGAATACGTGATGAAGTACACGGGTCGTCTGAAGACGGTGGACGAATTTGAGAACATCGTCATTCTGGCAAATCCCGACGGCACCGTACTGCGTCTGAAGGACGTAGCCGATGTCGAGTTGGGTCAGGCTGACTATGGTTACAGCGGACAGGTGAATGGCAGACCTTCTGTGCAGTTCCTATCGTTCCAGCTTGCCGGAGCTAACGCCAAGGACACGAACGACCGCATGACGAACAAGCTGAAGGAACTGGAGAAAGACTTGCCAAAGGGCCTGCGCTTCGTGACTATGATGTCTTCGAACGACTTCTTGCTGGAATCTATTGCAAATGTCGAGGAGACGCTCGTCGTTGCCATCCTGTTGGTGATTCTGGTGGTTTATTTCTTCTTGCAGGACTTCAGGGCAACATTCATCCCTGCCTTGTCTATCGTTATTTCGCTGATTGGAACCTTCGCCGCACTTCAAGTGGCAGGCTTCACACTTAACTTGCTGACATTGTTTGCGCTTGTGCTTGCCATCGGAACAGTGGTGGACGATGCCATCGTGGTTGTGGAGGCAGTGCAGGCGAAGTTCGACTCGGGCTACAAGAGCTCGTATCAGGCCACGAAGGACGCCATGAGCGACGTGACGATGGCCGTACTCTCGTGTACCTTTGTCTTCATGGCCGTCTTCATCCCTGTGACGATGATGAGCGGAACGTCCGGAATGTTCTATACGCAGTTCGGTGTTACGATGGCCACCGCTGTCGGTATCTCTTGCGTCAGCGCATTGGTGGTCTGCCCGGCTCTCTGTGCCATGCTGATGCGTCCGAGCGATAACAGCAAGAGCGCAAAGAGCTTCAACGGACGTGTCCGCGCTGCCTACAACGCATCGTTCGGTGCTGTCATGCGCAAATATACCCGTTTCCTGCATGGTGTCATAAATCATCGCTGGGTTGCATGGTGCAGTGTTATCATAGCCTTTGTCCTTTTGTACCTTTCAATGAAAAGCCTGCCCAAGGGCCTTGTGCCTCAGGAAGACCAGGGTGTGCTGATGGTTAACATCACTTGCGCACCGGGTTCCAACCTCGGCGTTACCGAAAAAGTGCTCGACAAGGTGGGAAATATCCTGGTCAACGACAGCGACATCGCCGACATAAGCCGCGTGGCTGGATATGGTCTGATGAGCGGACAAGGCGCTGCAAACGGTATGATTATCCTGCGTCTGAAACATTGGAGCAAGCGTTCCGGCAACTGGATTCCCGGCTCAGGCTATGCGCACACCTCCAGCATCAAGAAATACATGTTAATGACCGAGTTTGCCCAGTCAATACCCGAAGCACAGATCTTCGTCTTTGAGCCAGGTATGATTCCCGGCTACGGTATGGGTTCGAACGTCGACCTTCATCTTCAGGATAAGTCCGACGGCGACAAGGGCGAGTTCCTTGCGCTGACACAACAGTTCCTGGGTGCACTGAACCAGCGCCCCGAGGTGCAGATGGCCATGACAAGCTATGCTCGCAATTATCCACAATATCAAGTGGAGATTGATGCAGCTCAATGCAAGCGCGCCGGAGTTTCGCCTGCAGCCGTACTCTCGGCACTGGGCAGCTATTGCGGTGGTAGCTATGTGTCGAACTTCAACCAGTTTGGTAAGGTCTACCGTGTGATGCTTCAGAGCGACCCACGCTATCGTACTTCCGAGAGCAACCTCTCGAACATGTATGTCCGCAGTGGTGCCAACATGGCTCCCATCTCGCAATTCGCCAAGCTCACCCCCATACTCGGTCCCGAGAGCGACGGCCGTTTCAACCTCTTCTCCGAGATTGCCATCATGGCTTCTCCGTCTCCCGGCTACACCTCTACCGACGTGATGAAAGCCGTAGACCAAGTGAAGGAGCAGACCCTGCCCGACCACATCTCCTACGAGTACGGAAGCATTTCGCGCGAGGAATTCGAGCAGATGGGTTCCAACCAGACCATTCTCATCTACGCCGTCTGCGTTGCGCTCATCTTCCTCATCCTGAGCTGTCTCTACGAGAGCTTCATGATTCCCTTCGCAGTCATCCTTTCTGTGCCGGCAGGTCTGCTGGGCTCCTTCGCCTTTGCATGGCTGTGGAACAAAGTATATCTCGTATTCCCGCCCATCGGCTTGATTGAGAACAACATCTATCTGCAGACAGGTGTCATCATGCTCATCGGTTTGTTGGCCAAGACCGCCATTCTGATTACGGAGTTCGCACTGGAGCGCCGCCGCAAGGGCATGGGCATCATCGAGGCCGCCTACGCAGCCGCCGAGGCTCGTCTGCGCCCCATTCTGATGACCGTCCTCACAGCCGTGCTCGGTATGATGCCGCTGCTGTTCTCCACCGGTGCCGGTGCCAACGGAAACCGCACCATCGCCGTGGGTGTCGTAGGCGGTATGATTTTCGGAACCATCGCCATCCTCTTCACAGTACCGGCCTTCTTCGTCTTCTTCGAGTTCGTTCAGGAGAAGATACGTCCGGCCATGAAGGAAGAGGTCGACCAGCAGTTCCTCAAGGAGCTCGAGCGTTCAAAGGCACAGAAAGCCGAGGCCGAAACCGAGACCAATGCCTGATAAGTATAAAGCAATAAAGTAGAAAGTTTCATGAGAACTACGAAATTATTCCTCACACTCATCACCGCAGCCACGCTGAGCAGTTGCGGGATATACAAGAACTACGAACGTCCGGCAGAGATAAGCGCCGACGGCATCTATGGCGATGCACAGAGCGGCGGCGAGCAGGGACTGGGCGACATACAGTGGCGCCAGATATTCACAGACCCAACGCTGCAGCAACTCATCGAGCAGGCACTGGCCCAGAACACCAGCATGCGACAGGCCGACCTGCGCATACAGGAAGCCCAGAACAACCTGAAAGCAGCCAAGCTCGCCTTCTTCCCCAGTCTCGCATTTGCGCCCAGCGGAACCATCATGGGCACCGTAGACCCCTACAACCGCGAGAAATACGAGAACATGATGGGCAACGGAGCCACCAAGACCTACTCCTTCCCCATCTCGCTCAACTGGCAGATAGATGCCTTCGGAACCCTGCGTAACACCAAGAAAGGACGCGAGGTAGCAGTGGAGAACATGCAGTCAGTACGACAAGCCATACAGACCGCACTCGTGGCCAACGTAGCCAACCTCTACTACACCCTCGCCATGCTCGACAAGCAACTGGCCATCGCACAGGAGACCACCGAGAAGTGGAAAAAGACGGTGGACATGACCAAACTCCTCATGGAGGCAGGTCAGGCCAACAAGGCCGCCGTGGCAAGCACCGAGGCCAACTACTGGGCCATCTGCACCAGCACAATCGAACTGCAGAACAACATACGGCAGGTGGAGAACGCACTGTGCTCCATCCTCGGTCAGACCCCGGGCCACATCTCGCGCAATTCGATTGACACCTTCCAGATTCCGGCCAACCTAACCACCGGTTTGCCCATCGGACTGCTCAGCCGTCGTCCCGACGTACATCAGGCCGAGCTCGCACTGGCCAGTGCATTCTACAACAAGAACATAGCCAAGGCAGCCTTCTACCCCAACATCACGCTGAGCGCCAACGGACAGTTCGCCAACAGCATCTCCGGCGCAGGAATCGTAAACCCCGGCGGATTCATCTTTGCCGCAGTGGCATCACTCACGCAACCCATCTTCCAGAACGGACGCATACGTGCCGCATACAAGAACAGCCAGGCCGAGCTCGACGTAGCAACCATCGGCTTCCAGCAGACACTGCTCGACGCCGGCATCGAAGTGAACAACGCCATCGCCCAGCTGAACAGCGACAACGGAAAACGACAGCTGCTCGAAAATCAGGTGAAAAGCTATACCGACGCAGTGGACGCCAACGAGAAGCTCTACCGCCAGAGCAACAACAACTACCTGAACGTATTGACGGCACAGAGCGGACTGCTCAACGCACAGATGAGCCAGACCACCAACACGTTCAACATCATCGCCGACGTCATCACGCTCTATCAGGCGCTGGGTGGCGGAGCCGAGTAACGCTCCCCTGCCTCATCCACACAAAGCCCTCACGGAACAACCGCGAGGGCTTTTTTATTGACCTTGACAACGAGAAATTACGCACCACAGTCCTACACATGTCGCACCGTGTTGCGACAGCCTGCGCAGCGTGGTGCGACACGTGTCGAAGCACAGTGCGTTTTTTCCCCCTTTGTCATTCAGAGCGCAGAGTGCCCAACGGGCCGAACCGATGGAGCAGCGAGCGCCATCAAACTTGTTTGAATGGCCGAGTCGTGACAGAGGAAGACGAAGTCACGAATCTCACCGAGGACGCTCGCATCTTAGAGATTCTTCGCTTCGCTCTGAATGACAAAAAAGGGAAAATGACGGAATATGTATGGCTTACTATAAAACACGCGTGTCATTCAGAGTGCCCAACGGGCCGATGAATCTCTAAGAAGCGAAGAATCTCACCGAGGACTAATTATTAAAAAACATCAAAAAAAATCCTTCAATCTCTTGCACGATTCGCAGAATATCCCTAACTTTGCGAAGAACAAAGCAATAACAGTCATGGAAAGAAACGCAGCACATATAACCCAAATGAACAG
>CAJOLZ010000038.1 GCA_905235575.1 uncultured Bacteroidaceae bacterium | reverse complement strand
AACTTCAACACGGAGAAAGTAACGGATATGAGCCAAATGTTCTATGGTTGCATCAACCTGCGGACCATCTATGCGGGCGACGATTGGAGTACGAACAATATTACAGTGTCCTTCATTATGTTCATGGATTGCGCCAAACTCGTGGGCGGCCAAGGCACGACCTATAACGGCAACCACATCGACAAAGCCTACGCCCGCATCGACGGCGGTACGTCTAATCCCGGCTACTTCTCACGCAAACCTGATTTCGTCTTGGGCGACGCGAACGGTGACGGCAAGGTGACCATCACCGATGCAGTAGCAGTTGTGAACTACATCCTGAACACAACGCAGGGCACGTTCAATGTAGCTGCTGCAGATGTTGACGGAAATGGTAGCATCACCATCACCGACGCAGTAAGCATCGTGAACATCATCCTCAACAGCAGCTCCGCCGGCGTAAAAGAACGGAGTGTGAGGGAGGAGATTGTTACGGAAAGAGAGCCTGACTAAACACACTGTGCATCAACGGCTGTCGCACTGTGCTGCGACAGCCTCCGCACCGTGCTGCGACGCCCGTCGCAGCACGGTGCGTTTCTATCCCGAATCGGTTATGACCAATTCGGGCTTAATATTAACCCGAATCGGTCATTAGGTCGACAAAGGTGCTTTTCCTCTAGCATGAGAAGTCTTTTTATGCCATAACGGTCTCCTCACCGTAGCCCGCTACGCCATCGAAGACGCTGTCAACAATCTGCTCGAAACATATATCACTCTGACATAAAACCCAATGACCGATTCGGGATTAAGAATAGCAAAGTAAGGTGAGATTTTTAAGTTTCTCTTTGGACAAATCAATGGGAAGATGTATCTTTGTAAACTAAATTTCCTATAAAATGCGTCACACTCTGTTTTCTATTCTACTTTTGCTTGTCTGCTTGCCTCCGCTTGTGGCACAGGATTTGACGCTGCAAGGTCAGGTCAGGGATGCCGAAACGGGAATGCCTTTGCCCTTTGCCAGTATTTATGTGGTTGCAGGTCGTGGAACGCTGACCAATGCCGAGGGAGACTTCAGCCTTTCTGCGGAAAACCAAGATGTCCTGACTTTCAGTTATGTGGGATATGAGAAGTTGAAGCTGAAAGCTACTGACGTGCCTCGAATCGTTAAGCTGAAGCCCTTCGCGCGGGACTTGAAAGAAGTGGTGGTTGTATCTGTGGACAAATGGGATGTCGTAAAGCGGGTGATAAACAACATGAAGAAGGGCTTCTCGAAGCACAAGGCTGAGAAACAGGGCTATTTCATGCGTACATGGATGAAAGATAAGTGGGACAGCAACCTGATAGAATGTTTCATGGCTGCACTCTCAGCGTCAAACCTTCGTGAAGAGGAGACATTAAGTGGCATATACGGAATGAATTCGAAGGGTGATTCAAGCAGGATGGGGCTCAATTTCACCAATATACAGAAAATGACTGAGATGGGGCCAAGCTGCTTTGGGAGTGACTATTGGGAAGCCGCCATCAAGCCGCTTTACAGCCTTTCGATGGCCAAAAAGTACTATGACATAAGTTTAGATATACTCTTCGGTAATGAGGACGAGAAGTTGTATCGTATCGACTTCAAATGGAAAGACGTAGACCGTGCAGAATGGCATACAAGGTATCTGGAGGAAAGACGTCACATCATTGGTACCGCATACGTGGATGCCAAGACACTTCGGCTGTTGCGCTTCGAGGGAAATGTGGACAATGCCTATATGTTGTATAATTTTCAGCGCAACCCGAATGCTATCAAGTTCCACATGAACTACGACTATACCAACGGCTATCCTGCAGTAAACAACCTTGCCATTGAGGGAGGAAACGAACTGTTGCAATACAGAGTCCTGATGTTCAATGTCCAGGATAGCCTGTTGAGTGAATCCTCTGGTCTTGTGGGGGATAACATTATCGATGTAATAGAAAATGCCGGCTACGACTCGGCACTATGGGAAAAGTACGACATCATCAAGCGAACTGCCGAGGAAGAGCGTGTTGCCTTTGGTGAGCCTCTGAGCAAGTAAAAGTCTGCTGGAAGTTCACGACATCGTTTTACGTCCTTCTCCAAAGAGCACAAAAACGCACCGCAGTGCTACACGTGTCGCACCGTGTTGCGACAGCCTGCGCACCGTGCTGCGACATGCGTCGCAACGTGGTGCGATTTTTAGTGCACTTTTGAGGTGCGCTTACTAATTCGGCACGGGGTTGTGCGCTTCGTGTGGGCACACAAAGACTCTTCCTCTGAATTACGTTTCGGAGGAAGAGTGGGGCCACGGACTTATTTCGGTCCGCGGATGTGTGTGTGATGGTGGTCAGAAGGGAAGGTCGGTGCCGTCGCTCTCGCCCGAGGGCTCGAAGGGGGGCACGATGGGCTCGGCGAGTGTTTCGCCAAGCGGGGCGGGCTGCGCACCGGAGCGATCTACCTTGAAGGCGCGTATCGAGGTGAACCAGCGGCCGTTATACTCTCTCGATTCGATGTCGAACGAGACGGTGAGGGATTCGCCCACCTGTATGTTGAACTGCTGTATGCGCTCTGAGCCGAAGACCTCGAAGAATATCTTCTTGGGGTATTGCTCCATGGTTTCGAGCACATATTGTCCGCAGACCCACTCGCTGCCCGTGCGAGCCGAGGTACCCGTGCGCGGAGGCAAGACTTGTATGATTTTACCTGTTATTTCCATTTTTGTTCCTGGATTTTTGTGTTTATGAATTTATGAGTTTCGTGTTCTGTGTTTTGTGTTGATTACCGACTGCGAAGATACGCTTTTTTTTTGGATGAGCGGCTTTTTAACGGCATTTATTTTGCTGTATCGTGGAAAATGTCTACATTTGCTGATAGAATTAACCAAAACAGACATATATGAAATTCAAGGTATCCAGTTCGGCTTTCTACAGCCGCCTCATCGCTGCCTCCAAAGTGCTGAGCAGCAAAAACTCCATGCCCATCCTCGATTGTTTCCTGCTTGATGTGAAGGACGGCTACGTGACTATCACGGCCTCGGACAGCGAGAAGTATTTCATCACCTCGGTGCCAACCATCGAACAGAGCGAGAATGCCAGTTTCTGCCTGCCGGCAAAGACCATCATAGACTCCATCAAAGAATTGGCGGAACAGCCGCTGACCATCAGCTATAACCCCGAGGATCACAAGATGGAGGGCACACACAACAACGGTACGTTCAGCGTGATGGCACAGGACGCTGCGCCCTACCCCACCCCCAAGACGGTGAGCGAAGAGGGTGCCGTGCTGCGTCTGCCTGCCGAGGTGCTGCTGAACGGCATCACACGCTGCCTCTTCGCAACGGCAAACGACGAGATTCGCCTGGTGATGAACGGTATCTACTTCGACGTGCAGCCCGAGCAGATTGTATTTGCCAGCACCGACGGACGCAAGCTGGTGCGCAACATAAACCGCACGGTGAAGAGCGGCATTACGGCTGGCTTCATCATCCCGAAGAAGGTGGCTGCCATCCTGCGCTCCGTACTCACAAAGGACGACGAGGACGTGGAGATTCAGTTCGATGCCGACAAGGCCTGCATCAGAAACTCCGACATCACGATGCACTTCCGTCTCATCGAGGGACGCTACCCCAACTACAACGCCGTGATTCCCGAGAACAACCCGTACACAGCCACGGTGGACCGTCAGGCTCTGGCCAGCGCCCTGAAGCGCGTGAGCGTGTTCTGCAGCAAGAGCAGCGGACTGGTGAAGCTGGAACTGAACAACAATGCACTGCGACTGACCGGTAAGGACACCGACTATGCCACGAGCGCCGAGGAGTTCCTGGTGTGCGACTATAACAACACTCCCATCAGCATCGGCTTCAGCTGTCAGTTCCTCATCGAAATCACCAGCATACTGGAAGATGAGAACGTAACAATAGAGGTGGCCGACCCGAGCCGCCCGGGCGTGATTCACCCAGCCGAACAGAACAGCGACGACGAAATCATCATGCTGGTGATGCCCATGCGCGTGGAGGATTAAACGGAATAACCTGCTTCGGTCATGAAACTCAACCTGAAGAAACCCATCGTCTTCTTTGACCTCGAAACCACCGGACTCGACATCGCCACAGACCGCATCATCGAGCTGTGCTACTTGAAAGTGGAACCGAACGGCAACGAGGAGGCCAAGGCGATGAGACTGAATCCCGAACGTCACATATCGGAAACAGCGACACAGGTGAACGGCATCAGCGATGAGGACGTCAAGGACTGCCCCACCTTCAAGCAGATTGCAGCCACGCTGGCCAAGACGCTCGAGGGATGTGACCTGGCCGGATTCAACAGCAACAAGTTCGACATCCCCGTGCTGGCCGAGGAGTTCCTGCGGGCAGGCGTGGACATGGACTTCAGTCGCTGCCGCATGGTGGACGTGCAGAACATCTATCACAAGATGGAACGCCGCACACTGGTGGCTGCCTACAAATACTACTGCGGCAAGCAACTGGAGAACGCTCACAGCGCACTGGCCGACACACGTGCCACCTACGAAGTGCTGCAAGCCCAGCTGGACATGTACGGCGACGAACTGAAGAACGACGTGGACTTCCTCTCTGACTTCTCGACCATGCAGCGCAACGTGGACCTGTCCGGAAGATTCGTCTACAACGAGAAAGACGAAGAGGTTGTAAACTTCGGAAAATACAACGGGCAACTGCTGAAGAATGTGCTGCAGCGCGACCCCGGCTACTATGGCTGGATGATGCAAGGCAACTTCACCCTAAACACCAAACAGACACTGACACGTCTGCGACTGAAATATGCTGGAAGGTAAACATATCGTATTGGGCATCACGGGCAGCATAGCCGCCTACAAGTCGTGCATCCTCATCCGCTCGCTCATCAAACGCGGAGCCGAGGTGCAGGTGGTGATTACTCCTGCAGGAAAAGAGTTCATCACCCCACTCACACTGAGTACACTCACCCAGAAGCCCGTAGTAAGCGAATTTTTCGACCGCCGCGACGGATCGTGGCATTCGCACGTAAGCCTGGGACAATGGGCGGACGCCATGGTCATAGCCCCTGCCACAGCCAGCACCATCGGCAAGATGGCGCACGGGATAGCCGACAACATGCTGGTGACAACCTACCTGAGCATGAAAGCACCCGTGTTTGTGGCACCTGCGATGGACCTCGACATGTATGCCCATCCGTCGACACAGGAGAATCTGCAGACACTGGCAGCACGGGGCAACCACATCATAGAACCCAGAACAGGCTTCCTGGCCAGCACCCTCGAAGGCAAGGGACGCATGGAGGAGCCCGAGGTAATTGCCGACGCGTTGGACCGCTTCTTCAACAGCACTCAAGACCTAAAAGGGAAGAAGATACTGATAACCGCCGGACCGACCTACGAGAAAATAGACCCTGTACGCTTCATCGGAAACTACAGCTCGGGAAAGATGGGGTTTGCCCTTGCTGAGGAATGCGCCCTGCGAGGAGCCGAAGTGGAACTGGTGTGCGGTCCCGTATCACTGAAGACACACAACAGCGCCATACAGCGTACCGATATAGAAAGCGCACGCGAGATGTATGAAGCAGCAACAGTGCGTTTCCCCAACGTCGATGCTGCCATCCTGTGCGCTGCCGTAGCCGACTTCACGCCATCTGCCGTGGCTGACGAGAAGATCAAACGCAAGGGCGACCAGCTGACACTGACGCTCAACCCTACGCAGGACATTGCTAAGGCTCTGGGAGCGATGAAGAAGAAAGAGCAAGTGCTGGTGGGATTCGCCCTCGAAACCACAGACGAGCAGAAACACGCTCAAGAGAAACTGCAGAAAAAGAATCTGGACTTCATCGTCCTCAACAGCCTGAACGACCAGGGAGCCGGCTTCCGTCACGACACCAACAAGGTGTCAATCATCGACCAGAAAGGAACCGTTCCTTTCCCTCTGAAAGCAAAGGAAGAAGTCGCAAAAGATATAATTAACCGATTAGTCAACGAACTGAATGCCAAAGAATAGATTCTTTTTGTTAATTCTATTTATCACAGCCTGTATCTTCACCACGAGTGCACAGGAACTGAAGGCTAAGGTCACCATCAACCGCTCGCAGGTGTCGGACACAAGAGGCGAAGTGTTTGAAGCACTAGAGAGGAAGATGACTGACTTCCTGAACGAGCACGCGTGGACCGAAATTAAGTTCCGTGAGAACGAGAAGATACAATGCACCTTCCTCCTCACTGTAAATACTTACAGCGCCACGGACAACTCTTTCACGTGCTCGCTGCTGCTGACAGCCACCCGGCCGGTGTTCAACAGCAACTACATGACGACCTCGTATGCCGTACGCGACGCACAGTTCAACTTTGAATTCCGCGAAGCAGACCAATTGGAATTCAACCCGACAAACATCGATAACAATCTGGTTGCACTGCTCGCCTACTATGCATACATGATCATCGGCATGGACTTCGACACGATGTCGCCACTCGGTGGCACCGAGATGTTCAACATGGCCGAGGATATCGTCAACGTAGGTCAAAATCTGGGAGCACCCGGATGGAAAGCCTTTGACGACAGCAAAAATCGTTTCGGTCTGCTCAACGACTACATAGACGGTTCGATGGAGTCTATGCGACAACTGCGATATACCTATCATCGCAAAGGACTCGACCAGATGAGTGAAAATCCCGAAGAAGCCCGTGCTGCCATCATGGAAGCTTTGGAATTGCTTGAGAGAGCCTCACATGCCAAGACGATGAGTCAAGTGCCACAGCTCTTCACCGAATACAAACGTGACGAACTGGTGAACATATTCTCAACAAAAGCCACGAAAGAGCAGAAAGAACGGGCCTACGATATTCTGTTTGACATAGACGCCTCGCAAAACGAAGCCTGGCAGAAAATTAAAAAATAAGCCACATGCTGCGTCATCTCTACATCCGGAACTATGCGCTGATTGAAGAGCTTGACTTAGACTTGCAGGACGGTTTCTCGGTAATCACCGGTGAGACAGGTGCAGGTAAATCTATTCTGCTGGGTGCCATAGCCCTGCTCACGGGACAGAGAGCTGACAGTCAAAGCATTCAGGAGGGAGCTGCAAAATGCACCATAGAAGCCGAATTTGACATTGAAGGATACGGACTTCAACCTTTCTTCGAGGAGAACGACTTTGACTACGAAACCTCCACCTGTACCATACGACGCGAACTGACAGCCACAGGGAAGAGCCGTGCATATATCAACGACTCGCCTGCCACGCTAAGCCAGTTGAAAGAACTCGGCCTGCATCTTATCGACATACATTCGCAACACCAAAACCTGCTGCTCAGCAACGAGAACTTTCAGCTCGATGTGCTCGACATCATGGCTGGGAACCATAATGTGCTGGCAGAATATCAGAAGCATTATACACGCTACAAGGAGGTGGAGAAACGATTGGCCGAAGCAATTGAAACGGCAGAAAAGTGCAGAGAAGAGGAAGACTATCTGACTTTTCAATTGCAGCAATTGCAAGAATTGTCACCAACTGAAAACGAAGAACAGGAACTGGAGGAGGAGCGGAACAGCCTGACACACGCCGAAGACATCAAGTCGGCTCTGTATCAGGCAGACACGCTCTGCAATGGCAACGAAGAGACAGAAGGCATCATCAAATTATGCAGACAGTCTCAGCAAACGATAAACAGCATATCGAAAGTCTTTCCACAAGCCGACGAACTGGCTGAAAGGCTTGATTCAATATACATCGACCTAAAGGATATCGCATCGGAAATAGCAACGGCCGCTGAGAACATCGAATACAATCCGCAGCGGTTGGAAGAAGTCAATGCCCGCCTCGACAAATTCTACACGCTGGAAAAGAAACACAACGTACAGAACGGCAATGAGCTCATCTCACTGATGCAAGATTTGGAAGCAAAACTCCAGCTTATCACGAATGCTGACGAAACAATCGCTACGCTGAAAAAAGAGAAAGCCGAAGCACTTGTCGTACTGGAGAAGCACATCGAACGACTGCGCAAGACACGCGAAGAAGCTATAGGGAACGTGGAGCAGAGCATTACAGGAATGCTCCTCGACTTAGGCATCCCCAATGCACAATTCCGTATTGAACTGTCTCCAACCACATCACCTACATTCTCCGGTGCCGACCGTGTGACATTCCTCTTTGCTGCGAACAAGAATGCCACACTGCGCCCCGTGTCGGAAGTCGCAAGCGGTGGCGAGACAGCACGCCTGATGCTTGCTCTGAAAGCCATGACAAGCACCCACACACAGCTGCCCACCATCATTTTCGATGAGATAGATACCGGTGTGAGCGGACGCATTGCCGAGGCCATGGCGAACATCATGAGAAAGATGGGAGAACCTAAGAAACGCCAAGTGATAGCCATCACACACCTGCCTCAGATTGCTGCCAGCGGCAAATGGCATTATTGCGTTTATAAGGAAGACTCTGAAATACGCACCATAAGCCGCATCAAGGAACTCAGAAAAGACGAACGCATCATGGAGATTGCTCACATGTTGAGCGGGAACAACGTAACAAACGCAGCAATCGAAAACGCTAAACAACTGCTGAAAGAATGAAAAAAGCACTCTGCCTTCTATTATTATTCTCTTTCGTAATAAACATACAAAGTAAAGAGCCCAAATTCGTAACCAAGGCCCGACTGGCTCAAGTGAGTATCGTGGCTCAGGATGCTGACGGCAACCTGCACGAAGGACAAGGTGTCATACTGAACGAAACTGGAGATATCGTCACGGAATTCGACCTGCTGAAAGGAGCCACAAAAGTATCGGTCTTCGACAATAAGGGTACAGAATACGCTGTGAAATATATCTGCGGAGCCAGCAGCATGTATAACATCGCCAAAATATGTATCGAGCCGGGGAAAGACAAACTCACTCCTCTGGAACTGGCACAGGACAACACACACTCTGGCTCTACGGTCTATGTGCTTCCAAACGCAAAAGCCGACAAAAAAGCCATTTCCACAGAAAGCGCCATCACGGACATACAGACATTTCGTGATACCTATAATTATTATACCCTTGCAAGTGCTCTGAGCGAGCGACAGATAAGCAGCGCCGTACTTAACGATGCAGGCCAGTTGATAGGAATCGTGCAGAATCCGACGAAGAGTGAAGAACATGCCTATGTCATCGATGCCCGTTTTGCCGCCGACATGAATATTACGCCACTCGATGCAGGAAATGCCGACCTGCGCGCCATTCCCCTACCCAAGCGCTTACCCGAAGGAGAAGAAGCGGCTACCAGCTTCATCCTACTCACAGGAGCCCGAGACACTGTACAATACCTTACTTACGTCGACGATTTCATTAGCCTCTATCCCAGCAATGCCACGGGCTATGTGATGAAAGCCGAGATGCTGGTCGCTACACAGCAATACGATAAAGCCCAACAAGCCTACGAGGCAGGACTTGCACGGGAAGACACGAAGAAAGATGAGCTGCACTACTCGCTTGCAAAAGCCATCTATGAGCTGGTTCTCAGTCCTTCCTACAACACCTATCAGGACTGGAATATCGAGAAATCGATATCCGAAGCTCAGACTGCCTACGAAGTGAATCCGCTCGAAATATACCGAAGCCAGCAGGCTCACAGTCTTTACGTGGCCAAACGATACGATGAGGCGTGCAACCTTTTCCTTGCTCTCACAAAGACCAACATGCGCAGCCCCGAACTCTTCCTCTATGCGGCACAGTGCAAGCAAATGCAGGAAGCACCCATCGACGAAATCATTGCCATGCAGGACAGCGCCGTCAACTGTTACACTAAGCCCTACCCTGCTGCTGCCGCCAAAGCCATCCTGATGCGAGCCACAAGTCTTGCACAGGCTGGAAAGAATCGCGAGGCCGTAGCCGACCTCAACGAATACGAACACCTGACGGGCGGAAACCTGACGGCCAACTTCTATTACGAGAGAGAACAGATCGAGGTGAAATGTCGAATGTATCCCGCAGCGCTGAACGACATCGAACGAGCCATACGTCTTTCTCCTAACGAGCCGTTTTATTACGCCGAGTGCGCTGCGCTCAACTATCGCGTCAACCAGATAGACGAAGCCATTCACTATGCCGAACAGGCCATCAAGATAGCTCCGACCTTTGCCGACCCCTATCGCATCATTGGCGTCTGCTACAACGAAAAGGGCGAAAAGGCAAAAGCACAAGAATATCTCAAGAAAGCGGTCGAACTGGGCGATCAGTTGGCTCAGGGAGTATTGGACAAGATGTAAACAATGAAATCAAAGGTCGCGGCCTTCATACAAACTCATCGGCTGATTGACGAAAGTCAACCGATGAAGCAGCGAAAACAAAGCGATGCTTGCGTCAACTTGGCCGAGTCGCAACAGAAGAAAACTGCACTCGGCATTGAGGCATCTTCCGATGAAATAGGAATCGAAAAAAGTCAACATGTATTGGTCGCATTGAGCGGTGGTCCAGACTCGGTTGCATTGCTGCTCGTACTTCACGAACTCCATTATCGTTTGACTGCCCTCCACTGCAACTTTCATCTGCGCGGAGAAGAGTCCAATCGCGACGAAGCATTCGTTCGTTCGCTTTGCCAACGAATGGAGATTCCTCTCCGGGTGAAACATTTCGACACACAACGGTATGCTGCGGAGCACAAGATAAGCATCGAGATGGCGGCCCGAGACCTCCGTTACTATTGGTTTAACGAAATCTTGGAAGAAATTAACGCACAGGCGATTGCAGTCGCCCATCATCGAGACGATTTGGTTGAGACAATGCTTCTAAATCTTATTCGAGGAACAGGCATCCGCGGTCTCTGTGGAATGCCAGTCAGAAACGGGAATATTGTCCGTCCCCTGCTCTGCGTTACCCGAAAGGAGATTCTCGACTACCTAGCAGCACACCGTCAGACCTATGTCACAGACAGTTCGAACGAAGAACGAATAGCCCTACGAAATATTATCCGGCTCGACCTCCTTCCCATGCTGCGCAACCTCAACCCACGCATCGACGAAAAGTTGACAGATACCGCCGACTACCTGCGCATGGCACTCGATGCCACTACGTTCCAAACCGAACGATGGTTCCGAGAGTATGGCATCACTCCGGAGCGATTCACACTACCGCTGCCTCTGCCTCCAGAGGCATCATGGCTTCTGCACGAATGGATTTCGGAGAAAGGTTTTAACAGCGCCCAGGAACGCCAAATGCTCGACTCGCTTCCCCAAGCCAGCAGCCGACGATGGCTCAGCTCCACGCATCGCATCGCCAAAAGGGCACACACCTTGACGATATATTCCAACACCGCTTCCGAAGCCCCAATCCTCCGGCAGGACATCGTAACAGCGCCGCACCGATGGGAACAGGGCTGCGCCTATTTCGATGCCGATTTGCTGAGCCAACCCCTCACCGTGCGGCCCGTTACCCGAGGCGACCGCATGCAACCATTCGGAATGAAGGGAACAAAACTGCTGAGCGACCTCATGCGAGAGATGGGGCTCGACCTTGAACAGCGCAGAAAGCAATTCGTCGTCTGCCACGGCAGCGAGATACTTTGGCTGATGGGCCACCGTTCCAGCAACCTCTACAAAGTGACGGAACAGACGAAAAGGATACTGCGGCTCAGCATAGAGCAAGGCCCAAAAGACGAAACAACAGAACAAACATAACACAACGGAAAGATGAGCATCATAAAATGTCCCGAATGCCAGCGCCCCGTGTCGAGCATGGCAGGAACTTGCCCCCACTGCGGAGCGAGAATTGCAGACAACCTAGTGAAATGCGACCACTGCGGAAACTTCTGTACAAAGGACCTCGACACATGTCCGACGTGTGGAAATCCGCTAAAGAAGCCCGTACAAACCAAGCCTGAGACCTCGGCACCCATACCGCAAAAGCGGAAGAAGAGCCGCGGATGTCTGTGGCGCTTCGTCTTGCTCCTCGTCGTGGCAGCCATTCTCGGTGGAGGAGGCTATCTGTGGTACCTGCAGATGGAGGAGAAGCGCGAGGCGCGCGACCTGCAGATGCTCTCCGGAGCCATGAACCCAGACTTCTACGAGCAGTTCCTGCAAGACCATCCCAACAGTCCCCATGTCGCAGACGTGCGGAGACGCATGGAACAGCTGCTGGCCGAGGCCGACGAATGGCAGGATGTACTCAGAAGCAAGAAGCGAATCGACCTGTTGCGCTTCCAGCAGGCCCACCCCAACTCGCTCCACTCCCGCGAGTGCCGCGACATGATTGACTCCATCGACTGGCTCGATGCGCGCAACATCGGCACCGTAGAAGCCATGCAGGACTATATGGCCAACCATCCCGACGGGCTCTACACCTCGGAGGCATCCGATACCCTCAACGCCATCATAAAATCGCGCATCACCCCCGAGGAGAAGAGTCTCATCCGAGGCGTGCTGAACACCTTTTTTACCCGCGGACTGGCAAAGCAAGACAGCCTCTGCATCGCCGAGTGCATCGCCGACAGCATGGCACGCTTCTGCAACACCCGCAATGCCACACCCAACCAGATCCTGTCCTTTGCAAAGGAGAAGATGGCCGAAGACGTCATCGGCATACATTATATAATAGACAGCGGCATGAACGTTCGTCGCGAGACGCTCAGCGACGGCAAACTGGGCATAGCGGCCGATTTCTCGCTCGAAGAGACCGTGAACCGCACCGATGCCTCGCGCCCCACTTTCCACACCTATCACGTCACGACGCTCCTCAATTCCGAGCGCAAGATTGTGCTGATGAACATCAAGTGAGTTGTGAGAGAAGTTCACCGCAACATACTACGTCTGGCGCTGCCCTCGGTGGTCACAAACATCACCGTCCCGCTGCTGGGGCTGGTCGATACCACCATCGTGGGCCACATGGGGCGCGCCGAGTACATCGGAGCGATAGCCATCGGTACCACCATCTTCAACATCTGCTACTGGATATTCGCCTTTCTGCGCATGGGCACGACAGGTCTGGTGGCGCAGGCTCACGGCCGAGGCGATGCATTTCAGATTAAGTTCATTCTGCGCCGCTCGCTCAGTCTGAGTCTGCTCCTCGGCTGCCTGCTTCTGTTGGCACAACGCTTCATCCTTACCCTCTCACTCTGGCTGATGCCCGCCGAAGCCGAGGTGCAGCAGATGGTCACCACCTACTTCGGCATCTGCATCTGGGGCGCCCCTCCCATGCTCGCCCTCTTCGTCCTCAACGGATGGTTCATCGGCTGTCAGGACACCCGTTCGCCCATGCTCGTCGCCATTGCGCAGAACCTGCTCAACATCGCCCTCAGCCTCTGGCTCGTCTGCGGATGCCGATGGATGGAAGATCGAGGGCGTCGCCACGGGAACACTCCTGGCACAATGGGCAGCCGCACTCACCGCACTCATACTGGCGTGGCGCAAGTCGCGAACCATGCACTCCACTGCCACCACCGCCACTGCACCGCTGGCCCTCGCGCGCGTCTTCCGCATCCATCGAGACATCTTCCTGCGCACCCTCTGCCTCGTCAGCGTCACCCTCGGCTTCACTGCTGCCGGCAGCCGGCAGGGCAACCTCATCCTCTCGGCCAACGCACTCCTCATGCAGTTCTTCATCTTCTACTCCTACTTCACCGACGGACTGGCCAACGCGGCCGAGGCGCTGAGCGGACGCTATGCCGGAGCCGGAGACCGTCCCATGCTGCGCACAGTCGTTGGTGCACTCTTCGTACAGAGCACCCTCGTCGCCCTTCTCTTCACGTCCGTCTATCTCGTCTGCGGCCCCGCCATCCTCCGCCTGCTCACCGACCAGCCATCCGTGGCACAGACCGCCCGCCACTTCCTGCCCTGGGCCGTCGCCATCCCCCTGCTCGCCATGCCAGCCATGGTGTGGGACGGCGTCTTCATCGGCCTCACATGGTCCACACAGATGATGCAGAGCATGGCACTCTCCGCAGCCGCTTTCTTCGCCGTCCGCCAGCTCGCCCAGCCCAGCCTCGGCAACCATGCCCTCTGGCTCGCATTCGTCGGCTACCTCCTGCTGCGCGGAACACTCCAGACCGTCTACGTAACCCGAAAATACATCATCCATGAACTTTAGCGGAATACTCCTTGGGCTGACCACCTTTCTCATCATCGGCCTCTTCCATCCCCTCGTCATCAAAGCCGAGTACCACTTCGGCCGCAAGAGCTGGTGGGCCTTCCTCGCGGCAGGGCTCCTCTTCCTCGTGCTCAGTCTCTTCACCGCCCGTCTGCTGCTCAGCATCCTATTCGGAGTAATCGCCTTCTCGTCCTTCTGGGCCATCGGCGAAATCTTCTCGCAGCACCAGCGCGTCAAGCGAGGTTGGTTCCCCATGAACCCCAAGCGAAAAGCTGACTACGAGTGAACCGTACCGGCGGAAACCCATCTGTCGCACCACGCTGCGACAGGCTGCGCACCACAGTGCGACGGGTGTCGGACCACGGTGCGACAGACGAATCTCCACAGTGTTCACAAAACACCATGCGGACCGTCCATCAGATGAAATGCCGGAAACGACATTTTCAGACAAACAGCTTTTAGATTACAATAACTTGTTGTACCTTTGCATACGGAAGAATTCGGACAAACCAGACCATGCAGATAATTGCGCAGATAGGCAACAGAAAGCTGATGGAGCGTGAGAAAACGCTCTTTCTATGTTCAAAGCGGACACCGATTGAGCTCTACAAACACGTCTTTCGATGGACCGACAGTCTGACGCAGAAAGACTGCATCGCCTGCTTCAACTCCACCGAACTCGAATCGGAAGTCGTGAAGGCACTTCTCGTGGCCAGAATACCCGTCGTCCTTTTCGTAATGAACTGCCACACAGACAGGAACAACATGCAGATTGAGCTTGCCCTCAGCGAGAAACGAATGCTCATCGTAGTGCTGCGAAGAGACGAGCCGACGGGCAAGGGACAGACACCGCGGCTGCGTAACGAATACGTCATGACGCTATGCCGGCACGTGGTTTGCGGCTATGTCGACAAGAACGGCTCGGTGTTTCCAATACTTGCAGGGATGAAAAATGTGGACATGCTCATCGACGGGGAGGACTGCACCCGCGCTGCCGAAACGAGTCATCGGCTCGAACGATGGACGGTGGCGCAGGACAAGATGCTGCTGCGGATGTATTACGAAGACATGGGCATTCACGCCATCCACAAACAACTCAAGCGGTCGTATGCCGCCGTGCAGCTCCGCATCCGAGCCATCACGCAGCCGGAGGACATGCTGAAAGGACGTGAGTTCGAGGACTTTGTACTCAGCCTCTTCGACCTCGGGAAAGACGGGCCGCTCGTGCTGGAGGAATGGCAGGGCGACAAGAATCTGGGCCCGCTGAAGCCCGAGAACAACAGCTATCCCGACTTCGTGTTCCGCTACGGGCAAGAGCACTTTGCCCTGGAATGCAAATGGCGCAGGGAGCTGAGGAGGGACATCGGGAGAGGTCTCTTTCCCAAAAGAACGGTCGAGAGATACAACACTTTTTCGGCCGGGCGCGGTATTCCCGTGAGCATCGTTCTGGGTGTGGGCGGCGAGCCGAGCTGGCCCGAATCGCTCTACCTCGTTCCGTTGGAGGCCGTCGGCGAAATCGTGTCGGGACATCGCTCCGTGGAGGATTTTCGTCTCGAACGTCACGCCATCGACATCGGGCTGATTACGAAGGTGAACGGGAATCAATAAAAACGCACCACGCTGCGACAGGCTGCGCACCACAGTGCGACGGGCGTCGCAACACAGTGCGTCTTCAGGAGGACCATGGAGCGACAGGCTACCGATGGCTGCCAGCAAGAGGGAATGACGAAAAATTTTTTGTCTTGAAGAGCAAAAAGCGTTGGCGGCTCGTTTATATTTTGTATATTTGTATGCATAAAACGAAGCGGCGATGAAATCGGAGAAACAAATAGCAGCAGATGCTGCGAAACCGGCCAAGCAGGAAGAGCAGGGAAAATAACGGTGAATTATGAAAGGTAAGCTAAGACTTTTAACAGCATTGGTCCTGTCGGCACAGCTTCTGCCGACGTGGGCTCAGACCAGCGTACTGGAGGTGCTCGACGTGGAGACGGGTGAGCGCCGCGTGGTGCGCGAGTTTCGTGGAACCATCGAGGCTCCTAACTGGACGAGAGATGGCAAGTGGCTGGTGTATAACAGCAACGGACTGATCTACAAGATTTCGCCCGACGGAAGCGGCGAGGTGCAGCTGGTGAACACGGGCCATCTGTCGCGCTGCAACAACGACCATGTCCTGAGCCACGACGGCAAATACATTGCCGTAAGCTCGGCGCCCAGCCAGTCGGACAATACTTCGTATATCTACAAGATTCCGCTCGACGGCAGCGGCGCGCCACAGCTCATCGTCCCCAGCGGTCCCAGCTATCTGCACGGCTGGAGCCCCGACGGCAAGTGCTTTGCCTACTGCGCCTTCCGCGAGGGCGGTCGCATCCGCGACGTCTATGTGATGGATGCCGAGACGGGGCAGGAGAAGCGGCTGACGACAGCCGACGACCTGGACGACGGACCTGAGTACTCGCCCGACGGCAAGCACATCTGGTTCAACAGTGTGCGAAGCGGACTGATGCAGGTGTGGCGCATGAGAGCCGACGGGTCGGAACAGACACAGATGACGCACGATGAGACGCGCAACGCATGGTTCCCGCATGTTTCGCCCGACGGCAAAAAGGTAATCTACATCACCTATCGCAAGGGCGACCTGGAGCCCAACCAGCATGTCGCCAACAAGAACGTGGAACTGTGGCTGATGCCTGCCGAGGGCGGTAGGCCGAAGAAACTCATCGACCTCTTTGGTGGCCAGGGAACCATCAATGTCAACTCGTGGGCTCCCGACAGCCGACACGTTGCCTTCGTGAGCTATCGGCCGAACGAATGACATCTGCCCGAGCCTGACATCGGGCTGATTACGAAGGCAAGCCGAAACCGATAAAAACGTACCACGCTGCGACAGGCTGCGCACCACAGTGCGACGGGCGTCGGACCACGGTGCGACAGACGAATCTCCACGGTGCTCGCAGGACATCGGTCGGAGAAAGTGCGAAACAGGACGGGAAACCAACATTTTCTGACCATTGGTTTTCAGTTCTCAATTACTTGTTGTACCTTTGCAGGCAAATTCGCAGATTATGACCCGACTCCGAACCTTTCTCAGCTTTATTCTGCTCCTTGCGGTATGCCTGCTTTCGCATGCCCAGCGCACGAATCAGGCTTACTGGACATACATCGACACGTACAAGAATCTGGCCATAGAACAGATGCAGAAATATCGCATCCCGGCCAGCATCACGCTGGCGCAGGGTCTGCTGGAGAGCGGTGCCGGACGCAGCACACTGGTGACCGAGGCCAACAATCACTTCGGCATCAAGGTGGGCGGCTCGTGGACCGGGCCATACGTCCTGCGCGACGACGATGCACCAAACGAGCGATTCCGTAAATACCGCAACGCCCGCGAGAGTTTCGAAGACCACTCCAAATTTCTGCAAGGCCGACGCTATCAGGGACTCTTTCAGCTGAAAATCACCGACTACAAGGGTTGGGCCTACGGACTGAAAGCCGCCGGCTACGCCACAAATCCCGCCTATGCGGAGACGCTGATTCGGCTCATCGAGATGTATAACCTGATGCAGTTCGACGATGCCAAGCTGCGCCGCGAGAACAACCAGGCGATGCCCCTGCCCGAAGACGGTTTCTTTGCCACTCACACCGTGTTGCACAACAACAAGAACTATTTCATCATCGTCGAGATTGGCGACAACATGGCCGAGATAAGCAAGGCAACGGGTGTGAGCCTGAAGAAGCTGTACAAGTATAACGACCTGCCGCGCGACTACGCTCCGACACAGGGCGACATCATCTATCTGCAGCAGAAACAGAAACATGCCAGCAAGGAATACAAGCACTATCCCATTCACATCGTGGAGCATAACCAGAGCATGTTTGACATCGCACAGCTTTACGGCATCCGCCTGAAAGACCTCTACAAGCTGAACAAGATTGATACCAGCTACAGGCCAAGCGTGGGCGACATCCTGAGAATCAGATAGCGACAGAGCAAGACCAAAGGGCCGCTCTGAATTATGAATTGTGAATCTTAAATTGTGAATTCGAGATGATAACACTCTCAAACCTGGCCATACAATTTGGCAAGCGAGTATTGTATAAGGATGTGAACCTGAAGTTCACCAGTGGAAACATTTACGGCGTGATAGGTGCCAACGGTGCCGGCAAGTCCACACTGCTGAAAGCCATCAGCGGCGAACTGGAACCGACGAAAGGTACCGTGGAACTGGGCCCGGGCGAAAGACTGAGTGTCCTCAGTCAGGACCACTTCCAGTACGACAGCGAGACAGTGCTCAACACCGTGCTGATGGGTCATACCACCATGTGGGAAGTGATGCGCGAACGCGAGGCTCTTTACAGCAAGGCCGAGTTTTCAGACGAAGACGGCATCCGCGTTGCCGAACTGGAGGATAAGTTTGCCGAGATGGGCGGATACACAGCCGAGAGCGACGCCGCTGCCCTGCTCTCCGGTCTGGGCATCAAGGAGGCCAAACACAACATGCTCATGGGCGAACTCTCGGGAAAAGAGAAAGTGCGCGTGATGCTGGCAAAGGCGCTTTTCGGCAATCCCGACAACCTCTTGCTCGACGAGCCTACGAACGACCTCGACCTGGACACCGTGCAGTGGCTCGAACAATATCTGGGCGAATTTGAGCACACAGTACTGGTGGTGAGCCACGACCGCCACTTCCTCGACTGCGTCTGCACCCACACCATCGACATCGACTTCGGCAAGGTGACCATGTTCGCAGGCAACTACAGCTTCTGGTATCAGAGCAGCCAGCTGGCACTGCGTCAAGCACAGAACCAGAAAGCCAAGGCCGAGGAAAAACGCAAGGAACTGGAAGAGTTCATCCGCCGTTTTTCTGCCAACGTGGCAAAGAGCAAACAGACCACCAGCCGCAAGAAGATGCTGGAGAAGCTCAACGTGGAGGAAATACGTCCCAGCACGCGCAAATACCCCGGAATCATATTCACCATGGACCGCGAACCGGGCAATCAGATACTGGAAGTGAAGGACCTGAAGGCTGTGAGCGACGACGGCGAGGTGCTCTTCGACAAGGTGAACTTCACGGTGGAGAAGGGCGACAAGACCGTGTTCCTGAGCCGAGACCCACGCGCCATGACGGCCCTCTTCGAGATTATAAACGGCAACCGCGAACCGCAGGATGGGTCCTACAACTGGGGCATCACCATCACCACGGCCTATCTGCCGCTGGACAACACCGCATTCTTCCAGAGCGAGCTGAACCTGGTGGACTGGCTGTCGCAGTTTGGCGAGGGCAACGAGGTGTATTTCAAGGCTTTCCTGGGACGAATGCTCTTCAGCGGCGAAGAAGTGCTGAAGAAGGTGAACGTGCTTTCTGGAGGCGAAAAAATGCGCTGCATGATTGCCAAGATGCAGCTCAAGAACGCCAACTGCCTCATACTGGACACCCCCACCAACCATCTGGACCTGGAGAGTATACAGGCCTTCAACAACAACCTGAAACTCTTCAAGGGCAACATCCTCTTCAGCAGCCACGACCATGAATTCATCGAGACGGTGGCCAACCGAATCATCGAGCTGACGCCGAACGGAACCATCGACAAAATGATGGAATACGACGAATATATCTCGAGCGAGAACATTTTGGCGCTGCGCGAGAAACTCTACGGAGAATGAGCCCCGTGTGCCCCGCACTGCAACGACATGCCGAGGCCCATCCAACACATTGAACACAAAAGGGTTGAGGACTTCCGAGGAGGTCTTCAACCCTTTTTGTATTTGCAACCGCAGAAGCACAAGAAAAAGAGCATCGGAAAATGCACCGCAGTCTTCACGCCGTCGCAGCACGGTGCGACAGCCAACGCAGCACGGTGCGACAGGCGTCGGACCACGCTGCGTCGCAAAGGGGAGTTCGTCAATGACATGAAAAACGAATTGGCATGTTTTTTGTTTGGTATATTTAAGGAATAAAAAAATACAAGATATGACAGAAGAAATGGACAGAAAGACAGAAGAGGAAGTGATTCGCGAGGAGCAGACTCAGACCCCCGACGAGACACAGGCAACCGCCGAGCAGGAAAACCAGCCGGCCGAGGAGGAACGTGAACTGACCACAGAGGAGAAACTGGAGCAGGCCAACGAAAAGATAGCAGAACTGGAAGACAGTCTGCTGCGCAAAATTGCCGAATTCGACAACTATCGCAAACGCACACTGAAGGAGAAGACAGAACTCATCCTGAACGGCGGCGAGAAGACCGTCACAGCCATACTGCCCGTGCTGGACGACATGGAACGCGCACTGAAAAACATGCAGAAGGCCGACAACGTGGCAGCCGTGGCCGAAGGCGTGGAACTGATATACAAAAAATTCACCGACATCCTGAGCCGTCAGGGCGTGGAAGCCATCGCTACGGAACAGGCCGACTTCGACGTAGACCTGCACGAGGCCATCGCACAATTGCCGGCACCCACCGACGAAATGAAAGGCAAGGTGATGGACTGCACCCTGAGAGGTTACAAGATGAACGACAAAGTGATTCGCCACGCACAAGTGGTGGTCGGCGTATAAATCCCGAAGTCCCATCGGGCTAAAGACAGAAAGACATGGAGAAACGAGATTACTATGAAGTGCTGGGAGTGAACAAGAATGCCAGCGAGGCCGAGATAAAGAGCGCCTACAAGAAACTGGCCATCAAATATCACCCCGACCGCAACCCCGGAAATAAGGAGGCCGAAGAGAAGTTCAAGGAGGCCGCCGAGGCTTACGACGTGCTGCACGACCCCGAGAAACGTCAGCGCTACGACCAGTTCGGACATGCCGGACTGAACGGCGCAGGCGGATTCGGCGGCGGCGCATCGAGCATGAACATGGACGACATCTTCAGCATGTTCGGCGACATTTTCGGTGGGCATGGCTTCGGCAGCGCCTTCGGTTTCGGCAACGCAGGAGGTGGCGGCCAGCATCGCTTTCAGGGTGCCGACCTCAGACTGAAGGTGAAAGTGACCATGAACGAGGTGCTCACCGGAACCACCAAGAAGTTCAAGGTGAGAAAGAAAGTGACCTGCCAGCACTGCCACGGCAGCGGCAGCGAAGACGGCAAGACGGAAGCCTGCCCGCAGTGCAAGGGCACGGGATACGTGGTGCGCACCATCAACTCGATGTTCGGACGTATGCAGACGCAGGCAGCATGCCCCAACTGCGGCGGAACGGGACACATCATCAAGAACAAATGTCACGAATGTGGCGGCGAAGGTGTGGTGAACGGCGAGGAAGTAATAGAGGTTCGCATTCCGGCCGGCGTGATGGATGGCATGGTGCTCAACCTAGAAGGCAAGGGCCACGCAGGCAAGCAGAACGGAGTGCCGGGTGACATTCAGGTATACATCGAGGTGGAGCCTCATCCCGAACTGACACGCGACAACAACAATCTGATATACAACCTGCTGCTGGACGTGCCCACAGCCACGCTGGGAGGGCAGGCCGAAGTGCCTACACTTGACGGAAAGGTGCGCATCAAGATTGAGCCAGGCACGCAGCCGGGTAAGATCATGCGACTGCGCGGCAAGGGTCTCCCCACACTGCAGAACTACGGATACGGGTATGGCAACGGTGACCTTATCGTGAACATCGGTGTCTATATTCCGCAGAAACTCAGCAAAGAAGAGACCGAACTCTTCGAGAAACTGCGCCAGAGCGGCAACGTGCAGCCTGGGAAGAAAGAACAAGAGACCTTCTTCAACAAGTTCAAGAAGATGTTTGAATAGGATGAAACCTACGACACAACGCCACTGGATATGACATATTCCGAGTCGATTGAATATCTATACAACGCAGCCCCGCTGTTCCAGAACATCGGGGCTGGCGCATATAAAGAGGGATTGGAAAACACGCACCGCATAGACGAATACTTCGGTTACCCCCACCGCAGCTATCGCACCATTCATGTAGCAGGTACGAACGGCAAAGGGTCGGTGAGCCACACGCTTGCCTCCATCCTGCAGACCGCCGGATACAAGGTGGGACTCTACACCAGTCCGCACCTCGTGGACTTCCGCGAACGCATCCGTGTGAATGGTGAGATGATTTCCAAGGAACGTGTCATCCACTTCGTCGAAGAGGACTGCCCCACGCTGCAGAAGTTGTCTCCATCGTTTTTCGAACTGGTGACAGGGCTTGCCTTCAAGTATTTTCAGGAAGAAGCAGTGGATATCGCCGTCATCGAAGTAGGGCTTGGCGGACGCTTGGACTGCACCAACATCATCAACCCCATGCTGTCCGTCATCACCAACATCAGCTTCGACCACACACAATTTCTGGGCAACACCCTGCCACAAATTGCGACAGAGAAGGCTGGCATCATAAAGGACAACACACCGGTGGTCGTAGGAGAGACTTCCGGAAACAAGGACGTAAAGGATGTGTTTACACACAAAGCCCTGGAAACCAAATCAAAGATAGTTTTTGCTGATGAATTGAATGAAGTGATTTCCTGCGCACCTACAGACGACGGAGGACGTCTCTACGAGACACGAAACCATGGAAAAATCGTCGGTGACTTAGGAGGAGATTATCAGGAAAAGAACATGGCAACGGTGCTGGCTGCTTTTGACGAGTTGCGCAAAGAAGGACTGAAAATCGACGATGAAGACATCCGCAACGGTATCCTTTACGTTACGACAAATACCGGACTGATGGGGCGCTGGCAGACAATCCAACAGAAACCGCGCGTGATCTGTGACACCGGGCACAATGTTGCCGGCATCAGTTATGTGGCAAACCAACTGCAACGACAGACATTCCATACCTTATATATTATTATTGGCATGGTGAGTGACAAGGATGTCTCGACTGTATTGAAACTTCTGCCACGCAAAGCCACCTATCTCTTCACCCAGGCATCGGTGAAACGCGCTATGCCGGTGAGCGAATTTGCTGCGCGCGCCGAGAAAGCCGGACTGCAAGGCAAATGCTATCCAAACGTAGGCGACGCTTATCGAGTTGCACTCGAAATGGCACAGACCGACGACCTCATATTCGTGGGAGGCAGTTCCTACATCGTAGCAGACTTGTTGACAGCACTGAATTCAAAGGCAAATAACGACACGGACATGAAAGAAAAACAGAATTTGATTACCATCGAAGAACACTTCACCGACCCGCGCCTGACAGAGGCCGACGCCAAGTGGAGGCCCAAAACAGAGCTCACAAAGGAACAACGCGAGGTGATGGCGTTCTTTTCTTCGCGAATGAACCTCACAGATCAACTCACCGACCTCGCAAAGCAACGCATCCCACACATGAACGAGCATGGCATCAGGATGCAAATTCTGTCCTACACGTCACTGATTGGCGAGTATGTCCCGGCCGAGGAAGCTGTAAAAATAGCCCGACAGGCCAATGACATCATGGCAGAAAGAGTGAAGGAACATCCCGACCGCTTCCGTGCAATGGCCACATTGGCACTGGCTGACCCCGAAGCCGCCGCAGTGGAGCTGGAGCGATGTGTCAAGGAATTGGGTTTCGTAGGCGTGCTGCTCTACGGACAATATAAAGGTCATTGGTTGGAGGAGGCACAGTTCCTGCCCATCTTTGAAAAGGCTGCCGAACTCGATGTCCCCATCTATCTGCACCCAACTCTTGTCAACGCGACCATTCAGGAAAAGCTATACATGTCGCCAGCCTACTCTGCCATCACAGGTGCAGAACTCTCGTCGGCCGCCATCGGATGGCACTACAACGTGGGCATTCAGGCTGTGCGCCTCATACTCTCAGGTCTTTTTGACAAGCTACCCACACTGAAAGTCATCAGTGGACACTGGGGAGAGGGCATACCGATGTTCCTCGACCGCATGAACCATCAGTTGACACCCGACATCACAGGCTTGCAGCACGACTTCGCCTACTATTACAAGCGCAACATCTACCTCACGCCCAGTGGCATCATGAGCGACATCAACCTGCGCACAATGGTGGAACTGATGGGAGCCGACCACATCCTCTATGCCGAGGACTACCCTTACGAACAACCCGAGAACTTCTACGAATTCCTGATGCAATCGTCGCTCACCGACGAGCAGAAGGAACTCATCGCCCACAAGAACGTGGAGCGACTCTATCATCTGAAGAAATGAGAACTGCATATTTAACGAATAAAAACAAAGATTATTAAGCCATGAAGAAGAAAATCTTTCTATTTGTAATCCTCGCCATCATCGGAGTGGTTGGGGCAATTTATCTTTATAACGTCATAGAAATAAAGACAGCCCCGACGATACAGGAACTCTCCGAGGCCTATCCGTGGACACCGCCAAAGGACTGGTTCAAGACCGATACCGTCACTGTGAAGGGATGCATTGAGGACTACGATGCCGAGAAGTTCGGCTTCACATCGATGGAATGTATCTACAATGACATCTTCGAGAAAGATGGGAATATAATGGTGATAGACATTGCAGACGACGGTACGTTCTACAAGAAAATAGTCGCGAGTTATCCTATCAAGGAAATGTTCTTCCCAAACCAGTCGAATGTTGACCTTCGTTCGATTCCCTTCTTCGCCCGACCTGGCGAGACCATCGACATCACTGTGCGCAAGGGAAAGTCCGGCAAGTATGAGTGCATATACAACAGCGGAAGTAGCCGCGACGTGGAGCGATGGCTCCGCACTGCTGACAAATACAAGAATGTATTCTGGTTGCCTTCAAACTTCGTAACAGATTTCGACGAAGCCAACGAAATGGCTGAATTGCTCCTGAAGAAAGCACTGAGCAAGTTGAAGAAAATCGGCAAGCGCGAGCATTACACGCCAATGGAAATGCAGCTGGCACTGGCCGACCTGCAAGTGCGCTACGGAGCTTTTTTCATGCAACGCGCCCGCGATTACGCATACTCGCTTAAGGAGTATCATGAGAATAGCGACGGCAGTCACAGCACAGAAATCACAGACAGCGCAGAATGGGAGAAAGTGCTCGACGCAAAGAACTATACCGTCCTGCAACACATCGACTTCGACAATCCGTTGCTCTTCACGAACGATGTCTCTTACCTGCTCAACACCATACAGTTCGCCCAACCGGTAGAGAATGGCATGTACAAAGGGGTTTTGGAAAAGGACGGCGGAATGTTAGTCACTTTCAAGAACTACTCCACGCTTCTTGCCAACTATCTCGCCGTCCTGCATGACATTATGGGAACCGACAAGAACAATCTGATGGTACAATTATGCGCTTACAAGGAGTTTTTTTCCAGATTCGACGAATGGCGCGCGTATGAGGAGCTTCCGAAGGATAACATGACCCAAACCGAGAAAGAGAAATACCTGGCCAATCTTCCTACACTCAACAATATATACCCATTGTATCTGGAGACATTTTCGGAGCCCTATTTCCGTGAGAAAGCCGAGCAGTGCTACACAGACAGGATGGCACAGACCGACATTGCCACTCCCCTGCCCGATGCGCCGATGGCCGACCTCTTCCACTCGCTCTGCGACAAATATCCAGGCCGCATTCTTATTATAGACTTCTGGGGAATGTCCTGCGGGCCCTGCCGTGCTGACATCCAGAGCAGCAAACAGAAACGTGCCGAGATTGCCAAGCGCGATGACGTCAAGCTCATCTTCATTGCCGGAGAACGTACCACCGAGGGCAGCGACGAGTACAAAAAATATGTTGCAGAGTGGCTGAGTGACGAAGAAACTATTTGTGTCACAAACACAGACTTCACTCGTCTTCAGGAATTCTTCCGTTTCAACGGCATCCCACACCAAGAAGTTATCACTCCTGACTGCCGCCGTGTGCGCGACGACCTCCGCATATATGGTCTCGACAACATCGACAACTACCTGCAACGGCTAAAAGAAAAATTGAATATCTGATGAAAATTGCAAGGATCATCACATTGGCAAAGGCTCTGGCCCTATGGAGCACAGCCACACAGGAAGTCTGTGCACAGCAGATGACAGACTACGAGGCCATTCAGAATCTGATTGTCAGCGAACGTCTCTACCGTGTGAGTCACCGCAATGCCGAGCTCGCAC
>CAJOLZ010000037.1 GCA_905235575.1 uncultured Bacteroidaceae bacterium | reverse complement strand
GGTGGAAGATTCTTAGAGATTCTTCGCTTCGCTCTGAATGACAAAAAGGGGGCATGCAAAGAGCATTAAAAAACGCAGCACGTTGCGACGGGCGTCGCAACGTGGTGCGACATGTGTAGGACTGTGGTGCGTTTAATTACACACCAACCTTAACTCGATTCTAACTAAGGCTTGATCGCTTGTGGGTCGCGGCTCAGGGAGTAGGGTCTGTCTGAGAGGGCCTTGCCTCTGTCCTTTGCCGGGGTGTTCGACATGGTGAAGATGAGTTTTCCGCCGTTCATCACATCCTCGTGCGTCAGGAAACTGGGCGAGTAGTCCTTGCCATTCAGTTTCACAGACGAGATGTAGACATTCTCGGGAGAGTTGCCTGCAGCCTCGATGACAAATTCCTTTCCGTCCTCGAGGTGGATGGTGATTTTATTGAAGAGGGGACTGCCGAAGGTGTACTCTGCAACACCGGGCGTGACGGGGTAGAATCCCATGCAGTTGAAGATGTACCAAGCGGACATTGCACCTCCGTCCTCATCTCCGGGGAATCCCTTGGGCGAGGAGTCGAAGAGTCTCTGGAGCGAGTCGCGCAGCTTGGGCTGACCCTTCCAGGGCTGTCCTGCGTGGCTGTAGAGGTGTACTACGTGGAAGCAGGGTTCGTTGGCCTGAGCATACTGTCCCTGACCTCCGGCCGCCGCCTCGGTGATCTCGTGGATGCGGAAGCCATATCCGCCCCAAAGGTCGAGCGAGGAATCGGCAGGGGCTGCAAAGACCGCGTCGAGATTGTCGACGAAGGCCTGCTCGCCACCCATGAGGTCCATCATGCCGGCGGCATCCTGCTGCACGGCGAAGCGCCACTGCCATGCGTTGCCCTCCACGAGCGGACCGCCCCATTCGTAGGGGTTGAAGTCCTCGTCGAACTTACCCGATGCGTCGCGTCCCTTGAAGAATCCGTCGGAGGGGTCGAAGACGTTGCGGTAGTTGTAGATGTGCTTGGCATAGACATCCTCCCAGAAACGGTTGCCTGTCATCTGTGCGAGCTTGTAGGCGCAGAAGTCGTCGTAGTTGTACTCAATCGTCTTGGAGGTGGACTCGATGACTCGCTTGGTGTTCTGCGGGAAGGAGATGTACCCCTTGGAGAAGTATTCCTCGAAGCCCAGACGGCCGTTTCCGCGGATATGCTCGATGTTGTAGTCGCGGTCCTCCAGCGTATCCACCCATGAGTAGGTTATCTCGTCGAAGTAGTAGTCGAGGGCCACCTTCGGGTCGAATGTCCTGATGCCCTTTGCCCATGCGTCGGCAAGTACCGATATGGCGTGATTGCCTATCATGACATGTCCGCTGGGCCACGAGCCCGTGAGTTCCTTCGTTCTCACCAGAGACTTGACATAATCCTTCTGGATGGAGGGATTGATGATGTTGTGCAGCGAGAAGAGGCAGCGGTATGCATCCCAAAGAATGGGGTTGGAGTGGTATTTTCCGTCGTAGATGACATTGTTCCATGCATAGTGGTCCTTGCCCGTGGCGTCGGTCTCGTAGTAGCGCGAAGGACGAAGATAGGTGTGATACATGCACGAGTAGAAAGTCTTTTGCTGCTCGAGTGTGCCGCCTTCTATCTCGATGCGGCCCAGGGCATCGTTCCACAGGGCGAGAGCAGCTGCGCGGATGGCATCGAAGGTCTTGCCCTCAGCCTCGCGCTTGTAGTTCAGCTGCGCCTGCTCCATGGAGATGCGCGACTCGGTCACCGTGACGTTGACGGGAGTCTTTGAGGGTGCGAAGGTGAGCAGATAGTCTCTGCCCTTGCGCTCGACGGTGAAGTCGCGGTCGAAGGTGGCAATGTAGTATGTACTGCTGCGTCGCCAGCCAGCCTGTCCGGAGATGGTTCTGCCCTTGATGTCGGGATTCTCACCGATGCCCTGCAGCAGGATGTACCCCGGGTTCTTCCCCTTGCCGGGATAAGTGAATCGCAGGGCGGCTGTGCAGTCGAGTGCCGTCAGTTCGCCCGTGGTTCCGTCAGCCTTGGTGATGCTCATATAGTGAGGCATTCCGACGGCTTTCTCCCTGTCGAACGACTGACGGGAAGCGGCGTTGGGCGCAGAAAGGGGGATGAGCGTGATGCCACCGCCGCCGTATCCGCTCCAGTTGGCTTCTACGAAATTGAGTCCCGAGGGGTTCCAGAAGAAATTGGCTTGGGGTGCACCGATGGCGGGATTGCATCTTCCGTGGGAGAACTCGCCTGTGTTCCATGTGCCTTGGAACACGTTAGCAAGCTGTGCAGGACTTTTCTCCGTTCGTGCATTACAAATTGCCACCGAAAGTGTGAGGGCGGCTATTACGGTGATTTTTCTCATAGTATTGGTTTTATTTTAGGTTAGTTTACGGTTCTTTTCACGCAAAAATAAGAAGATTTATTTTATATGGCAAAGATAATGTTGTTTTTTTTCGCTGTGATTGGGAAATATGCCCCGATTGTCCAGTTATGTTAAACCCGAATCGGTCCTTAGGATTTATGTCAGAGTGACAGATGTTGCGAGCAGATTGTTGTTGAAAGTTGCGAAGGCGTAGCGGGCTACGGTGAGAAACTGTCGGCGGCAAGATGCCGCAAGAGATGTCGTTATGGCATAAAAAGACCTCAAAAACAAGAGGAAATGCACCTTTGTCGACCTAATGACTGATTCGGGTTAAAAACGCAGCACAGTCCGACACATGTCGCACCACGTTGCGACAGCCTCCGCACCACGCTGCGACATGCGTAGGACTGTGGTGCGTGAAAAAGCGGTGTGAGGGGGCGGGACTATATGTCTCGGTCTATGACATAGTCCATGTAGGTGCGCAGTGCCTGTGCAGCGTCGGCGTTGCGGTGTTCCTGAATGAGTCCGGCGGCCATCATGCGGAATTGGTCCATCTGCCAACGGGCATAGTCGAGACCTCCGTTTTCGATGGTGAAGCGCATGAGGGTTTCTATCTCTGCGTCGGTGGCTTCGCGTGCCCTGACACGTGCTGCGATGGCGGTCATTTCGTCGTCCTGACTGTGGTGTATGGCATAGAGGGTGGGCAGTGTCACTTTTCCCTCGCGCATATCTTTTCCCACGGGTTTTCCCACTTCGTCCGAGGCGGTAAGGTCGAAGACGTCGTCGCGCAGCTGGAACGACATTCCGACGAGCTGTCCGAAGTGATGCATGCGCTCGGCTTCCTCATCAGTGGCGCCTCCCATGAGTGCTCCGAGCTGGGCACAGGCCGAGAAGAGCGATGCCGTCTTGCGTCGGTTCACCTCGAAATAGGACGCCTCGTCCATGATGCCCTGCCCGGCATTGCTCAGTTCGAGCAGTTCGCCGTCGGAGAGTGTCTGCCCGAGTTCGGACAGTGTGGCAAAGACGGTGATGTTCTTCGTGAAGGTCGCGTGCTGGAGTGCCTTGCTCAGGACAAAATCGCCCACGAGCACGGCCACCTTGTTTCCGAAGGAGGCGTTGAGGGAAGCGAGTCCGCGGCGCTGGTTGCTCTCGTCGACGACATCGTCGTGAAGAAGCGTGGCGGTATGCAGCAGTTCGAGCGAAAGGGCTACGTCGAGAACATTCTGGTTTACCTCGCCCAGAAGTCGGGCGGAAAGGAGTGTCAGCGTGGGGCGCATCTGCTTTCCCAACTCGGCAACAATGTGCTGCAGAGCCGCGTTGAGCAGCGGATTGTCGTGACTGAGGGTGGAACGGAAAAGCTCGTTGAATCGTTCCAAATCGGCCGCAACAGGAGCCTTAATAAGTTGTAGTGCGTCTGACTTCATATCTTTTCGGATTGCAAAATTACATAAAATGACTGACTATTTCACGATTTTTTTCTAATTTTACGCAGTTAAAAGGAAGAAATCATGCAAAAACTCTATCTGCTGGATGCCTACGCGCTCATCTACCGTGCATATTATGCCTTCATCAAGAACCCGCGAATGAACTCTCGCGGAGAGAACACATCGGCCGTACTGGGCTTTGTGAACACGCTGGAGGAGGTGCTTCTGAAGGAACAACCCACCCACCTGGGCGTAGCCTTCGACCCCGCCGGCGGCACGTTCCGCCACGAGGCCTATCCCGAATATAAGGCGCAACGCGAGGAGACGCCCGAGGCCATCCGCTATGCCATACCCTACATCAAACGGCTGCTGAAGGCCTACAACATCCCCATTCTGGAGGTGGCCGGATACGAAGCCGACGACGTGATAGGCACCCTGGCACACCAGGCCGACGAACAGGGCATCGACACCTTCATGATGACACCCGACAAAGACTACGGACAACTGGTGACAGAGCGTGTGCGCATGTACCGACCGCCGGTGGGGAAAAACGAGGCCGAGATACTGGGACCGGAGGAGGTGAACCGCAAGTGGGGACTGGAGAATCCGCGCCAGGTGATAGACATGCTGGGACTGATGGGCGACGCGGTGGACAACATACCGGGCTGCCCGGGCGTAGGAGAAAAGACGGCGGCGCGACTGATACAGGAATTCGGCAGCATAGACAATCTGTTGGCACACACCGACCAACTGAAGGGGGCGCTCAGACTGAAGGTGGAGGAGAACACCGAAAAGATAAGGCAGAGCCGGTGGCTGGCCACGATAAAGACCGACGTGCCCATCCGCCTCGACATGGACGAACTGAAGGTGCAGCAACCCAACGAGGAGGAACTGAAGGAACTCTTCGAAGAACTGGAATTCCGCACCCTGATGCAACGTAAGCAGATGGCTCGCACCACACCACCTCCTCGCAAGGAAATGCCTCTGCAAGGCGACCTCTTTGCCGATTTCGCCGCAACAACTCAAGAGACAGCACCTGCTCCGGAGGAACCCACACAGAGCTCGCTGCAAACGCTCTACGATATTCCGCACACTTATCACCTCGCAGATACTCCCGAAGAAAGAGCTGCACTCATTCGCAGACTGGAACAGGCACAGGAGATCTGCCTGGACACCGAGACCACAGGCACCGACCCACTGCTGGCCGAACTGGTGGGACTGAGCTTTGCCGTAGAGGAAGGAGAGGCATGGTATGTGCCCTGCCGCACCCAGGAAGTAGCTGACGAATTCCGTCCGATATACGAAAACCCGAAGACACTGAAGGTGGGACAGAATCTGAAATACGACCTGCAGGTGCTGCGCAACTATGGAATCGAACTGCGCGGAGAGATGTTCGACACGATGATTGCACACTATCTGCTTCATCCCGAAATGCGCCACGGCATGGACTATCTGGCTGAAGCCTATCTGCACTATCAGACCATACACATCGAAGAACTGATAGGGCGCGGCAAGAACCAGCTCACCATGGACCAACTGGCACCGGCAGCCGTATGCGACTATGCCTGCGAAGATGCCGACGTGACGCTGCGACTCTATCATCTGTTTGCACCACAACTGCGTCAGGAAGGCTGCGACGAACTGTTCCGCACCATCGAAATGCCCCTGATGCCTGTGCTGGCACACATGGAACGCAACGGCGTGCGCATCGACACAGCAGGTCTGCGCGAGACGTCACGCCTATACACCGAACAGATGCAGCAGTTGGAAAACGAGATACACGAACTGGCAGGAATGAACTTCAACGTGGCTTCGCCGCGACAGGTGGGTGAGATTCTCTTCGACCGACTGCACGTGATGGACAAACCTAAAAAGACAAAGACCGGACAATACGTCACCAGCGAGGAGGTGCTCGAAGGTCTGCGGCAACGACATCCCATCGTGGGAAAGATTCTGGAACACCGCGGACTGAAGAAATTGCTGAGCACTTATATCGACGCACTGCCACAGCTCATCAATCCGAAGACAGGTCACATCCACACATCGTTCAACCAAACGATAGCCACCACAGGACGTCTCTCAAGCAGCAACCCCAATCTGCAGAACATCCCCGTGCGGGATGCCTTGGGAAAAGAAGTGCGCAAAGCGTTCATACCCGACGAGGGACAACTCTTCTTCAGCGCTGATTACAGCCAGATAGAACTGCGCATCATGGCACATCTGAGCGAAGATCCCAACCTCATCGATGCTTTCCGGCAGGGGCACGACATACACACCGCCACGGCTGCCAAGATATTCCACAAGGAGATTTCCGACGTTACGAGCGACGAACGACGCAAAGCAAAGACTGCGAACTTCGGCATCATCTATGGCATCAGCGCCTTTGGACTGGCCGAACGTATGGGTGTCTCGCGACAGGAGGCCAAGCAACTCATCGACGGATACTTTGAAACATACCCAGGCGTAAAAGCCTACATGGACCGCAGCATCACCACTGCTCGCGAACGGGGATACACCGAAACCATCTTCCAACGCCGGTGCTATCTGCCCGACATCAACAGTCGCAACGCCGTGGTGCGCGGTTATGCTGAACGAAATGCCATCAACGCACCCATACAGGGCAGTGCTGCAGACATCATCAAGATAGCCATGATTCGCGTGCACCGCCGAATGCAAGAGGAAGGTCTGCAGTCGAAGATGATTCTGCAAGTACACGACGAACTGAACTTCTCGGTGTTGCCCGAGGAGAAGGAACGTCTCGAAGCACTGGTGCTTGAAGAGATGCAGGCGGCCATCGAGATGCGTGTGCCACTCATTGCAGACTGCGGATGGGGCAGCAACTGGCTCGAAGCGCATTAAACCCGAAAGGAAATGGAAGCGGAGTCAATATGGCTCGTCGTTCAAAGTTTTTCTAACTTCGACTGTTGAATAAAGACAAAAGAATAGTTTTCAATTGTGCATAATGAATTAAGAATTATGAATTGTCAAAGGCTTTCCAATTCGGAAAAACTCAAATATCCTTGGCTTTTCGCGCGCTTATTCATACCTTTGCACGCAAAACAAAATAAACACATCAATATATGGCTCTCAAAGCAGGCATTGTAGGACTGCCCAACGTGGGCAAATCCACACTCTTTAATTGTTTATCCAGCGCAAAAGCGCAGGCTGCCAACTTCCCTTTCTGCACCATCGATGCTCAGTTGGGACAAGTTTCTGTACCTGACGAACGTCTCACCAAACTGGCTGAACTCGTACATCCCGGACGCATCGTGCCGGCTGTGTGCGACATTGTAGACATTGCAGGACTGGTGAAAGGTGCCAGTCAGGGCGAGGGATTGGGCAACCAGTTCCTGGCAAACATACGCGAATGTGACGCCATCATCCACGTGCTGCGTTGCTTCGACGACCCCAACATCGTGCATGTCGACGGCTCCGTAGACCCAGTGCGCGACAAGGAAATCATCAATGCAGAGTTGCAGATAAAGGACTTGGAGACGGTGGAGAACCGCATCAAGAAGGTGGAGAAACAGGCTCGTGTGGGAGGTGATAAGCTTGCCAAGGTGGAACTGGACGTGCTGCTCCGCTATCAGGAAGCGTTGCAGAGAGGCGAGAGTGCCCGCACCGTGACCTTCGAGACCGAGGACGAGAACAACGCCGCCCGCAGTCTCTTTCTGCTCACTACCAAGCCCGTGCTATATGTCTGCAACGTGGACGACCGCTCGGCATCCACTGGCAACGAGCACACGAAGGCCGTGCAGGAGGCCATCAAAGGCGAAAATGCCGAGATGCTCATCATCAGCGCACAGACCGAAGCTGACATCGCCGAGCTGGAGACCTACGAAGAGAAGCAGATGTTCCTGGAAGACATGGGGCTCACCGAGAGTGGATGCAACCGCCTCATCAAGGCCATCTACCACCTGCTCTCACTGCAGACATTCATCACTGCCGGCGAAATGGAGGTGAAGGCCTGGACTTTCCGAAAGGGATGGAAGGCTCCGCAGTGTGCCGGCGTCATCCACACCGACTTCGAGAAAGGTTTCATCCGCGCCGAAGTAATAAAATACGACGACTACATCCGCTACGGCTCGGAGGCTGCTGTGCGCGAAGCTGGCAAGATGGGTGTGGAAGGAAAAGACTACGAGGTGCAGGACGGAGACATCATGCACTTCAGGTTTAACGTTTGACACCCTACGCCTATGTTATCGTTCATCACCTGGAATCCCGACATTTTCGCCTTCCACATCGGTTCGTTCGGTGTACGATGGTATTCGCTATGCTGGGCCGTCGGCATACTGCTCGTGACAATGCTGGAGTACAAACTCTATCGCGAACAGAAGGTGCCCGAGGATAAATTCGACCCCCTTTTCGTCTATTGTTTCATAGGAATTCTGCTGGGTGCGCGGCTCGGGCACTGCCTCTTCTACGAGCCCGACTATTATCTGAGCCACCCGTTGGAGATGATTCTGCCCTTCAAGCAAGACGCGCAGGGAGGCTGGCACTACACGGGCTACGAGGGCTTGGCCAGCCACGGCGGCACGCTGGGTTTGATGATAGCGCTGTGGCTCTTCGTGCGCAAGACGAAGCTCAGCCTCTTCTTCGTGCTCGACAACATAGCCATCGTCACCCCCGTCTGCGCCTGCGCCATCCGTCTGGGTAACCTGATGAACTCCGAGATCATCGGCAAACCTACCGATGTGCCATGGGCCTTCATCTTCGAGCATGTAGACTCTCTGCCGCGCCATCCGGGCCAGCTCTACGAGGCCATCTGCTATTTCCTCTTCTTCTTCATCGGATGGTATTTCTACCGCCGCCGACCGCAATGGGTGGGCACGGGTTTCTTCTTCGGACTCTGTCTGACACTCATCTTCACGGCCCGAATCTTCATCGAATATACCAAGGAAAATCAGGTGGACTTCGAGAACGGCATGCTCTTCAACATGGGTCAGTTGCTCAGTGTGCCCTTCGTCCTGCTCGGTGTGTATTGCATCTGGCGCGCAGCGAAAAACGGGAAGGCCGAGAAGAAGGGATAAAAGCGTCCAAAAACGCACCGTGGTGCGACGCGTGTCGCAGCGTGGTGCGTAGGCTGTCGCAGCACGTTGCGTCGGGCAACGCACTGCGGTGCGTTTTTCAGAAGTCCTATATTGCAGTGAATCCGTCTACCTACCACACAGTTCCCAGAATGCCACGGCCGAGGCGGCAGCCACGTTGAGCGAGTCCACACCGTGTCTCATGGGGATGCGCACCACATAGTCGGCTCCTTCGATGGCAGCGGCAGGCAGTCCGTCGCCCTCCGTACCCATGACGATGGCCAGTCGCGGCTCGGAACGCAGTCTTTCGTCGGAGAGCGACACGGATCGCTCCGTCAGCGCCATGGCAGCCGTGCGGAAACCTAAGGCAGAAAGTGTGGGCAGGGGATTGTCAATCCAGGTCCAGGGCACCAGAAAGACGCTACCCATGGAGACGCGCACGGCTCGTCGGTTCAGCGCGTCGCAGGAGTCTCGCGTCAGCAACACGCCATCCACTCCGAGTGCCGCTGCCGAGCGGAAAATGGCGCCCACGTTGGTGGCATCCACTACCCCATGAATGACCACCACACGCCGCGCCCCGTTGCAGATTTCCTCCACCGCCTTGGGCTGCGGACGCCGCATGGCACAGAGCACACCGCGCGTCAGCGTGTAGCCCGTAAGTTGCGCCAACAAGTCGCGTTCCCCGGTATAGACGGGCACGTCGTCGCCCATGTCGGCAATGATGGAAGCCGCGTCGCCCTCGATGTGCTTGCGCTCACACAGCAGCGCCATCGGCTCATATCCGGCATCGAGCGCCACACGTATCACCTTGGGACTCTCGGCAATGAAAAGTCCCTGCTCGCACTCCTTACGCTGGCGAAGTTGCGCCTCGGTGAGTGCGCCGAAGACCTCGACGCCGGGATGAGAGAGCGTTGTGATCTCGATGAGGTTCTGAGGGTGCAAGGTCATGAGCGTTTTGACATCATTGAGCCACGAGACGCTTTATCTCGTTCAGTTTGTTCAGTGCCTCGATGGGCGTCAGGTTGTTGATGTCGAGATGCAGGAACTCGTCGCGAATCTGGCACAAGACGGGGTCGTCGAGCTGGAAGAAGCTCATCTGCACACCATTGCTGGCATCGTGCCCGGCCTTGATTCCGGTTCCCAGATTGTCATATTCCTTGCTTACCTCCAACTGCTTCAGCACCACGTCGGCACGCCGCACGATGGTGGTAGGCATGCCTGCCAGCTTGGCCACATGAATGCCGAAACTGTGAGCGCTGCCGCCACGTTCCAGTTTACGAAGGAAGATGATTTTACCGTCCACCTCGCGCACACTCACGTTGAAGTTCTTCACTCTCGCAAATTTGTCCTCCATCTCGTTCAGTTCGTGATAGTGTGTAGCAAAGAGCGTGCGCGGATGGCCCTTCTGGTTCTCGTGAATATACTCCACGATGGCCCATGCAATGCTGATGCCGTCGTAGGTGCTGGTGCCGCGTCCGAGCTCGTCGAAGAGGATGAGCGACCGTGCCGACAGGTTGTTCAGGATGTTGGCAGCCTCGTTCATCTCCACCATGAAGGTGCTTTCGCCCACCGATATGTTGTCGCTCGCACCCACACGGGTGAAGATCTTGTCCACGTATCCGATGTGAGCGCTCTCGGCTGGTACGAAGCTACCCATCTGCGCCATGAGCGTGATGAGCGCGGTCTGTCGCAGCAACGCGCTTTTTCCGGCCATGTTCGGACCGGTGATAATCATAATCTGTTGCTTGTCGGTATCCAGATAGACATCGTTTGCGACGTATCGTTCGCCCACCGGCAACTGATGTTCAATCACCGGATGTCGTCCCTGACGAATGTCAATGATATCCGTCTCGTCCACCACGGGGCGGATATATTTGTTTTCCTCCGCACTGACGGCAAAGGAAAGCAGGCAGTCGAGCCGCGCTACGAGGTTAGCGTTCACCTGAATGCTGGGCGTGAATTCGGCCAGCGCGGTGACAAGTTCGCCGAAGAGACGTGTCTCGAGCGCGAGGATGCGATCCTCGGCGCCCATAATCTTTTCCTCGTATTCCTTCAGTTCCTGCGTGATGTAACGCTCGGCCTGCACAAGCGTCTGCTTCCTTATCCATTCGGGTGGAACCAGTCCCTTGTAGGTATTGCGCACTTCGAGATAGTATCCGAACACGTTGTTGAAGCCGATTTTCAGGCTCTGGATGCCGGTCGCCTCAATTTCGCGCTGCTGAATCTGCAACAGATAGTCCTTACCCTGATAGGCAATGCGGCGCAGTTCGTCCAGTTCGCTGTTCACGCCGTCGGCAATCACGCCACCCTTGTTCACCAGCAACGGTGGGTCGGGCTGTATTTCGCGGGCAATGCGGTCGCGAATGCTGGCACAGAGATTCATCTGTTCGCCTATGCGCCGGAGCGTCTCGTCATCGGCCTGCTCACACACTTTTTTGATGGGTTCGATGGCCTGCAGAGCCACTCGAAGCTGCACCACGTCGCGCGGCGAGACACGTCCCACACTCACCTTGCCGACGATGCGTTCCAGGTCGCCGATGTGATGTAGGTTCTCAGCGAAGAGTTCGCGCACCTCGGGATGGCGGAAAAAGTAGTCCACCACATCCTGTCGCTCGCTTATTTTTCGGACATCCGTCAGCGGGAAGACCACCCATCGGCGCAGCATACGGGCACCCATCGGCGTGATGGTCTTGTCTATTACGTCGAGGAGCGATATGCCGTCCTCGTTCATGCTGCCGAGCAGTTCGAGACTGCGCACGGTAAATTTGTCCAGGCGCACGTAGCGGTCCTCCTCGATGCGGCGCAGGGCGGTGATGTGCCCCAGTTGCAGGTGCTGCGTCACCTCCATATAATGCAGGATGACCCCGGCCGCCACGATGCCGTTCTTAAGGTGCTCCACACCGAACCCCTTCAGGTTTTTCACCTCGAAGTGCTTGAGCAGTTTCTGCCTGGCCGTCGATTCGGCGAAGGCCCATTCGTCCAGCATGAAAGTGACGAAGCGCGACCCGAAAGCACCCTCGAACATCGCCTTGCGCGAGCGTTCGTGGAGCACTTCCTTGGGAGCGAAACTGTTCAGAAGTTTGTCTATATAGTCGGTGCTGCCCTCGGTGGTCAGAAACTCGCCCGTACTGATGTCGAGCAGCGCCAGTCCGCACGATGTCTTGCCGAAGTGCACCGCCGCCAGGAAATTGTTTTCCTTATAGGAGAGCACCGTATCGCTCATGGCCACACCGGGCGTCACCAGCTCGGTGATGCCGCGCTTCACGAGCGTTTTCGCCAACTTAGGGTCTTCCAACTGGTCGCAGATGGCCACACGTTTGCCGGCCCTCACCAGCTTGGGCAGGTAGGTGTCCAACGCATGATACGGGAAGCCAGCCATCTCCGTGTCCTGCATGGCGTTATCCTTACCATTGTTGCGGCGCGTGAGCGTGATGCCCAGAATCTCCGAAGCCACCACCGCATCGCTCGAATACGTCTCGTAGAAGTCGCCGCAGCGAAACAGCAGGATAGCATCGGGATGTTTCGCCTTGAGGTCGAAGAACTGCCTCATCATGGGCGTAAGCCCTTGTTTGGATATGCTTTTCATCTTTCAACTTTTCCGTACAAAGGTACAAAGAAGCGAGAGAAAAGCAAAATATATTTGAGGTTTTCGCCCTTTTTGTCGTTCGGCCTTACCGCTTCTGCCCAACAACGTCGGGTGTTGAAGAATGACAAAAAGGGGGCACTGCGAAAAGCTACAAAAAACGCAGCACAGTGCGACGGGCGTCGCAGCGTGCTGCGCAGGCTGTCGCACCGTGGTGCGACATGTGTAGGACTGTGGTGCGTTTAATCTGGGTCTTTATAACTTTCCAATTCCTCCCGCTCGCGCCGTTCTTTCACGCCGGCGGAATCGGTGTTGAGAATGATGTTTACAATGCCCACGGCATCGGTGATGGTGATGTTACCACTTCCGTCGACATCGGCTGCAACTTCGCTGAATTTGCCTTGCTGAGTGCCCAGAATATAGTTCACCACGGTCACGGCATCTGTGATAGATACCTTGCCGTCATCGTTGGCATCGCCGAGGGGAAGGTCGACA
>CAJOLZ010000036.1 GCA_905235575.1 uncultured Bacteroidaceae bacterium | reverse complement strand
GTCTCCTCACCGTAGCCCGCTACGCCATCGAAGACGCTGTCAACAATCTGCTCGAAACATATATCACTCTGACATAAAACCCAATGACCGATTCGGGATAAAAAAAGTGGAGCTGCAAAAAAGAATTGCAGCTCCACAAGTATAAAAGGTACGTAGTACGTATTTGTTTCAGTTCTTGAAGAAATCCTTCACAGCTTCGTTGGGCACCATCTGCTCGTTGAAGGTGTATGCTCCAGTCTGGGGGTTCTTCACCATCTTGATAACTTTTGTATAGGAACGGCCATCTGTCTTACCTGTTTGCAGGGTGGCCACGGTTTTCTTTGCCATACTTTAGATGAATTTTTGGTGGTGATTACTTGATTTCCTTGTGAATGGTCATTTTCTTCAGGATGGGGTTATACTTCTTGAGCTCGAGACGCTCGGGAGTATTCTTCCTGTTCTTGGTGGTGATATAGCGAGATGTGCCGGGGAGCCCGCTCTGCTTCATCTCGGTGCATTCCAGAATCACCTGGACTCTGTTGCCTTTTACTTTCTTTGCCATAGTCTGCTGAGTGTTTTTTAGTCGAGAACCTTAATGCTGTTCCAGGTGATGTATCCCTTATCGACAGCGTTCTTGAGTGCGGCGTCCAAGCCGACTTTGTTAATATAACGCAGGCCGGATGCGCTCAGTTTCAGACGAATCCAGCAATCCTCCTCGACATAGAAGAACTTCTTGTCGAAAAGATTTACATTGAAGACACGTTTCGTGCGGCGCTTCGAGTGAGACACGTTGTTGCCCACCATGGCCTTCTTACCGGTAATTTGACAAATTTTAGACATTTTCTTTCCTTTTTTGTCTATTCCAATTACAAACTTCTTCCAAACAGCGCACAAAGGTACATCTTTTCCTTGGATTGCGCAAATGTTTCGGCGACTTTTTGTGATTTCTTTTTCAAATTGTTAGACGGAGACGCGGCTGAAGGCCGGTGCATCCATGGGACAGAAATCTTTATCCTGGTATTTGAAGTAGCCAGTGATGGCAATCATGGCGGCGTTGTCGGTGGTGTAGCTGAAGCGTGGTATGAAGATTTGCCAGTGGTATCGCTTGGCATAGTCACGGAAAGCGTTGCGCAGTCCGTTGTTGGCGGATACGCCTCCAGCCAGTGCGATGCGGTTGATTTTCAGGTCGCGCGCAGCCAGCCGCAGTTTCTTCATGAGGATGTCCACGATGGTTTTCTCGAGCGAGGCAGCCAGGTCGTTCAGGTGGTTTTGGATGAAGTCGGGGTCGTCCTTCAGCCAGTCGCGCAGGGAGTACAGGAAACTGGTTTTCAGTCCGCTGAAGCTGTAGTCGTAGCCGGGGATGTTGGGTTTGGCAAAGGCGAATGCCTCGGGGTTTCCTTGCCGTGCCAGACGGTCTATGATGGGTCCGCCGGGATAGCCCAGTCCCATGACCTTCGAGCACTTGTCGATGGCCTCGCCGGCAGCGTCGTCGATGGTTTGTCCGATGATTTCCATCTCCCGATAGCTCTTCACGAGCACAATCTGGCTGTTTCCACCGCTCACGAGTAGGCAGAGGAAGGGGAACTCGGGCGACTGATAGTCGTCGTCGGGCGTGTGGATGAAATGCGCCAGGATGTGACCCTGCAGGTGGTTGACGTCGATGAGGGGGATGTTGAGTGCGGCAGCCATGCCCTTGGCGAACGAGACGCCCACGAGGAGAGAGCCCATGAGTCCGGGGCCACGTGTGAAGGCGATGGCCGAGAGCTGCTCGCGACTGATGCCGGCCTGACGCAGTGCCTGGTCCACTACGGGGACGATGTTCTGCTGGTGTGCGCGGCTTGCCAACTCGGGCACCACGCCACCGTATGCCTTGTGGACAGCCTGGCTGGCGGTGACGTTGCTCAGCAGGATGCCATCCTTGAGAACGGCTGCCGACGTGTCGTCGCAACTGCTCTCTATACCTAATATATATATATTGTCCATTTCGGGTTGGTTTTACGATGTTTTGCCGATGCGTCCCGAGGATGGGATGCAGCGAGGTGTCGGGAGGGTTTTCTGACGCACCGTGCTGCGACGTGTGTCGCACTGTGTTGCGCCGTGTGTCGGACCGTGGTGCGACAGGCTGCACACCGTGGTGCGTTTTCGGACGGTCTTTTCAGTGCGAGAGAATCTCGACGCCGTTGTCCGTCATCACATAGGTGTGCTCCCACTGTGCGCTCAGCGAGCCGTCCTCGGTGAGGACAATCCACTCGGTGGCGTCTTCCTCGTCGCCGCATACCTGCCAGTCGCCGGCGTTGATCATCGGTTCGATGGTGAACGTCATACCCGGCACGAGCAGCATACCGCTGCCGCGGCGGCCATAGTGAAGCACGTCGGGGTCTTCGTGGAACTGCAGTCCCACGCCGTGTCCGCAGAGGTCGCGAACGACGGTGCACCCGTTCTTGTGGGCATGGTCGGCAATGGCATGACCCAGGTCGCCCACGAAGACATAGGGCTGCGAGCAAACCTGCTCCCCCACCTTGAGACACTCCCAGGCGATATCGACAAGTCGCTGGGCATCGGGCTCGGCACGGCCGATGACGAACATGCGGCTTGCGTCGGCATAGTATCCGTCGAGAATCGTGGTGCAGTCGACGTTGATGATGTCGCCCTCCTCCAGAATCTCGTCGTCGCTGGGAATGCCGTGACACACCACGTCGTTGAGACTCGTGCAGCAGCTGTTGGGGAAACCCTCGTAGTTGAGCGGCGCGGGAATGCCACCGTGACTGGTGGTGTAGTCATAGACGATGCGGTCTATCTCGAGCGTGGACATGCCTTCGCGTATCTTCTCCTGAACGGTGTCGAGGACGGCAGTGTTGAGGACGCCTGCGCGGCGTATGCCCTCAATCTGCTCGGCAGTCTTTATGAGGTCGGGCGTAGGAACGATGCGCCCCTTCTCCTGCCAATACAAAATACGCCGGTCCATGTCTGTGGGTTCCATCCCAGCAGGCACAAACCAGCGTTCCTTGATTTTTTTCCTATTGTTAGCCATGAGCTACGTCTGTGAAATTCGGATGCAAAAGTACACAGAATTTGATAATTAAGCGACATGAAATGCGAAATTTTGTGAAAACATTTCTGCATTTGCGGAATAATGTGTAATTTCGCTGCATGGAATGGAATTTGCCCTTAGGAAAAGGTTTTCTGGCGCTGAGTCCGCTCATCGTGTTTCTGATGCTCTATCTTGTTCTGAGCATCTGCGCCAACGATTTCTACGCCGTTCCAATCGTGGTGGCTTTCATGTTCGCCTGTCTGTATTCGCTCTGCATCCTGCCCGGGAAAATGAGCCGTCGCATCGAGACACTGACGCGCGGAGCCGCCAATCCGAGCATCATGCTGATGATATGGATCTTCATCCTGGCCGGTGCTTTCGCCTCGACAGCGAAGACGATGGGTGCCGTGGAAGCCACCGTGAACGTGGCACTCGGCATACTGCCCTCGCACCTGCTGCTCGCGGGTCTCTTTCTGGCAGCATGTTTCATCTCGCTCAGCGTGGGCACCAGCGTAGGCACCATCGCCGCCCTTGCGCCCATCGGACTGGAGCTTGCCAACCAGACGGGGACAAACGTGGCGATGATGACCGCCATCGTGGTGGGAGGAGCCTTCTTCGGAGACAACCTCAGCTTCATTTCCGACACGACCATCGTGGCGACGCGAACGCAAGGCTGCCTGATGAGAGACAAGTTCCGCATGAACATACGCATAGCCCTGCCGGCTGCAATCATCGCAATGGTCGTTTACATACTGATGGGCTTCGACCTGAACACTACCCCACCGCCCGCCGATGTGGACCTTCTGCTGGTGGTTCCTTACCTGTTCGTGCTCATAGCCGCCATTTGTGGCATGGATGTGATACTGGTGCTTGCGCTGGCACTTCTGCTCTCGTTCGGCATAGGTTTTGCGCGTCATACGTTCGACTTCTTCGGATGGCTGGGTGCCATGAACACGGGCATCATGGGCATGAGCGAGCTGGTCTTTGCCACGCTGATGGCAGGTGGCATGATTGAAGCCATACGACAGATGGGCGGCATCAACTTCATCCTGCAACGCCTGGTGCGTCGCATCCACGGTGCCCGCGGTGCTGAAGCCTGCATGGCAACCCTGATAACCCTCATCGACATCTGTACTGCCAACAACACGATAGCCATACTGACGGTGGGTCCGCTGGCCAAAGACATATCGACGCACTACGGTGTGGACCCGCGGCGAAGTGCTTCCATCCTGGATACATTCAGTTGCTTTGCACAAGGGCTCATCCCATACGGCGCACAGCTGCTGATAGCCAGCGGACTGGCAAAGATCAGCCCACTGCAGATTATCCCCTACCTCTACTATCCGTTCCTTTTGGGAATCATATCAACAGTTTTCATCTTTATACATCCGTTACATGAAAAAAACAATTTTGCCAATTCTGATGCTGGCAGCATCGCTTAGCAGCTGTGTCGACACGAAGAAGAACCAGTCGGACAACGCCATGGGGACCGTGGAACCGGAAGCCACTGAGGTCATCACCTATAAAGCCAAAGAACTGCATCTGGCACAGAATGTGATTGAGAATCAGGAGACACCGAGCTATAAGATAGACTTCGAAATAGCCTATGCACAGGAAGAGACCGAGCTGGCGCAGGAGATAAACAAGACCATCACGAGCAGCGTATTCCACACCGACGGCCTCGAAGCAGAACAAGCCATACAGCACATGGCCGACTCGATTGCCAACGAATTCACACAGGATCTGCGCGAAGGCTATGAACCCGACGAGGAGAGCTTCAAGAACCAATACGTCTTTGAATGGGTGATGACGGGCGAACCAATCGAGTTCCCGCTGCCGAACGTGCAGGGTTACACCATCCGGAGAGAAGTATTTCAGGGTGGTCCGCATGGAAGTCACGACATATTCTACCTGAACATCGACCGCAAGACGGGTAAGCGAGTTACGGCTTCGGACGTTTTCGTGGAGGGTTCCATCCCCGAAGTTGTCCAGCTGATGAAGCAGAAGTTGCTGACCGACAACCAGTGTGAGACCGAGGAGGAACTGCAGGACAAGACGGGCATCACTCTGCTCGGCGAGCTGTTTGTGGAAAACAACTTCCTGCTGGATACCGATGGGATACTCTTCATCTTCAACCCCTACGAGATAGCTCCGTACTCGTCGGGAACCATCAGCATCCGCCTGGGATTCGATGTCCTGAAGAATTATCTCAAGCCAGATTTTCAGCAGTTTGCCTGAATGGAGCACATCCTTAGCTACTTCCCCGAACTGACTCCGCAGCAACGTGAGCAGTTCGCAGCCCTCGGTCCGCTGTATCAGGAATGGAATGCGCGCATCAACGTGATATCGCGCAAGGATATCGACAACCTATATCTGCACCACGTGCTCCATTCGCTGGGCATCGCCAAGGTCATCACCTTCAAGCCGCAGACGCATGTCATGGACCTCGGCACGGGTGGCGGCTTCCCCGGCATACCGCTGGCTATCATGTTCCCGGAATGCCACTTCCATCTTGTGGACTCGATAGGAAAGAAAATCAAGGTGTGTCAAGCTGTCGTCGATGCACTTCAGCTGAAGAACGTCACCACGGAATGGACGCGCGCAGAGCAGGTGAAAGAGAAATTTCACTTCGTAGTGAGCCGAGCCGTGATGCCGCAAAACGAGCTTGTAAAGCTGGTGCATAAGAACGTAAGTACAGAGAATTTCAACGCGCTGCCAAACGGTCTCATCTGTCTGAAAGGCGGCGAGTTGGAACACGAGATTCTCTCCCTGAAGCGTTCCACGCTCATAACGCCGCTGGCCGATTATTTCGAAGAGGAATTCTTTACGACAAAGCAGGTGGTCTATACCGCCCTAACATAAGAACGAATGAACATCAACTGTGAGATTTTCACATTTAATCCCGTCGAGGAGAATTGTTGTATCTTCTGGGATGTAAATACGCTCGACGCGGCCATTGTGGATTGCGGAGCACGTACGGAGGCCGAATTTAAGAAAGTGGAGCAATGTATCGACCTGCGCGGCCTCCATCTGCGCATGGTGCTCCAGACGCACACCCACTTCGACCACATCTATGGTCTGCCGCGTCTCTACGAGAAATATGGCATCGGCCCGAGCTGCCATGCCGATGACCTGCCTATCTATCAAGCAGCACAGCAGATGGCATCGGCTTTCGCACTACCCATCCAGGGAAACCTGCCTCCCGTGGCTGAATTTCTGAATGACGGGCAAGAACTCAAACTGGGAAGTATCCCCATTCGTGTGATACATACTCCGGGACACACGCCCGGCGGCATCTGCTTCTATCTGCCCGAGAGCAAGCAGCTGTTCTGTGGCGATACACTGTTCCACGAGAGTGTGGGACGCACCGACCTGCCCGGCGGAGACAGCCAGACACTCCTCGAAAGTATCAGCAGCAGACTGTTCAAACTGCCATACGAGACGCGCGTACTTCCGGGCCACGGCGATGTGACGACCATCGGATGGGAAGCGAGCAACAATCCGTACGTCTATAACATCGATTTTGATGATTGAACTCGAATAGCTAATTCGGGTTCTATCGAATAGCTGAAAACGCACTGTGGTGCGACAGCCTGCGCACCGTGCTGCGACACACGTCGCACCACGGTGCGTTTCGTTGAGGACCACGCTGCGTCGTCATACGTTTCGCATAAGGACAAAAAAAGAAGGGAACATGATATATATATCATGTTCCCTTCTGTGTTAAGTGCCCAGAACAGGACTCGAACCTGCACGCCTCGCGGCACACGCACCTGAAACGTGCGCGTCTACCAATTCCGCCACCTGGGCATTCTGAGCGGCAAACGAGACTCGAAGCTTTTTGGACCTTGAGTCTGTTTTCAACTCTTCGTCATCACTCAGAGCGGCAAACGAGACTCGAAGCTTTTTAGACCTTGAGTCTGTTTTCAACTCTTCGTCATCACTCAGAGCGGCAAACGAGACTCGAAGCTTTTTAGACCTTGAGTCTGTTTTCGCCTCTTCGTCATCACTCAGAGCGGCAAACGAGACTCGAACTCGCGACCCCGACCTTGGCAAGGTCGTGCTCTACCAACTGAGCTATTGCCGCAGTGATACATCCTAAGACCAAATGAGTGAAGAGGAGGAGACTCGAACTCCCACGTCGCGATTGACACTACCACCTCAAAGTAGCGCGTCTACCAATTCCGCCACCTCTCCATAATTGGGAAGTCTTTAACCGAAAGGATGGAGCTCTGATGCCTGGGTGCCCAGAACAGGACTCGAACCTGCACGCCTCGCGGCACACGCACCTGAAACGTGCGCGTCTACCAATTCCGCCACCTGGGCTGGCATGTGCGGCAAACGAGTCTTAAGTCCGTTTCCCAATTCTTCACTCCATTCAGAGCGGCAAACGAGACTCGAACTCGCGACCCCGACCTTGGCAAGGTCGTGCTCTACCAACTGAGCTATTGCCGCCTGTGGTTTCTCGTCCATTCGGTTATGGATGCATCATTTCAATCTTTGTGATTACAATTCCTCTGAATTGCGAGTGCAAAATTACACCTTTTTCGTTTAACGACCAAATGATTGGACGTTTTTTTTCACCTAAACTACGCTTAATCCATTCTCGATTTGTAATCTTCGTAGCCAAATCTGCGCAGAACTTCCTCTGTGCCATCAAGATGCAGGATACGGAGGTCGGGATGGGTGATTCCGTTGAAAACCGTAGTTTTTACAGTCGTATAATGTATCATATCCTCGAAAATCACTTCGTCACCCACCTCAAGAGGCCTTTGGAAGCGCCAGCAGCCCATGTAGTCGCCACTCAGACAACTGTTACCGCCCAGCCGATAGACGTTCTCTCCACGCGCTTCCAACGGCAGACTTTCGGCATCGCGGACGTCCGGTTGATACGGCATTTCGAGGCAGTCGGGCATGTGGCAAGTAAAGGAGACATCGAGCACAGCAGTTCGGATTCCGTGATTTTCCACGATGTCCACTACATGCGAAACGAGCGGACCGGTCTGCCACGCAAAGGCGCTGCCGGGTTCGAGGATAAGACGTAGGTTGGGATATTTACGTTGCAAGTCGCGAAGCAGACGGATGAGCAGGTCGACATCATAGTCGCGACGTGTCATCAGATGCCCACCGCCCAGGTTGAGCCAACGCAGCTGGGGCAGCCACCGACCGAAGCGCGCCTCAATATGTTCCAGCGTATGAGCGAGCGCCTCGGCACTGCTCTCGCAATGACAATGGCAGTGGAAACCCTCTATGCCACGGGGTAACTCGTCGGGCAACTGCGATGCCAACACCCCGAAACGGCTGCCGGGAGCACAGGGGTTATACAGTTCGGTCGCAATTTCGCTATATTCCGGATTGATGCGAAGGCCGCAAGACACCGGATGATCCGACGTTGCGTCCACCATCGGCATGAAGCGCGCATACTGGCTGAGCGAATTGAACGTGATGTGGCTGCTGCATCGGAGTAACTCAGGAAACTCGTCCTCGGTGTATGCCGGTGAATAGGTATGGGCCGGTGCACCGAACTCCTCCAGGGCAAGACGTGCCTCGCTGAGACTGCTGGCTGTGGTCGAGGAGATGTATTCGCGAAAGATGGGAAATGTCTTCCACAGTGCAAAGGCCTTGAAGGCTAAGATGATCTCTGCCCCACTCTCATCTGCAACACGGCGGATGAGCGAGAGATTGCGGCGCAGTCGTTCCTCCTCGATGAGGTAATAGGGACGCATCAGTGTACGAACTTTATGTTGTCGAGCCAAAGCGTGTTGCCCACCGAACCGACGTAAGCACCGCCGTAGCTGCTGTCGAACTTAATGACAACATGCGTGGGTGTCTCGTTTTCGTCGGCCCAACCCTCTTCGATGATGGGTACGTTCTTGCCCTTGCTGTTCAAGGCATAGTACTGGTCTTCGCCGCCGACAAGCCCCATCCAGTCGCGATAGAACGATTCTCCTGTGATGTCGCCATAGTGGATGGGGAACTCTTTGCCCTCGACCCATCCGTTGGTGGACTCCGTAAAACGTACGCGCATTGTGCCGACACGCAGGGCGTGGATGTTGCCATCGGCGTCTTCCCAACGCTTCTGCAGATAGCAGACACCGTCTGCCATGTCACGACCTGCGACGGTGCGAGTGCGGCTGAATCCTGTTTCCTTGATACGGTTCTCATCGGGAGCAGCCTCGTATTTATAGTCGAACTTCAGTGCCTTCGGGCGTTTCGTATAGGGGATGCCCACGCTGATTTTCGACATCGGGTTGCGCGAACTGGTGATGGGTTCCAGCATGGTGCCGGTGTAGATGCTTCCTGCTGCGAGCACACTGATATTGACAATTCCGATGGCCTTGCAATGCACAATCTGTGTTGTCAGCTTCACACACTTGCCGCTGCCGTGCGTGTCGGGATAGACACTTATGTTTGTCTTCACCACGCCAGCCACTTTTGCATAGACATTACTGTTGGCCCAGGGTGAGCCGCCCTGGTTGGTGAAGGCGCGCGCACCGTCGAATGTTCCCGTTGGACCTATCTCATAGAGCGTGCGGGTGTTGCCTCCCACCAGTCCGCTTTCCTTGATGGTGCGTGTAATCCACGATTCAAAATCTCCGTACTTCAGCAACTCGTCTTCGGCGTTGAGCCCAGTTGCCAAGGCCATGCCCATGATTGCGAAGAGTAACTTTTTCATGTTATGATGGTTTTTTGTTCTTACGTTTCACTTGAATTTTTCTTTCGAGACGGCATAATCAGAATGCCTCGTACAGCTTGAAGTCGAAGCCCGGCTTGTTCTTCGTGAATCCGAAATCGAGGCGTATGTTCACGCGCTTCTTCAGTTCCACGCGCAGTCCGAGACCATAGCTGGGCAGCGTGTTGTTCCACTGGTAGCTATACACGTCGTGGAAGACATTTGCTGCTCCCACCCATGCCACCATACCGAAGCGGTCGTAGATATGTTGACGCAGCTCGGCCTGCGCCTCCACGATGTCGCGGTCGCGGTAGCGTCCTTCGTAGTAGCCACGCATTCGTCCGTCGAGGCCCACCAGCGAGAGCATCGTCCAGGGCACCTCGCCGTAGAGGAACTGCCCGTGAACGTCTATCGCCAGGATGCAACCTTTCCACACGGGATGGAACGTGTCGAACGTCACCTCCGTAGATTGGAAATCGTAGTGGTTGGCAAACTTCGGATAGAACATCTGCTGCAGCTTCACGAGATTTCCGCGATAGGCATTGAAGGGTATGTCGCGGCTGTCGTATTGTAGGATGACACCGGCGCCGTACGTCGAGATGTCGCATCGCTGGTCGCCGATGAACCACGGTTTCTCGAAGTCGTAGGTGTGCACATATTGCATGTAAAGCTCGGGGCCCACATAGAGATGCGGCACGAGGCGGAAGAGCCAGTTGGGACGGAAGAGGACCTTGAACTGCCTGTATTCGCTCTTGTTGTCGTTCTGCTTGCCCTGGTCATAGCCGATGCCCCAGAAGTTCATGGGCAGGTATTCGAGCCCGAGCTCATACTCCCACCTGTTGCGGTCCTCCTTCATATAGTTGTGTCCCTCCAGCTTCGTTTTCACCATTCCGGTGATGGAGGCATTCAGATAGACGGTGGCGTCGCTGCGTTTCAGCGTGATGTCGTTGAGGTCCCACGTATAGCCACAACTCACTCCCCCACCGATTCCGAACTTCATGGTGGAGTTGTACGAAGGTCCCAAAAGAAAGGCGAAATCGTACGGTTTACCCGTTGGGTCGCGGGTACGCTGCAGATAGTTCAGCAACCACGAGACAGGCCGCCACAACTTCACGCCCTGTCCCAGAGAATCTGTCACAGATGTTTCCATTTGCTCCTCGCCGTCGTAGTCCGAAGCCCATATCGACAGGGGCAGGAAACACAATATAATTACGAACCATTTTCTCACCGATGCAAATTTACGAAGAATCTGCGAGAATGAAAGCAAATGAACAATTTTTAGCACACGATTATGAACATTTAGGACAAAGTTGGTCCATACATGCCGCACCCACAAAAAAACGCACCGTGTTGCGACGCTTGTCGCAGCACGGTGCGGAGGCTGTCGCAACACAGTGCGACATGCGTAGGAACGCAGTGCTTTTACTCAGGTTCTCTAAAAGACTCCACTTCCTCCCTCACTTGCCGTTCTTTCACGCCGGCGGAGTTGCTGTTGAGGATGATGTTCACGATGCCCACTGCGTCGGTGATGCTGATATCACCATTTCCGTCAACATCTGCGGCACGTTTGATGAACACGCCTTGCGTAGAACCAAGGATATTGTTCACCACTGCCACTGCGTCGGTGATGGTCACATGGCCGTCGCCGTTCGCGTCACCCAGCACAAACTTCGTGAAATAGCCCGGGTTGTCTGCTGTGTCGGGGTGAGCATAGGTGGCTGTGACGTTCGACGAATTATACACCGTGCCGTTGCCGCCCTTCAGACTTGTGCAATAAAGGAACATGTCGGCCGAGCTAATCCCCGACCTATACCAGTTGTCGTCACATATAATGGTGGTCAACTTGGAGTTGCCAGAGAACATATAGTCCATGTACGTCACTTTGGCGGTATTGAAGCCGCTCACGTCGATCGCGGTCAGGCCGTTGCAAGCAGCGAACATTCCGTACATGTCTGTCACGTTGCGCGTGTCGAAGCCGCTCACGTCGAGGCTCGTCAGGCTGGAGCAGTTATAGAACATATAACGCATGTCCGTCACATTCTCGGTATTGAAGCCGCTCACGTCAAGGCTCTCCAAGCTGGAGCAGTTATAGAACATCGCGCTCATGGTCGTCACCTCACTTGTGTTAAGATTCTCCTTCATACCTGTAATTGAGGTGAGTTTACTCATTTTATAGAACCAGCAATAGATTGAAGTGGGGTGTGCGTCCCTGAACGAGGAATCGAAAACAACATTAGTTACATTTGCATATTTGCCGTCTGTATACCAACCGGGGTAGTTCGCACCCCTATTCAAGTCGTATGTCGTGCCGCGTGTGCTACGCTGCGCGTCGTAATAGAACGTGAGTGTCGTCCCGTCAAGTGCAGCGTAGGCTGCCTTCGCCGTGAAGTAGCCCGGGTTGTCTGTGGCGTCGGGGTGGGCATAAGTGGCATCTCGGTTCGAGTAATTATATGTCGTTCCGTTGCCGCCCACCAGACTTTTGCAACCATTGAACATTTGGGTTGATGTAAGCCCTTCCTTGTTCCAGTCGTTGTCGCATATAATGGTTGTCAGGCTGGAGCAGTTACTGAACATGTATTTCATGTCCGTCACCTTCTCGGTATTGAAGTTGCTCAAGTCGAGAATCGTCAGCTTGGAGCAACTATTGAACATAGCTCCCATGTTTGTCACTTTCTCCGTGTTGAAACCGCTCACGTCGAGGGTTGTCAGGCTGGAGCAATTCTGGAACATCCACGTCATGTCCGTCACCTTCTCGGTATTGAAGCCGCTCACGTCAAGGCTCTCCAAGCTGGAGCAGTTATAGAACATCCTGCTCATGGTCGTCACCTCACGTGTGTTGAGATACTCCTTCATGTCTGCAATAAAGGTGAGTTTACTCATTCCATAAAACCATCGATAGGTTGAAGTGGGACGGGCGTCCTTGAACGAGGAATCGAACTCGACCTTGGTTATATCTGCATTGATACTATCTGTAACCCAACCGGGATCGTTGTTCCCACTATTCAAGAGGTATATCTTGTAGCGAGGAGAGACCTTGCCACGCTCGCTGTCGTAATAGAAGGTGAGTATCTTACCGTCGAGGGAGCGTACGGCGTAGGCTTCGCGCTTTGTGAAGTAGCCCAGGGTACGAATTGCATCGGGACGAGCGTAGGTGGCATCGGTGTGCGATGCATCAAACGCCGTGCCGCTGCCGCCCACCAGACTTTCGCAACCAGAGAACATGCCGGTTGATGTAAGTCCCGATGACCTGTTCCAGTTCTTGTCGCAATAGATGGTTGTAAGGGCGCTGCAGCCTCTGAACATCCACGTCATCTCCGTCACATTATCGGTATTGAAGCCGCTCACGTCGATGCTCGTCAGAGCGGTGCAGTTATAGAACATCATACGCATGTCCGTTACGTTCTCGGTGTGCAGATACTCCAGATTGTTGATGGTTGTGAGTGCCCTCAATCCATAGAACAT
>CAJOLZ010000035.1 GCA_905235575.1 uncultured Bacteroidaceae bacterium | reverse complement strand
TTCTATAGAACCGACTCCAGTCTTTAAGGAAGTGTCATCTTGGAAATAGATGAAGCCATCTATAACATAGAGTGGATTATTGCTGGCATTGACACTGTTTCCTCCGCGTATTCGAACTTGCGAGACGGCTCCCGGCTGTCCGGATGTCGTGATGTTGACACCTGCTACAGCACCTCCCAAAGCCTCGTCAATGGTGGGGGTATGAAAATTGTCGAATACTTCACTCGTCACTTTTGTCACCGAGCCTGTCAGTTGGGTGCGCTTCTGGGTACCATAGCCCACGACTACGACTTCGTTCAGTCTGTTGCTGTTGTCGGAAAGTTGAATCTCCAGTGGCTCTTCTGTGTCATAGACATCTACCTCTTGCGAGCGGTAGCCTATGTACTTTATTTTCAGCGATAGTGGCAGTTGTGCGCTGGTGGTGAGTGTGAAGTTGCCATCAATGTCTGTGACGGCACCGCGCTCCTTGGAATTCACTGGAGATACCGAGGCGCCTATCAGTGATTCCCCCGTAGCTGCGTCGGTGACACGTCCTGTAATGATGTTCTGTGCCCACACGGAAAGGGGTAACAACGACAGTGCAATTATGTAGATAATCTTCTTCATCTTTGATTCTTTTAGGGTAAAGTGATAGTCCTCTCCAACTTATTTCTTCTCTGCGCGGTATCGAAAGCGATACCGGCAGAGGGAAGAATGTTGGAGATGAATGTAGTTGGTAAGTTCGAATGATGTCTTATTTCTGTGCGATGTTCTGCACGCGTATTCTGCTCTGTTGGGCGGTGAGTTCTTTCTGTGAGAGCGTGAGCAGTCCGTATTCGTGCAGGTATTGCTGTCCGTCGGTGAGAATCCACAGGACGAAGCGGCTCAACTGTGTGTCGTCCTCGTCGTAGGAGAAGCCCACTTTCTCGATGCCTACACCTTCTATGGAGTGATTCTCAATTGCCTCGATGGCCTCGACGAGCGTGTTTGCGCTCTGCAGCAGACTCTTCTTGTCGGCATCGAGTGTAGCTATCTGCACCCGTTTGTCGGCTTCGCCTGTTTCAATGTCGAAGAGGTTGCTCAGTGTGCCGATGCCCAGTCCCAGTGGGTCTTGGCTGATGACCTGCGTGAGTATCTGGTCATCGCCCGAGATGCGCTTGCCGCGGTAGTCGGCAGGGGCATACCCATACGAGGTTGCATAGGGGCGAGAGGTGGTCAGGCTGCTACACCCCGTATAGATATGAAGTTTGTTTTCTGCTTTTTCTTCTTTGTTTTTGCTCTCTTCATCATTCTCAAAGAACACATTTTTGATGCGTTTGTTGTTGAGGCCCTTGTCGGCCAGAATTGATGCAGCCTCAGACTCTCTGGCCGTGAAGGGTACGATGGCATAGCGGCCGAAATTTACGCCACCCTCTTCCTCGGAGAGCACCAGTGTGAGGTCGCTCACCTCCTTGCCTTGCACGAAACGGACATTGAAGTCGGTGTGGGTCTTTCCATACTCGGTTGCCCAGCGTTCTACCAAGGGACGTACAAAACGAGGGGCTTTCACCTGCACGGTCTGAGCCGTGCCACTGGTTTGCAACAAGAGAAGCAGTGCGACGATGTGCTGAATCCTTTTCATATCCTTTTACCTTTATTTATTATACATAGCCTGTTCGGCAGATAATCGATTTTCACGGTGCAAAGGTACGGCAGGATATTTATACCCACAATACGCCGAATCGGGTATTCTTTCTAACTATCAAAGGTTATCATTCATACCGAATGTGTGGTATGTGTAAATTGTAAGTGTCTAATAAACAGTTAATAACAGATCTTGAAATCAGACGCTTCCCAAGAGCTGCGAAGAGCATCTTCTGCTGTTCAGCGGGTCCCGCAAGTCGAAATAAAAGCCTCGATGTGCGGAATCTTCTCGAGGTCTTTGGGTCGTCCGAAGAGACGAAGCAGGCGCAGACACTCCTTGAGCGTGGCGTAGCGGATGCCGTCAGAGATGCAGATTTCGCGTGGCACGACGCGCATCCATCGGTTTCCGAGGCGCACTTCCAGCCCGATGCTGATGTCCACTTCCATGCCCCGGAGACTGAAACGACGGCGTTCCCGACAGCGGAAGTGACTTTCGTCCAGCCCGTTGCTGCGTCGGATTTTAGCGGCCGGCACCACAATGTCTATGTCGTGCACCGCCATGTCTTCCATGCCGTTCAGCGCCAGTGCTGCCGAACCGAACACTGCCCATCCGGCGTATTCGGCATCCAGCTGTGGTTTCAGTTCCGTCAATATCTCCGTCAGCAGTTCTTTCATAATCGATTTTTTCGACGGTCAAAGGTACGCCGAACCTCGGAATTATGCAAATAAATTTGCTAAATCCCCTTCGAAACACTATTTTTGCACCCGTGAAACGCATCATCACCCTCGTTTTGATGGTTCTGCCGGGCCTCATGTTGTGGGCGCAGGACTATCAGGAATCCGTCCGGCTGGCGCTCTCGGCTTTGGAGCACGACAGCCTGGATGTGGCCGAGTCGCATATCCGCGCTGCCTTGCAGAAGGAACCGGCACTCAAGTCGAACGCCATCCTCTTCGAATATCTCGGTAAGATTCAGGAACGGAAGGGCCAGACCGACGATGCGCTCCTCTCGTACAGCGCCGGCATCAACCTCTCTCCCACCACGATGGGCCTTCTGCTCGACCGTGCCAGCCTCTATATGCGACTGGAGCAGGAAAACCGTGCTTTGTCCGACTATTCCGAGGTGCTGCGCATGAGTCCCGACCACACCGAGGCGCTGTTTTTTCGCGCATACATATATATGCATCAGCGACTTTACAAAGAGGCTCGTTTCGACTACGAGCACCTGCTGCGGCTGGAGCCCGACAATGAGAAAGCGCGCCTGGGACTGGCGCTCCTGAACGACAAGAGCGGACGCCCTCACGAGGCCATGGAGCAGATGAACATGCTGGTGCAGATATATCCCGACCACGCAAACCTATATGCCGTGCGTGGAGGAATGGAGGAGGACCGCAAACAATACGAATTGGCGCTGCACGACTATGACCGTGCCATCGAACTGGAACCGGACAACGCCGACTTTTGGCTCATCCGCGCCTCGTTCCTGCAGACGACGGGAAGGAAGCGTCAGGCCAAGGCCGATTTCCAGAAAGCACTCGAACTGGGAGCCGACGAAATGATGGTGGCTTCGATGATGAAGCAGAAGAAGCGATAATAGAGCTCGATAGGACTTCGTTCGCGCCCCGAAATTGGTACGCAGAAAAACGCACCACGCTGCGACGCCTGTCGCACCACGTTGCGTTGCCTGTCGCACCACGGTGCGTTTCCCGTCGCACCACGGTGTTTTTTAATCCGAATCTTTGTGAAAGTTTCTCAGCCCTTGATGGCTGCAATCATTTCGTCGGCTGTCAGCAGCGTCTGTTCGCCAGTGATCATGTTTTTCAGCGTGACGCGTCCTGCTGCCATCTCGGTCTCGCCAGCCAGTGCCACGAAAGGAATCTGTTTCTGGTTGGCATACTGCATCTGCTTTTTCATCTTCGTCGCATCGGGATAAATCTCGCAGCGCACTCCGGCCTGGCGTGCCTGTGCCGCAATGGGCAGGCAATAGGCTGTCTCGCGCTCTCCGAAGTTGATGAAAAGCAGTTGTGTAGCCGTGGTTACCTCTTCGGGATATAGGTCGAGCTGGTTGAGCACGTCGTAGATGCGGTCGGCGCCGAAGCTAATGCCCACTCCGCTCAGGCCCGGCATGCCGAAGATGCCCGTTAGGTTGTCATATCGTCCGCCGCCCGTGATGCTTCCAATCTCCACGTCGAGCGCTTTCACCTCGAAGATGCAGCCCGTATAGTAGTTCAGTCCGCGTGCCAAGGTAAGGTCGAGTTCGAGCGTAGCACTCTGCTCGCTGGCCACAGCCTGATACTGGTTCAGCACGTATTCCACTTCGTCGATGCCCCGCAGACCCGTCTCGCTCTGTGCAAGTGCCTCGCGCATGGTGGCCATTTTCTGGGCGTTCGTGCCCGAGAGGCTGATGATGGGCTGCAGTGCGGCGATGGCTTTCTCGTCGAGGCCGCCCTGCCGCAGTTCCTCGTTGACAGCGTCAAGACCAATCTTGTCCAGCTTGTCGATGGCCACCGTAATGTCCACAATCTTGTCGGCGGCACCAATCATCTCGGCAATTCCCGAGAGAATCTTGCGGTTGTTTATTTTTATGACAACCCGAATGCCGAAGCGGCGGAATACCGTATCGACGATTTGCATCAGTTCCACCTCATTCAGCAGCGAGTCACTTCCCACCACGTCGGCGTCGCACTGATAGAACTCGCGGTAACGGCCCTTCTGCGGACGGTCGGCCCTCCATACAGGCTGAATCTGATAACGGCGGAAGGGCATGGAGAGTTCGTCGCGGTGCTGCACCACATAGCGGGCGAAGGGCACCGTGAGGTCGTATCGCAGACCTTTCTCGCAGAGACGTGCGGCCAGATGACCTGTCGCGCCCTCGGCCAGTTCCTCCGTCTGGATGCCGCGCATGAAGTCGCCGCTGTTCAGAATTTTGAAGAGCAGTTTGTCTCCCTCTTCGCCATATTTGCCCATCAGCGTGGACAGGTTTTCCATGGCCGGCGTCTCAATCTGCTGGAAGCCGTAGAGGGCATAGACCTGACGAATGGTATTAAAAATATAGTTGCGGCGGGCCATCTCTTGAGGTCCGAAGTCGCGCGTTCCTTTCGGAATACTTGGTTTCTGTGCCATATTGTTTGGGGGTGATAATCGTTTACGGGGTGCAAAGTTACGAATAAGCGAGTAAAATGCAAAACGAAAAACATTTTTTTCAGTCTTGTATTTTCGAGCGAGAGTAAGTTCGACCAAAGGTCAGAGTTACAAATAAGCGAGTAAAATGCAAAACGAAAAAGCAGTATTTCTTTCCGAACCTATACAATGTGAGCCGGAATCAGTAAAGTTGTTCCATATTGACAAGAATTCAAAAAAAAACCTTATCTTTGCTTGCAAAATCCACACAACAATGAATCTATTCGGAAAAAAAGACGATAAGAAAGAGGAACCTCAGGCCCCTGTCACACAGCCCGAACTGGTGAATGTCGCTCCGCGTCCGCAGCGCACTGCAGCCGTACTCAACAGCCAGCAACTCTCTCGCACACAAGAGGCTTTGCGCCTGGCGCAGACTAAACTGGCAAACATAGAGGAGAGCCTCGAGAGACTTCGCGACCAGCAGGAATGGTTGCGACGATACAACGAAGTGAGACTCGAACTGGCTCAGGAAAAGACACGTCTCTATGATCTGAACCGCCAGGTGTCCTCCATCGTGACCGACGAGACAGCTCTGCATCGTTTCGAGACTTTCGAGGCCATCCTGCCCACGTACCTTCGTACACAGATGCTCGGCAAGGCAAGCGAACAGGTGCGGCAAGATCAACTGCGCCACGAGCAGGAGACAAAGCAGATGGAGGAACAGTGGAACGTGCAGCAGAAAGTTCAGCAACAGACCACAGAGAAACGCCGGCAGGCCGAAGACACGCTCCGTCAGGTGCAGGACCGCGTTTTTCAGGCCAGTCGCCTCGAAATGGCCAACGAAACACTGAACGCTGAAATCTCGCACCTCAAGGAACAGGCCACACGCACTGGCGAGGAACTGGACAGCCTGTCTGCCTCGATGCGCGAACACAATGCCAACATCGATGTCATACAAAGCCAGATAGACACCCTGAGGGCACGTCGTCAACAGTTCGAGACACACCAGCACATGCTCGACCACGGCGAGGCTGTCTTGCTGCGCCTCAATCGTCTGCAGGAGATTGAAACCTTGCAGCAGCAACTGAAGATGCAGCAGAGCGAGGCTGTGAAACGGCAGGACGAGGAGAACGACCTCTTGCGGCGCATCTATGTGCAGTTCCAAGATGTGACCTCCGAAATAAACTCCATCACCGAAGAGATGCGCCGCCAGCGTGTGGCCATACAGGGACAGACCACCGGCAAACTGCTCGAGCGTGCCATGTCGCTCAAGAGCCGTCTGCAGATGCTCCTCTCGGCGCAATCGCTTTGGAACCGCATCTCAATAGGATACACGCTGATAGAAGAAAACGCACAGACGCTCAACGCACTGCGCCTTCACATAGAACATACCGAGACCAACCTGCGTGCACTCGAGACCGAAGTGGCACAGATCTCCCGTCTGGCACACGAGAAAGAATATACCTACATGCTTTCCAAGAGCCAGAACGTAATTCAGTTGCGGGCCGACCTTGTGGAGGGTGTCAGCTGTTCGGTCTGCGGTGCCACCCATCACCCCTATCACAGTGACAGTATGCTGGAGCAGAGCAAGCTCATCGGCGACTTCAAGACCGAATTCGAGCAACTCTCCGTGGAGGCACGCAACAAGCAGGAAACGCTTGCTCAGATGAAAATTGAACTGGCGGAGCAGTCAGGACGACGTCAGGTGGTGGAGAACAACCTTGCCGACCTGCGGCAGCGACAGACATCCGACGTGCGCGAATGGCAGGTCTTTGCCTCGCTCGACCCCACATTCAGCGAGTGTTCGCCCAGCACCAACCTCGAAGCGCGGCAGGCCATGCTGCGCCAGCTTATCGAGAAAACCACGCAGGACGCCAACGAAGCGCAAACCGACCTGGAGCGATTCAACTTCCATCGGGATACAATCAACGAACTCTCCGAACAGATGCAGTCGCTCGAACAGAAGAAGAACGAGCTGGGAACAAGACTGGGCGAGGTGAACACCGGCTGTCAGGTGATGGCGGGTCGCGTGGAGCGCCTCCAGCATCAGATAGACAGCGAGGAACACAACTACAGCGCATGCTACAGCGAACTCGAGCATCTCATCACGCTACCCGACTGGCTGAGCGACTGGAAACTGAGCCCCGAGGGTGTGAAAGGACGCATACAACTGCTTGTGAAGCAATGGCGTGACGTGAACTCGCAGCTGGAGGAACGCCAGCAGGCTCTCTCCGAGGAACAGGAAGCGCTGCGCCTCGAAGACCAGCTACACACCCGTGCACGTCAGACGCAGGAGATGATAACCTCGCGTCTCGACACCTGCCAGAGCCACATAGGCGAGAACATGAAAGCCCACGAACAGGCAGTGGGGGAGAGCGACGCGCGTACGCTCTACCTGAAAACACTCGAGCAGTGGCAGCAGACGGTGACAGCCGAGCAGGACGAACAGCAGCGCACCACACTCATGCAGCGTGAAATGGACCACATTCAAGGTCGACAGGACAACTATCAGCAGCAGGCGCTGCATATTGCCGACACGCTGGCGGCCGAGCGGAACGAGCTGGACCTCTGGATTAAAAATTTCAATCTACACAATCCTCCCGTGCAGTATGCCGAGCTGAGCGACGTGTTCAGTCTGGGACGAGACTGGAACGACCTCCGCGCGCAGCTCTCGAAACTGCGTTTTGCCCATGCGCTCAGTCAGGCCCGCACCGACGAACTGAACAGCCGACTCGTGGCTTTGCAGGCCGAGGGAGGCTCCTCGGCTTCGGACCCAGACGGACTGCAGACGTACATCATCTCGCAGCGGCAGACGCTCGTGGAACGGCGCACCCAGCTGATGATGCAGATGGCTCGGCTGACCGCTACGCTCGAGGAACACCAGCAGGCCACAGCCGCCCTTCAGCAGCCAGAACAGCTCATGGGCTGAGCATGGAAAACGGCATCCTCTGATTCGGGATAAAAACGCAGCGTGCTGCGACGCGTGTCGCACCGTGGTCCGACGGCCTTCGCACCACGGTGCGTCGCCCGTAAAAGCGTGGTGCGTTCGGATTCGTTCCAATTATGCAGTCTTCGTAAGCGTAGATATTCAAGGTGTAATTTTATGTACTCTCACGCATAAAAATACAATGGTAAAAGACGTTTTCACCGCCTCTTTTGTTATAAGATTTGACAAAATGTATTAAAATATGATAAATAAGGGCGAAAATCTTCATTTTTCTTGTTCGAAAAAGTTTTAATAGAAAAATTCTTAGTAAATTTGCATTGAACGTTATGTGTTTTATCCCCGAAGTGGGCAGAAATGAAAATACTTAACTTCGCAGACGAAGAGAACAAAAAAACGGAAATGAGCAGTAAAAAACAAATTAGAGAGTAGTAATAACCAAATTAAGTAGTAAACCACTTACTAATTATTAACATATTTATTTAAGCTATGTCAAAGTACAACTTGACTGAGAAGAAGATTAAGGCCCCCTTGTATCGTTCGTTGCTCAACCCAACGCTCGTGGAGGAACTTTATCAGCAGATTATGGCGAAGTTTATCGTCGAGAAGAAGTATCGCGACCCGGATTATTCAGCCCAATTGCTTGCTGAGGAACTCGGGACGAACACGCGTTACATCAGTGCAGTAATCAATCTTCGTTTCCAAGACAACTATTCGCAGATGGTCAATGAGTTTCGCATCAAGGACGCGATGTATATGCTCAAAGACAAACACAATGCGAAGATGACGGTCGAAGACATCGCCCTGGCGGTGGGTTTCTCGAACCGACAGTCGTTCTATGCCGCTTTCTACAAGCGCACAGGTACCAGTCCGCGCGAATATCGCGAAGCAAACGCTCTCGAAATGACACGCCGGGCAGAGCCGAAGAAGGCCGCCTCGGTCGGTTCGACGAAGAAAGGCAAGAAAAAAGAGAACGCATAAAAACTCCGAAAATCATATATCTCGTCTTCCCTCCATCGCGGAGAGGAGACGAGTTTTTTCTTTCATGACATGAACTATTCCGACGAGCGCTTTGCAGATATCCAGATGTTGCGCTATCGCGTGGCAGACTTCGAAAAACTCACGTTGCGACAACAGACGCTTGTCTATCATCTGAGCGAAGCTGCACTATGGGGGCGAGATATCCTGTGGGACCAGAACGGACGATTCAACCTGCGCATCCGCCGTTTGCTGGAGCGCGTGTATCTGTGTTACGATGGCGACCGCACGAGCGATGCATTCCGCGCCTTCACGGTATATCTGAAACGAGTGTGGTTTTCCAACGGCATCCATCACCACTATGGTTGCCAGAAGTTCCAACCCGCATTTCCCGAGGAATTCCTGCGCAGTCAGATACCCTCAGGCTCCGACGAAGAAGAACTCCTGCCCGTAATCTTCGACCCGGAGATAGAACCCAAGCGGCTGAACCAGAACGAAGGCGATGACCTGCTGCTGACATCATCGTGCAACTATTACGCCCCCGACATCACACAAACCGAAGCCGAACAGTTCTATGCCCGACAGAAAGCGCAGGCTCCCGACCCGCACCACCCCGTGATGTATGGTATGAACAGCACCCTGGTGCGCCGTGACGGACAGTTGTACGAAGACGTGTGGCGCAGCGGTGGACGCTACGGAGCAGCCATTGACCATATCATTGCAGAGCTCGAAGCGGCCATCCCCTTTGCCGAGAACGAACGGCAACAGAAGGTGATACGCCGTCTCATCGACTTTTATCGTACGGGCGACTTACGTATGTTCGACGAATATACCATCCTGTGGGTGAACGAGACGGAAGGCGAAGTGGACTTTACAAATGGCTTCACGGAAGTTTATGGCGACCCACTCGGTCTGAAGGCGAGCTGGGAAGGTTATGTGAATTTCACCGACCGCGAAGCAACGCACAGAGCCGAGACGCTGGGACGCTATGCACAATGGTTCGAGGACCATTCGCCGGTGGACAAGCGATTCCGCAAGCGTGAGGTGCGTGGCGTATCTGCCCGGGTGGTGAATGCTACCATTCTGGGTGGCGACCTTTATCCCAGCAGCGCCATCGGCATAAACCTGCCGAACAGCAACTGGGTGAGAGCCGAGCATGGCAGCAAAAGCGTGACCATTGGGAATCTTACCCATGCCTACGATGAGGCGGCTCGGGGAAACGGCTTCCGCGAAGAGTTTGTCATCGACAAAGAAACACTCGATCTGATGAATCGCTATGCGCTCTACTGCGATGACCTCCACACCGACCTTCACGAATGTCTTGGTCACGGAAGCGGTCAATTGCTTCCCGGTGTCGATCCGGACAGCCTAAAAGCCTATGGCTCTACCATCGAGGAAGCGCGTGCAGACCTTTTCGGACTTTATTATATGGCGGACGAGAAGATGGTTGAACTCGGTCTGCTGCCGAACGCCGAAGCATACAAAGCGCAGTACTACGGCTATCTGATGAACGGCCTGCTCACACAACTTGTTCGCATCGAAGAGGGTCATCAGATAGAAGAAGCACACATGCGCAACCGTGCTCTCATAGCGCGTTGGACGCTTGCCCACTATCCTCAGGCTGTGCAACTGGAGAAAGTTTCGCAGGGAACCGCAGTGCGTGTCACTGATTATGATGCACTGCGTGGCGCATTCGGAACATTGCTTGCCGAGGTGCAGCGCATCAAGAGCGAGGGCGACTACGAGGCCGCACGCCTCCTGGTTGAGACGTATGGCGTTGCGGTCGACCCCGAACTTCATCGCGAAGTGCTGGAACGCTATCGTCGCCTCGACCTGGCTCCCTATAAAGGCTTCATCAATCCCCGCTATACAGCAAAGCGCAATGCTCAAGGCGAGATAGTCTCTATCAATATCAGCTACGACGAGAGCTACGACGAACAGATGTTGCGATACAGCCGTGATTATTCCACACTATGAACGTAAACACAGACGAACAGATACGAGCCATCAAGCAGGAGCTGCGGGCAGCCATGAACGGGGTGCTCTCAGCTAAGATGCGTCAGGCCGGAATGCCCTACAAACTGGTTTTCGGAGTGGAGTTGCCCCGGCTTATGGAAATAGCTCGCGACTTTTCCTCCGACCGTCGTTTGGCTCAGCAACTGTGGCACGAACCCATCCGCGAATGCAAGATGCTGGCGGCCATGCTGATGCCGACAGATGAGATGTCGGCCGAAGTCGCTGATATCTGGGTGGACGAGATGCTGACGTCCGAGATTGCGCAGGTGTGTGTAATGTATCTCTTTTCGCGAACCTCCTGGGCCTCGGAGCAGGCTTTCCACTGGATAGCCACCGACCATCCCATGCGCCAGCTATGCGGATTCCTCATTATAGCACGTCTGCTTCAGCAGGGAGCGCAGTTGAACGAACGTGCCGAACGTGAATTGCTCGACCAGACAGAAGCACTCCTTCCGACGGCCGACCTCCAGCTGGGAAGGGCAATTCGTGCCGTGAAGAGCAAAATTGCTCCTCCAGAATTATGAAATCTGAATTTTAATCTTTACCTTTGTGCGCTGGTAGTTATGGAATCTTTTGATAACATATACGAAAGTGCGCTTCACAGGTTGAACGATTATTTGGAAACCAACAAGATGCGGAAGACGCCCGAGCGGCAGGAGGTATTGAAAACCGTCTGCAGCATGTCTGGCATCTTCACCATCAACGACTTGCTCGACCGCATGAGCCACGATGCAGCTTTCAGCGTGAGCCGCTCGACAATCTTCTATACACTCACCGTCTTTGTCGAAGCGCGCATCTTGCTGAAACACGTTACGTTTCACACCGCTTGCTACGAATTTCTCAATGGCACTTCGCCCCGTGTCTATCTTGTCTGCCAACAGTGCGGCGAGATGCGACGCTTGGAGCGTCCCGAACTCAATCGCTACCTGGCCACCGTCAAGGCGCGCCTCTTCACCGTTCGTCAGCCCATGCTGTATCTCTATGGCGAATGCCGCAAGTGTGTGCAGGCTAAGAAAAAGAAAGTGAAAAACAAATAACATATACGATAATGGCAAAAGGAAAAGTTGATGCCCTCTTGGGCATTGTTTTTGGTGACGAAGGGAAAGGAAAGGTCGTAGACGTCTTCACTCCCCGATACGACATCGTGGCCCGTTTTGCGGGCGGTCCGAACGCAGGGCACACCATCATTTTCGATGGTAAGAAATTTGTGCTCCGCAGCATCCCCTCAGGTGTTTTCGACGAAGGAAAGCTCAACGTGATAGGCAACGGCTGTGTCATCGCTCCCGACCTCTTCATGGCAGAGGCACAGGAACTGGAAGCTGCCGGATATGACCTCCGCAGCCGTCTGCACATCTCCAAGCGTGCCCATCTCATCCTGCCCACCCATCGCGTGCTCGACCGTGCCTACGAGGCTGCCAAGGGCAAGAATCGTGTGGGAACGACGGGCAAGGGAATCGGTCCGGCATACAGCGAGAAAGCCAGTCGAACCGGCCTGCGTGTGGGTGACATTCTGGAGAATTTCCGTGAGAAATACGAGGCTCTCAAGGCACGTCACCTGCAGATTCTGGCCGACCTCCACTACACCGATTTCGATCTCTCCGGCGAGGAGGAGAAGTGGCTCGCGGGTGTAGAGTACATGCGTCAGTTCCCGTTGACGGACACCGAGATAGAGCTGAACCGCGCGCTGGCCGAGGGTAAGAACGTGCTGGCCGAGGGAGCACAGGGAACCATGCTCGACATCGACCACGGCACCTATCCCTTCGTGAGCAGCAGTAGCACCGTCTGCGGCGGCGTCTGCACCGGTCTGGGCGTGGCGCCCACTTCCATCGGCGAGGTGTTCGGCATCTTCAAAGCATACAGTACCCGCGTGGGCAGCGGACCCTTCCCCGTGGAGCTCTTCGACGCTACGGGCGACAAAATCCGCGAGATAGGCAACGAATACGGAGCCGTCACGGGACGCAACCGCCGCTGTGGGTGGCTCGACATGGTGGCCCTGCGCTATGCCATCATGGTGAATGGCGTGACGCAGCTCATCATGATGAAGGGCGACGTGCTCGACTCGTTCGCCACCATCCGCGTGTGTGTGGCCTACGAAAAAGACGGCGTGCGCACCACCGACATGCCCTACGACACCGAGGGTTGGACGGCCGTCTACCGCGACTTCCCAGGCTGGCAGACACCTCTCAACGGGCTCACCTCTGAGGCTGAATTCCCGCAGGCATTCCGCGAATATATCGACTTCATCGAGCGCGAAACGTCGACGCCCATCACCATCGTCAGTGTGGGTCCCGACCGCGCGCAGACCATACAACGCTGAATACGTTCATCGGTTTGAATCACAGCCGCTTCTGCATCATCGCAGGAGCGGCTTTTTCGTACCATTGCACAGGTGAAGGTATGCCGCAGAGAAACGCACCACCCTTTTACGGCTGACGCACCGTGCTGCGACGCCTGTCGCACCACGTTGCGATGCCCGTCGCAGCACGCTGCGTTTTAACCCGAATCAGTCATTAGGCCCTTTTCCTCTTGTATGAGAAGTCTTTTTATGCCATAATAACAACTCTTGCGGCTTCTTGCCGCTGAAACCTTCTCACCGTGGCCTGCCACGCCCTCGAAACTTTCAACGACAATCTGCTCGCAACATTTGTCACTCTGACATAAATCCTACTGACCGATTCGGGTTAATCCGAATTCAGATGCAGTTCGTTCCAAAGTTCAGCTCCGCTCTCACATTATTTAGATGCGCGCGTGAAAAAATATGTGGCATTGCTTGTCGATTCAGAAAAAAGTTGTACCTTTGCACGCCGATTATTGTCTACAGGGGCTCAGAAAGCCCCGAAGTGCGTGTGAATAGTGCGTCCCTTGGCCTGGCACACGGTTCGTGAATCGCGCTGAAGAAAGAAGAAAAAAGAACGTAGAACAAAAAGAAAACAAAGTAAACACAAATGGACACTTTGAGTTACAAGACCGCGAATGTGAACCGCACCACTGCCAACAAGGAGTGGGTGGTGGTGGATGCCACCGACCAGGTGCTGGGTCGCATGTGTACTAAGGTCGCAAAGTTGCTGAGAGGCAAGTACAAACCCGAGTTCACTCCTCATGTGGACTGTGGTGACAATGTTATCATTATCAATGCCGAGAAGATTCGCCTGACGGGTCAGAAGATGACCGACCGCGTATATCTTTCCTACACCGGTTACCCCGGCGGCCAGCGCGAAGCTACTCCTGCTAGCATCCTGGCAAAGCCCAACGGCGCCGAGAAGCTCATCCGCAAGGTGGTGAAGGGTATGCTGCCCAAGAACAAACTGGCCAACAGGCTCATAGACAACCTCTACGTCTACGAAGGTTCCGAGCACAAACAGCAGGCTCAGAGCCCCAAGGCAATAGATATTAACCTCTATAAATAACAAACGATGGAAGTAGTTAATGCAATAGGCCGCCGCAAGAGCGCCGTGGCTCGCGTATATGTAAGCGAGGGCAATGGTAAGATAACCATCAACAAGAGAGACCTCACGGAATACTTCCCCAACCCCATACTGCAGTATGTGGTGAAGCAGCCTCTGGCTCTGCTCGAGGCCACAGAAAAATATGACATCAAGGTGAACCTCTACGGAGGTGGCTACACAGGCCAGTCGCAGGCACTTCGCCTGGCCATCGCACGCGCCCTGGTGAAAATCAACGAGGAAGACAAGAAGGCCCTGCGCGCCGAAGGTTTCATGACACGCGACAGCCGCGAGGTGGAGCGCAAGAAACCCGGACGTCCCAAGGCACGTCGCCGCTTCCAGTTCAGCAAGCGTTAATCAGCTGCAGGACTGCAAGAGCGGAAGTTTAGCATCTAAACCTGCGAGACTCCTATATACCTTATATATAATATATAGGGCGCAAACGATAATCGGAGGACTACCCGTGGGTTGATTCTAACAAACAGAATTAAGAAGAACGTAAACAAACAAAAAACAAAACAAACAATGTCAAGAACAAATTTTGATACACTTCTGGAGGCCGGCTGTCACTTCGGCCACCTGAAAAGAAAGTGGAACCCCGCCATGGCTCCCTATATCTTCATGGAGCGCAACGGCATTCACATCATCGACCTCCACAAGACCGTGGGTAAAATCGACGAGGCTGCCGAGGCCATGAAGCAGATTGCCAAGAGCGGAAAGAAAATTCTTTTTGTTGCTACCAAAAAACAGGCCAAGCAGTGTGTTGCCGACAAGGCTACAGCCGTTGGAATGCCCTACGTGATTGAGCGTTGGCCCGGCGGTATGCTCACCAACTTCCCCACCATCCGCAAGGCTGTGAAGAAGATGGCCAACATCGACAAGCAGATTTCCGATGGTACGTTTGCCAACCTGTCGAAGCGCGAGGTGCTGCAGATCAGCCGCCAGCGTGCCAAGTTGGAGAAGAACCTCGGTTCGATTGCCGACCTTACCCGTCTGCCTGCCGCACTCTTCGTAGTGGACGTGCTGAAGGAGCAGATTGCCGTTCGCGAGGCAAATCGTCTCGGAATTCCCGTGTTCGCTATCGTCGACACCAACTCGAACCCCGATAACATCGACTTCGTGATTCCCGCCAACGACGACGCCAGCAAGAGCATCGAGGTTATTCTCGACGCATGCTGCGCTGCCATCAACGAGGGTCTCGAGGAGCGCAAGGTTGAGAAAGCCGACTCCGATGCTGCAAGCGAGCAGGAAGACCAGCCCGTGAAGAGAAGCCGTCGCCGCACACGCGATGTGGCTGCTGATGAGGAGGCTGAGACCGAGGCACCTGCTGAGGTTGAGGAGGCTCCCGCTGCCGAGGATGCCGAGTAAGTGATTCACACAAAATCCCTACACACAAACAAACAGTACGACTATGAACGTTACAATGAACGATATCAAGAAGCTCCGCGAAATGACTGGCGCAGGTCTGGCCGACTGCAAGAAGGCTCTGGCCGAGGCTGAGGATATGGACGGAGCAGTGGCCATCATACGCAAGAAGGGTCAGGCCGTTGCTGCCAAGCGCAGCGACCGCGAGGCTGCCGAAGGTTGCGTGCTGGTGAAGGCTGAGAATGGCTTCGGTGCCATCATCGCCCTCAAGTGCGAGACCGACTTCGTTGCAAGCAATGCCGACTTCGTGGCACTCACGAAGCAGATTCTGGACGTTGCCGTGGCCAACAAGTGCAAGACTCTCGACGAGGTGAAGGCTCTTCCTCTGGGCGAGGCCACTGTGCAGGACGCCGTGGTTGCCCGCAGCGGTATCACCGGTGAGAAGATGGAACTGGACGGATACAGCACCATCGAGGGCGCTGCCATCTACACCTACAACCACATGAACAAGAACACGCTCTGCGCCATGCTCTCGCTGAACAAGCCCGTAGAAGACGAGACCGTGGGCAAGAACGTGGCTATGCAGATTGCCAGCGCAGCCCCCATCGCCATCGACGAGAACGGAGTGCCCCAGGCTGTGAAGGACCAGGAGATTGCCGTGGCTGTCGAGAAGACCAAGGCTGAGCAGATTCAGAAAGCTGTGGAGGCTGCCATCCGCAAGGCTGGTATCAACCCCGCCCACGTGGACAGCGAAGACCACATGGAGAGCAACATGGCAAAGGGTTGGATCACTGCCGAGGACGTTGCCAAGGCCAAGGAAATCATCACCTCTGTTTCTGCTGAGAAGGCTGCAAACCTTCCCGAGGCTATGATTCAGAACATCGCCAAGGGCCGTCTGAACAAGTTCCTCAAGGAGTCCTGCCTCCTGAACCAGGAGTACATCTGGGACAAGAACTTCACCGTGGCTTCCTACCTGAAGTCGGTGGATAAGGAACTGACTGTGACCGATTTCAAGCGCTTTACACTGCGCGCTGAATAAGCCAAACGAACATCATAGGCTTAAAAGGCCTACCAAAGCCCAGGGCAATCGCCTTGGGCTTTTTTTGTGACTTCATTTTAGTACGAATCGGTCTTTGAGTCGATGTCGATGCTTTTCCTGTTAAAAACGCACTGTGGTGCGATGGGCATCGTAACGTGGTGCGACGGCTGTCGCAGCACGGTGCGTCAGGCGCAGAAGCGTGGTGCGTTTTTCGGCACGCCTTCATGCGCTGCACACCGATGTCCTCGTTACTCAGGTTTGATGGGCGGAAATTGAATCGTAAAACGGGTGAGATGGTCGTCGGGGTTTGTCAGCAGACTGAAGATGCACTGGTGGGCCGTGAGGATGTCTCGAATGAGCAAAAGTCCGATGCCCTGGCCTTGCGGCTTGGTGGAGTAGAAGGGGGTGAACAGATGCGCCGAGACCTCGGGCGATATGCCAGGCCCGTTGTCGGTGATGGTCAGCTGCGAGGGGATGGTGGTGATGGTGATGCGTCCCTGTGCATCGCCGATGCTCTCCAGGGCGTTCTTGACCACATTGATGAGCACTTGCTGGAAGAGAACCGTGTCAAGTCGGACGGCGATTGCTTCCTCGCTGAGCTGAAATTCTATGGTCACGCGGCTTGCGTGGCACATGTTCTCAAGAAACGGTTTGCATGCTTCCACCTCCTCGCTGAGGTCGCACAGTTGCAGTTGCGGCTGCGGTACCTTCACTACGTCGGCAAATCGTGTGACGAATCCCGAAAGTGTGAGCAGGCGTGCGGCTTCATCGTCGTCAAGGCTGTTGACGAGCCCCGCCACGCTGTTGTTCACTTCGTGGGCAATCATGCGGATGACACGCTCGTATGCCGCTTTCTCAGCACGGTGTATCTCGGCTGTCATCGGTTCGATGAGGAAGAACGAATGCTTATAGCCTCGGTCCGGAAAAGAATGGTGACTGAGGCGGAACAGCTGTGGGGCGCCGGCCATGCGCACGGTGGTGACCTCTCCGAGCGGCAGGTTGAGCAGTGCTTCCTCGATGTCGGGCGAAAGCATCTCGCGTGCGGCAGGGTTCATCTGTGTGATGTGTCCGCTGAGGTCACACTGCACGATGCCCATGGGAGATGCCTCGATGAGCAGGCAAAGGAAGGTGTATTGCTCCTCCAGAGTCAGATGTTCGTTGCGCAAACGGTCCAGCAAGTTGTTGAATGTCTCAACGATGACATCTGTCTCGTGCTGCCCCGACGGAGCAAGACGGGTGGTCAGGTCCAGGTCACGCACCAGTTCCATGCCGCCGATGAGCGTATCATAGGGGCGAAGGGTCTTGCGATAGAAGTAGGCAAGATACAGAAGCAACACGACGGCGAAGCACTCGGTGGCATAGAACAGCGTAGAACGGTCGCTGAACAATGCATGGATGGCGATGGCAGAGAGCACCGCGATACCCAGCGCAAGAATGAGGAAGTAGTGCTTGAGTTTCATAGTCCGTACTTCTCAATTTTACGATAAAGGGCACCGCGACTGATGCCTAACTCCTTGGCTACATGCGAGAGATTTCCACCATGCTTCGCAATACATGCGGCAATGGCAGAACGCTCAAGCACATCGAGGGTGGGCGCTGCGTTCTCCTTCGATGCTATGGACGATGGGCCTACTGACTCAGCAGAAAGAAGCGAGAAGTCGGTTCGTTCCAGCGTGTTAGTCTCCGGAGCCTTCATCAGCAACGCTCGCTCCACTACGTTTTTCAGTTCACGGATATTGCCCGGGAAGGGTCGCGTCTGCAAGTATGCAATGGCTTCGGACGAGACGCTGACGGGTGGCAGATGGTTCTCTTGGCAGGCCTGACGGAGGAAATGCTCCACCAGGAGAGGAATGTCTTCGCGGCGTTCGCGCAGCGGCGGCAGGTGGATGTTGATGAGGTTGATGCGAAAGAAGAGGTCTTCGCGAAAGGTGTGTTCCTCGACCATTGCGCGCAGGTCGGCATTCGTGGCACAGACCACACGCACATCGGCACGGCGTGTCTGGCTGTCGCCCAGCACTTCGTAGGTCTGGTCTTGCAGCACACGCAGCAGTTTCACCTGACTGGCAAGCGACAGTTCGCCTATCTCGTCAAGGAAGATTGTGCCTCCTTTGGCCAGTTCAAAGCGGCCTGTTCGGTCGGCCTTGGCATCGGTGAACGAGCCTTTTATGTGGCCGAACATCTCGCTTTCGAAGAGGGAAGTGGAGATGCCGCCGAGGTTTACCTTTACGAACGGTCCGTTGGCGCGACGGCTTTGGCGGTGAATCGCCTCGGCAATGAGCTCTTTTCCCGTGCCGCTTTCGCCTGTGATGAGGACGGACGCATTGGTGGGAGCCACGCGGCTGACTGTGGTAAGGATGCCGGAGAGCGATGTCCCGATGATGGATGCTGGCTGCCCGGGTTGAGATACCGGCCCGTTGCAGTTTATCTTCAGTGCAGTCTCAATTCTGTCAAGCAGCACGCCGTTGTCCCACGGTTTGGTAATGAAGTCAAACGCTCCGGCACGCATACCTTGTACGGCCAACTTGATGGTGCCCCATGCTGTCATCAGTATCACGGGCACGTCGGGGCGGAACACCTTTACCTGTTTCAGCAAGGTCAGACCTTCTTCTCCGTCGGTGGAGTGCGAATAATTCATGTCCATCAGCACCAGCTCCACAGCGGTCGTGTCGCGGACAATCCTTATGGTCTCCTTTGGTTCCTCGGCCAGCGCCACGTCATACCCGTTGCGCTCCAACACCAGTTTCAGTGAGAGGCGGATGTTTTTGTCGTCATCAACTACGAGAATCATCTTGCTGATCTTCAATTTGACTATTTGCGATTTAGGTGAAACCCACCAACGATGCAAAGATAAGAAAAGTTTTCGACATTTGCTGCATCCCTTCTGTTATTCTTCTCTCAATGATTCCGTTATCTCGCTCCGGCAGATGCGCCATGCGGGGATGACAGTGCTGATGAGAACGGTACATAATATAAAAACGTAAACAAAGAGGGACACTATCGTGAAGTGCGTGCCGAAGTCGTCGAACCAAAAACGGACGGCAGGGTTCTGGCTGGGGAAGTTGTCGAAGAGACCCTTTGAGGCACCGAACTGGAAGTAGATGAAGCAGCCGATGATGAAGCTGATGGTGGTGAGCAGCCACGCCTCGCGGATGAAACCCCAGAAGATGCTCCACTGCGTAGCACCGAAGGCGCGGCGCACACCGGCTTCTTCGCGTCGTTGTCGCATATACATCAGCAGCGTGCCGATGACACCAAAGGCCATGTTGGTAGCGA
>CAJOLZ010000034.1 GCA_905235575.1 uncultured Bacteroidaceae bacterium | reverse complement strand
AACGATGACGGCAAGGTATCTATCACAGATGCCGTGACCGTGGTGAACTATATTCTGGGCACTCAGCAAGGCAAGTTCAGCGAAGTTGCAGCCGATGTCGACGGAAGTGGTAACATCACCATCACCGATGCCGTGGGCATTGTAAACATCATCCTCAATGCCGATTCCGCCGGTGTGAAAGAACGCCGTGAGCGGGAGGAAGTGACGACCGAAAAAGAACCTGACTAAACACACCACAGTCCTACACGTGTCGCACCACGTTGCGACAGCCTGCGCAGCACGCTGCGACGTCCGTCGCAACGTGCTGCGTTTTTTGTAGCTTTTCGCTGTTACATCTCGTAGCCCGGTTCCTTGGCCAGCTGGCCTCGCTTGGGCTTGATTTCCTTGTCGAAGACTTTCTCTTTCCATTCCTCGGCCGGAAACTCTTGGTAGCTGATGGAGACGTATTCTTCTGAGGCTTTCAGGTATTTACCGGCCAGCTGGGTGAGTTCTTCCACGAAGCCTTTCATTTCTTGCTCGGTGAGATGTTTCGGATAGCATTTTACATCGAAGTGTGGCATGGTTGTAGTTGTTTGGAGGTTTATAATTATATAATGGTATGTGATTATTCCTCGCCGTGGTCGGCCAGCATGGACTCCAGATAGAAGGCTTTGGTGGTGACAATCTGTGCATCGGTCATGGGTGCGTCGACAAATGTGATTTGCGTATAGCCCAGCTGGCTGAGACCGGTGACGACCTCCTGCTTGCGGAATCGGTTCTCTCCGAGACTGACGAAGACAAATTTGCGGTTGGCGCTCATCACGATGGCCTCGTCGGGCACGGCGTCGCATGTCTGTTCGTTGCAGTGGATGGTGGCCGCGACGAACATGTTGGGGAGCAGTGTCACGCCCTCGGCGCGGTCGAGTGTGATGTGTACGGAGGCCGACTTCGAGTCGTTGTCGATGGAGGCTGTGATGAACGACACGGTGCCGGTGAGGAGTGTGGCGGTGTGGTCGGAGAGTTGCATGGTGACTTTCTGTCCGATGTTTATGTGGGCGATGTCGGTCTCGAAGACGTTGATGTCGGCATGCAGCGCCCGGTTGTCGTAGACTTGCATGAGCACTGTCGTGTTGTCAAGATAGGTGCCTGTGCTGACCAGTATCTCGCCCACTACGCCGGCGATGGGGGAGCGCACCGGCGCTGTGTTTGTGAACTTTCCCTGTGCCACCTGCCGGCTGTCGATGCCCAGCTGGTCCAGCTGCAGCCGCAGTCCTTTCTCGGTCACGCTGGCCATGTCTGCATCGGCTTGGGCCTGCAACAGGTTCTTCTCCACACCGGCGCCCTGTGCGTGTATGTCCTTCTGACGCTGCAGGGCCTGCTGGGCGAGGGAGAGCTGTCGCGAGGCGATGAGATAGTCCTTCTGCAGGGCCACTATCTCGGTGTTCTCCACCAGTGCCAGTGTCTGACCTTGGCGCACCACCTGTCCTTCCTTCACCAGAATCTGCTTGGCGGCACCTGCCACCAGCGAGGTAACGTCGGCTCTGTCCTGCGGCGAAAGGCGAAGCGTTCCGCTGGCGCTGATGGTGCCGGCAAGCTGACGTGTCTCTATGCGCCCCGTCTTGATGCCGATGGTGCTTACCTGCTGGTCGGTGAGCTCCACAATGTTCTCTTCCTCTGTGTTTTCCGCTTCCTCGGCCGGCTTCACTTCGCTCTTGCAGGAGACGAGCAGCAGCGACATGGCTACCACGGGATATACGATTCTTTTCATGTGTTCAAGGGTTCAAAGTTTTCAAATGTTCAGGTTGGACTTCGTATGCTATTGTCCTTTGATGAAATTCAGTTGTATGATGGCCTGGTTCAGCAGGTCGATGGCCTTGGCGTTGTTCATTTCGACCTCGAATGCTGCCGTCAGGTTCTGCACATGGTCTGAGTAGGGGATCTCGCCGTTCTCATATTCGACGCACGAGAGTCGGCGCATCTCGTGTGCAGCCGGAACGCCCTCGGTCTGGTAGTAGTCGTAGGTCTGTCTCGCTGTCACCACGGCATTCTCGGCCATGAGCAGTTCGGAGCCAGCCTTGCGTTCGGCCTGTTCCTTCCTGGTGCGTGCTATGTCAACATCCATTTTTGCTGCGGCCTTCTTGGCTTTCTGTGTGCCGTAGAAGAGTGGAAAGGCAAGGCCCACCTCGAAGCCCATCCAGTTGCCTTTGTCGAAACGCGAGCGATCGACGTTGTAGGGGTTCATGCCCGAGAAGACGAGTTGATGTCGCAGGCCTACGTTGAACGACGGCATCATGCCCTGACGCACGTAGCCCAGCTGGCGCTCGCTCTGCAGCTGTTCGCTCTCCGAGAGCAGCCCCTGTGGGGTGGTGGCAAAGGAGTAGGCCTGGTCGGAAGACTGCATGCACTGGAAGTCATCGGTGGCGACGATGGTTTCCGAAGTGTTCATCAGTTGTTGCAGCAGTATGATGGCAGCGTTCTTTTCGTTCGCAGCTTCGCGCAGCTGCATCTTGTTCTCGGCCTGCAGACGCTGGGCATTCATCACTTCCAGGCGGTTTGTCTCTCCGTTCTTGAAGCGTATGTCGGCTGTATTTACAAAGGCGCTCAGCACGGAGTCGTTCTTATTGAGCAGCTCCACGGCGTGTTGCCACAGCAGCAGTGTACAGTATGCGGCCGAGACGTCGCGGGTAAGTTCGCTCTCCGTGAGCCTGAGGTGTCCCTCTTCCACCTGCGTTTCGGCTTTCAGCAACTTGCGTCGCGTGCTGTATACCGTAGGGAAGTCGAACCGCTGGGAGAACGTCAGCGCATTGTCGGGACTGCCTCCCGAGGTGGGATCTTGCGAGAGCGAGACCTCTGTGTTCTCCATTTCGAAGTAGGAACCTTCCATTCGCTTGGCGCGTTGCACCTGCATGTCGGCCATCTTCACTTCGAGGTTGTTGGCGCGCGCCTTCTCGATGCATGCGGCCAGCGACTGTGCATCGACGGGCAACAGAGAGCATGTCAGCAGGAATGCCACGCTGCACAGTCTTGTCGTGCTTCGGAGTGAGACGGGTCTGGAAATGTTTCTTGTGATGTGTCGAATCATGTCTTTTTCGTAAACGTCTTGTAGATGGTTGGTATCACGAAGAGTGTGAGCAGCGTGGCGGTGAGCAGTCCGCCGATGACCACGGTTGCCAGCGGACGTTGCACCTCGGCGCCGTCGCTGGTGGAGAGGGCCATTGGAAGGAAACCGAACGAAGCCACCAGGGCGGTCATGATAACGGGGCGCAGACGATGTTCGCACCCTTCGAGTATGCGTTGACGGACGTCGGTGACGCCTTGTTTCTGCATTGCGTTGAACTGTCCCACGAGCACGATGCCGTTGAGCACAGCCACACCGAACAGGGCGATGAAGCCTATGCCGGCCGAGATGCTCATGGGAATGCCGCGAAGCCACAGGGCGACGATGCCTCCGATGGCCGAAAGCGGGATGGCTGAAGCCACGTAAAGTGTCTCGCGCACACTTTTCAGCGTGGCGTAGAGCAGCAACAGAATGAGCATGAGTGCCAGCGGTATGGCCACCATCAGACGGTTGGTGGCACTCTGCAGGTTCTCAAACTCGCCGCCGAAGGTGTAGTGATAGCCTACGGGCATCTCCATCTCTTCGTCCAGTATCTGCTGTATGTCCTTGACCGTAGAACTCACGTCGCGCCCTTTCACGTTGAAACCCACGAAGATGCTGCGCTCGCCGTCTTCGTGCGATATCTGTGCCGGAGCCTCCTTGTAATTGATGGTTGCCAGCTGGCGCAAGGGTACCGAGACGCCCGAAGGCGAGGGAACATAGAGTTCCTCGAAGTTGGAGAGCGCGTCGCGGTTGTCCTGGTGTATGCGCAGCACAATGTCAAACTGGCGGTTCTCCTCTGTCACGCTGCCTGCTATTTTCCCTGCGAAGGCCGACTGAAGCACGTCGTTGGCCTGACGGATTGAGATGCCATACTTGGCCAACATCTGTCGGTTGTATTCCACTTGCAGTTGCGGCAGGCCGTTCACCTTCTCCACATAGGGAGTGCCGACGCCCTCGACGTTGCGGATGAGGCGCGTCACACGGTCGGCCAGTTCGGCCAGCACCTCAGTGTCGCCGCCGTAAATCTTCACAGCCACGTCCTGTCTGATGCCGGTGATGAGTTCGTTGTTGCGCATCTGTATGGGCTGCGACATCTCCGCGGCCAGCCCCGGTATCATGCCGAGCGCTTCCTCCATCTGCTCCTGCAGTTCGTTTTTCGTCTTGGCACTCGTCCATTGTTTCTTCGGAACGAGGGCGATGAGCAGGTCGGCGCGTTCCACAGGCATCGGGTCAGTGGGAATCTCTGCCGAACCGATGCGCGTCACTACTTGCTTTATCTCGGGGAACCGTTCTTTCAGAATCTGTTCCGCCTTGGTGCAGGTCTCCACCATCTGGGTGAGCGATGTGCCCTGCGCCATGCTCACTTCGGCGGCAAAGTCGCCCTCCTCCAGTGTGGGGATGAATTCGGCGCCCAGGCTTCTCATCAGCAGCAGAGAGCCCACGAAGAGCACCACCATCGTGCCGATGACCACCTTGCCGTGGTTCAGACACCTGTCCACCAGCGGCAGGTACCACGCCTGCAGCCGCTTCATTATACCGTTGCTCAGTCGCGTAGTTCCTTCTTCCAGACGGCGCAACAGGCTGTTTGTCGTCTGCTGGCGCAGGAGCACGGCCGACATCATGGGGACGTAGGTGAGCGAGAGGATGAAGGCACCCAGGATGGCAAAGAAAATGGTCATGGCCATCGGACGGAACATCTTGCCCTCGATGCCCGTCAGCGTCATCATGGGCAGATAGACCGTCATGATGATGATTTCGCCGAAGGCTGCCGACTGGCGTATGCGGCTCGAGGAGTCGTAAACAAGGTCGTCGAAACTCTCGCGGCGCACCTCGCCCTCGGTGGCCATCCTCGCCACCACCGCTTCCACGATGATGACTGCCCCGTCCACTATCATGCCGAAGTCGATGGCACCCAGGCTCATCAGATTGCCGCTGACACCAAACACACGCATCATGCCGAAGGCAAACAGCATGGCCAGCGGAATCACCGATGCCACCACGAGACCAGCCCTGTAGTTGCCTAGGAAGAGCACCAGAATAAGTATGACGATGAGGCCGCCCTCCGTCAGGTTGCGCGCTATGGTACCGGTCACACGGTCTACCAACTGTGTGCGGTCGATGAATGGCTCGATGACCACACCCTCGGGCAGGCTCTTGCGGATGACGTCGATGCGTTTCTTCACGTTGCGTATCACCTCCTGGAAGTTCTCACCCTTCAGCATCAGGGTGATGCCCGCCACCACCTCGCCCTCGCCGTTGCGAGTCACAGCGCCGTAGCGTGTGGCGTGACCGTAGTGCACATGCGCCAGGTCGCCCACCAGTATGGGCACTCCACCCTGCGTCTTCACCACAATTTTATTAATGTCGTCCAGCGACTTCGCCAGACCGAGCCCGCGGATGTAGTATTGGTTCGAGAGACGTTCGATGTATCCGCCCCCCGTGTTCTCGTTGTTCTCGTTCAGTGCCGTGTAGAGTTCCGCAATAGTCACACCCATGGCGTTGAGACGTTCCAGGTTCAGGTCCACCTCATATTGCTTCACATATCCGCCCCATCCGCTCACCTCGGCTATGCCGGGCGTTCCCGAGAGCTGCTTGCGCACAATCCAGTCCTGAATGGTGCGCAGTTCGGTGAGCGAATACTTCTCCTCGTAGCCCTTCTCGGCGCGAATCGTGTAATGGTATATCTCGCCCAGACCCGTAGAGATGGGAGCCAGCTCCACGTCCACGTTTCCGGGCAGTTTCTCCTTGATGCTGCCCAGCTGCTGGTCTATGAGTTCGCGGGCCCAATAGTTGTCGGCCCCATCCTCGAAGACCATCGTGATGACAGCCATTCCGCTCCGGCTGATGCTCCTCCGCTCCGTCACTCTCGGGATATTCGCCAGCGCCATCTCGATGGGCGTGGTCACGTTCTGCTCCATCTCCTCGGCGCCCGTCGACTGCGACGTGACGATTATCTGCACCTGATTGTTCGTGATGTCGGGTGTGGCGTCGAACGGCAGATGGACCAGCGACCACACGCCCCACACCACCAGTGCGCAGGTGAAAACACCCACCACCAGCTTGTTGTCTATTGAGAATTTGATTATGCGTTGGAACATAGGCTGAAAATTTCTCCGCAAAGATACATCTTCGCTTCTGCAACTCGGTTGCATTTTCTCAGAAAAGTATTATCCGAAAACGCACCACAGTCCTACGCATGTCGCACCACGTTGCGACAGCCTGCGCAGCACGCTGCGACGCCCGTCGCACCACGGTGCGTTTTTTGTGGGAGCGTTTCGACTTGTTCTTCATCGCCCATTCACTACACCTTTCCTTTCCGGCCGAAGTCGATTTTTTGTTAATTTAGCCCATAATAATCGTTAATTTGATGAGAAAACGAACCATATTTGCGGATTTTTCGTACATTTGCAGGTTGCAACTGCAAATGACCTATGAATAAGTGAATTATGCAAACTATAAAAACAATTCGTAACCTGCTGCTTTCGTCCTTGCTCATGGCGAGCCTGCCTGTGTGGGCAGACGGTGGCGTGAGCCGGAAGCTGAGCGGAACGCCCATTGGCAGCCCGAGTGTGGACTACGGCACGGGCAATATCTCTACGACGGTGAACCAGCCGTCCGATGCTTTCGACGGAAACATCAATACTTACTACGCCTCGTATGGCAGGTCGCGCACCTGGGTGGGTCTCGACCTTGGGCAGCCCTGCGTGATAACTCGTGTGGGGTGGTGTCCGCGCAACCACGATGTGGGTCCCGGTCGTGTGCAGCTGGCACTCTTCGAGGGTTCCAACAGTCCTGATTTTCTGGATGCCGTACCTCTCTATCTGATACCGACGAGCGGCACGCTGGGACGTATGGAATATGCCGATGTGAATGTGTCGCGCGGTTTCCGGTATGTGCGTTATGTGGGTCCGAACGAGGCTCGCTGCAACATAGGCGAGCTGGAGTTTTACGGCTACGAGGGCGAGGGTGACGACAGCCGTTTCTATCAGGTGACGAATCTCCCCACGGTGTCCATCCACACCTATTCGGGCAACGATCCGGTGGACAAGGTGAACGAGCTGGAATCGAACCTGACCATCACCTACGACGGCGGTATGCGCATTCAGGAATATCCCATCCTGACGCGCTGTCGCGGCAATGCGTCGATCGGCTTCCCCAAAAAGCCCTACCGCATCAAGTTCAACGACGGGAAGTCGCACCACATGCTGAAGGGCTCGCCGCTGGAAAGCCCTGCCAAGGCGAAGAAGTGGACGCTCATCAACAACTACGGCGACAAGACACTGATGCGCAACATACTGGCCTTCGAGTTCAGCCGCCGCCTCGGAATGCCTTATACCGTCTACTGCCAGGCGGTGGATGTGATTATGAACGGCGAATACAAAGGCTGTTACCAGCTTTGCGACCAGATAACGGTTGACCCCAACCGTGTTCCCATCACCGAGATGGAACCCTACGAGACGGAGGGTGACGAGCTGACGGGCGGCTATATGGTGGAGGTGGATGCCCATGCCAGCGAGGAGCCATCGTGGTTCAACAGCACCCGTGGAAATCCGGTGACAATCAAGTCGCCCGATGAAGACGATATCGTCACGGCTCAGAAAAACTACATCCGCAACTACTTCAACCAGATGGAGAGTGCGCTCTTCGGCACGAACTACAAAGACCCTTCCAAAGGCTATCGGCAGTTTATCGACGTGGAATCGTTCGACCGTCATTTCATCGTGGGTGAGTTCTCCGGAAACACCGATACCTACTGGAGCACATACATGTATAAGGAGCGGGGCGAATCTACGTTCACGATAGGTCCCTGCTGGGACTTCGACCTGGCCTTCAACAACGACAGCCGCACCTATCCCGTGAACAACCGCAGCGACTGGGTTTACCGCTCCGGTGGTTCTGCAGCAGGCAACATGAGGTCGTTTGTGGATCGTTTGATCAGCGACGAGTATGCCTTGAACCGCATGAAGAGCATCTGGCGTGACATGCGCAATTCGGGTGCTTTCAGCGACGAGAGTCTGGTGGCTTATGTCGACAGCATGGAGGAGGAACTGCGTGCTTCGGCCAACCTGAACTTCATTCGCTGGCCGATACTCAACTCGCGCGTCCATCTGAATGCCTTTGCACTCGGCTCATTCGAGGCGGAGGTAAACGTCGTACGCACCTACATCCCGGAACGCATCGCATGGATAGACAACAAACTGGGATACAGGGAGGCAGAGATGCTTCCCGACTCCACTTTCTACATCTCAACACCCGAGGAACTCATCGAGTTTGCCAACTATGTGCGTAAGGGTGCCAGCGGAAGCAACGGCTACCTGATGGCCGACATCGACATGCAGGGTTACAGCGACAAGTTCGTGCCCATCGGTACTGGCAATTATCCCTACTGCGGCACGTTCGACGGGCAGAACCATCGCATCAAGAACCTGCACATCACAGGTGTGAACAACGTCGGACTCTTCGGCACGGTCACTGGCAATACAGTGGTGCAGAACCTCATATTTGACAGTTCGTGCTCCGTCTCCGGCGTCTCGTATGTGGGCGTCATCGGTGCTTCGAGCGGCAATGGAGACGTCATCATGCGCTGCATCGGCAACGAGGCGAGCATCACGGCCACTGGTGTGAATGCCGGCGGAATCATCGGATGCAACTACAGTTCGTCGGCCACTTTCACGTTGGAGAACTGCTACAACACGGGAACCATCGTCGGCGACCGGGAGAGCGGTGCCCTCTCGGGATGGGTCGGAGGCAATGCCACCGTCACCGACTGCTATAACATCGGCACCGTCTCAGGCTATGAGAACGTGAATATGTATCTCTATCGCGGCTCGGCCAACCTGTCCAACACCTATTCCATCGCAGGCAGCCAGGGTAATCTGGTGAGCATGAATGCCGTGAAGTCGGGCGAGCTCTGCTATCTCTTGAACAAAGGTAACACTGACGATCCCGTATGGCGTCAGACGCTTTCGATGGATATGTATCCCACCTTCCTGCCTCATGCGGTGGTAGCAAAGGACGGCGACACATACTACAACAGCGGCATCAATTATGAAGACGGCGATATAAACGGCGACGGAACCATCGATTCCTACGACCTCGCAGCGCTTGCCAACTATCTGATAGGACGTCCCAACGAGATATTCATCCTTGATAATGCCGATGTCAACCGCGATGAATCGGTTGACCTTTACGACCTCGTTGGCATTGCCAACATCATCAAGAACCAGAACGCAGTGAAGAGCAAGGTAATGATTCGCAGGAAAGAACAGGGTGCGGCAAGCACTTCGTTCACGCTGCCAGACTTCGACGTGCAGGCTTCCATGAGTGCTGCGGCCACTGTCTCAGCCGCCTTTGCCGAGGGTTCTACAGCCTTTTATGCCGAGATAACGCCCGGTGAGGAACTCTTCGTAGACGCAAACTCGTTCGTACTTGGCGACCTGAAGGGCAGTTCGCACCTCATCGATGCCTACGAAAAGAACGGTGTGGTGCGTGTCGTTGCCTATTCGCCTGCCAACGAGGACTTCGATGCGCTTGCAGGACCACTATTCTCCTTCCAGACTTCTGCCACGCAGAATTTCACCGGCAGCACGCTCAGTGTGAAGAACATCCGTGTTGCCACGGCTGAAGAGAAACGCTACGAGCCTTCCGACATCCTGTGCAACGTCGGTCTCGAAAGCACTCCGGTGCGCTACATAGAGATTGCCCAGAACCTGTATATCGCAGAGAAAGGCGGTAAGGTTGAGCTTTCAGCAACCGTCTATCCCGCTACGGCAACGGTGCAGGATCTCACATGGATATGCTCCGATACACGTGTCGGGTACGTCACCAACGGTGTCTTCACAGCCCTCGGAAGCGGTGTCGCCACCCTCACAGCCAGGGCCAAGGACGGCTCGGGTGCTGAAGCAGTGGTGCGTGTGAGAGTGGTTGGAGGCACTTTTGAGATAGCATCTCCAGTGGATTTGCAGGAGTTCTCCGAGGTCATCAATAAAGGATATAAGGTTGACGAGGCAGTTGTGACGGCCGATTTGGACATGGCGGGCGTGGCTTTCGAACCGATAGGAACTGGAGAGAACCTCTACTCAGGCACCTTCGACGGACAGGGACACGTCATCAGCAACCTGGTCATCGAGAAACCCAACGACACGGGTGTCGGTCTCTTTGGTCATATCATGTCGCCGGCCACCATTCGCAACCTGGTGCTCGACGCTTCGTGCTGGATTGCCGGCAAAGAGAAAGTCGGGCTGATTGGACAATCTGACCGCCAGGGCATCATCTATCTCGAGAAGCTCGGTAACGAGGGTCAGGTGAGGGCCGATGTGGCTCCTGCAGGCATCATCGGAAACGCCAACAACAGCAGTGTGGCATACATCACCGACTGTTATTCCACCGGACTGATAACCACGATTATTGCCGACAAGACCGATGCCGATGCCGGACAGATAAGCGGATGGCTGGGCAACGTCGGGGCTGTAGTCACAAACTGCTGGTCGACGAGCGACATCACCGGATTCCAGACCTCGGGCTTCGCGCCGTCCACCGACCGCACCTTTGCCCGTGTGGGTGGTTCCAAGAACACGTTCATCAACTGTTACAGCCAGGTGAGCAAGCAGGTGAACCTCACCGATATCGAGAAGTTCCGTTCGGGCGAGGTCACTTATCTGCTCAACACCGGCAACACCGACAACCCCGTCTGGCATCAGTTGCTGGGCACAGACCTGCATCCCATGCTCAGCGGCACCAGTGTCGTTTACAAGATTGACGAGAACCAATATGCCAACACGCCCGACGGCATCGACGCCGTACCCTTCGACATCGAGAATGCCGACATTTACACACTCACGGGCATCAAGGTGTCCAAGCCGCAGCGCGGGGGTATCTATATCATAAACGGTGTGCGTGTGCTGATAAGATAGAATGAAAACCGAACGTCTCCCAGCCCTTTTTCGAGGGGTGGGAGATGTTGTAATATAATAATAAGGTAAAGAGATGAAAACAAGGAAGATTCTTTTGATGGCGGCCATCCTCAGTGTGGGCTGCGCCTATGGCAAGGGCGGACGGGTGTTGACCAGTACGTCGGACCGCACACAAGTGTTTCAGAATTCCAAGGTGAAGGAGAGTAAAAGTCCGCAGGGCACCGTCATCACCCTCGACCCGAATCAGAAGTTCCAGTCGATGGACGGTTTCGGTGCGGCGCTCACGGGCTCCAGTTGTTACAACCTGCTGCGCATGTCGGCATCCGACCGTCGCGATTTCCTGCGCCGTACCTTCTCGCCCAGTGCGATGGGCTTCAGTTATATTCGCGTGAGCATCGGTTGCAGCGACTTCTCGCTGAGCGAGTTCACGTGCTGTGACGAAGTGGGCATCGAGCATTTTGCCCTCACCAAGGAGGACACCGACTATGTGATTCCCGTGCTCAAGGAGATTCTGGCCATCAATCCTTCCATCCGCATCCTCGGCTCCCCCTGGACGTGCCCCAAGTGGATGAAGGTGAACAACTTGCAGGAGCTCAAGCCTTTCGATTCGTGGACCAGCGGACAGCTCAATCCCAAGTATTATCAGGACTATGCCGAGTACTTCGTCCGTTGGGTGAAAGCCTACGAGGCTGCCGGAGTGCCCATCTATTCCATCACCGTGCAGAACGAGCCCCTCAACCGCGGCAACTCGGCCTCCCTCTTCATGGGTTGGCAGGAACAGCAGACATTCATCGCCAAGGCACTCGGTCCCGCCTTTCAGAAAGCCGGACTGAAGACCAAAATCTATGCCTTCGACCACAACTACAACTATGACAACATGGACGACCAGCAGCAGTATCCGCTGCGCGTCTATGACGACGAGGTGGCGGCAGCCTTCCTCACCGGAGCCGCCTACCACAACTACGGAGGCAATCGTCAGGAGCTGTTGCGCATCGGCCAAGAGCGGCCCGACAAGGAGCTCATCTTCACGGAGACCAGCATAGGCATGTGGAACGACGGCCGCAACCTGGAACGACGTCTCGTCGAAGATATGCGCGAGGTGGCACTCGGAACCGTCAACAACGGCTGTCGCGCCGTCATTGTATGGAATCTGATGCTCGACACCGACCGTGGTCCCTTCCGTCCGGGCGGATGCTCCACCTGCTATGGGGCTGTCGACCTGGATCGTAACGACCTGAAGACCATCACGCTGAACTCCCACTACTACATCATCGGTCACCTCTCGAGCGTGGTGCAGCCCGACGCCGTACGCATTACCACCCGACCGAACCCCGACGAGGGTCGGCAGACCGGAATGCGCAGACCTCAGCAGGCCGGCGGACAGCGGCCCGATGGACCACGTCCCGAAGGGCAGCGCCCGGGCGGACAGCGTGGCGCCCGACAGCAGCCGCAGGAAGGCAGCCTCATGTACAGCGCCTTCCAGAACCCCGACGGCCGACTGGCATTTGTGGTGCTCAACCCGAAGCAGACCGAGGAGAAAATAAGTCTTACCACCGACGGCAAGCGATATATCAATCTGACAGTGCCTGCGCGCGCCGTTTCCAGCGTTGCCTTCTGACCGCGGTCGGAAACGCACCGTGTTGCGACGGCTGTCGCAGCACGGTGCGACGGGCTTCGCACCACGTTGCGTTGCGTGTCGCACTGCGGTGCGTCAAAACTAAACATCAAATCTGAATAAAAGAACTAACATGTTACGTACATTACAGAATCTGAGCAAGTGGCTCGCCGCCCACGCCTCGCTTTTTATCATAGCCATAGCAGTTGTCACATTTTTCGCGCCCGACCTCTTCACATGGGTGAGGGGCACGGTGCAAACGGTCATACTGGGCATCATCATGCTCACGATGGGACTGACGCTGACGACGGACGATTTCCGCATCCTGGCGCAGCGGCCGTGGGACATAATGGTGGGTGCCTGTGCCCAGTTCCTGATAATGCCCGGCGTGGCATGGCTGCTGGTGCGCGTCTTCCATCTGGAGCCGGCGCTGGCACTCGGCATCCTTCTGGTGGGCTGTTGTCCCGGGGGCGTGTCGAGCAACATCATGTCGTATCTCTGTCACGGCGACGTAGCCTTCTCGGTGGGCATGACGTGCGTCTCCACACTTCTGGCGCCCGTGATGACACCCCTGCTCATGGAAGTTACGGCCGGAGAAATCATCAAGATCAATGCCCTCGGCATGTTCTTCAACATACTGATTGTTACGGTCATTCCCGTGGGCATAGGCTGTTTCCTGAACTACGTCTTCTCGCGCCGCGCTTCGTTCCCCACCGTGCAGTCGCTCATGCCCGGGGTGAGTGTCACGTGTCTGGCTTGCATCGTGGGCGGAGTGATATCTACGGTGCACGACGATCTGGTGAGCCGCGGCCTCATTCTGTTCCTCTGGACCTTTGCCGTGGTCTTCTGTCACAACTCGCTGGGCTACCTCATGGGGTGGCTGGCGGGTCGCATGGCACACTTCAATACCGCCAAGAAACGCACCATCTCCATCGAGGTGGGCATGCAGAACGCCGGCCTTGCCACCGTCTTGGCAGGTACCTTCTTCGCAGCGCAGCCTCTGGCCGTCCTGCCCTGCGCCATCAGCTGTGCATGGCATAGCATCAGCGGCACCATCATCGCCAGCCTCTTCCTGAGATTCGGGTCTAAATCAAAAGAGTGAGGGAGACTCGTCATTCGCTCCCTCTATTTTGTAATTCTTCAACACCCACTTCGTGGGCATAAGCGCCTCCCTCGTCGCCGAACTCACTATGCTCAGGTTGACATTCCTGCCTGGGTGAGCGAAGTATCCATTACTGAATTCTTGGGCTCTTTCATCTTTGATACCCACCATATAAAGGCACACATGGCATCCGTCCAAACAATCTGCATCTATCCGAAAACGCCTACCTCTGGTAACCAGAAATTATAAATATTGGGGAATCTGAAGCCCATGAAAGTCATAAATGATCAACAATCGGATCAATGCGACTATGTTAAAGTCTATAAGCATTCCCATTATGATGCTAAAAGGTATCAACCATATTAGCCCTATCACAACAACCCCAAGCATATAAAGGAATAACTTCAAAAGGACAATTAACTTCTTGCTTAGTTTGTTTAGGTAGGACATTGCTTCAAAAGTGATTTCTGTGTAAACATATCAAAAGAACAAAGGTAGCACATTATTATTCAAAAGCCAAGAGAAAAATCACCACAAGGCTTGTGAAAAAATTAATTTTTAAAAAGGCAATTACTATTTCCACAATAATTCGTACTTTTATGGTCGAAATTTGCAATTATAACAGTATAATAGTTAAAAACATATATATGATGACATACAACGAATTATTGCAACAAGAATCTTGGTACGAAAAATGTATTGAAATCCTTCACCGTGACCAATATCGATGCCAGAAGTGTGGAGCGTTGGGCTACCATAACAATACATACTACGAATGTCAGACGGCAGGCGAGTTGGACGGTTTTCTGAAAGGAATACTTATTAAAGACAGCAAACCCTCAGTATTTATTGATAAAATCAAAGAAGAGCAGAGCCGGAACGAGTTTTTTATTTTCTCAAATGGAACCGACGAAACAACCGATATGCAAACCATAGGTGATAAATATTTATATGATATTCATACAACCCCCGATATCCATTTTTGGCATATTTTACCCACAGTATCTTCAAAAAGAATACAAGATAAGAAATGTATAGGATCTTTCATTTACAAGAAGGATGTTATAATTCCGAAAGAGACGAACTTCATATATGAAAGAGGTAATTATTTTTTTCTTAACAGTTCCTATTTCGACAATTATATTGTACGCATCGAGCACCGCTGGCCAACGGGCGTTGGGGACGATGGTTATGGGCCTGTGTTTTGGGGAAGCGTATTTATTAGCATCTGTTATCAGAATCGATGCATTTCATTGGAGTTCGAAGATAAGACTAAAATCGATGATAAAGGTAATTATTTGGAAACTCCAATTGTGCCCAAAGCTCTTAATGTTCACCACAATTACTATGTAAATGGGAAGAATCCTTGGGAATATGATAATGAGGCATTAGTGACGCTGTGTGAAGACTGTCACCGCGACATTCATAAATCTACAACAACTCCCGTCTATAAGGAATTATACGGAAAGCAAATTCTTCGCTATGCCGAGATTTGCGACAGATGTGGTGGTCGCGGGTTCATTCCGCAGTATCGTCATGTGATGGGGGGTATTTGTTTTTTATGTTGGGGTGAAGGCGTGATTACTGACCCAAGAGATAAAGACAGATACCTGAACAGTCATGTAAAAACGTCCATAAATTCATAGGATATCAGTAGGTAACGGTTATAAAACTAACAACAGTATGAGTACGTGGCAAATCATAGCGCTAATATATGGTATTATATCCATCATCACATTTCTTCTAGGGGTATGTGCTTTCTTTTACTATGGATTAAAAGAAAAGAGGTGGTCATGGATGTTTTTGTTGGTTGGGGTGTTCTTTGTCCCCATAATGATTTTTTATATTTTGAGTGAATGTCACATAGATTTATGGAAGGATGGCGGACCCATTCGGCACTATAGGAAAAAACGAGAGAAGAAATTGAAGGATAGGCTTGAGAAGGAAGAATACAACCGTATACGTTCGGCCTATGAAAGAGGGGAGTTGCGTAGAGATGAACTTCCAAGGGCGCTTGATGGTAAAAGTCATTTTGAGGTTTACGGCAAATTGTTGAGTGGAGATGAATGGCGAGATCTGGTGTATATTGAGAACGAGTACAACAACGTGCTGAACGACTTCTTCCGTCGCCACCCGGTTATACATTTGGAATATGACATCCACGTGATATATCTTCCTGTGTGTGTGAAGGGGCTGACAAACGAGGATGTGCTTAGATATTGGGATCCGGGTTCCGATGGCAGACTGGAGAAGCCTGTTGGCATTGACACGTCTTCGCTATTAGATGATTTATGCTATCCCGAGGATGCAACAAAGCTCTGTCACGGATTGATATCTTGTTTCGGTTGGAGTGAAAATCATGGGGCGAAGTACTTCCATACCACATATTATCCGCTGACGGAGGGCGATGATGATTTCATCATGTGGCAGATTGAGTATTATGCCAGAGCGGCTTTTCGTAGAAATACTGGAGGTTTCAACAAAACCATCAAACGGCCTTCCAAAGATGCTCCCCATACAGAAAACTTTGCCGACGAACAATTTGAGCGGGAAATTGAAGAGTTGGTAGATGAGATTCGTGAACGTGTGGAAAAATTAGAGCAGCGCGGAATATCGAGGAAAATATTGATGGAGTTCCTTGCTGAAGAACAGAAACTTAGCCGACTCGTTATAACAAAAGATTTGTGCATCATCCTTCCGGACTATAATGACATGGAAATCAAAATGGAGCCTTTGAACAAGGCCATATATCTCCTGTTTCTCAAACATCCAGAAGGCATCATCTTTAAACATCTTCCTGATTTCAGAAAGGAGTTGGCTGATATTTACCAAAAGATAAAACCGATGGGGCTGAACGATAGGGCGTTGCGAAGCATTGATGATGTTACAGACCCTTACTCGAACTCCATTAACGAAAAATGTGCACGTATTCGTGGTTCCTTCATATCGCAATTTGACGATAATATTGCAAAGCATTATTATATATACGGTTTGAGAGGTGAGCCTAAGAAGATTGACCTACCTCGCGATTTAGTGGTATGGGAATAAATATTCTTTTTTTCACAAGGCTTGTGTAGAAGTTTTGCATGCGAGTGACGTGAGGAATAAGTATCTTTTTTGCCGACAAAACATATTAGAGAAACAAATCAGGTCTTGATAATTTAATCGCAATTAAACAAAATTTTTATCGTTATGAAACTCAATCGTTATGTCGCGTTAATTCTAACCCTTTTGGTTGATGCATTCTTGTTGGGAGTAGGAAGTTTTCTCATAGCCTATGCCAATACTGGTGGCACATTCATATTCTTCATTGAATGTGCTATTATATTTGCCGTTCACAAGGCTGTCTTTGCATTCCTTACTGGTGAAAGCAAAAATGAAATAGACAAAAATGATGAAATAGATATTACCTAAAGTTTGTTTTATGCAAATTAACAAAGCAACTATGGAACTTTGGAATACTCAGAACAAGATGCCGTAGGTCGTATAGTAATATATCCTTCGATGAACCTGCAGGAGCAATTATTGCAGAACTAGATATATCGGACGAAATGACTTGTATTAATGTCTCGGATGACCCACCTTTTTGATAAGAGATGCGAATGAGAGATAGTGGGTATGAGAAGAAGTTTCCGAATATATTTTACAAAACGCAGTTTCTGTTTTTGTAAAGAATGTAACAAAGGTATGAACAGTGTGCTGCGTGAGTTAACATAGCACACTGTTTGGGGCCACACGGCACGCTGTATAGAGCGCAAGAATGCGAAATCGATCCCCACACCTCGCCTTGCTGTCCGACGAGCGAATTTTGGAGTGTCTGTAAATAAGATGGTTGGATTTTTGTTTTTTTGTCGAATGTGCCTGTTCGCAACTTTTCATATCGAATCTAATCGTTCCTCATCACGTTTTGGGAAGGGGTGTTTCAGGCAGAGGAAGGTAGAATGGTAAAAAATATTTAATGGAGAGGTACTCCTCCCATAATGTCATTGCCCAGCAACCGCAGAAGCATTAGCACGTGAAGGATTATATATGTTCTTGAGTAAGGTACTGCTTGCTCGATGTGACGACGGGCGAAAAAACGAGGATTCTCTTGCCCATGTCCCCCATTTGCAGTAACTTTGCGTTACCTTAAATAAATTACAAGAAAATGAAACGCATTATTACCGTGCTGATGATGTCCTGCCTGGCGTTTGTTGCCATGCAGGCGCGCATAACACTGCCATCGCACTTCACCAGCAACATGGTGGTGCAGCAACAGAGCACACTCCATCTGAAAGGCACTGCCACGGGTAGAGACATCACGGTGAAGGCCAGTTGGATGAAGGCTCCCGTAACCGTCTCGGCAGATGCCTCGGGGCGCTGGAAAGCCGATATCGCTACGCCGAAAGCCAGTCTGAAGGCCCACCAGATAAGTATCTCGGACGGTGAGGAACTGCGTCTGGAGAATGTCCTCGTGGGCGAAGTGTGGCTGGGCAGCGGACAGAGCAACATGGAAATGCCCGTGGCCGGGTGGGGAAAGATTCTGAACTACGAGCAGGAAATAGCGGATGCGCAGTTCCCCATGATACGCCTGCTGCAGGTGCAAAAGACTACTGCTCTGAAGAAGCAGGACGAGGCCGTGCTGAACATGGGCGGATGGCAGGAATGCAGTCCCGAATATATCCCCGAATTCAGTGCGCTGGCCTATTTCTTCGCCCGTCGCCTGTGGGAAGAACTGAAGGTGCCCATCGGTATCATCGATGACGACTGGGGCGGCACGGTTGCCGAGGCCTGGACAAGTGGCGAAGCGCTGGGCGACGTGCAGGGATTCCAGACGTTGCTGCAGAAAATCAAGGAACTGAACTATGACGCCGATGCCATCGCAGCATGGTGCGATGCCGAGATAGACCGCACCGACACCGGGACAGCTTCGGAGTGGCAACGCACGTCGCTCGACGATTCGTCGTGGCTCACCATGCAGATTCCCGGCGCATGGGAGAATGCAGGGCTGGACAGCTTCGACGGCATCGTATGGTTCCGCCGCACTGTGGAGATTCCAGCGGAATGGGCTGGCAAGGACCTCACGCTGAGTCTGAGCAATGTGGACGACATGAACATCGCTTTTTGGAACGGTCAGAAGGTGGGCGCTACGCCCGACATTTCGACTAAGACGCTATACACCATCCCCGGTGCGCTCGTCAAGGCAGGCACGAACTACATCGGCCTGCGTGTCTTTGACACTGGCGGAGCAGGCGGTCTCACGGGTGCCGAGCAGGAGATCTATGTGCAGCTGGACGACGCTCACCGTCTCTCACTCGCCGGAACGTGGCGCATGAAAGCCAGCACATCGCTGGTGGACCTGCCTGTGACACCTTCGCCGCAAGGCAATGCCAACTATCCCACCGTACTCTACAACGCGATGATTCACCCGCTTGTAGATTTCCCCATCCGTGGTTTTATCTGGTATCAAGGGTGCAGCAATGTCGGTCGCAGCCGCCAGTACGAGGGCCTCTTCCAGACACTTATCCAAGACTGGCGCAGTCGCTTCGGCAATCCCGACATGCCCTTCTACTTCGTACAACTGGCCAACTACCTTGCCCCAAACAACTGCCAACCCGATTCGGAATGGGCTTTGCTCCGCGAGGCACAGGCACATGCCCTCTGTCTGAACAATACGGGCATGGCTGTGAACATCGACCTGGGTGATGCCGCAGACATTCATCCCAAGACAAAACGCGAGTTGGGACGTCGTCTGGCTGCCATTGCGCTGCACAACACATACAACAAGAAAAAGACCGCCTTCACAGCTCCCGTCTATGAGAGCTTCGGCGTGAAAGGCAACGAGGTGCACATACAGTTCAGTTTGCCCGAAGGCAGTGAGCCGCTGGTGCAGGAAGACAATCTGCCCGGTTTCATCATAGCCGGTCCCGACCAGCAGTGGCATGCGGCCACGGCACGTACTGTCGGCAATGACGAAGTGGTGGTGAGTTGTCCCGAGGTCACTTATCCTGTGGCTGTCCGCTACGGTTGGGCCGACAATCCCACTTGCACGTTGCGCACCGCAAGCAATCTTCATGTAGCTCCGTTCCGCACAGACCGCTGGTAGAGCATGCACTACGACGAACTTTCGGCCGTGCTGCAAGACACGACAAGCGATATCAGAATCCGATACACTGAGCTGTATCGGATTCTTTGCCTTGTGCTCACCGAGGGCACTGTCGACAGCGGATTGACCTTCAGCGGGCCGTTTGCGCGTCTTACTTTCTTGGCAACCAAACATCAGATGGATGACCGTCAGCGTCTGCGACTCAATGCGTGCCGCGGACGTTGCCGTGAGTTGTCTGCGCTGACCGATGAAGAGTTGCTTTCCTCGTTGCCCTATGACGTGCATGCCGTAGCCGAGCTTGCCAGTCTGCTTGCAGGCGACACCATACCGTCCTCGTTGTCGGTCATGCTGCCACGCGATAAGACGGTTCCGTTCCAAAGCAAGCGCATCACCGACTACATGAGGGTATGCGTTACGTCGTGGGACGACGAATATATCTATGCGCAGTCCGATGCCACACTTGCGCAGGCTGTCCGTATCTTATATGCAACCGATGACAACCGTCTGGGCAACTGGAGTTATCTGCGACGCTTGCTCTCCGAAGGAACGCAACTGAATCTGGTGCGTGTGGAGGAACGCGACGACGTGCTCTTTCCCGAGATTATCATCCTGGAGCCCGACTATCTGGTGGACATCTCCTCCGTTGCGGCGTGTTTTACCGAATATGGCGCCAGCCCCTATGTCCATCTGCTGAGACACCTGCAGCCGTCACCGCAGAGCCGTGCCATATTGTTGGGAAACATCGCCGGACAGATGCTTGACGAGGAGGTGAACTGTCCGCCCGGCGAGACGATACCTTATCGCGACACCGCCCTCCGCTTCATGCATCGCTATGCCATCGACTTGGCCACCAATACCGAAAGCATGCAGGGCTTTCATGAGGAGGCCATTGCGCAGCAACAGAACATACGTGCGTTGCTCCAGACAGCAGCCAGCGAGGATGCTTCGCTGCGCATGGACCATTTGCTCATCGAGCCTTCGTTCTTCTGCGAAATGCTGGGCTTGCAAGGTCGTATGGACCTTATGCAGGACGATTTCCGCGTGCTGATGGAACAGAAGTCGGGCAAGCGCGAGTTCCGTACCGACGCTCATCGCGAGCCTCATTACGTGCAGATGCTTCTCTATCAGGCCATACTGCATTATGGCTTCGGGCTGCGTAACGACGAGATATCCTCTTACCTGCTCTACAGCAAATACCCCGACGGACTGATGAAGGAAGGTCCGGCACCGCATTTGCTTTTCGATGCGCTGCGGCTTCGCAACCAGATTGTGTGGAGTGAGTTCGAATGGAGCCGCGGTGGTTCTAAGATGCTCGACCGTCTCACAGCCGAGCGACTGAATACCAAACATGTTTCCGGGCGGCTTTGGACCGAGTTTCAGCAACCGAAGATAGCCGCCATGCTCGACATCGTGCAGCAGTCCGAACCCGTTGCCAGAGCCTATTTCCATCGCATGACCACCTTTGTGGCGCGCGAGCATCTCCTTTCGAAGATTGGTTCACCGTCGCGTGAAGCCAGCGGAATGGCTGCACTTTGGAACAGCAGCATGGAGGAAAAACTGGTGGCAGGAAACATCTTCGCAGGTCTCACCATTGCACGTACATGGAGCGAGGACGGTTCCGACAGCGTCGATTTCCTACTGTTGCAGCGACCCGAGGACTTGAATGCCTACAACGACTATCTGCCGAACTTCCGACAGGGCGACATTGTGCTGCTCTATTCCTACCGCCAAGGCGAGGAACCCGATGTGCGACGTACCATTGTTTCACGTGCCCACATCGTGGAAATCACCACCGACCACATCCAGTTGCAACTCCGAGCCACACAGCGCAACGCCTATTTCTTTCAGCCTCGCGAGGGCTTCTGTTGGGCTGTGGAGCACGACAGCACCGAAGCATCTTTTACCGCCCTCTATCGCTCGGTATTTTCACTGCTCAGTGCCACACCCGAGCGCCGCAACTTGCTTCTCGGACAGCGTTCGCCGCAGACCGATACTTCTGTCGTGCTGCGTGGCGATTACAGCCGCCAGGGTACTGCGCCGCATTTCAATCAGTTGGTGCTCCGTGCCATGCAGGCGCAGGACTTTTTCATCCTGATTGGTCCGCCGGGAACGGGCAAGACCTCTTTCGGTCTGATGAGCATCCTGCGCGAGGAATTGCTGAGAGAGCAGGGCAGTGTGCTCATCCTGTCTTATACCAACCGTGCCATCGACGAGATTTGCAGCAAGCTCACCGAGGCCGGTCTTGCCTTCCTGCGCATCAGTTCGCCGCAGGTCTGCCCCGATGTCTATCGGCCTTATTTGCTCAGCGAGCATGCCCGTTTGTGCCAGAACTCCGCCGAGTTGCGACAGAAACTGACGGAGGCGCGCATTGTGGTGGGCACCACCACCAGCATCTCTTCCCAGCAAGCCATCTTCTCGCTGCGTTCCTTCTCGTTGGCCATTGTCGACGAGGCTTCGCAGATTCTCGAGCCCCACCTCATGAGTCTGCTCTGTGCCCGTCATCGCGGCACCGATGCCATCCGTCGTTTTGTGCTCATCGGCGACCACAAACAGCTGCCGGCCGTGGTGCAGCAAGACCCCACAGAGTCTGTTGTCACCGACCCCGTGCTGCACGACATCGGTCTGTACGACTGCCGCGAATCGCTCTTCCAGCGACTCCTGCGCCTGCAGCATGAGGCTTTTCCCGAGGGTGACTCGCCCTTCGTCTTCCGCTTCACCCACCAGGGACGCATGCACCCCGAAGTGGCGCTCTTCGCCAATGAACATTTCTATGCCGGAAGCCTGCAACCTGTGCCGCTGCAGCATCAGACGGCGCCGCTGTGTTTCCCCATTTTCGACGAGACCGACCCGATGCAGCAACTTCTCGTCGGCCGACGTGTGTGCTTCTTGCCTGCCGAGCGTCCCAGCCGCAGCGATTCGCCCAAGGTCAACGAGGTGGAGGCACGTCTGATAGCCCAGGCCGCGCACGCCGTATTCCGTCTCTACGAGCAGAACGGGCGTCCCTTCGTGCCCGAAGATACGTTGGGCATCATCGTGCCCTACCGCCACCAGATTGCCGTGGTGTGCAAGCATATCGCCGCCTATGGCATCGCCGCGCTCGGACAGATAACCGTCGATACGGTGGAGCGTTTCCAGGGCAGTCAGCGCGACGTCATCATCTACGGATTCACCATTCAGATGCCCCATCAGCTCGATTTTCTCTGCGCCCAGACCTTCGAGGAGGACGGGTATCTCATCGACCGCCGCCTCAATGTGGCCATGACGCGAGCCAGAGAACAGATGCTGCTCATCGGCAACCCCCACCTGCTTGCCCTCAATCCGGTGCTGGGCGATGTTGCGGCGCTCCGCTGAGGTTCTCAGCGTTCTACCTTATCTTATATGATGTGTGAAAATCGGAAGATTACGCGGTTCAGCCGTCGCAGTAGGGGCGCGAAATGCGTTGTGAAGAACGATGAGAAACGATGTCCTCGGCTGCGTTGTGGTGAGGTGCTCGGAATGACGTAGTTTCAACCTCCTGATTCTCAGTGTTTGCAAATTTTACGTCCGCCGTTCCTCTCGTCGGAAATAACGGAAGGAACGTGCTTCACGAAAAAACGCACCGTGGTGCGACAGCCATCGCAGCACGGTGCGTCATGCCTCGGAAGGCGTTTCGACGCGCAAAAATCGCTTTACGAAGAATTGTCTTCGCAATAAGTGTAAGGATAATTTCTTCTTACGGAAGTCTTTTGCTCGCTAATCCTCCACCACGTGGTCGGCACGCAGGTCGTGGTCGGTCATGGCACATACGCAGCTGTCGGACCACACGTTCTCGGCCGTTTCAATCATGTCGATGACGGTGTAGAGCGGCAGCACCAGTCCCATCAGGGCGATGGGTGCGCCCGGTATGCCCGAGACGAGCGAAAGCGTCAGGAAGTAGCATCCCATGGGTACGCCGGCATTTCCCACGGCGGCAAAGACGGCGATGAACACCCACTGCGCGTAGAAGCCCACTTTCTCAATCAGCGATGCGGACTCGGCGGGGAGCAAGCCTCCGTTGAGCATCACAAACAGGCTGGTGACGAGGATGAAAGCTGCACAGCCGTTCATGTTGATGGTGGTGCAGATGGGCAGCACGAAGCGTGCCACCTGCGGATGGGCTTTCAGTCGTTCTTCGGCGCTCTGCATCGTCACTGGCAGGGTGGCAGCCGAACTTTTCGTGAAGAGAGCCATCAGCACGGCGGGTGTCATGGCGCGGAAGACGCGCAGGGGATTCAGACCGCGCGCCAGCAGGAAGAGCGGCAGGACGACGAAGAACTGGATGGCATTTCCCAGCAGGATGACCATCAGATAGCGTCCCAACAGGTTGGCGGTCTCCTCGTTCTGCAACTGAATTACCAGCTGTGCCGAGAAAGCAACGATGCCCACGGGCAGAACTTTCACCAGGGCGCGGATGAGTTGGAAGACGAGCTCCTGAATCTGTTCGATGAGGCTGGTGAGACCCTTGCAGCGCTCCTGCAGGCGCGGTGTGGAGAGTGCCAGACCCACCATGGCGGCGATGAGCAATACCGAGAGCACACGACCCTCGATGAAAGGCGCAAGCAGATTGTTGGGAATGATGCTCAAGATGTGCGAGTTGAGCCAACTGTTGCCTCCGTTTGTCAGCGGGTCGTTGCCCGAGAGCGGGCTCCCAGCCAGAAATTCTTCTCTGTCGGGAAGCATGTCGGCACCGATGGCGTCGGTGTTGAAGGGGCAGAGGAGGAAGAGTGTCAGACCCACGAGTGCGGCAGCAAAAGTGGTGAGCAGCGTATATCTGAGCGCGTGTCGGAAGATGTAACTCGTCTGTGCCTGCCGCCCGAGTGAGGCCAGCGTGGTGACGATGGCCAGGAAGATGGTGGGCACGGCCAGCAGTTGGAACAGACGTGTAAAGGCCGAAGCAATGAAATTCAGGATGTTGTTGAGCCAGGGCCAGTTGAGCAGACCCAGCACGATGCCCAATGTCAGGGCGACCAATAGCAATAATGTTGGATTTTCTGTGATTTTTTTCATGATTTTTTATATTACATATCCAAGGTTTTCTTCAGAGAGCAGATGTCCCATGAAATAGACAATCTGTCGGCGCCACCATGCCCAGTCGTGCGCCACGTCGGTGCCCCAGTAATCCACCCATGCGGGAACACCCTTCTCGCGCAGCAACTCGTCCATCTGGCGTGTGCTGGCAAGCAGGTCGTCCTCCCATGCTCCCTGGCCCACACACAGGATGATGCGGCGGTGGCGATAGACGTCCCAATAGAAGTGTTCGGCAGGCATCTGACGCAGGAAGTCGTAGGGCGAGTTCTCATAGACGAGCGGATGGGTGTAGTTCGGGAAGAAGTATCCGGCATAGTAGAGGCCGCTCAGGGCCAGGAGTGTATCGAAGAGGTCGGGGCGGCGGAAGAAGAAATTGCCGGCATGGAAACCGCCCATGGAGCATCCCGTGACGATGAAAGTCTCGTTCTCGCGGTAGCGTACCTGCGGAATCAGTTCGTCCACGATGTAGTGATACCACCTTTCGTGCAGTTCGATGCGTCTCGTCTGGTCGCCCCACGTGTCTGACCACGTCTCGCGGTCGATGCTGTCGGCACAGATGAGACGTATGCGTCCGCTGTCGATAAAACCGGAGAGCACGCCCACCATGTCAAAGTCCTGATAGTCGTAGAAGCGGCCGTCTTGTGAGGGGAAAACCAGCACGGGACGGCCGCTCGTGCCGTAGACTTTATATTCCATGTCGCGCCCCAGGGCGTGACTATAATGTTTCACGTATTGTATGTTCATTTGGACTTTTCGTGTACAAAGTTAATAAATTCCTGCACTTCCTCAAAACTTTTCAGCCTTACAGTGTACATTTGCTGTCCCATGGCGGCTGAGAAGAGTTCCGGCATGCGTTCGCACATGACGATGTCGTTGCCATATCGCGCGAGTATCTCGTCGTGTGTGTGGACATAGGTGTAGAAGTCGCGCCGGCTTGCAAAAGCGCAGTAGTATTGCTCTCCCTGATCTGTGTGGCTTTCGTTGTAGACCACCATGTCTGCCCAGATTTTGTAAACGTCGGTGGAGTGCGCAAAGTTTATCATGTCGGGCGTGTAACCTCCTGCAGGACGCATGTTTACTTCGAGTGCGACGAAGCCGCGTTCGCTGCGGAAGAACTCTAAGTGTACGAAGCGGCTCTTGACACCGAATGCCTCCACCGTGCGGCGTCCCAGTTCGCGTAGCTCGTCCGGAAGCGACGGGGCCACATAGTATGAGAGGTCGAGCTGCTGGTTCACGATGGCCATGATGCTGGGCGGCCAGACGGTCATCGACTCAAAGAGTGGCTGCCCTGCGGCATCGATGATGGCGTCGTAGGAACAAATCTCGCCCGTGATGAATTCTTCGATTACGTAGTTGCCATAGTTCGGTTCGTTGCCGAAGAAGTTGCGCACTTCCTCGTCACTGTGCAGTTTGTGCGTGCCGCTGGCTCCCACACCCACGTCGGGTTTGGCGATGAGGGGGTAACCCACGCGAGCGGCAAAGGCGAGTGCCTTTTTCACTCCGGCCGAAGCCTGCAACTGCTGGGCGGTGGGGATGCCTGCTTTCAGGTAGATTTTCTTCATCGCCGACTTCTCCTTTATCTGTCGGATGCGGTCGGACTGTATGCCCGTGGTGATGTTGAAGTCGGTGCGCAGACGTGCATCCTGCTCCAGCCAGTATTCGTTGTTCGATTCAATCCAGTCGATGCGGCCGTAGCGAAAGGCGAAGTAGGCCACGGCACGGTACACCTGGTCGTAGTCCTCGAGCGAGTCCACACGGTAGTATTCCGTCAGTGCCTCGTGCAGTTGTGGCGGCAGGCTGTCGTAGGGTGCGTCGGCAATGCCAAGCACCGTGGCACCGTCTTGTTGCAGGCGGTTGCAGAACTCCCAATAGGTATGGGGGAAATGGGGTGAAATAAAAATTACGTTCATGTTCTTTTCAGTTTCTTTTTCAGAGGTCCTCGCGGGGCGCGTGTCACTCCGTGGTGCAAAGGTATGAATAAATTCTTAGGCGGGAAATCGTCCTGTGTGGATTATTTTGGAATAATTATAATTAAATACCTCCGTTCTCGGAATATCTGTTCTGTCTATGCCGTTCTTCCGACGCTTCCTAAGGTTGTGTGCCGATGAAGGAAAGGATGCGCGGCATGAGTTCCTCGCCCGTGCGCCGTCCCAGGTCATAGACCCGTTGCATCTTCTTTGCGTCGAGTTCGGTGCGCCCGATGCCCAACGGTGCTTCGGGTTGTATGAGCAGGATGTGCCCCTCGCGCTCCTGTTCGGCCAGATAGTCCAGCTGTGCGTTATACATCAGGTGTCGTCGCGCCATGGCATCCACGATGGCTTTGTGGTGCTCGCCGAGCCGCACGAAGGGCATCATGCGCGTGCGTTTCTTGCGGTAGCCCTTGGCCTGTGTCAGCACCACCACGCAGCGTTCGTAGCCCTCCTCCTGAAAGAAGCGCAGGGGGATGCTGTCCGATATGCCGCCATCGAGGTAGAGGCCTCCGTCCACCGCCACGGGTCGGCTCACCACGGGCATGCTGGCCGAGGCGCGCAGCCATTCCAGCTCGCGGTCGTCCATCTCGTCCACGCGGTGATATACGGGCTGTCCCGTCAGCACGTCGGTGCAAACCAGATAGAAGGCCGCAGGGTTGTGGCGGAACGTCTCGCGGTCGAAGATGTCCAGTTCGTTGGGCATCGTGTGATAGCTGAACTCGGCGCCCACCAGGTCGCCCGTGGTGAGCCAGCTGCGCAGGCTGATGTATCGCCAGTCGTTGCGGAAGCGCATATTGTAGCGGAGCGAACGCCCGGGCTGCCGCGACTTGTAGTTGCAGCCAAACGTGGCACCGGCCGACACGCCGATGATGCCGTCGTATTCCACGCCGTGTGCCATCATCGCGTCCATCACCCCTGCCGAGAACAGGCTCCGCAGGCCGCCACCTTCCAGTACGAGTCCGTGTTTCATCGCTTGCAAAATTAGCGTTTTTCTGCTGTATGACAAAATTTCGCCGCCCTTTTTACAGTCGATTCCCACGTTCTATCAGTGGGGTAGTGTAGGAGAAACAGAAGATAATTTATCCTTACACTTTTCTCGACGAGAATCTTCGCTGTGTTGATTTTTGGTTGTTGCAATGCGTTTCGACGTTTGTCGCACCACGTTGCGCAGGCCGTCGCACCACGTTGCGTTTTCTTCCGAAGCACGTTCCAGCCGATATTTTCGACGAGAGGGACGCAGCACGCAGAAAATGGAATCGCTGAGAATCAAGCGGTTGAAATTTCGTCGTTTCGCGCTCTTCACCACAACGCAGCCAAGGGCATCGATTCTCATCGTTGCTCACGCAGGTTTCCGCAGCCCCTTTGCGCAGGTCACGGCTCGTAATCTTCCGATTTGATTACATTTATGGTTTCCTTCCGAAAAGCGTGATGTAGTTCTGCTCCATCAGCCGTTGGAGCGCGTCGGTGTCGGTGTTGCGCAGTTGTGCCGCCGTCTCGTAGAGCAGGCAGACGGGGCGTGGGTCGGTGTCGGTCTCCAGCAGCAGGCGCTCGGGAGGGCAGAGGCGCAGGCTCTCCTCGTTGTGTCGGAATCCGAACGAGACGTAGCATCCGTGCGCTGTCAGGGTGTGCATCTGCTCGGGTTTTCCGCGAAATCCGTGTATCACCCAGGGGAGGTCGGCATGTTCCTCGCGGCGCATCCGCAGCACGTCGTCGATGGCTCTGACGCAATGTATTATCATCGGTTTTCCCCACTGCTGGCTCAGTCTTATCTGGTGTCGGAACACCTCGGTCTGCACTTCGTAGGGCATGTCGCAGAGACGGTCGAGGCCACATTCGCCGATAGCCAGCGCTTGTGGCAACAGAGTTTCGGACGGAAGGATGAGCTTCCAGGGGTGAGCGCCCCACGTGTCAATGCCGTCCTGCACCACAGTCTCTCCCTGGCGCGATGGTTGGTGGGTATGGAAATCGATATAAGGCATCGGAGTGTAGGGCGTGAGGTTTGTCAAGGCACGGGGTCGTAGCCACTTCCTCCCCAGGGATGGCATCGCAGGATGCGTCGGATGGCCAGGTAAGAGCCTTTGAAAGGACCATGTTTGCGGAGCGCTTCGATGGCATATTGGCTGCACGTGGGGGTGAAACGGCACGAGGGCGGTGTCAGCGGCGAGATGCACCGCTGATAGAAACGGATGGGCAGTATGAGCAACGTCGCTGCGCCGTCAGAGAGACGTCTGAGAAGTGAGGAGATTTTCATGGATGCGTTTCAGCAGGATTCTCATCTTCATCGCCACGTCGGCCGTTGCAATCTCCTGATTGCTGCTCCACAGAAAAGCCACGTTCACTCCGCCCTGCGCAGGCTGGAGCAAGTGCTTGTTCAGACGGTATGCTTCGCGAATCTGACGCTTGATGCGGTTTCGGCGCACGGCACGTTTGAAAAAGCGTTTCGAGACCGAGACCAAAAAACGAACGCCGCTCTCCTCCGTGGGGAGGAAAACGGCGCGTAGCGGGTAGGCGGAGTATGATTGATGCCCCGTTGCGAAAAGCGCTTCCATGGCCTTGCGGCTGCACAGTCGCTCGCTCTTCTGCAAACCGTGGGCAGGGCTACTCTCCATTCACTTTCTTGATATATGCACTCAGTGCCGATGTCATGCTGGGGTACTGGGCGGACGGTGCCTCCAGGTCGAGACGCAGGCCGGCATCTTTGACAGCCTTTGCAGTGGTGGGGCCGAAGGTACCGATGGAAATTTCGCCCTGCTCGAAGTTGGGGAAATTCTTCTGCAGCGACTGTATTCCGCTTGGGCTGAAGAAAATGAGCATGTCGTAGTCGAAGGGCTCGTCGGGGGTGAAATCGTTGCTCACCGTACGGTACATCACAGCCTCGGTGTGCACGAGCTTCTTGCTTTCGAGCAGTTCTGCAAACTCGTTGTTATGCACGTCGCTCATCGGTATCAGGTATTTCTCGTTCTTGTGCTTCACCATCAGGGGAACGATGTCGTTGATCTTGCCCGTAGTGCCGAAGAACACCTTGCGCTTGCGATACTGCACGTACTTCTGTATATACAGTGCCACGGTCTCGGTGATGCAGAAATACTTCATGTCCTCGGGAATCGACACGCGCAATTCCTTGCAAAGCTGAAAGAAATGGTCGATGGCGTGGCGAGACGAAAAGACGATGGCTGTGTGGTCCAGAATGGTTATCTTCTGCTTTCGGAAGTCCGCAGGTGTGACGCCCTCCACTTTTATGAAAGGGCGGAATACAATCTGCACTTTCTGGTTGCGCTCGATGTCGAAGTAGGGTGATTTCTCCGAGGTGGGCTTCGGTTGCGAAACAAGAATCTTCTTAATCATTCCTCTTTTTCTTTTGTCCTAAATAAATACTTTCAAAATTTCCGTCAGCCACGCTAAAATTGTTGTAATCATCAGCAGCGGCGCTGTTTCGAGTGTGCAAAGGTACACAATTAAATGGAAAGTGCCATAAAAATCTTGAAAAAATATCTGATGTGCTTTGAACAAAAGCAAAATTTTGATAAATATGATGATAGAAAGGACTATCCATACCACATATTGGGGAGAAAGTGAGAAGTAGATAGAGGAAAATACGGCTGGGAACATCAAGGTGGCTTCAACCGACAAAAGAAAGGAGTAGGACAACCTCCATGTAAATGATTTTGCTTTATCGAAGAATATCCAGTTGATGAAGTTGTATAGGTGGTACCGCAGAGCAATGCACAGCAGTCCGCCCAGCGTGTAGAGGCTCAGTAGCAGATAAGGGTGGTTCAGGGCTGCGTTTGTGGAGTCGGTCTGCTCCATAAACCATACGACGGCACAACTGAGCGTGAGCGAGAGCAGGAAGACAAAGAAGTAGATGGTCAGTCGCCCCAGTGCCAGGTTTTCCACAGCCATTTCGTTGTGGCCACGCGGCGCATACAGAAAGACTTTGGTCTCGTTCCACAGCTGTTTGCCTGAGTTGCGCAGCACCAGACAGAGCGTCACCAGCGAGATGAGTACAAGGCTTGTGAGCCAGTCGTTGCGCCACAGTTCGCCCTCCAGCGGCTTTTCGGGAATGCCCATCTGGTGTGTTGCCACCTCGGTATGAGGCAGCGTCTCCTCGTGGAAGAACTTCAGACGATAGTCCGCGGGCAGTGGAGCGACGTCCGGCGTATCGGGCAGCGCAAGCATTTCAGGCGCCTGGCAGGTGTCCTCAACCAGGGTGAACAGCGTATCGCAGCCCGTCTCGTTCATATTTTAGCAAAGCGTCGTATGCCGACGTTCCACAGCGGTGTATTGATTGCCAGCTCGATGGCCTCCTCGGGGGTCTGTGCCACTTGCCAGATGTTGCTGTGTTCGGGGCGCATGAAGTGTTCATCGACAGCCCGTTTCAGCGCGTCAAGCAGGGGCTCGTAATAGTTGCGCGTGTTCAGCAGGATGATGGGTTTCAGGTAGATGCCCAACTGTTTCAGGACGATGAGTTCGCTCATCTCGGCCAGCGTTCCGCAGCCGCCGGGCAGCACGATGGCGGCATCGCCCAGTTCGGCCATGCGTCGCTGTCGCTGGTGCATGTCTTGTGTCGTTATCACCTCGCTCATACCCCGGTGGCACCAACCCTCGTCAATCATGAACTGCGGAATGATGCCTATCGTGTGGCCGCCTTTTTCCATGCATCCGTCAGTCGATGCCGCCATCAGTCCCATGCTGCCGGCGCCGTTCACCAGCGTGATATTGCGTTCGGCCATCAGTTGTCCCAGCCGGCGTGCCGCCTCGAAGTATTCGGGCGCTATCTGTGTGCTGCTGGCGCAGTAGACGCTGATTGTCTTTATCATAGTAGGCTTTCTTGCTGCGTGTCGTATGTGCGGTGGTCTCTTACAGTCCGAACTCCTTGCGGATGGTTTCCACGTAGTCCAGTTTCTCCCAGGTGAAAAGTTCCACCTCTATTTCCTTTGTCTCGTGGTAGAGCGATTCGAAGCGTTTCGTCACCTTGCGCGGCTGGCGTCCCATGTGTCCGTATGCCGCCGTCTCTTCGTATATGGGGTTGCGCAGTTTCAGGCGTTGTTCGATGGCGTAGGGGCGCAGCGTGAACATCTTGGCGATGCGGCTTGCTATCTCGCCGTCGCTCATGTCCACGTGGCTGCGGCCATAGGTGTTCACGTAGATGCTCACGGGGTCTGCCACACCGATGGCGTAGCTCAGCTGCACCAGCATCTCGTCTGCCACGCCGGCTGCCACCATGTTCTTGGCGATGTGACGTGCGGCGTATGCTGCCGAGCGGTCCACCTTCGAGGGGTCCTTCCCGCTGAATGCGCCGCCGCCGTGTGCCCCCTTGCCGCCGTAGGTGTCCACGATGATCTTGCGCCCGGTCAGGCCCGTGTCGCCGTGAGGACCGCCTATGACGAACTTGCCCGTCGGATTCACGTGATACTTGATGTCGTCGTTGAAGAGTGCCGCCACGCCGGGGTTCGAAATCGATTCCTTCACGCGGGGAATGAGAATGTTTATCACGTCGTGCCGAATCTGCGCCAGCATCGCCTCGTCCGTGTCGAATTCGTCGTGCTGGGTCGAGAGCACGATGGTGTCTATGCGCACGGGGCGGTTTGCCTCGTCATATTCGATGGTCACCTGGCTCTTGGCATCGGGGCGCAGATAGGTCATCTCGCGGCCCTCGCGGCGTATGTCGGCCAGTGTGCGCAGCAACCGGTGCGCCAGGTCGAGCGACAGCGGCATGTAGTTCTCCGTCTCGTTCGTAGCATAGCCGAACATCATACCCTGGTCGCCGGCACCCTGCGCCTCGCGGTCGGCGCGGTCCACGCCGCGGTTTATGTCGTCGCTCTGTTCGTGTATGGCACTCAGCACGCCGCAGCTGTTGCCCTCGAACATATACTCGCTCTTGGTGTAACCGATGCGGTTGATGACCTCGCGTGCAATGCGCTGAAGGTCCACGTAGGCATTCGATTTCACTTCGCCGGCCAGCACCACCTGGCCCGTGGTCACCAGCGTTTCGCAAGCCACCTTCGAATCGGGGTCGAAGGCCAGCAGCTTGTCCAGCACCGCATCACTGATTTGGTCGGCCACCTTGTCGGGATGACCCTCAGAGACTGACTCTGACGTAAATAGATAGTTCATCGTTCGTTCTAAAATTTATCTCATTCATAATCAGAGTGGAAGAAGTAGGCTGAATGCAAGAGGAGCACAACGGCGCTCGTCGGTTTTAGCATTTTTTACCGTGGTTGCAAGCAGCTCAAATCTATCCACATAACTTTTCGGCTGCAAAGTTACGCAATAAAATCCATATAGACACACCCCGCGGCCGATATTTTTTTCGCGCCCTCCGTCATGTCTCTCAAAACGCACCACGCTTCGACACATGACGCACCACGTTGCGACAGCCTCCGCAGCGTGCTGCGACACGTGTCGCACTGCAGTGCGTTTTTTCCCCCTTTGTCATTCTTCAACACCCGACGTTGTCGGGCAGAAGCGGCAAAGCCGAGCGCAGAGCGCAGCGATGAATCTCTAAGAGGACCCCCCATAGGAAAAGATTCTTGACTTCGTCTTCCTCTGTCACGACTCGGCCATTCAAACAAGTTTGATGGCGCTCGCTGCTCCATCGGTTCGGCCCGGTGGGCACTCAGAATGACATTATGGGAGAAAACGAAAGCAAACACATACTTGTCATTCAGAGCGTAGCGATGAATCTCACCGAGGAATTGCCATCGCTCCCCTTTAGAAACTCAGAATGACATTCATCAAAAAAAATCCTCTAATTCTTTGCATAGTAGCACAATCCTTCGTATTTTTGCACGAATGTATAAATAATCTTAAAAAATAACAACAATGAAAAGAACGTCATTAATGAAGATTTTAGCAGCACTCATCCTGCTGCTCTCACCCCTCACCATGCTGGCGCAGGAGGCCTATGCAGTGTATACGGAGAATAACACGACGCTCACTTTCTATTACGACACGCAGCGCGACACACGCCCAGGAACGACGTACGATTTGAATAGCGGTGAGCTCTTGCCCGGTTGGGCCTCAGATGGTAGTAATGCAAATGTAACCAAGGTTGTTTTCCATTACACGTTCCATGACGCACGCCCCACGTCAACCTTTCTTTGGTTTTGGGGCATGAGTAACCTCACCTCAATTATAGACATGGAGAAGTATCTCAACACAAGTGAGGTGACGGACATGAGAAGTATGTTCGCTAACTGCTCCAGCCTGATGAGCCTCGACGTAAGCGGCTTCAATACCTCCAAAGTGAAAAGGATGTATGCCATGTTCTATGGCTGCTCCAGCTTGACGAGCCTCGACGTGAGAAGCTTCAAGACCACCGCAGTGCAGTACATGGACTACATGTTCTATAATTGCTCCAGCCTGAAAACCATCTATTGCAACGACAACTGGAACAAGTCAGGGCTTAACTCGAATTATATGTTCACTGGTTGCACAAGTCTGAAGGGTGGCAACGGTACAGCGTTTGATGCATCAAACATCGATGCCACCTACGCTCGCCCCGATGTGGCAGGCTCCTCGGGCTACTTCACGCTATGTCCCTACGCCGTGCTCTCCACCGACGGGACGACGCTCACCTTCTACTACGACACGCAGCGCAGCTCGCGCCAGGGCACGA
>CAJOLZ010000033.1 GCA_905235575.1 uncultured Bacteroidaceae bacterium | reverse complement strand
GGCAGTGGTGAACTACATCCTGAACACAACGCAGGGCACGTTCAATTTTGCTGCTGCAGATGTTGACGGAAATGGTAGCATCACCATCACCGACGCAGTAAGCATCGTGAACATCATCCTCAACAGCAGTTCCGCCGGCGTGAAAGAACGGAGTGTGAGGGAGGAAATAGGTTTGGAAAAGGATCCTGACTAAACGCACCGCGTTCCTACACATGTCGCACCACGTTGCGACAGCCTGCGCACCACGCTGCGACGCCCGTCGCACCGTGGTGCGTTTCTTTCCCCTTTGTCATTCAGAGCGAAGCGAAGAATCTCTAAGAGGAAGTGGTCCTGCGAGAGATTCTTCTTCAACACCCGACGTTGTCGGGCAGAAGCGGCAGAGCCGAGCGCGGGTCACTTCGTTCACCTCAGAATGACAAGAAAGAAAAAGTGTGGGAGAATTTGGTGCATGCTCCTTTTTTTCTTACCTTTGCAGACTGATAACAGATTCAGCAGCATGAAACGTATCTTTCGTCAACTTTTCCTGTGGATGGCTGCGGCTGTCCTGATGACTTCCTGCATATCGAACAAGAAGATTGTCTATCTGCAGGGTGCCAAGGACACTTATGCGGTTCCGCGTGAGATAGAGCAGGCTTTCGACCTGTATGTGCAGCCCGACGACCAGTTGGCCATTTCGGTGGCGAGCCGCAACGCGGAGCTGATCCAACCCTTCAACAACAATACGCTCATCGGTGGCGGTACCTCGATGTCGGGCTCGAACACGGCCAACGTATCGTCGGGTGTCTCGTACTTCCAGGTGGATATGTCGGGCAACATCGAGTTTCCCGTCTTCGGCACCCTGCACGTGGGCGGGATGACTACGCGCCAGATTTCGACGATTGTGCAGGAGCGGCTGGTGAAAGACGGCTACATAAAGGATGCGGTGGTGAACACCAAGATTATGAGCTTCAAGGTTACGGTGCTGGGCGACGTGAAGAACCCCGGCACGCAGACCTATCAGGGCGAGCGTCTGACGCTGCTGGAGGCGCTGGGCAAGGCCGGCGACCTGAACAACAGTGCCCTCCGCGACCAGGTGCTGGTGGTGCGCGAGGAGAACGGAAAGCGCATGACCTACGAGGTGGACCTGCGCGACGAGGAGTCGGTGTTCCTCTCGCCGGCCTACTATCTGCAGCAGAACGATGTGGTGTATGTCCAGCCCAACAAGAGCCAGCGCGTGAAGGGCAGCACGGGATATACGTGGATATCCATCAGCAGCACGCTCGTGAGCATCATCGTTTCCGTCGTCTCACTGCTGGTGGCTCTGACAAAATAGCAAAAAACCTCTCATAACCGGATATGGAAAATAATCTCAACCAGAACGCAAGCAGCTATCCTGCACAGTCGGCCGAAGGCTCCGAGGAAGAGGTGCTCTCGCTGAGAGACATCCTCGAGATTGTCCTGAAGAACTGGAAATGGTTCGTCCTCTCCATCGTGGTGGGCGGCGTGGTGGCCTGGTTCTATCAATATTCGCAGACACCCGTCTATCAGCGCCAGTCGGTCATTCTGGTGAAGGACGATGCCAGCGGCTCGTCTGCCCGTCGGACGGCACTGAACACCACCGCCCTGATGCAGATGAACGGCGTGCTGGGAACCACCAGCGTGAAGAACGAGCTCTACATACTGCGCTCTTACCAGCTGATGCAGGAGGTGGTGAAGAAACTCGACCTCGACGTGATGTACTATTATCGCCACCACCTGAAGGACTACACCCTCTACAAGGAACGCCCGGTGACGGTGGAGTTCAAGGAGGCATACGACACCCCCGTGAGCTTCAAGCTGCAGGTAAGCAATGCGCACGAGTGCACCATCTCGGACGTGAGAATGGGCAGAAAGCTCGAGAAGGTGGAGTTCACGAAGAAGGTGGGCTACGGCGAGGTGACAGACACCCCCTTCGGCCCCATCGAAATAACCCTTAACGAGAAACAGCTGGAGTTCTTCGAAGGCGAGTCGATGACCATACGTCGATACAGCGTGGAAGATGCTGCCATCATCACCTGCAACAAGATAGGTACCAGTGAGATGGACAAGGAGAGCACACTGGTGATTATCACCTGTCAGGACACCAACGTGCGCCGCGCCGAGGACATCCTGACGGCGCTCTTGGAGGCATACAAGGAAAGCATCATCAAGAACAAGAACGAAATAGCGCAGAGCACGGCCGACTTCATCGAAGACCGCATCTCCATCATCAGCATGGAACTGGGCGAGGTGGAAGGTCAACTGGCCGACTTCAAGCAGCGCAACGGTCTCGTGGACATAAAGGCTACTGCCGACAACTTCCTCTCCCAGACCGCCACGGCACGCCAGCGCACCATTCAGGCCGAGAGCCAATACAGTCTGGTGCAGTATCTGGTGGACTACGTGAAACGCAACAGCCAGGGCTTCAACCTCATCCCCACCATGGGCGGTGTTACCGACGCAGGCATCCAGACGCAGATATCGCAGTTCAACCAACTCATGCTGAAACGCAACAGTCTGGCCGCCAATGCCGATGCCGACAGCCCCTCCATCGTGGAGATGGACTCCAACCTGGAACAGATGCGGCAGACCATCCTCGCCTCGCTCGAGGGCTTCTCGGCCAGTCTGAAGGTGCAACTGCAGCAGGCTCAGAAGGACGAACGCAGCCTGGGAGGCAACCTGACCGCCGTGCCGCAGAAAGAACGTGAGTTCATAGACATCAGCCGAAATCAGGCCATCAAGGAGACGCTCTTCACCTTCCTGCTGAACAAACGCGAGGAGACCGCCCTGCAGCTGGCCATCACCGAAGCAAACATCAGCATCGTGGAGCATCCTTTCGGCGGACATTCGCCCATCTCACCGCGTCGCCGCATGATCTTGCTGGTAGGTCTCTTCATCGGCGCCCTGCTGCCTCTGGCATACTTCTACATCAAGAACCTGCTCTACATGGGTGTGCGAGGACGTAAGGACATCGAGACATACACGACCATCCCGTTGCTGGGCGAGGTGCCTCACCGCAAGGACGGACTGGACGACGCGACCATCGTCGTGGACCAGCAGACCGACGACACGCTGGGCGAGGCATTCCGTATGCTGCGTTTCAGTATGGGCTTCATCAACAAAGATGCCCGTGTAATCATGTTCACCAGTACCATGCCCGGCGAAGGCAAGACCTTCATAAGCCGCAACTTTGCAGCCACACTGGGCATTGCAGGCAACAAGGTGCTGCTCGTGGATACCGACATACGTAAACGAACGCAGAGCAAGCTCTCGCTGAATCTGAAAAACCGCGGCCTCACTTCGTATCTCTCGGAGTCTGTCGATGACATCAAGAGTCTGATTGCTCAGGATCAGGTGGCGCACAACGTCGACTTCCTGCCTGCAGGTATCACACCGCCCAACCCAGCCGAACTGCTGATGAGCGAGAAGCTCGACGAATGCTTCAAAAGTCTGAGAGAGATGTACGACTATGTCATCGTGGACAACGTACCGGCGCAGGTGGTGGCCGATGCCGGCATCGTGAACCGTGTGGCCGACATGACCATCTACGTCATTCGCGAAGGCAAGGTGGACCGACGCTATCTGCCCGAACTGGAACGCCTGCACAAGGAAGGTAAGTTCAAGAACCTGTGCATCGTACTCAACGACAGCGACGTCGAAAAGAAGAAGTACGGCTATGGCTATGGCTATGGCTACGGTTATGGTTACGGCTATGGCTACAAGAACGAGGAGAGCAAGGGACGGCATCGCTTCCTCGGAAGAAGAAGAAAGAAATCGTAATCATCCTTAATCACAAATAACAAACAAAAAATCTATCGCTATGGGAATAATTGGTTCGCTTATCATCGGCTTACTTGCCGGCTTCTTTGCAAACAAAATCATGGGTGGTAACGGCGGAATGCTGTGGAATCTCCTGTTGGGAATCATCGGCGGAGCACTTGGCGGCTGGCTTCTGCCGCTGCTCGGCATCTCGTGGGGAGGCCTTATCGGGCAGCTCGGAACAGCCATCGTAGGTGCTGTGCTGGTGCTCTGGATTGCATCCATGATAAAGAAATAACAAGTCGTTCCGAAGACTTACGCACGATGGCTGCCTGCCGTATAAAACGGTGGGCAGCCTCTTTTTTTATGTGCCGCCCTTTGCAGTTCCGCAAAATAGTCGTACCTTTGCAAGCGTTATCAGGGGTGCCCTGTCTTTTGGCTGGGCTGAGAACATACCCTAAATATCTGAACCGGGCAGTGCCGGCGTAGAGAGTATGAACAAACTTAAAACAAAAACAAGATGAGAAGACTTATTGTGTGTGCTGCACTGTATGCAAGTGTGGCTGGAAACCTCTGTGCTCAGGAGAGTGCAGACTCCCTGCTGTATGGGAAAGACTTGAAGTATGGGAAAGACTTGAACGAAGTACTCGTTTCGGCTGTCAAGGCATCGAAAGTGGCACCTTTTGCTGTGATGAACCTCGACAAGAAAGGTCTGCAGGCCTACAACCGTACGGGTCAGGAACTGCCCCATCTCTTTGCCTTCACCCCAGGTGTGTTGGCATGGAGCGAGAACGGACTGAACACAGGAACAACCTATATGCGAATACGCGGAGCCGCAGACAGTCGCATCAACGTGACGCTCGACGGTGTGCCCCTCAACTCGCCCGAAGATCAGTGCGTCTTCTGGGCTAACATGAACTCTTATTCTGCTTTTCTGGAGAGTGCACAGATACAGCGTGGCGTCGGTACCTCCACGAATGGCGACGGCGCTTTTGGTGGTACGGTAGCCCTCAAAACCATGGCACCCTCGCTCACTCCCAATCTCACACTCACAGGCAGCTTTGGCTCGTACAACACCTACAATGTCGGAACTAATTTCGGCACAGGACTCTTCTGCAATCACTGGACATTCGACGGAGCCTGGCACCACACCGGCACCGACGGATACGTTCACGGTACGGCCGGCAACAGCGGTTCCTATTTTGGCAACCTGTCGTACGTGAATGGCAGCGGCACACTGCGCGTCAGCTACAAGAACATCGGCAACTACGAACACACCGGCCAGGCATGGAACGGTGTTACGGCTGGCAACAACGACTATTCGATGAACGCCTACGACGGTGTCCGCACCTACAAGGACATGCACCGCCTCGGTCTGGGGCGTTTCAACAGCCTCTACGAATCGTTCAACCCCGATTGGGAAGGCGGATGGACCACAGCGCGCTATCAGATGTCCGACGGAAGCTACTGGGACAAGACCACCGACAATTTCTGGCAGAACCGCAGTCTGTTGAGCATGGCATACAAGATGAACAGCCGGTGGATGCTCGCAGGAACACTCCACTACACGCGCGGCTCGGGCTATTATGAGGAGTTCCGACCGAACAACAAACTCTCGAAGTTCGGTCTCGAGAACTTCATCCTGCCCGACGGCTCTACGCTGAAGAGAACAGACTTCGTGCGACAGAAAGGTCTGACGCAGGATACCTACGGCATGACATGGCACTTCGACTACAAGTCCGACCGCTTCGATTTCATCGGTGGTGCCGCATTCCAGAACTTCGAGGCCTCTCACTGGGGCTATCTCACCTACGCTGCCAACGCCGACCTGGCTAAGATGCTCGGTCGCAAGTACCAGTATTACGACTCGGGCGCTGACAAGAGCGACATCAACACCTTCGTGAAAGGTACGTTGCACATTTCGTCGCGATGGAACGCCTTTGCCGACGTGCAGTATCGCCACGTCAGCTACGCCACAGGAGGCATCAACGACAAGTTCTACGAGGAGAACAGCAGTTACTACAACCAGGCGCTCGACATCCATAAGAACTACAACTTCGTGAACCCCAAGATGGGTCTCAGCTACTATCACGACGGCCACAAGGCCTACCTCTCGTATGCCCTGAGCCACCGCGAGCCTGAGCGTAACAATTTCACCGACAACGGCTCCTATCCTGCTCCCAAGGCCGAAAGTCTGCACGACGTGGAGCTGGGTTACAGCTACACTGGCCGCAGATGGAACGTAGGCGCGAACCTCTATTCCATGTATTACCACAACCAGTTTGTGCAGACTGGTGCCGTAAGTGACATCGGAGAGTATCTGACCACCAACATCAGCGGCAGCTATCGCATCGGAACCGAGCTGACAGCCAGCGTCGACCCCACACGATGGCTCACGCTGGGAGCCAACGCCTCGTTGAGTCAGAACCGCATCACCGACTTCGACGAGGTCGTGGAGACCTACGATTCCGACTGGAATTGGCTTCCCTCCACCACGGTCCACTACGGCAAGTCCACGCTCGCATTCTCGCCTACGCTGCTGATGAACGGCCTCGTGGACTTCCATCTGAAGGGCTTCCGGGCACTCTGGCGCACGGGCTTCGTCTCGCGTCAGTATTTGGACAACACGGAGAACAAAGACCGTTCCCTGCCCAAATTTACACGCACCGACGTCCACCTCACCTACGACTGGAACGTATCTTCGCGCGGGCTGAAACACATCCTTTTCGGGCTCGACTTCAATAACATATTCAACCGTCGCTACGCCTCGAGCGGATGGGTTTACAGCAGCATCGTGGGCGATGACTATCCCGAGCAGAAACGCTACTACCAGATAGGCTACATTCCCTCTGCCGGATTCACCATGATGGGCAATATAGCACTCACGTTCTGATGGGCCGCATAGCCGAAATCGCAGGCCTCCTGCTGGGTCTCCTCTATCTGTGGCTCGAATATCGAGCCGACTGGAAACTGTGGATTGTGAGCATTATTATGCCCATCAATTCTCTCTACGTCTACTGGAACGCAGGGCTTTATGCCGATTTCACCATCGATATCTACTACGTCCTCATAGCCGTCTACGGATACTACGTCTGGCGTCACGGCGGTCACAAGGGCACAGAACGCCCCATCGTGCGCACCCCTCGCATGGCCTGGCCCCTCCTGTTTGCAGCCTCCGTGCTGCTATGGGTCGGCATCGCCCAGACGCTCATACACTTCACCCCCAGCACCGTGCCATGGTGGGACGCGCTGAACACCGCGCTCTCCATCGTAGCCATGTGGATGCTGGCCCGCAAGTGGGTGGAGCAGTGGCTGGTGTGGCTCGTGGTGGACGCAGTCAGCGCGGCACTCTACGTGCGCAAGGGCATCCCCTTCTATGCGGTGCTCTACACCATATACGTGCCCATCGCGTGGCTCGGCTATCTGCGGTGGCTGCGCAAGATGAAAACCGCACCGGAAGATGAGGCTCTGAAGAACGCAGAATGACGCACCACGCTGCGACGCCTGTCGCACCACGTTGCGTTGCCTGTCGCAGCACGCTGCGATGCCCGTCGCACCGCAGTGCGTTTTTCCACGAGCCGATTATACGAAGAAACCCTCCCGAGTTGGGAGGGTTTCTCTGTTTCTGTGGCCTGCTTACCGTTCCTTGTATATACTTATCTCTCCGCTGCCGTAGCAGATGCGCGCCTCAGCATCGTAGATGCAGCCGAACTGGCCGGGGGCAATGCCCTGGATGGGCTGGTCGGAGTGGATGTGATAGCCCTCGTCGTCGAGCGTGAGCGTGCCGGGCATGAAGTGGTCCACGTGTCGCACCTTGAACTGGATGGGCTCGTTCACGGGATTCTGCCATGGGTTGGCGGTGATGAAGTGCAGGTCGGCCAGCCGGAAATCGTGCCCGTATTGCAGTTGTGTGTCCCATCCGTGTGCCACGAAGATGATGTTTTTGCGGATGTTTTTCTTGACCACGAACCACGGTCCGCCGCCCAGTCCGAGCCCCTTGCGCTGTCCGATGGTGTGGAACCAGAATCCGCGGTGTGTGCCTACCACCTGCCCTGTCTCGATGTCGATGACCTTACCCTCTTTCTCGCCCATGAAGCGCCGCACGAAGTCGTTGTAGTTGATTTTCCCGAGGAAGCAGATGCCCTGGCTGTCTTTGCGGTGGGCGCTGGGCAGGTGGGCGTCGATGGCAATCTGTCGCACCTCGTCCTTCATCAGCCGTCCGAGGGGGAAAATGGTGTGTCGCAGCTGCTCGTAGGTGAGCTGAGCCAGAAAGTCGGTCTGGTCTTTTACGGGGTCGATGGCCGTTCCGAGCCACATCAGCCCGTCGCGTTCGATATTCGTGGCATAGTGTCCGGTGGCTATCTGGTCGTAGTTGTGACCTATGAGCTGTTCGAATGCTCCGAACTTGATGAGACGGTTGCACATCACGTCGGGGTTCGGAGTGAGGCCTCGCTTGATGCGTTCTATGGCATATCCCACGACCTGCTCCCAATACTCTTTCTGAAGATCGGTGACTTCGAGGCGGAGACCATACTTGCGTGCCGTGGCCTGCGAGAGTTCGATATCTTCCTCGGCCGAACACGACGAGTCTTCGCCCTCCATGCCGATGCGTATGTAATGGAGGTCGGGTCGCAGGCCCTGCTCGCAAAGCAGGTGGGTGACCACGGCGCTGTCCACGCCGCCCGATATGAGAACTGCCAGACTCATCTGTATCTTTTTCGGTTTGTTTACTTGACGTCGTATGTCCTCGGCCCGTCGAAAGTGTTTATGGTGAGGCTTATTTTCTTCTCCTCGCTGTATTCGTTGATGTGCGACAGGAGTATGCTCGCGTAGACGTTCTGTGTGTAGGAAGGCATGTCGTCGCCCTGACGGTGGTGGAGACTCAGGAAGATGTGGTCGGCGCGAATGCTGTCAACGATAAATCCCCAGCCGTGTGCCTCGCCGTGTGTGCGTGGTGCGAGTTGCATGTTGATGTATTCGCCGGCCTGCCAAACGCTGAGCAGTGTTATGGGGTCGCGGGCAGGTGTGAGGGTGGAATCGCGCAAGAGATAGACAGGCATGAGCTGATAGATGGTGGCCTTGTCGTCCTGTAGGGCGTATCCGCAGACGACGCGATAGGTGGTCTGTGGTGTGTATCCCTCGATGGGATTGGAGATTTGATAGGTCTGTGCGTAGTCGGTCGTGATTTGAGTCAGCGCACCCTGAGCGTCGCTCTGTATTTCCACAAATTGCGTTATGATGTCTGGATAGACATCGTCGCTGTCGTTGCATGCTGCGAATGCCAGCACGCTCAGTAGTATGATGCTCAGGGGTCTTTTCATAATCTCAGGGAATCAGACATTCAGATTCAGTTTGTTCACAACCGGATTGGCATACATCGTCAGTATCCGTTCGCGCAGGTAGGGCCAGTCGGGCTTGTCCATGCGAATCTTTTTCATTTGTCGGCGCACATACATGTTGAAGACTTTCTTCTCGCGCTTGGAATAGTAGGCTTGGTATTCCTGCGTGCCGTTGAGCTCGTCGAGGGCGATGTAGTTGCAGGGATAGAGCCGATAGCCTGCATGAATCTCCTTGTCAATGCGCTGCGCGATGGCAGTATAGACTTCGGTCTTTGGCAGGTCTCGCATCTCGTCGAGCCATTCGTTGATGCATGCCGATGCGTGGTAATGTACGCGGCCCTTGTTGCCCATGATGCCGGTGCGCATGTTATCCAGATCGTCGTGCTGGCTTTTCTTGTACGAAGGGTTGTCACGCTTGAGCTGGAACTCCTTCGCCTTGAGAAAATCGCAGGGGTCGTACTCGTAGCTGATGGTCAGCGGTACGACGTTGAGCTGTCTGAGACTGTCCACGGGGTCGCCGTTGCCGCCCATCGAAAGCATCTTCAGCACGCTCTCCTGTGTGCGGTCGTCGCTGTCTTTGGCTCGTCCCTCGCGCTGCGCTATCCAGATGTTTTCTTTCTTCTGATGGATGGCATATCGCATGTATCGGCTTATGAGCTGGCTGCTCTGGAGCAGTTCTCTCGGTCCGAGCCCTCGTTTCACGGTAAAGGCCTTGTTGAGGCGCACCACTCGTTTTATCCAGGGATATATGAGAAGATTGTCTCCGATGGCAATCTCGCAAGTAGTGGGGAAGTGGGCTTCGAGTAGTTTCTTGTCAAGTATGGCGCTGTCGAGGACGATGTCGCGGTGGTTACTCATGAACGTGTATCGTTCGTCGCCAGCTTCTATGCTGTCGTGGTCGAAAGTCACGCCGCGGGTGTACTTGCGGATGACATAGTTCACGACAGGTATCATGAAGCGCTTCTGGAACTTCAGCGTGGTGTCTACCCTCACGAGGGCTAGACGCAGCAACCAGTTTCTCAGACGTCGAGGCATCCAGGGAATGCTTCGGTCCATCAGTTTGTTAAACTGTTTGTCCACCAGTAGCTTCCGCGTTACGTCGCGCACTTCGCTGTCGTTGTAAGGTCGGATGGCGTCGAACTCGCTCTCGTCGTACTGCGGTATGACGGTTATCTGGTTTTCGTTGTCCATGATGTGGTCTCTTTGGGGATGTGTTCAAGCACTCAGCGTGTCTTCGATGATGTCTCGGAGCACGTCGCTCATCTTCAGTCCGGCGGCTGCCACTTGCTGCGGAATGAAACTTGTGGCAGTCATTCCCGGTGTGGTGTTTATCTCGAGCAGGTTTATCTTCTCGCCTTCGGTGATGATATAGTCGATGCGGATGATGCCGTGACAGCCCAGGATGTCGTAGAGTGTGGCGGTGAGCGTCTGTATGCGTTGTGTGAGTTTCTCGCTGATGCGTGCCGGGGTGATCTCGCTCACCTGTCCGTTGTATTTGGCGTCGTAGTCAAAGAACTCGTTCTGCGGCACCACCTCGGTGACGGGCAGCACCACGCTCTTCTCCTTTGTCTTATAGCATCCGCAGGTCACTTCGGTGCCCTTCATGAAGGCTTCCACCATCACGTCCTCGCCTTCTTTGAGTGCAACATCGATAGCCGGACGCAGTGCTTCGATGGTCTTCACCTTTGTGGTTCCGAAACTGCTTCCTCCGCTGGCAGGCTTTACGAAGCAGGGCAGGCCGATGCGCTCGACGATGTCCTGGTCGCTCACCTCATGGCTCTTTCCCTGTTTGATGAGGAGGCTGTCGGCCACCGAAACACCGAAGGCGCGCAGGTAGTTGTTCAGTACGAACTTGTCATACGTCATAGCTTCCACGAGCACGCTGCAGGTGCTGTATGGCATCCCGATGAGGTCGAAGTAACCTTGCAGGATACCGTTCTCGCCCGGTGCGCCGTGGATGGTTATGTAGGCAAAGTCGGGGTGCACTGTCACTTTGCCGTCGGCAAAGCTGAAGTCGTTGCGGTCCACGGTGGAACGGGTGCCGTCGGGCAGCAGTGCGCTCCATTCTCCGGCATGTATCTCCACTTTGTATATCTTATATAGTGCAGCATCGAGGAACGATTCTATTCCGGCTGCGCTACGCATGCTTACGTCGTGTTCCGCGGAGTCTCCTCCGCAGATGATAGCAATGGTTTTCATCTTGTTTCTCTTATCTTATTTTTCTCCATTTTTCTATGAGCGCCTGCATGTCCTGCGGCATGGGCGTGCTGAAGAACATCTCTTCGTGTGTGGCAGGATGCTGGAATCCCAATGTCCGTGCGTGCAGAGCCTGACGTGGGCAGAGTGCAAAGCAGTTGTGGATGAAAGCGCGGTACGATGCTGTTGTCTCGCCGCGCAGTATCTCGTTGCCGCCATATCGCTCGTCGTTGAAGAGCGTGTGCCCGATGTGTTTCATGTGCACCCTTATCTGGTGTGTGCGTCCCGTCTCGAGTTGGCACTCCACGAGTGTCACGTGTCCGAAGCGTTCCGTCACGCGATAGTGCGTCACGGCAGGTTTGCCCACTTCGCTTTCGGGCGGAAAGACGGCCATCTGCAGACGGTCCTTCGGGTTGCGGCCGATGTTTCCCTCGATGCGTCCCTCGTCTTCGGCGAAGTTCCCCCACACCAGCGCGTCGTACTGTCGGCGTGTGCTCTTCACGAAGAACTGGTGGCAGAGGTGTGTCTTGGCCTCGGCCGTCTTGGCTATCACGAGCAGGCCGCTGGTGTCTTTGTCTATGCGGTGCACCAGCCCCACGGTGGGGTCGTTGGGGTCGAAGTCGGGGTTGTCCTTCATGTGCCATGCCAGTGCGTTCACCAACGTGCCGTTGTAGTTGCCGCATCCCGGGTGGACCACCATGCCTGCAGGTTTGTTGATGACCATCAGATGCTCATCCTCATAGACGATGCTGAGCGGTATGTCCTCCGGAACTATCTCCCAGTCGCGCTTGGGGTGGTCCAGTACGAGTGTGACCGTTTCGAGAGGTTTCACCCGATAGTTACTCTTAACAGGTCGTCCGTCCACGCGGATGCATCCTGCTTCGGCCGCTTTCTGTATGCGGTTGCGACTCGTGTCGCCCATGTGGTCCATCAGGAACTTGTCGATGCGTATGGGGCTTTGGCCTTTGTCGGCCACGAAGCGCCAGTGCTCGTGTTCCTTGGGGACCTCAGTCTCTTCGTCGAGCAGTTCGTCGTCGAGTTCGTCTATGTCGTCTTGCTGCAGGGCCATGTGGGTGCGTTGCGATGGTCAGATGGTTTCGTCCAGGGTGGGCATGCTGGTGTCTTCGTCCTCGTCGTCCCATCCGTCGTCGCCAAAGTCGTCGGAGTCAATTTCGTTGTTTCCTACGACCAGCGTGATGGGGTCGTCAATCGAGATGCGGTCGCCCACGTTCACGTTTCTGCCGCGGCATTTCACAGCCAGCACCCAGTCTTTGTCGCCCGTGGCGTATTCAATGGGGCCGAGTTTGAAGCCCATCGACTTGAGTTTTGCTTCTGCCTCGCGCAGTGAGCTGTTGTCGGCTATGTCGGGCAGTGCCAGTGTGGGTGTCTGTCCCGAGTTGATGGTCAGGTATATTTCGCGTCCCGACTTCACCACCTTGCCACCTGCTGGCAGCTGTTCGAGCACGGTGCCTGCGGGCAGCTTGCGGTCCCATCCGCTGTCGGCCACCACCGCTTTCAGTTCAGCGCGTGTGAGGGTGTATTCGGCGTCGCTGATAACCATGCCTTTCACGTTGGGCACGTCGATGCGTTCGCCGTGGTGTGTGTAGAGTCCCATGCCGTACCATGCGCCCACGGCCGCCAGCACCACCACCATGAGCATGGCCACCAGGTTCCACAGCAGTTTGGAGCGCAGCATCTTGTCGAGTATCTTGCTTGCCATAGTGGGAATTAGTCTTTTTCTTTTGCGTGTTCTTGGTTTCTGTGCCAAAGGTACTAATAAAAAACGAAAAAGAAGTAAGGATGGCCTTACTTCTTTTTTATTTTTTGGTAAAAGGTGGGTTATTTACCATGTCTCTCGTCCGAGACAGTCAGTTTCTTGCGACCCTTGGCGCGGCGTGATGCCAGGACGCGGCGGCCATTCTTTGTGGCCATTCTCTGACGGAAACCGTGCTTGTTGTTGCGGCGACGGTTGTGGGGCTGAAATGTTCTTTTCATATCTTTGTCTTGCTTTTATTTGTTTGTTCTCGTGTGGATTCGGGGTGCAAAAATAGGGCTTTTTTCCGAAATGAGCAAACTTTCCTCCGATTTTTCGCGCTCGTCCTTTCACTTTTCACGATTTTTGCTTACCTTTGCAGCCGAAAACGCATAATTAGTATTCAGTAACAACCAATTTCTTATGATTAATTCACAAGACATCAAGAAGGGCACTTGCATCCGCATGGACGGCAAACTCTACTTCTGTATCGATTTCCTGCATCGTAAGCCCGGCAAGGGAAACACCATCATGAACGTAACGCTGAAGGACGTGGTCAGCGGAGCTGTGCTCGAGCGTCGCTTCAACATCGGCGAGAAACTCGAGGACGTGCGCGTAGAGCGTCGTTCGTATCAGTATCTCTATAAGGACGGCACCGACCTGGTGTTCATGAACAACGAGACGTTCGAGCAGGTGAACATCGCTCCCGACCAGGTGAATGGAGTGGCATTTATGAAGGAGAGCCAGAACGTGGAGGTAGTGGTAGACGCCAGCAGCGAGACCGTGCTCTACGTGGACGTGCCTGCAAAGGTACACCTGCAGGTGGTGTGGACAGAGCCCGGTCTGAAGGGTGACACCGCCACCAACACACTGAAGCCCGCACGTGTGGAGACTGGCGCCGAAATCCGCGTACCTCTCTTCATCGAGGAGGGAGAGACAGTGGAAGTGGACACACGCGACGGTAGTTATCTGGGCCGCGTGAAGTAAGTCCGGCTGCGGATATTCCGAACCTTACAGAGAGAGCCTTGTCGACCTACGTCGGCAGGGCTCTCTGCTTTTCTGTACCCACGTCTCGCGAACGGTCTCGGGCATCGGGCCGGAAGCGCACCACGCTGCGTTGCCCGTCGCACCACGGTGCGTTGGCTGTCGCACCACGGTGCGTTGGCTGTCGCACCACGGTGCGTTTTTTCGCCCTCCAGCAGTGGCGACGGAATAATTCCGTACAGATATGTTTGGCGCATTGCGGCTTTTTGTGTAAATTTGTCCTCAGATAATGCCTTGTGACGTATGAAATACTCGTTCATCATACCCGTGTATAACCGTCCCGACGAGGTGGATGAGCTCCTCACGAGCCTCGCCCGACAGACGTGTACCGACTATGAGGTGCTCGTCGTGGAGGACGGTTCCGACGTGCCCTGCCGCCACGTCGTGGAGCGATATGGGGACAGCATGGACGTGAGATATTTCACGAAGCCCAACAGTGGGCCTGGGCAGACGCGCAACTTCGGTGCCACGAATGCGCGGGGCGAATATCTGATTGTGCTGGACAGCGACGTGGTGCTCCCCGAGGGCTATCTGCAGGCCGTGGACGACGAGCTGGCAGCTTCGCCGTGCGACGCCTTCGGAGGTCCCGACCGCGCGCACCCGAGTTTCACACCCGTGCAGAAGGCCATCAACTACAGCATGACCTCGTTCTTCACCACGGGCGGCATACGCGGCGGCCGCAAGAAGCTCGACAAGTTCTATCCGCGCTCGTTCAACATGGGCGTCCGCGCCTCCCTCTGGCAACGGCTGGATGGCTTCAGCTCGATGCGCTTTGGCGAGGACATCGACTTCTCGTACCGCATCTTCGAGAGCGGAGCGACCTGTCGTCTCTTCCCCGAGGCATGGGTGTGGCACAAGCGACGGACGGACTTCCGCAAGTTCTTCAAGCAGGTGCACAACAGCGGCATAGCACGCATCAATCTGGAGAAACGACATCCCGGCACGATGAAGCTGGTACATCTGCTGCCGGCGGTCTTCACGACTGGGACCTTCCTCTGCCTGTTGTTTGCTCTCCTCTGCCTGCTGCTTGCCGTGTTCGGCCTCGTTGCCTTGTGGCTGATGCCGAAGCCAGGTTGCGCCAACGGCCCTATGCTTTGCATCTATGCGGGCATAGGCGGAATGTTGCTCTTCCTGTTGCCGCTGCTCCTGTTCTCGCTGGTGATATTCGTGGACGCAAGCATCCGCAACCGCAGCCTGTGGGTGGGTTTGCTCGCGGTGCCGGCCTCGTTCATCCAGCTCATTGGCTACGGCACGGGCTTCCTCCGCGCATGGTGGTTGAGGCACGTATGTGGCCGCGACGAAGACCTGCAGGCCTTCCGACGGTCGTTCTATAAATAAATATGTAAAAGGAAAGGGGCGCGCCCCCGCAGACAAGGATATGAGTATAACCAAATGGTCAGAGGAAGACCGCCCACGCGAGAAGATGATGGCTCGTGGGGCTGCAGCGCTCAGCAAGGCTGAACTGCTGGCCATACTCATCGGTAGTGGTTCGAACGGCGAGTCGGCTGTCGACCTGATGCGGCGCGTGCTGGGCGACTGCAACGACAGTCTGAAGCGCCTCAGTCGCATGAAAACCGAGGAACTCACCAGCTACAAGGGGCTGGGACCGGCCAAGGCCGTGACGATAATGGCGGCATGCGAATTGGGACGACGGCGCGAGAGCGAGCGCGAGGAACAAATCTGGCGCATGACGGACACATCGTCCATCGCCGATTACTTCCGTCCCCTGCTGCAGGATACGCCTCATGAGGAGTGTCACCTGATGCTGCTCAAACAGGACTACAGTCTCATCGAGACCTACATGCTCAGTCGCGGAGGCATCACCGAATCGGCCGTCGACGTGCGTCTTGTGCTCCAGCGAGCCCTGCTGAAAGGAGCCCCCGTCATCGCACTTTGCCACAACCATCCCAGCGGAAGCCTGAAACCCAGCAAGGCCGACCAGCAGATAACAAAGCGCCTTTCGCAGGCCTGCGAAATCATGAACATACGTCCGTCATCGTCTCAGACCGCGGATATTTCAGCTTCCACGAACAGGGACTGCTGTGAAGAAAACTGAAAAGAAATGGAAAAGATTGATATCGAAGAGAAAGTAATAGAATTGCTTAGGACGGTCTACGATCCCGAGATTCCCGTGAACATCTACGACCTGGGTCTCATCTATCGCATCGAAGTGAGTGACAGTCTCACCGAACTTGCAGTGGACATGACGCTCACCGCCCCCAACTGTCCGGCTGCGGACTTCATCATGGAGGACGTACGACAGAAGCTGGAGAGCATACAGGGACTGCAAAAGGTGGATGTCTCGCTGGTCTTCGAACCCGAGTGGGACAAGGACATGATGAGCGAGGAGGCTCGTCTGGAACTGGGACTTGACTGATAACGCACAGCTGCCGATGAAGAAAATCTATTTCATAGCTGATGCCCATTTGGGGTCGCGTGGCGTTCCCAACAACCGCGAACAGGAACGGCGACTGGTGCGCTTCCTCGACTCCATCAAGGAAGACGCAGCAGCCATCTATATGCTGGGCGACATGTTCGACTTCTGGTACGAGTATCGCATGGTGGTGCCGCGTGGCTTTACACGCTTCCTGGGCAAGATAAGCGAACTCACCGACAGTGGGGTGGAGGTGCACTTCTTCACTGGCAATCACGATATATGGTGCAAAGACTATCTGCCCACAGAGTGCGGCATCACGCTGCATCGCGAGCCGCTTGCCACCGAGCTGATGGGGCATAAGTTCTTCCTTGCGCATGGCGACGGTCTGGGCGACCCCAGCCTGAGTTTCCGTTTCCTGCGAGGCTTCTTCCACAATCGGCTGTGCCAGGTGCTCTTCTCTTGCATCCATCCGCGCTGGGCAGTCGATTTCGGCCTGACATGGGCAAAGCACAGCCGCTTGAAATGGGAAAAGAAAGGTGGCGAGATGCCGTTCCTGGGCGAGGATCGTGAGTTCCAGGTGCGCTATGCCAAAGAATATCTGAAGCAACATCCCGACACCGAATACTTCGTCTTCGGCCATCGTCACATCGAACTCAACCTGCCCATCGCACCACGGAGCCGCGTGCTCATCCTCGGCGACTGGATAACGCAGTGGACCTATGCCGTGTTCGATGGCGAGACAATTCGCCTAGAGAACTTCGAGACATCCTGAACTACACATAAACAAATAAACTTAAAAAGGCCATGAAAAGAAGAGATTTTATTCAGCGAACGTCTTTGTTGGGAGCCGGTTTGCTCCTGAATCCGTCTTTCATTCGTGCCGGCAGAAGCGCGATAAGTGCAAACGACAAGATACGTGTCGGCTTGATAGGCTGCAACGGAATGGGCTTCAGTGACCTCTCAGCCTTCCTGCATAACAGCGAGGTGGAGTGTGTGGCACTGGCCGACGTGGACCAGAGCGTCCTGGACCGTCGTGTTGCCGAGGTGGAAAAGGCGCAAGGTAAGAAACCCAAAGGCATCTACAAAGATTGGCGACGCCTGATTGACGACAAGGATGTCGATGTTGTCATCATCGGAACACCCGACCATTGGCACTGCCTGCAACTCGTGGCGGCCTGCGAAGCTGGCAAGGACGTCTATTGTGAGAAGCCGTTGGGCAACAGCATCGAGGAGTGTAATGTCATGGTGCGTGCTGCCGAACGCTACAATCGTGTCGTGCAGGTAGGACAGTGGCAGCGCAGCGACCCTCACTGGCAAGACGCAATGGCCTTTGTGCACAGCGGTAAGCTCGGCAAGATTCGCACGGTGCGTGTGTTCTCCTATCAGGGATGGTGTCCCTCCATTCCTGTGAAGCCCGATGGTTCCGTGCCTGATGGAGTGGACTACGACATGTGGCTTGGCCCGGCTCCCAAACGGCCTTTCAACCCCAATCGTTTTCACTTCACCTTCCGCTGGTTCTGGGACTATGCAGGCGGATTGATGACAGACTGGGGTGTCCATCTGCTCGACTATGCGCTCTATGGCATGAATGTGACTGCACCGAACTCCATCATGGCCTCGGGCGGTAAGTTCGGTTATCCCGACGATGCCTGCGAGACGCCCGACCTGCTGCAGACCATCTATACGTTCGATGACTTCACCGTGCTGTGGGATCATGCCATTGGTGTCAACGACGGAGCATACGGACGTACCCACGGACTCGGCTTTGTGGGCGAGAACGGCACGCTCGTCGTAGACCGCTCGGGCTGGGAGGTAATACCCGAAGACGTGAATGGAAGAAAGCGTATGGAAGCCGTCGAGCTGCATAAGTCTTATGGTGCCGGCGGATTGGAGTTGCATGTGAAGAATCACCTCGAATGTATCAAGGCACGTACACCCGATAAGTGTAACGCCAGCATCCAGATAGGTGCACACATCGCTAAGTTTGCTCATCTGGGTAACATTGCCTATCGCACCGGAAAGAAGCTCACCTGGGACGGCAAGACATTCCACGACAAGGAGGCCGACAAATATCTCTGCAAGGAATATCACAACAACTGGAAATTCCCCAAGTTGTGATACATCGACATACACAGTAAAGCACGGGCGGAGAACGATTCAATCTCGTTTCCCGCCCGTGCTTTATCCTGGCTGTCGATTGATTCGGACTTACATGAATCAGTCTTTTTCAATCAGCACGGTGGCGTAGGCACTGATGCCCTCCTCACGCCCTGTGAAGCCCAGCCGTTCTGTGGTGGTTGCTTTGATGCTGATGTCTTCGGCATCGATACCCATCACTTCGGCGAGGCACGTCTGCATGGCTGGTATGTGCGGATTCAGCTTCGGGCGTTCGGCACAGACCGTTGCATCGATGTTTCCCACGCTGTAACCTTTCGTCGCAATCAGGTCGACCGTCTTGCGGAGCAGGATTTTGCTGTCGATGCCACTGAACTCTTCGTCCGTGTCGGGGAAGTGAAAACCGATGTCGCGCATGTTGGCAGCACCCAGCAGTGCATCGCAGATAGCGTGTATCAGCACGTCGGCATCGCTGTGTCCCAGCAGACCCTTTTCGTGTGCTATCTGTATGCCGCCCAGCCACAGCGAGCGCCCTTCCACCAGTTGGTGTACGTCGTATCCCATTCCCACTCTTATCTTTCTCATGCTCTTGTAATTATAGAGTTTCTTGCGTTTTATCTCGTTCCATACGGCAGGGTGCAGCCCTTCGCCGTTGTAGTTTCCTGCGGCGATGCGCTGGCGTATGTCGGTGCTGCTGATGTCCAGCAGCGGTGTGTTTGCCACGATGGCTCTTTCCGACACGTTCTCCAGCGTGTATCCCGGGCGCGGATAGATGATGATGCGATGGTGTCGCAGTATTTCTTCGCTCTCGAACCACTGCGGAAAGCGTTCCCAGTTGTCGGCACCGATGACGAGGCGAAACTCACGGTCGGGATATTGATTGCGCAGCGCCTCCAGTGTGTGCACCATGTACGATGGTCGCGGCAACTTAAATTCGATGTCGCTCACGTGCAGCTGCCGGCTGTCGTCCACTGCAAGCCGTGCCAGCTGTAGCCTCTCTTCGTCGCAGAGCAGTTCCTGATTCACCTTGAAAGGGTTCTGCGGAGACACTACAAACCACAACTCCTCCACCAGACCCTCCCTGACGAGTGCCTCGCCCAGTCGGGTATGTCCCAGGTGGATGGGATTGAAGCTGCCGCCGAAGATACCCGTGACGGTCATTCCTGTTCCGTGTTTTTATCGATGAAGTTCCTCACCAGTGCCAGCGCCTCGGCTTCTGCTGTTGCCAAGTCGTCGTTCACCACGATGTGGTCGAAGTGCGGAGCAAAGCTCATCTCGTATTCAGCCTTGGCCAGTCGTTCCTCAATCTGCTCCTGCGTGTCGGTGCCGCGTCCTTCCAGCCGTCGCCGCAGTTCCTCCACCGATGGAGGTTGTATGAAGAGGCTCATGGCGCGGTCGCCGTAGAATTTCTTGATGTTCATGCCGCCCTTCACGTCCACGTCGAACACCACGTTCTGCCCTGCAGCCAGCTGTCGTTCCACTTCCTCCTTTAGTGTCCCGTAGAAGCGGTCGGCATACACCTCCTCATATTCGAGGAAGGCACCTTCGCTTATTTTCTGTCTGAATTCCTCGGGTGTCAGGAAGAAGTATTCCACGCCGTGCTGTTCCGTACCACGTGGCGGTCGGCTGGTGGCGCTTATGCTGAAGGCCAGCCGCAGTTCGGGATGTTCCTGCATCAGCCACTGCACGATGGTGCTCTTCCCGCTTCCGCTCGGGGCGGATATGATGAGGAGACCTCCTTCGGTCGTTTCACGGGAGGTCTTTCCCTGCTTGTTCGTCTGTGTCTGTTCTGTAGCCATGTTATTGCGTAGTTGAAATGTCCTGTTGCTCCGCTACGTGGGTGGTGAGGTGGTTCCCTACATCACGTTCAGCACCTGCTCTTTGATTTGTTCCAGTTCGTCTTTCATCTTCACCACGATGTTTTGCATCTCGGCCTGGTTGCTCTTGCTGCCTGTGGTGTTGATTTCGCGCCCCATCTCCTGGGCTATGAACCCCAGTTTCTTGCCCTGTCCGTGTCCGTTCTGCATGGTCTCGCGGAAGTATTTCAGATGGTTGGCGAGTCGCTGTTTTTCCTCGTTGATGTCGAGTTTCTCGATGTAGTATATCATTTCCTGCTCCATCCGTCCGCGGTCATATTCCACCTCGGGGATGGCCTGCAGACCCTCCACGATGCGCTGTCTTATCTTCTCGACGCGGCTTTTCTCGTAGGGTTCGATGTCATGCAGCAGCGCCTCGATGTTGTCCAGCTTCTCGTTGAATTTCTTTTCCAGCGCAGCGCCTTCCTGCCGGCGGAAGTCCATCAGGTGGCCGATGGCTTCCTCCACCACCTTGCGCACCACCGCCCATTCCTCGTCGCTCAGTTCGGCACTTTCGGTGCGCGTCATCACGTCGGGCATTTTCAGCAGCAGTCCCCACCAGTCGTTCGGTTCGGGTATGCCATACTGCCGTCCCATCTCCTCCAGCTGTCGGCGGTAGCTCTCCACCAGCGCCCCGTTGATGGGTGTGGCGCCCTGACCGTCTGCCTGCTCGGTCCACAGGTTGAAGTCCACCTTGCCCCGTTCCACTGCGGAGGCTATCATGGAGCGAATTTCCAGTTCCTTTTCGCGATAGGGGAGTGCCACACGTGCGCTCAGGTCGAGTGCCTTGCTGTTGAGCGATTTCACCTCTGCTGTAATTTTCTTGCCTTGGAATTCGGCCGAGGCTTTGCCGTATCCCGTCATGGATAGAATCATATTGCTAATTCGGTATTTTTCCACAAAGATAGTGCAAACGTGCGAAATGACCAAGGAAAACCATTTTTCTTTCTTTATCCCGAATCGCTCATTAGGGTATAGAACAAGAGAAAAGGCACCTTTGCCGACCTGATGCACGATTCCGATTAAAAACGCACTGTGCTGCGACGTTTGTCGCAACACGGTGCGTAGCCTGTCTCAACACGGTGCGTTTGCCATCGCACCACAGTGCGTTTTTCTGCGGTCTGGCAAAGGCAGGTCCGGCAATCGGGTTTGCGGGGGAGTTGATTCGTCCCCTTATGGCTCGCTCCACAGCAGTTTGCCATCGGCGGTCTGGCCGGCGGTGGTCACGTTGACTTGTGTCTGCCTGCTGTTGTTGTAGAGGGTTATGTGTGCCTGTCCCTTGTCATCCAGTTTCACGTTGGGGTTCCAATAGAGCGTGCGGCGATAGTCGGTGGCTTCCTGCGGCACTTGCTTGCTGTAGTTGGGGCTGTAGAACTCTTCGGGATAGGCGAATCCTTCGAGCAGAAAACGGCGGTCGCGATATTCGGTACGCCTACTGTCATCGGGGTAGGGATATACGACGATAATGTCCTGCGGCCCATTGGAGCCTTCGTAGCGTTTGTCACCGTAGAGACGTGGCGAATAGTCGGTATAGATGACGAATTTGTCGAGCTTGCTCAGTCGGTCGTAATAGAACATCTCGCCGGGCGACATTTCAAAAGCCTTGTCTCCCATCCAGGTTTTCGAACTTAGGTATTTGGGGGCGTAGACGGAGTCCAGAGGTACGTCGCGGAGTTCGTCTGAGATGGCTCGCCGCGAGACGTTTGGCCCGTAGCGCACGGGACGGTATTCGTTGGTGGCACCGCCACGGGTGCCGATAGGGCCTATGCAAGCATTGAGAACGAGTTTCTCGATTTTAAAGAGGTTATCCATTCTGATGGTTTGCGCGTCTCTTTCCTCATCGGTGTAGGCTTCGTATTCTCCGTTTGTCATATATGCATCGATGGCTGCGTTGAATCCCTCGTAGGCATCAATGATGAATGCGGGCTGGCTGTCATCGAACTGTCGGATGCCGCCGGTGCGGGCTCTCACTGCGACTTCTTTCATCTCGTGCGTGTCTCCGACCTTGGACGCAGATGCTGTCTGGCCCGTCTCGGAGAACGGGGCAGGGGAGAGGTGGTTCTGGTGATAGGTGTAGGGCTTGACGAAGCGCGGATAGGGGAAGTTGACGCGGACAATGTAGTCGGGGTCTTCGGTGAAGAAGCGTAGCCTGTTGCGGAAGCCTGCGGGCGCGTTTTCGGGATTGTACTTGGGGGTGACCCATGTATAGGGCGTGCCGTCTTTCCACTTGGCGGTGTCGGCCGCGCTGAGGAAGAAGAGGCTCTTTCCGTAGAATCGTGGCAGCTTCAGCTTGAAGGAGCTGCCGCTGAGGTCCATTTCTTCGGCTATCTGTTCTCCGTTCTCGTTGACGAGCTCGGCATGGATTCGCAGTGCTTTCGGTGTCTTTTTGATGCGTGAGTCTGTGATGCCTTCGAAGTCTTCTGCCACGAGGTTGTCGAGGGTCATGGATTCACTTACTTGGCGTGCTTCTGTGACTGTGGAGCTGACACCGACGGTTTCGTTGCCCACTTCCTGTGCTTCCAAACCTCCTAAAATGTTGCCTAAGTTGGCTTCAGTCCTGCGTATGTCGGTGGTGCGGTTATGGTTGTTGTTCCAGTATTGTACGATGTATCGGCTCACTTCGCCTGTGACGACGATGGACTGTTCGTCGGGCTCGGTCAGGTCCCATTCGCCTTTCACGGCCATGTCGCGCCAGTTGAAGCGTCTCCAGCCTTGGGTCATCATCAGCAGGTCGAGTGCCTGACGGTGCTCGTTGTCGTCCGATTCGAAGTACCATCCGGGGTTGGGCACGAAGCCTCGTATTTCGCTGGCGAGCAGCATCTCGGCTTGGATGGACGCGTTGTCGTAGATGTAGTCTTGACGAGTGGCATCGCGCACGGCGAGCGAGATGGGTACGTCTGTCTCCTGGCTCTTGATGTTCAGGTCGATGGCTTCGTAGGGCTTGTAGCTGTCTTTGAGTCCGGTCACGGTCAGCGTGGGCTGCATCTGTTCGGGCTTCGTGACGAAGAAAAGTCGGTCGGCATATACGCGGCCCTGCGTGTCGAAGACCGTCACTTGGTTTACACCGCCTGCGAGGTCCGAGGGTGCGATGCTTACACGGGGCCTGAGGCTGACGTATGCTTCGAGTTTCCCTTCGTGCATGATGGTCATGGCGAGTGTGTCGGCAGACACTCCGGCAAGTCGTGTCTGGATGAAGATGCTGTCGTTGCCTGTGCCCACGTTCACGTCGATGGCCACGCCCTGCGGTTCGGCTTTCGGCAGATTAGCCTTCACGCTTTTCCCGTCGGTGGTGGTGAAGGTCATCTCGTAGGTCTGTCCCTCGGCGGGGGTGATGGTGAAGACGCCTCTGCCGCGCGACTGTGTCTGTATGTCGCCGGGGCTCAGTTCGCCCTCCAGCCATTCGCCGTCGTCCATCGTCGCTTCGAATGCCACGCGGTTTTCGATGCCGGCAATGAGATTACCTCCTTCGGGATAGAATTTCAGCTCCATCTCGTGTTTGTCGAGGTCTTTGCTGTAGTAGCGGCGGAGGGCTCGCAGCGTCATGTCGTGGGTGTATTCGCCGGCCTGCTTCGGGCGGTCATAGACGGGGAAGACGCGGCTGTAGAGCTTGTCATAGTCGAGGTATTGACGACTTATCAGCTCACGCTCTATATTGGTCGTATTGTAATATGGCAGATGTTCGCGCTCGTTTTTCCCCCAGTTCAGCTGCCAGCGCGTATAGGCCCTCAGTTCGTAATAGCCGCTGTATTGGATGGCGTTGTTGAGGGCAAAGAAACCTTCTCCGCGTCCGTCCTTCATCTCGATGAGCTTGCGCTCCACCAGATAGCCGTCGTTGTTGAGCAGCTCCACGTAGAGCACGCGGCTTACGCGCGACGGCTTGCCGTCGGTGGTCTGGCGCAGATAGGCTGCGAACCAGATGGTGTCGCCCTGGAAGTAGCAGGTATTGTCCATGTGGATGTAGACTTTCTCCTGCGGAATCACCTTGCCGAAAGCGCTGAGCCGCTCCACCAGCGCATTTTGCGCCTCGCGGATGCGGAACTGGCTCTGCTGCGAACTCGCCGTGAGGCTTATCAGAAGCAGAAATATGAAGTGAAAGCGTTTCATGCCGTTGAGATTAGATTGTCATTCGATGCTCGCGATTGCAAATATAACTATTTCTTTTCATACCGCAAAATCTGGACCTGCCTATATGTAAACAAAAACGACTATTGGGACATGTAGGCCGCCGCGAGGGGCATCGAAAATCGCTGTGAAAAACAGTGAGATTCGTTGCCCCTTTGTCCGTTTTTGTGCATACAGAAAAACGACGGCTTACTAACATCTTGATTCTCAATATCCGCAAATTTTGCGTTTTCTTGTTTTTCCTGGGAAAATATCCGCCAAATTGCAGTCCTTCTGAAAACGCACTGTGGTGCGACGGCTGTCGCAGCACGGTGCGTCATGCGACGAGACACGCTGCGAAGCCAGAAATTCATTTCTGAAAAGAAACGCGCTGCAGAAAATGTCAAAATAAATCCCATACTGCCATTGCATTCATAGCAACAGACGTGACGGAGGGTTTCATGTGCTCGTATCATGTTCAGAGAGTGTTTTTGTTCTTTTCTTCGAAGATACTACAGGTTTCAGCATGCAGGGCTATTGCTCAAGTATGCTGTCGTTCTTTGCAATCTTTGCCAACTGCTCTTCAGCTTTTGCCCGTTGAATGATGTCGTATCGCTTCCACAATTCCGGGTCAAAGCCGGCCTTGTCCACGTCATTCATGAGATTGTTCATGGTTCCCAATTTGCGTTTCCCATTGTAGTCCTCCACACGGAATACGATGCTACGGGTGAGCATATCCTGGTTGCCACCTTCCACCGATATGTGCGAGACTTCGGCATAACCGTGTTCGTAGGAGTATTCGGCGTGTATCGTCATCGATGCCGTCTCGCGGTTTCCACTTACGCGCTGTGTCACGTGAAGCAGATTTCCGTCGAAACGCAACATGTGGTTTGTGGCCGAATCCACATATACAGTGCCATCCATAACGGGATTATGATTAACTCCCTTAGGAACCTTGTTCTTGTATTTCAAGTGAAAGACGTATATCCGATGCCCCTCTTCGTTCACGAACGACTGGGTTGACAGTCTGAACTTCTGATTCATCATGAAATAGCTTTTGAGCGGTGTAGTTGCAAACTGCCAGAAACCTCTCCCGTGAATCTGCGGCCCCAGACTGTAGAGCAGGAAAACATTCGTCGCATACACATAGCGTTCCTTGTTGGGGTCGGCAGAACGGTTCTCTCCGCTGATGAGGTATGGGTCGCGCAGGTTCACCGCTCCACGTGCAATCATGAATCCCTCCGTCATTTCAGGGTAGCGTTTGCGCGACACCATGTAGGTGCGGAAGAAATAGATTCCATCAGCTTTTTTCGCCTTGTCGAAGTCTTCAGCCAGTTGATTGATGAGTTTCTTCAGAATATCTCTTCTCTGGTCCACCTTGACTTGAAGCTCCTCCATCTCCATCGTGAACGGCTTCAGCCGGACAGGCGATTTCAGATCGGAAGCCTTCACGAACATCTTCTCATATCCAACGTAAGAGATTCTGAGCGTGTCGTCCTGGTTTGCCAACACTGTGAATTCGCCGTCGTGGTTGGTCAGCGTGCCGTTCCCCTCCGCAATGTAAATGCTGGCATACGGAAGTGCCTCCCCGGTCTTGTCGTCAATCACGCGGCTGCTGTACTTCTGTTGCGCCCACACAGCGGTGAGTGGTGAAAACATGCAAATCAGGAATATGATACTTTTGCAATAATTCATGTCGTTCTGTTTTCTGTGGCTTCCGTCAACAATGATACCCTATTATTTCGAATATAAATCAAAATAAAGCAATAATTTTATGTTACTAATTTTAATGCTCTCTGTGGGCAAAGATATAGAGTTTTTCCGAACATGCAAAAGAAAATGCAATCTTTTATCAAATTTTATAATTTCTGAGTTAATGATTTGTTCTACAATTCACTAATTAGGGGGGGTAATATATATTGTTGCGCCTTGCATTTCCCTGAATTACAAAAGGGAATATTCTGAAAATGTCGTGCAGGGTTGTGCAGAAACGCGGATGAAGTCGCACATGTACGGAAATCGGAAGATTGCAAAAAAAGAGCCGTCGCGAGGGGCTCGAAAATCGCTGTGAAAAACAGTGAGATTCGTTGTCCCTTTGTCCAATCCAGTGTGCTCCCGAAAATAACCGGTTACTAACATCTTTATTCTCAGTCTCTGCGAATTTCACGTTTTGTTGTTCTCTCCCGAGAATTATCAAAACTATCGCAGTCTTACGGGAAACGCACCGTGGTGCGACGGCCTTCGCAACGTGGTGCGTCATGCGACGCACTACTGCTTAGGCAGAGGTTTTTCAGTCATTAAACCGTCTATATATATATTCCGGATGAAACCTTCCTCCTCGTCCATGTACCTATACCAGACTCGTTTCTCGAAGTCCTCTTCTGTCGGCCACTCAGGAAGCATCAGAGGCTTCTCCATGCGCTCCTCCTTTATTTCATATTCAACGGAACAATTGTCTTCGTTGCGCATGTCGATTTTCGCTTTAACATAGAGAAAAAGTTCCTTGCCGCGA
>CAJOLZ010000032.1 GCA_905235575.1 uncultured Bacteroidaceae bacterium | reverse complement strand
TCCTCACCGTAGCCCGCTACGCCATCGAAGACGCTGTCAACAATCTGCTCGAAACATATATCACTCTGACATAAAACCCAATGACCGATTCGGGTTAAAAACGCACCACGCTGCGACGGGCGTCGCAACGTGGTGCGTCGGCTGTCGCAGCACGGTGCGTTTGGCGTCGCACTGCAGTGCGTCGAAAGACGCGTCCGGCGAATGGCTCAGACCGATGCAAGTCGATGTCTGAAGTCAGCCACCCATTCGCTCAGTTCCTCGTCGCTCAAGGTGGGGAATTTTTCTTTAGCCCATACCGTAAATGCCTCTATCGCCCTGCTGCGCATCTGTTGCTGCCCCATGCGCAGGCCGCTCCCGTAGGGCGTACTGGGCAACAGGGCCCGATTGAAGTTTCCGTCGCTCATCGTGTCTGATTTTGATGCAAAGATAGTCATAATTCGGAAAAAACTCTTTATCTTTGCGACATGAAACGTCTTTCCGTCTTACTTTTCCTGTGTTTTTCCCTCCTTGCAGGAGGAAAGACGTTGCGTCCGCTCGTTTGGGTGCTCGATGCGGGCCACGGCGGAAAAGACACGGGTACCGAAACCAGAAAGTATAAGGAGAAAGACATCACGCTCGAGATAACGAAGCAGGTGGCGGCGCTCATCCGCAAGAACAAGCCCGGAATCAAGCTGATACTGACGCGCGAGAAGGATAAATTCGTCTCGCTCGACGAGCGTTGCCAGATAGCCAACCGCGCCAATGCCGACCTATTCCTGAGCATACACGTGAACGCGGTGGAGAAGAAACCGCTGCTCAGCGGCACCGAGACTTTCTATGCCGACACACGCTTCATCAAGGAAGCCGTGCTGCAGAGTTCGCACGCGAAAACCATCGACCGCAGCGAACTGTTGGCATGGCTCCTGCAGAAGAACTACTACGAGGCTGGTCGGAAGGCCAACCGCGGTGCCAAGCCCGAGCGACTCTATGTGCTCAGCCACACCATGATGCCGGCTGCGCTCACCGAAGTAGGATTCCTGAGCAACATCGACGACGAAGCCTACGTGACGTCGAAGCGGGGGCAGGCCGAGATTGCCCTCTCCATCTACAATGCACTGGCTGAGTATTATCAGACGACGCAGGCCAAGACGCACATGAAGACACTGGCACGCCTGCGCAGCAGCAACGGGCGCAGCAGCGGACTGAAGGTGGAGAAAGCCAAACCGGCAGACGTGCCACCGGCTGAGAAACCAAAGACAGAGAAACCGAAACCGGCTCCCGAAAAGAATGATGTGCTTTTGGCTGAAGCGACCACAACGCCCGAGATTGCTGCAGAACCCGCGGACAGCACTGCCGAAGAGGTGAAACCCACCGAGGCCATCTCACCGTCGGTTCCCGTTTTCAGCATTCAGATTGTGGCCGTAAGCACCGAACTTCGTTCCGACGACGAGCGTCTTCAGGGACTTTTCCCCGTGACGTTCGTCAAGAGTGGCAATATGTTCAAGGGTTTATACGGCGGAACCACCGACTATCAGCAGGCACGCAAGACGCTGGCTGAGATTCGCGAAAAGTTCCCCGACGCATTCATTGTGGCCTATCTGGGCGAAGAACCCATCACCACCGCACGAGCTCTGGAACTCACACGTTAGCCTCCTTCGTAGAAAGCCTTGATTGTGGCTACGATTTCGTTCTCGTTCTCGCTGAGCGAAAGCAGCAGGTTTTTGTATTTTTCGCGCGCCATCAGGTCTTGCAGCAACGGCCAGATGGGGACATCCTTTGTCCAGAACTCCTTGCCCATGAATATCATCGGACTGGCATATCCGTAGCTCATGTAATGGTTGGGTACGGCTGCCTGGAACACCTCTTGCAGTGTCCCTGCGCTTCCGGGCGTATAGATGATGCCGCCTCGCGCAATGTTCAGGATGCTGTCCTCGCGTACGCTGTTGTAGAAGAGCTTGGCGATGTGCGTGGCAAGCGGCGTGCTGGGCTCGTGTCCGTAGAGCCATGTGGGAATGCCCAGGCTCTTGTATTCGGTCTGGGGAAAGCGTGAACGCACCCGCATGGCCGTGTCGAGCCATCCGTCGTCGGTGAAGGACGGCGCCGTGCCCAACGTGTACAGTGCGTCCATCAGTTCCAACTCGTTGCGTCCTGCCATCCACGCACCCAGGTGTGTAGCTTCCATGGCGCCCGGTCCACCGCCTGTGACCATCAGGAAACCCTCTTCCGTCAGCCGTTTGCTCAGGTGTGCAATCTGGCTGTAGGCCGCATCGGTGCGCAGCAGGCCGTGTCCGCCCATCACACCCACCACGCGGCGCTCGTTGTACTCCGAGAGGAGCTGGCGGAGGCAGCTGTTGACGCTGTGGTCGTGCATCGTGCGGGCAATCATTTCCTTTATGTTGTCGCTCTGCTTGCCCATCTTGAGATAGTGGCGATAGACCTTTCCGTCGTAGCAGTCCTGGTAGCTCTTGGGCTTGCCCACCTCGTATCCCTCGTAGAGTTCTTCGGGCGTGTAGAGGTGTGAGCACAGGTGGAAAAGTTCGCCCATGTTGGGGAAGAAGAGGCTGTCCTGGGTCTGTCGCTTGAATCCTTTCGGCAAGGAACAGCTCACGAAGATGCAGTCGCGGTATTGGTGCGAGAGAGCCAGTTCGGTCTCGGCCGTCAGGTTCAAGTTTATGAAGGCGCACCGACGGATGAGTTCCTCCTCTTGGTGCAGCACATTGGCCAGCAGCCAATCATCGTAGATTTTCTGATATTCCCTGCTCATGGTATTTTGTGTTTCTTCTGCAAAAATACGAAAAGTTTTTTTGAGTCCCCGTTTTCCCGAGGATTATTTCTGCTTTTTCTGTTTGTTTCGAGTTGAAAAAATCTTCTCTCATTCTTCGGGTGGCGTTCATGCCCTGGAAAGTGGGTCGGAAAACGCAGCGTGGTGCGACGTTTGTCGCACCACGCTGCGCAGGCTGTCGCACCACGTTGCGTTGGCCGTCGCAGCACGGTGCGTCAAAATGCGTTCTTTGGAGCCTGGAAATGAGGTGCGGAATGTTTCGCTGCACACAGCGGCCGCTCTGTCTCAGGCTTTGCCGTAGTATTGCGCATACCACTCGGCGAAGGCGCGGAGACCCTGACGAAGCGGCGTGGAGGGGCGGAAGCCGAAGTCTTCCTCGAGCGGAGTGGTGTCGGCGAAGGTCACAGGAACGTCGCCCGGCTGCATGGGCACCAGTTCTTTGTGCTGCTCGAAATCGTAGTCGGCAGGTAGCACCTCGGCGCGGATGAGTTCCTCCTGAAGGATGGTGACGAAGTCGAGCAGATTCTCGGGGCAGGAGTTTCCGATGTTGTACACCTTGTAGGGAGGCACTGGCAGCCCGTCGTCGCCTTTCTTCTTCTCGGGAGCATGTTGCATGACGCGGAGCACTCCCTCCACGATGTCATCGACGAAGGTGAAGTCGCGCTTGCAGTTGCCGTAGTTGAAAATCTGGATGTTTTTGCCCTCGCGCAGTTTGTTGGTGAAGCCGAAGTAGGCCATGTCGGGGCGGCCTGCGGGACCATAGACGGTGAAGAAACGCAGTCCCGTGGAGGGAATGTCGTATAGCTTCGAATAGGCGTGGGCCATCAGCTCGTTGCTCTTCTTGGTGGCCGCATAGAGCGAGACGGGATTGTCCACCTTGTCATCGGTGGAGTAGGGCACCTTCTTGTTCGACCCGTAGACCGACGACGACGAGGCATATACCAGATGTTCCACGCCGGGGGTGTTGCGGCAGGCCTCCAGTATGTTGTAGAAGCCGATGAGGTTGCTCTCGATGTATGCCTGCGGGTTGGTGATGCTGTATCGCACGCCGGCCTGCGCTGCCAGATTCACCACCACGGGGAAGGCGTGTGTGGAGAAGAGACTGTCTACGAGGGCCTTGTCGGCGATGTTCCCCTCGACAAAGGTCCACTTCGCCCCTTTCTCGCTTGCCGTTGTTTCAATCTCAGCCAGTCGCTGGCGCTTGATGTTCACGTCGTAGTAGTCGTTCATGTTGTCTATTCCCACTACGATTGCGTTCTCCACGTCGTGGAAGATTCGCTTCACCAGATTGCTGCCGATGAATCCCGCAGCACCTGTCACCAGGATGGGACGTCCGCTGAGTCCTACGTTTCGCTGTAACATTTGTTGGAATTTTTATAGGATATTGAACATTGATTGCAACCTTCGCAATGGCATGAGCCACATCCGCCCGTGCGTTTCTGACGTCGGACGTATCGCACCAGCACAACTCCCGCTATCAGCAGGACGAGGGCGAGCAGGAGGATGCTTTGCAGATTCATATCATCAGACTAATAAGGAATGAAACAATCCACGCGATGGCACACTGCATGACCACTACGAACATGGCCCAGCGGCTGCCCAACTCGCGGCGAATGGTGGCGATGGCGGCCACGCAGGGCGTATAGAGCAGGCAGAAGACGAGGAGGCAGTAGGCAGTGGCCGCCGACAAGATCTCGGTAATCGCCGCCCCTGAGAAAAGTGTGCTCAGTGTGCTCACCACCACTTCCTTGGCGAGGAATCCGCTCACCAGCGCCGTCACGATGCGCCAGTCGCCAAAGCCCAACGGACGGAACAGTGGGGCTATGATGCTGGAAATTTGTGCCAGCATGCTGTCCTGTCTGGCCTCTTCGGTTACCATCTGCAGATGGAAATCGAATGTCTGAAGAAACCAGATGATTATCGAAGCGAGGAATATGACCGTGAAGGCACGCTGCAGGAAGTCGCGCGCTTTCTCCCACAACAGACGACCCACGTTGGATGCCAGTGGGAGACGGTAGTTGGGGAGCTCCATCACAAAGGGAACGGCCTCGCCGCGAAACAATGTATGCTTGAACACAAGTGCAACGACAATGCCCACAACAATGCCCAGCAGATAGAGACTCATCATCACCAATGCCGCATGATGAGGGAAAAAGGTCGCCGAGAAGAATGCATAGATGGGAATCTTGGCAGTACAACTCATGAAGGAAGTGAGCAGTATGGTCATCTTGCGGTCACGCTCGCTGGGTAAGGTTCGGCTGGCCATCACACTGGGCACACTGCAACCGAAACCGATGAGCAACGAGACGATGGAGCGACCGGAGAGGCCCAGACGACGCAGCAGCTTGTCCATGACGAAGGCGATGCGAGCCATGTAGCCGCTGTCTTCCAGAAGACTCAGGAAGAAGAAAAGGCATACGATGATGGGGAGAAACACCAGCACGGTGCCCACACCACTGTATATGCCATCCACTATCAGCGAATGTACGCTGGGCGCAATGTCCCATCGGGTGAGGGCAGCATCGGTGGCCTCGGTGAACCAGTCGATACCCATCTGGAAGATGTTCTGCAACCATGCTCCGATGGTGTTGAATGTTAGATAGAAGACCAAGGCCATGATGCCCAGGAAAGCCGGGATGGCGGTCCATCGTCCGGTGAGAAAACTGTCAATGTGTCGGCTGCGTCGGCGTTCTTTGCTCTCTTCGGGCTTCACCACAGTCAGACTCGAAACGTGGTGGATGTAACTGAAACGCATGTCGGCAATCGCAGCGTAGCGGTCCATTCCGCGCTCCTCCTCCATCTGCAGAAGAATGTGTTCGATGGTTTCCATCTCGTTCTGCGTGAGACCCAACATGCGAACCACGTGCTCGTCGCCTTCAATCAATTTGCTGGCAGCGAAACGCAAAGGAAGACCAGCCCGTTGTGCATGATCCTCGATGAAATGCATGATGCTGTGCAGCGAGCGGTGTACGGCTCCTCCATGATCGGTAGAGCTGCAGATGTCCTGTCGAGCAGGCATCTCCTGATAGGTGGCTATGTGCATGGCATGGCTCACAAGCTCGTCCACACCTTCGCCTTTCATGGCACTGATGGGGATGACAGGTATGCCCAGCATCTGTTCCAATGCGTTGATGCGTATGGTGCCGCCATTGTTGCGCACTTCGTCCATCATGTTCAGTGCCAGCACCATCGGGATATTCATCTCCATGAGTTGGGTGGTCAAGTAGAGATTTCGCTCGAGATTCGTAGCGTCTACGATGTTGATGATGCCTTGGGGGCATTCGTCAAGGATAAATTGACGGCTTACCACCTCTTCGTTGGTGTAGGGCGAGAGACTGTAGATGCCGGGCAGGTCGGTGATGGTGCATTCGGGATGCCCCTTGATGTGCCCGTTCTTGCATTCCACCGTAACGCCTGGAAAGTTTCCTACGTGCTGGTTGCTGCCAGTGAGTTGATTGAAGAGCGTGGTCTTGCCTGTATTTTGGTTCCCGACAAGCGCAAAGGTCAGTTGTCGTCGCTCAGTTTTTGTTGATTCTGTGTGGAAACGTGGGCCATCCTCACCCAAACCGGGGTGCTCCACAACATGACACACTTCCACTGGCGGAATGTCGGTTTTACCTCCGTCTACGTCTGATGGCGTGAAATTCGTGTCAACATCAATCTTTGCAGCATCGGCCCGTCGTAGTGTCAGTTGATAGTTTTGTACTCGTAACTCCATCGGGTCGCCCAATGGAGCATATTTCTCTAAGGTCACGATGGCACCTGGCAGCACTCCCATGTCCAGGAAATGTTGTCGCAGGACCTTTTCGCCTCCCACCGTAGTGATGAGTGCGCTCTGACCTATGGAAAGTTCGTTCAGCGTCATGTCGTATTTCAATTATAGCTGTGCATGCCTCCCAGCAAATAATTTACGCCGAGGTAAGTCATCAGCAGGCAGGCGAGCGCCAGAATGGAATAGATTCGGTAATTGTGTGTATCGCGGAACCAGGGCAGGCTTTCAGCATGGAGCGGAATGCTGTAGACGAGCAACGTGATGAGCGCCCAACTCTCTTTCGGGTCCCAACTCCAATATGTTCCCCACGAAACATTTGCCCAAATAGCTCCTAGGAAGATGCCGGCAGCCAGCAGGAAGACAGCCAGCCGAAGCAGGCGTCGTTCGACGATACTCAGTGCAAGCAGTGCATAACTCATCATGATGATGCTTACATGGGCACTGAGCCAAGGGCTGTGCAACACGGGCATCAGCGGTGTGATGTGTGGATTGGCTTCGCCCAGATGAGCAACCAGCAACACAAAAGCTGTGGCAAGTGCGGCGAGCGGCATGATACGATGGACATACAGACCTACGCAGAGCAAGCAGATAGCAACGAAGAACATCGTTTCGTAACCATTGCTCAACGGCAGGTAATCAGCAATGTACCAGCGAAGCAACCAACCTGCGACAAGAAATATCAGCAAGGCCCAATGGAGACATATCGCCAGCCGATGGATGTTTTTCTTCGGGATGACAGCCAGCAGTGCCAGCACGAAACTGGCCATCATGCCCCACAGCAACCAGTCGATGTGGTTATAAAGCAGTTCTGCGTCCACGCGGCGAGGCGACAGCTTCGCTACGTCGTCGGGCACAGCCTGAATGAGCGAACCATGCATCAGCATCAGCATCAGTCCCACTTTTTCATCGGCTTTCGCATCTTCGCCCATGTGTTGCAATGTCGGGGTGGTTCCTGAATAGTCCACAAAATCAGAAAGCGGTTGAAACTTTCCTCTGCCCATCTTGATGATTGGCTCTTTGCTCCATTCGATTGGCTCGAGTCCCATGCTGGCCACCACCTGGGTAGGTGTGAGACCATGGTACGTGCGTCGTCCGTATATCTTCAGCAGAAATTCCTGTGCCATGGTGCCGAAAGGTGCCACACGGTTGTTCCACACCACTTGTTCCTTCTCCAGTTCGGTTGCTTTTTCTCTTGTTATGGAGGGTACGGCCGAGGCCGACATGCTGAATCCCACCAGCAGAAATCCTATCAGAAGTCGTTTCCGCGAAGTGCCCATCACCCACATCATGCTCAGTCCCAGCAGTGCGTAGCCCAGATAGGTGAGCATAGTGCCCCACGGGTCGAAGTTCACCGACAGGATGCTGCCTTGCATGTCTGGGTCGTAGGACGATTGATAGAGACGGAAGCCCTTTTGCTTCACGATATGGTTCATGGAGAGGAGACGCTTCTCTCCTTCTATGCTGAGGTAGCTTACGTAGTCTCGCGGCGCTTCGGTGCCCGGATAGTATGCAATTCTGAAGCTGTCCAGTCGCACGTAGAAGGGCAGTTGTTCGTTACGTTCTTTTTCGAAACAATAGAATTCTTTTTCAGGAACACCCTCCCGCAGATGCAGTGTGCCCTTGCGCCCTGTGAACGATGTAACGAGTGCACCAGCCAGTATCATCAGAAAACTGAGGTGCAGCATGAATACGGCAGCCCTGCGCCATAGTTTCTTCTTCCAGATGAGCCAGCAACCACTTGCAGCCATGGCGAGCCAAAGCAGTCTGAACCACATGGCACCGTATATGTAGCGATGGGCTACGGCGGTGCCTTTTGCCTCTTCGACAAATGTGGCTGCTGCGATAGATATTACTATAACGGCCAGCAGGATAAAAGGTAGGGCTTTCTTTCCTTTCATGCCGTTGATGGGTTCTTAGAAGTTTCGGTAATGAGGATTCTGTTTCTGTTTCACTGCGATGCACTCCATTTCGATGAGCCATGTGGGTCGGCAAACGGGTGCCAGTGTGATGAGGGTGGGGATGTCGGGGAAGCGTTCGCTGAACATCCGACAGACGAGGTCGTAGTCGGCCACGTCGCGCAGATAGACGATGTTGTGCATTACATCATCGAACGTGGTGCCTGCTTCGGCAAGCAGTGTCTCCACGTTTTCCCACATGCGCTCAGTCTGCCGGCGGATGTCTCTTTCGTGCATCACTTGCCCTTTGTTGTCAATGCTTGCAGTGCCGCTGATGTATACGTGTTCACGGTCGCCATACTCGATGGCCGTGCCGCGTTCAAACGTCACGCCGTATTCATATGTCGGGTTCAGGTGGGTACGACCATAGAGGTATCGTTGCTGCGAGGGTTCGAAGCCTTTCAGGGCATAAGTGCCCATCTGCACAAGTGCCTTTGTGTCGGCAGGCAGTCCGCCGATACCTGTGCTGGCTATGTAGTGCGTCTTCTCTGTGAGGCCCTGTCGGATGAAGTTCTCGCGGCGAGCACGTACCATTCCGGCGTATTGAGTGTCCACGTCGCGCACAAAGAACCATGTGCGGATGCAGTTTCCGGCCAGTGTCGCTCCGAAGCCTTCCAGTTCTTCCTCGTATTGCTGCAGCACGCCCTCGGTCTGTTGTGCACTGTCACCTTCGGTCTGTGTCAGTCCCATTCGCCACAGATGGGTGTATCCGTTGTTCCGGCACACGGTCATCCCATTTTCCGAGGTTATCTCGGTGCCGCGTTGCAGATAGAGCCATACGGCAATTTTACTGCCGTCGAGCGGTTGCTGTTGTATGATGCTGATGGCTGCGGAGCCTGTGTGGTTTCGCATGAGCGGTTCCTGATTGGTGCTGTCAGAGAGGAAGTATCGTTTGAGCACGCACTGTGCTCCTTTCATTTCGGGCAGCGAGGAGAGCATGTCTTCGGCGGTATATACGCGTCGCAGTTGCTCCTCGAAGGTGTCGCCTTGTGGGGCTACGTGCAGTATCACGTGCCATTCGGCTGTGCCGTCCTCGGGTACGAAGGCGGCCACCTCGGCTGTCACTCCCAATGTTTCCAGAGTTATCTTCTTTCGTATCATTTAGGGTGTTATCTTTTCGTTTGCAAATTTATGATAATTCGTGCTATTATGCAAGTCAAATGCCATTTATCCAGTCTCGGATGAGGCTCTTCACCTCCTGCAAATTCTCTTTGAAGAGGCTGCTGAGCACTTCGGTATGGTTGTAGTTGAGCAGGTTTTCGCCACCTTCGTCCAGTATCTGACAGACGAGCGATTCGTCGGCATTGCCGCTCTTCACGCGCCATGCACCCTCTTTTTGTGTGCTGGCCATGTCCACTAGGTTGGCGTATGCCAAGCCTTGTGTCAGGTTGAGGTTTCCTGCCGAGCGCCCGTTTCCGCCGTGACATTGTATGCAGGCCTTGTCGAACACGCCGTATTGCAGGCAACCGAAGCGCGAGAGGTCCAGCGTGCCTAGTTCCATGCGTATGGTGTCTCTGGGGCCATATCCTTCGTAGTCGCTCATCCTCAGTGTCTCCAGTGTGACGATGCGTTTGCGCAGGCTGTTGGTCACGGCCAGTTCGATGGTGTTCACTTCGCTGCTGATGTTGCTCACCACCAGCTCCACCATGTCGCCGTCGCGGGTGCCCGAGGGGATGGCTTTCTGCATGATGGCATATTGGCTGGTGGTGGCAAAGGCTGCCAGCGCCACGTGGCTGTTCTGTGTCTCCCAAGTGGAGAGGCCTTCAACGCGTGCTGTCAGTTTCACGGTACGTCCGGTGTCGTTCACCTTGTAGTCGTTCTCCGCTATGTCGCCCTCGTCGCAGGCAGCCAGCAGCAGTAGTGCTGCCATCTTCAGATATCGTTTCATCTTGTCTTTCATTTCTCAGGAGCGGTCTTTGTCAGAAGCTGTACTGCAGCTGTATGGTGGCCGCGTGGGTGGTGATGCCCAGGTCGTCGTTGTCGCGGTCCAGCTGCGATTCGTGTCCGTATCGTCCGGTGAACTGATACATGGCGCTCAGTTTCAGGTTACATTTGTTGATGTAGTAGTTGACCACTGCGGCAGGCATGTTCAGGAAGCCGTCTTTGGTGCTTCCGTTGCGGTCCATGAAGTCGTATCGTGCTCCCACCTGCAGGTTTTCTGTGCAGAAGTATCCCACCTGTCCGTAGGCTCCCCAGAAGTTGAATGTGCGGTCTATTTTCTGTCGTTCGGTGAAGCCCACGTGCATCCAGTAGCCCTCGGCAGCCACGTACCACCGGTTCAGCAGCATGGCCCACTCCACGCCCATGCGTGCGTCGTTGGTGCTTTCGCTCTCGCTCTCCACGTTCAGTCCACCGCTCAGTCCGAGGAGCATGTGCCGGCCCTCCAGCATGTGGTTGTTGCCTTGTGTGGCTGGCATTTGTCCCCAGGGCATGAATGTGATGCGTCCGGCATAGAGCAGGCTGGGGATGTGCCAGTCGTCCGAGAGTGTCTTGGTGGCCACGTTCACGCTGCTGCCGGTGCCGTTCCACAGTCCCACCTCATATCCCACGAGCCAGCCGTCTGCCTTCGATTTGTTGAGCGGTGCGATGCCGTGAAATTCCACACCCATGTCGAACCCAGTGCCTATGGTGGGCGTCACGGCGTTCAGGCTGTAGGGCATGATGCTGGTGGCGGTGAGCGATGTGGGCAGGGCGGGGAAGAGTGTCTCGCCCAGGGTGGTCAGATAGGCGTGGGTGAAGGGCGTCTTGAATTTTCCCACGCGGAAGCGTGCGGCAGGGCTCATCCGATAGTCTATCCATGCCTGTTGCAGCACGTTGCCGCCGGTGGCTGCTGCGTTCACGCACAGGTTGTAGTCCACGCGGCCGAAGGTGGTGCCGGTGAAGCCGATGATGCCGTAGGGCATCGAGAAGCCCGAGTTCGCCACGTTGTCTTGGTTGTAGGCCTTGTCGAGACCTTCGTCGTCGTAATAGTTGTAGGCGGCCTTGGTCTGCAGGAAGAGGTAGGGCTTGAAGACGAAGCGTCCGTCCTTGCTCTGCAGCGTGAAGCCGCGGTCTCCGGCTATGCCCAGCACGCCGTTTTCCATGTCGATGTGCTGTTGTGCGCTGGCGGTGAGCATGGCCGTCAGTGCGAGGAGCGTCAATACTGTTCTGTTTGTTTTTTTCATATAGGTTTAAGTCTTTTTTCGGGTTCTTTTGAGTTTCTTGCAGGGAGTGCATTGCGGAGCACCACGTTGCGATGCCTGTCGCACCACGTTGCGCAGGCCGTCGCACCACGGTGCGTTCTGCCCTGCTCTGTATCAGGCCTTTGGCATCTGCATCGTCCCTACAGGCTTTCCAGGAAGCGGATGAGTGCCTGTCGGTCGTCTTTTTTCATCTCGCGGAAGAGGTTTTTCGATGCCTCTCCCTCACCTCCGTGCCACAGGATGGCTTCGGTGAGGTTGCGTGCGCGCCCGTCGTGCAGGAAATAGGTATGGGCATTCACCTTCTCCTGCAACCCTACGCCCCACAGCGGTGTGGTGCGCCACTCGTTGCCGCGCGCCAGTCCACTCACGTAGTTGTCGTTCAGTCCCACGCCCATGATTTCGCTTCCCATGTCGTGCAGCAGGTAGTCGCTGTATGGATGTATGGTCTGTCCGCCCAGCCAGGGCAGCTCGGTGCCGTTGAGCAGTGTGGCTCCGCGCGGCCGTGTGTGGAGTGTGGTCACGTGGCAGAGGTGGCACTTGGCCTGATAGAACATCTGCTCGCCGCGCTTCACCTCAGGGTCGTTCACGTTGCGCCGCGCCGGCACTCCCAGCCCATGCATGTAGAGGTCCACGTTCTCCATCTCCTCGGTGCTCACGTCCAGTTGGTCGTACAGCAGTCCCATCATCGAGCCCTCGTCCATCTGGCTCTGGCCCTCGCATATCTCCTCGGGGTAGCGGCTGTTGGTTGCCCCCATGTCGCTCGAGAATCCCAGCTCCACCGTGAGGTCGGCATGCTGCGCCTTGTTTCCCGAAAGGCCCAGCTGTTTTATGCCGCGCTCCGTGATGTAGTTGCAGCGTCCGCTGATGCCATACTCGGGATAGTTGCTCTTGCGTGCCAGCTCTTCAATCTCGTTGCGGTCGAGCGCCATCATCTGGCCCATGCCCACGTGACGCAGCGGAATGCGCACGGTGCAAAACAGCTCTGCAGGGTCGATGGGGTCGTCCGTGTCGCCGTAGTTGGCATACCAGTCGGTGATGGTATATTCGGGGTAGGCCAGTTCGTATGGCTCACCGTCGGGAAACTCAAACTGCGCGTAGTGCCACCTGCATTCCAGCTTACCCTCGGCCTCAACGCCGTAGATGCTCTGGTCGTGCAGCACACGCCCGTAATTCTGAAAGAAAGCGCCGTTCTTGCGTGTGACATAGACCAGCATACTGCTGAATCCATACTCGCCCGAGCCATAGACGGGCGTGCCGTCGGCATCGGTGCCGGTCTGTGTCCACAGGGCAGGCTTGGTTCGCCCGGCATTGCGGTGGCACGAGCCGCAGCTGTATCCTGCGTACACCGGCCCGAGTCCCTTGTCCTGGCTCAGCGCATTGTCGTAGAGTTGGTCGCCCTTGATGAAACGTCGCTGGTTGGCAGGTATGTCCGCAACCCAGTCTGCATCGGTGTCGAATGCATACGACGAATTGATGAATACCGTGGATGTGCCGGCCGACAGCGCGTAGCCCTCGGGTACTTCTATCTCTTTCACGGTAAAGCCGTTGTCGTTCTCGCAGCTCGTGGTGAACAGCAAGACCGACAACGGCAGCACCGCCATCTTGTGTAAGCTCATGCCTATTCGATTGTTCTCGGCTTACCGTTCTTGAAGAGCAGGAACTCCAAGGTGTGGAAACCACGCACGTTCTGTGCTGCAGCTATCACCTCATCGTCCTCGTCGAACTCGCCTTCCCATTCCAGATCATCGAAGTTTCCGTTCTCCAGTTTGTTCTTGAGTGCAGCCACGTCAAGCGGCCACGAGTCCATATTGGGGTCGAGACCCAGCTCTGCCACCGGTCCGAAGAGGAAGGCTTCGCTACTTTCCCAGGGTGCACGGGCCATCATCCATGCCTCGGCAGCAGCGGCAAAGTTGGCATTCGAAGGTGTGTTGGCCAGGGTGCGGACGGCAGTGTTCAGCGTGGTGTTCAGCGCCACTAGGTCGTTGTATGTGGGCAGCACCACGTTGTCCACGTAGCTCTCCACGATATTCTTCAACGCCTCGTTGCTGCGGTTAATCATGTAAGGTTTCAAGTTGTTCGAGAGAGATTTCTCAAGTGCAGAGCATGCCTTCTGTGCTGCTGTCACGCTGTTATTGCCGATGTGGCTGCGGAAAGGAGCTGCCATGCTCTCTATGGCATTGATGGCACCTTGGATGTTCGCATCCAGTTCCGAGAAAAGCTTGTTGTTGTTCTCTTTCAGATAGGCTGCGATGGAATTGTTTGCAATCACGCCGTTGCGTGAACCATAGAAGGCGTTGCGTATGCTACGGATGTTGTTGGCGTAGTCATCGATGGAGTGGAAGCTATACCACGATTCGACGGCATACACAGCTTCGGTGTATTGTCCGGCTTCCCACAGGTCGCGCGGCTCACCTATCTTGGCTGTTCCCACTTCATTGGCGATGTCGGCACAACCCTCGATGATTTCCTGCAGACAGTTCTGATAGCTTGCGTAGGTCTTTCCTGCACCGGGATTCTTGAAGGTCTCGGCATACGGGCCATTGCCGTTGTAGTCAGTTCTCCATGCGTTGCGCAGTGCCGTGGCGTCTTTCGTAAGCAGGTTGGCCACTTGTACGGCATATTGTGTCCAGTTGGTCAGATTGGTGGAGGTCACGCGTGTGTCGTCTTCATCGATTGTCACTTCGGATGTTCCTTCGGGAATCACCACTTCGTCATCGTCGCTGCATGATGCAAATCCCATGCTCAGGGCCATTGTGAGACCCATCAGTAATACATTTTTTCTCATAGTTCTGTTTTGATAGTTATAGTTAAACATTTATTTCTTTCTGGAGAGGAGGCGTGCCTTGTCGCTGAAGAACCATCCGGTGAATGCCACTCCGATGGCAAACTCGTTCTCGCTGTTGTACTCACCGCCGCCTATGCGACGTTTGGTATAGTCGGCTTTCACCACCAGGTAGGGCAGGGGACGATAGTTCACGCCGGCTACCCACATCGAGGTCTTCAGACGCTTGTCGGCCGGGGTCGAATGGTAGGAATCAGTCTTCACTTTCTCTTGCGGATTGTAGTATTCGTAGCGTGCAAAGGGAATCAGGTCGGGCATCGCGTCGCCGTCTATGAAGCCTTTCAGCCTCAGTCCTGCCTCCATGCCGTAGCTCACGGCTTTCTGGGCGATGGGTGTGGTGCGACTGTAAGGCGCATTTTTGTCGAGCGCACCGTTTTTCTCGCTTAGCCGTGTGGTGTTTCCTACGTGTCCGCTCAGTATGTTTCCGCGCGCCACCACCCACTGGTTCTGGTATTGCGCATCGATGCTCCACAAGGTTACGGGCACCTCGAGGTTCTTGTATGTGTGCGGTTTATAGCTGTTGTTGCCAGCGTCGGCGCAGTAGTAGAACGAGCCGCCCAATCTCAGGCCGGGCACTCCGCGATAGTTCAGCCGGGCCACGTAGCCTGGGCTGGTGAAGTTGTCTTCTTCGAAGAAGCCCTGATGCCCACCGGCTATCCACGTGTTGCGGTCGAATCCGTTGGCATTCAGTCCGGCCACCACCATGGCGGTGTAGTCGAACGACGCCCACTCTCGGCCGAACTGTCCCATCACCTGTATGCCTGTCTCGTGCCAGGTATTGGGTATGATGCTCGTCTCGCCTTCGGGTCGCACGGTGCCGAAAAAGAGGATGGGCTCGTGGTGGGCATTGGTCAGTCCCACGGGAACTACCAGATGTCCTGCGCGCAAGGCGAAGGCGTTGTTCAGCCTGTAGGTGATGTGGAACTGTTCCAGTGCCACTTCGCCGCTCTTCTCCGTCTCAATTTCCACCTCGCCGTTTTCGGTATTCTCCACTTCGTAGGCCGAGCCTGTGCCGCCGCTCTCGAATTCCACCTCCACGCCCAGCATCCAGTGACGGTTGAACTTATAGTCACCAGCCACCACAAAACGGGGGATGCTGATGGTGTTGCGGTGCAGATGGGTGTTGCCGGCGGTCGTCGTAGAGCCGTCGGTGCCCTTCCAGCGATTGATGCCGTAGTTCTTGAATGCTGCCACCATCTCACCGTAGCCGCCGAAACGGTAGCGGTCGAACGTGTCGTACTCGGTCGAATCGTTGTTCCATTGAGCCTGTGCCTGCGTAGCGCACATCATCAGAGCTGCAGCCACCGGAATAGTCCTTTTCAGTTTTTCAATCATTTGCATACGTTTTTTTCATTCGTTTTTCCGTTTGCAAAGTTACGTCCGTTCCGCAGTTCGTGCAATACACAAAAATTATGATTTTCCAGCCTCGGAAGTGTGCGCTTGCTTACCCGAAAATGATGATTGCGTGAATGTGTTAAACCCGAATCGGTCTTTGGGCCGACAAAGGTGCTTTCCCTCTTGTATGAGAAGTCTTTTTATGCCATAATAACAACTCTTACGGCATCTTGCCGCCGACACCTTCTCGCCGTGGCAGACCACGCCTTCGAAGCTTTCAACGACAATCTGCTCGCAACATTTGTCACTCTGAAATAAATCCCAATGAACTGTAATAAGAAAAATGAATCTGCTTAACAAAAATTAGCATTTAGTACTGTTTCGTACCCTCTCATGGGGGCTTCTCGCCCCCAAACCCCTCG
>CAJOLZ010000031.1 GCA_905235575.1 uncultured Bacteroidaceae bacterium | reverse complement strand
TGTAGGCGATGATAAACTCAGTAATGATGCAATCAAAGTTGCACAAGAACAAATCCAAAAGTAATGACAGCAAAACGGAAACTTGAAGTGTTAACAACTACAAATTGACGTTCCGTAGTAAAAAGTCTCATTGTAGCCCCTTGGGAATCGATTGCTATAGGTGTTATCGTTTGGGAACATTGTGGTATCAGCGCATCAAATGACCGCCTATAACATGCTGATAGTCAATGTTAGTGAAATATAATTTTGGTTCAAGCGGGGGATTTGTCCTCACTCATCTTATCACTGGCTCTGCAAAACCACAACGAAAATGAACTTGAAACAACATACCCACCGCCGTATATGCAGCCACATAACGGCGGTGAGCCGTATGCATACGAACTACATATAGACGAGAGTATTGCCTGTCAGTCACCCTTTCGTTGTTTGAAATTTTGCAGATTTCGTGATAAAGGATGAAAGCGGAAACGCTCTCTTGGTCGGGTGGCTGTCTATCCGCACAGGGCGGAACGGTCCACTCGACACGGCAAAGGTACATACATTTTTCGGAAGGACAAAGAAGAGGGCGATGTTTTTGCTTGGGAGGAAGATTCTTAGAGATTCTTCGCTTCGCTCTGAATGACAAAAAGGGGGCATGCAAAGAGCATTAAAAACGCAGCACGTTGCGACGGGCGTCGCAGCGTGGTGCGCAGGCTGTCGCAACGTGGTGCGACATGCGTAGGACTGTGGTGCGTTTCTTGGCGAGGCGATGAGGGCTTCTGTCCTATGCATACGGGTGGGGGATACGCGCTGCCTCGTTGCGCGCGTACATACTCTATTTGCATTGCCTTCTTTGGAAGGCGAATCGTGACAGGGCTGGGGCTCCCGAGCCGGCATTCGTCGGAGGGGTGACGGAATGCGTTGACTGGATAGATTTTTTTGCACGCAGGGTGCTGTAAAATTCGTGGAATTGTTATATATTTGCAACAAGAAGTGACTCTAGACCTCTCTGTATGCTATGAAAAAGACCTTAAACTGGCTTTATGACAACTGGATGAAGGGCACGCCTTTTCTGGCGCTCTACACCTTTGTTTTGGTATGGATTTATGTGCGCGACGTCGATTTCGCACTCTTCCTCGTGTGGCTTCAGTGTCCGGCCTATTGGCTGCACGAATACGAGGAGTATGTGTGGCCGGGCGGCTTCCTGCGATTCTTCAACCGCGGTCCGTTGGGTTCCACGCGCGACGATGTGCCGCTTTCCAAGGCCGGTTCGTTCTGGATCAACATTCCGCTGATGTATGTGCTGCTGCCGCTGGCAGGCATCATGTCGCATTTCTTCGGCACGGGCTGGGGGCTGTGGGTGGCCTACTATTCCACGCTGAATGCCTCTGCCCACGTGGTGATGTTCTTCGTCTATGGCCGCAAGTACAACCCCGGTCTGGTGGCATCGGTGCTGGTGAACATCCCGCTGGGCATATACACTGTGTGGTACTTCCTGTCGAACGGTCTGGTGACAACGGGTGTGAACGTGGCGAGCATCATCGTCGGCATTGTGGCACAGGCCTCGATGATGGTTTACGGATTTGCATTTCTGGTGCCGCGTTCCAAACGCGAGGGCTACCACAAGAGTGTGTGTAAATGATTGGAAATCAATATATCCGAATATGAAAAAGGCGATTAAATGGCTCTACGCCAACTGGATGATAGCCACTCCCTTCCTGGCAGTGTACAGCTTCATCCTCGTGTGGCTCTATGTGCGTGAGACCAACTACGCGCTGTTCCTCATCTGGGTTCAGGGCATCATCTATTGGGTGCACGAGTTCGAGGAATATGTCTGCCCGGGCGGTTTCCTGCGATTCTTCAACCACGGTCCGATGCGCTGTACGCGCGACGACTTCCCGATGACCGATGTAGGCTCTTTCTGGATTAACATTCCGTTGGTCTATATCGCCATGCCGCTCTCGGCTGTGCTGGCTCATTTCTTCGGGCTGGAGTGGGGAATATGGACGGCACTCTTCTCGGTGCTGAACGGCCTGGGTCACGTGGGTTTCTGGGTCATCTTCGGACGCAAGTATAACCCCGGGCTGTGCGCGAGCCTGCTGCTCAACATCCCTGTGGGCATCTACACCATCTGCTATTTCGCCAACCACGTGGACCTCAGCGTCACGGCATACGTGCTGAGTGCCATCGTGGGCATTCTGGCACAGGCCTCCATGATGATTTACGCCTTCGGCTTCCTGGTACCGCGCGTGAAAAAGACCGGATGTCGCCGTCCTTGAGCATAAAATTCTCGATACAAAACACTAAAATTCCATCGCAGAATATCACGGGAAACGTGCATCCCGGTGTGCCGGCCTACGTTTCGAAAGACAACCACGGACGTCACATCATACATTGCGGCGGCCAGTTCCAGAGTTATCTCCAAATAGGTGTACTGAAATAACAACATAGCGAATATCATAATAAAACAGATGAGACTGAGAAGAATCCTTTTCGTGGTAGCTTTGTCATCGGTCATGGCAGGCTTTGCACAGCAGCACAAGGCTCCTGCTCCCATGTTCCGTGACCCCGTGACCGACGGCGCTGCCGACCCTGTAATCTTTTACAACCGAGCAGAGAAAGCGTGGTGGATGCTCTACACACAGCGAAGGGCGAACTCCGAATCTGCCGATGTCGCCTATTGTTTCGGCAATCCCATCGGCATTGCAGAAAGCATCAACAACGGTGCGTCGTGGTACTATCGCGGCACGCTCGACCTCGACTTCGAGCGCGGTCATAATACTTTCTGGGCACCCGATGTGGTCTATCACAAAGGCACTTACCATCTGTTTGTGACCTATAAGCGTGGTGTGCAGAACCATTGGGCTGGGCGCGCCACCATGCTTCATTATACGAGTAAGAACTGTTGGGACTGGAAATATCGCGGACCACTGGACCTCGGCGAAGAGAATGTCATAGATATCACGCTCTGTCAGGACACCGACGGACTGTGGCATGCATGGTATAAGAAAGACGACTATGCAAACATCTGGACGTCGGAGAGCAAAGACCTGAAGCATTGGACCAAAGGTCGGCCCGCGGAGACCAAAGGTGCGTGCGAAGGTCCCAAGGTGTTCCGCTTTGCCAACTACTACTGGATGCTGACTGACGAATGGCACGGCATGCGTGTCTATCGTTCGTCCGACCTCCTCACGTGGGAGCGTCAGGGCACCATCCTCGAGGGAGCGACTACGCGTCCGGACGATGGTCCGAGCGGTGCCCACGGCGATGTGATTGTCATTGGTGAGAAAGCCTATATCGTCTATTTCACCCATCCGGGACGTGAGATTCATCCACAGGCCCACATGAATGCCTATGGCAATTATCCCTACGAGGAGCGCCGTTCGTCGCTCGAGTGTGGCGAATTGCTTTTCCGCGACGGTACACTTGTGTGTGAACGCAATGATTTCGATTTCTTCCTTCCCGATCTGACCAAGTAGAAACAACTCCTGTATTATATCAAGCATGAAGTACAACCGACTATTCCCTATTTTTCTCTCGACTATCTTATGTTGTGCTGCCTGCTCGGCAAGTGGTGAGAAAGGCAGTTTTGTGACGCTCCGTTCCAACAGTTATACCTTCAGTTCCACTCCGTCGGAGGGGGCAGGTGAGAAGACTTTCACCCTGAAGACCACCATCGACATTGCAGATTTTCAGGACGACCACGATTTGTTCTCGCTCGACGACATACTTAGCGTGCGTCTGCGGCAGCATTCGCCTACCGAAATCCGACGTCAGAACTATCCGGCAGCGCCCATGCCCGACGGACGTGTGCCGGTTCTTGAGACAGCGCTGAAGCTGCAATTGCCCGACGGCTGTACGCCTGTCCGCGAGGGTCAGCCCTCGTTGCAGCCGATGGTCGTGGGTGTTCCGCTGGCCATGCTCGACCGTCCGTGGGGGCGTCACGACCTGGTGCTCAATTTCACGGGCGTTACGTGGGACATGTATGTCGATGGTCGTCTGGTTGACCGCGACTATGCCCTCGGTTATCCGCTCGACCTTCCTTTGGCACTTCGCAAGAGTGGCGAGGTCGAGGTCATCACACCTTGTGTGCAGCCGACAGTGGTGGACGAGAAAAAACCGCACCGCGCACAGGTGCAATACTTCACCCCCGAGGGGCACAATGCCTGGGTGGGCGATGTGGCAACCATCTGGCACCGCGGACGTTATCATATCTTCTATCTCCTGGACCGCCGGGGACACGAGAGCAAGTTCGGACGTGGCGGTCACTACTTCGAACATCTTTCCACGGCCGATTTCCGCACCTGGACAGAGCACGAGGCTGCAGCCCCCATCGAGGAGCAGTGGGAGACGCTCGGCACGGGTACCCCCTTCGTATGGCACGACTCGCTCTTCCTGAGCTATGGCATGCACACGTCGCGTGTCTGGCCGTCGGAGCGCACCGCCACCCCGGCCCAATGGCAGTACATCAACGAGCAGGGCGAGAGCCAAGCCATCCCCTTCGCCCATCCGTTCACGGCCGATGAGGCTGTCCCGTCGGGAGCCTCGTACAGCGTGAGCAGCGATGGTGTGGCCGACTTCCACAAGTCGCATGTCATGATACATCCGGCCGAGAATCCCACCATCTATACCGACGCCGATGGGCGCCTATGTATGTTGGCCAACTACGGTGCCCGGGGCATGTGGACCAGCGACCGGCTCGACGGTGGATGGCGCTGTCTGAGCGAGAACTTCCCTCCGGGCGGCGACTGCACGTTCATCTTCCGCTGGGGAGCGTATGACTACATCGTCGGTGGCTTCACCCACATGTGGATGAAGCGCGCCAGCGACGGCATAGAGGCATATACCGACATGGTGGCGCGCGGCGAGGATTTCTACGACGGACTGAGTGTGCCCAGCATCTGCGAACTGCCCGACGGACGCCATCTGATGGCCGGATGGGTGGAAGTGAACCGCCACTGGGGCGGACCGCTGGTGATAAGGGAGCTCGTGCAGCATCCCGATGGGCGCATCGGCTCGCGTTTCATGCCCGAACTGATGCCGCTCACCCGAGGTAAGGCACGCACCGTGACCCGCGAATTGCCCGGGGAGGCGAATCTCACTACGACGGTGGAGAATCCGTCGTTCATGCTCACTTTCACCGCTGAACCCACAGCCGACGGCAGCCTTTCGCTCGACTTCATGAACGGCGAGGAACAGTCCGAGAGCGACTGCCGATGGACGCTCGACATCGGTGCGCTTCAGGCCCGGTTTGGCGACGGACGTACCCTGCGCGAGGGCGGACAACCCCAGCATGCGCGCAACTACGCCATAGGCAACCTGCGCGGTCTGGATGCCCCCTTCACGGTGCGGATAATCGTGCGAGGAGAACCGAAACTGGGCGGCTCGCTCATCGATGTGGAGATTGCAGGTCAGCGCACCATGATAAGCCATCGCAGCGCATTGCGTGTGGGTGCCTTGCAATGCCAGACGCAGGGCGTGAAAATACGTGACATGAAGATGCAGACACTCCAGTAGCGTCGAAACGACTCAAACAGAGCCGTTTACATATAGCCCTCATATTGAGTCTTCCGATGCACCGTGTTGCGACGTCTGTCGCAGCACGGTGCATCGGCTTTCGCACCACAGTGCGTTGCCCGTCGCAGCGTGCTGCGTTTTTGGGATGTTTGTTATTCTTCACTTTTTGGCCGCCGATTCGGGCTAAATCCCCCCGAAAAACGTCTGCAGTAGTCAAATTGTCCATCATACAAAGCATTTTTCCGACCCGATTTGCACATGAACGGGAAAAAAATGCTATCTTTGTAACGGAATCTTAACCTAAATTAATAATATATGAGAACTAAAAGATTTTTGCTCGCATCGCTGACAATGCTGTGCGTGATGTCGGTTTTCGCCGACAATGGTGCGCTTTCACCCAAAGAAGCAACACGTTGGGCCGACGGTCTGGTAGATGCACTCATCCAGAATTTCTGGGGTGCCAGTTTCAAGGAAACTCCTGATCGTTATTATTTCAACAAGAGGAGCCATCAGGCCGACCTGGGAACGGGCGACTACTGGCCTCAGGCTCACTCCATCGACGTTATTACGGATGCCTACATGCGTACCCACAAGAAGAAATACTCGCAGATTTACGACCTGTGGTGGCAGGGCATGCCTCGCTTCAACTTCGCAGCACGCGACGGAATGCGCATGCACAACGACCCCTGGTGGAACCCCTTCGTGGACGATATGGAGTGGCACTGCCTGGCCCTCATCCGCATCTATGAGGCCACTGGCGACGTGCGCTATCTGAACCGCGCCCGTAAGACTTATGCCGACTGGATTTGGAGCCAGTGGAGCCCCGCTGACGAGGAGCCTTGGCACGGTGGCATCACATGGAAGACTGACGTGCGCCGTTCGAAGAACGCATGCTCCAACGGCCCGGCTGCCATCATCGCTGCCCGTCTGGCACACTACACCGACGTGGACGCCTCCAACGAGAAAAACAAGAGCAAACAGGAATATATTGACGAAGCTCAGAAGATTTACAACTGGGAGCGCCAGTATCTCTGGAATCCCGAGGACGGAGCCATCTACGACAACATGAACGAGGACGGCAGCATCGGCCGCTTCAGCCTGAGCTACAACCAGGGAACCTTCATCGGCGCTGCTGTGGAGATATATCGCTTCACCGGTGACAAGACGCTCATCGACGATGCCATCCTGACCACCCGCTACACCACCGGCACCATGAGCCGCCGCAACGGAGGCGTGCTCTCCGATGCTACGAGTGGCGACGGCGCCCTCTTCCACGCCATCTTCTATCGCAACCTGGCAAGCCTCATTCTGCTGCCCGATCTGGACAGCAACGTGCGCAAGGAGTTCGTAGACTACCTCCAGAACAGCGCCGCCGTGATGACACGCGAAGGCATCAATCCGCGTACGAAGCTCTACGACGGCAGATGGCATCAGATTCAGGATGACAACAGCCCCAGCGCCCTGAACGCACAACTGTCGGCATGTATGCTGCTTGAGGCTGTCTGCAAGATAAATCGTGAAATCAAAAAACTAAAATAAAAAGACAATGAAACTGAACGCATTGACAACACTGGGGCTGACTGCACTGCTCAGTCTCTCGGCATCGGCACAGACGTTGACCGAGTGGAACGACCCCTCCATCATCCAACTGAATCGCGAACAGGCACACGCCATTGCTCTGCCGCAGCAGACTGTAGCATCGAGAGCCGAGACCGACTATTACGACTCTCCCTATGTGATGGACCTCAACGGAACGTGGAAATTCAAGTGGAGCCCCAATCCTGAGTCAGCTCCTACGAGTTTCGATGGCAAGCAAGTGGACAGCTCATGGGACGACATCACCGTGCCCTGCCCCTGGCAGATCTATGGCTGGCGTAACGGCAAGAACTGGGACAAACCTCTCTATGTGAACACTGGCTACCCCTTCAGATATGACAGAAACACGTGGGACGTCATGGCCGACCGACCTGATGACTGGACCTACACGGGCAACATGAAGAACCCCGTGGGTACCTATTTCCGCACGTTTGAACTGCCTTCATCCTGGAAGGGCCGCGAGACATTCATCCGCTTCAACGGCGCCGGACATGGCTACTATGTGTGGGTGAACGGTCAGTTCGTGGGCTATGCAGAGGATTCATTCCTCCCCTCCGAATGGAACATCACCAAATATCTGAAGAAGAGCGGCAAGCAGAACGTAATGGTTCGCGTATATCGCTACACAAGCGGCTCCTTCCTCGAGTGCCAGGACTATTGGCGTCTGACAGGTATCGAGCGTGACGTGCTGCTGTGGTCGGCACCTCAGACACGCATCCGCGATTTCTTCTTCCACACCGAGAGTCTCAGCGATAACAATACACGCGCTGCAGCTTCCATCGACGTGGAGGTGACTGGACAGGGCAAACTGGTGGTAGAGATTAGCGACGGCGGCAAGACGATTGGCACCGCACAGGCCGATTTCACTGCCGGAAATCTCAAGAAGACCCTCTCGTTCAGCAATCTGAGTGTGCAGCCCTGGTCGGCAGAATCGCCTAAACTCTACGACCTGGCACTGAAACTCACGCAGGGAAGCAAGGTTACCGACCTGAGAACTCTGAAAGTGGGCTTCAAAACTGTTGCCATTCGCGACGACGGAGCTCTGCTTATCAACGGCGAGCGCATCATCATCCACGGTGTAGACCGTCACGACCACAGCCAGTGGAACGGCCGCACCATCTCTCGTGAAGAGACAGAAGCCGACATCCAGAACATGAAGAAACTGAATGTCAACGCTGTGCGTACCTCGCACTATCCTGACAATCCATACTTCTATGACCTCTGCGACCAGTATGGTATCTATGTGCTGGCTGAGGCTGACGTGGAATGTCACGGCAACATGGGTCTCTCGAGAGAACCCGCTTTCCGTGAGGCAATGGTGGCCCGCAACGTTCGTCAGGTGCTCACTCTGCGTAACCATGCCTGCATCTTCGGATGGTCGTATGGTAACGAGAGCGGTAATGGCGACAACTTCAAGTATGTTTCCGACAGCATTGCAAAATACGACAACACACGCATCACTCACTACGAGGGCAACTCGCAGTACGCCAAGACCTACAGCCGCATGTATGCCGGACTGGAGGACGTGGAACGCTACGGTCGTGAAGCTCAGGAAAAGTACAGAAACGGCGAGAAGGGTATCAAACCTTTCATCATGTGCGAGAACACACACTCCATGGGTAATGCTATGGGTAACCAGCGTGAGTATTTTGACCTCTATGAGCGCTATCCTGCACTGACCGGTGAGTTTATATGGGACTTCAAGGATCAGGGTCTGCGCAGCGGAAGTGACCAGCTGTACGGTGGCGACTTTGGCGACCGTCCCAATGACAACAACTTCTGCTGCAACGGCGTTGTGCTGGCCGATGGCTCATGGACAGCTAAGTGCTACAGTGTGAAGAAGATTTACCAGCCTGTGGACTTCGTTCTGCGCGATGGCAAGGTGACTCTGCGCAACAAACGTCAGTTCCGTACTCCTGAACAGGACTACGAAATCTCCTATACTATTTATGAAGGTGGCATCCGTGCTTCTCAGCCTACCGCTCTTACACTTGGTAAGGAATCCTACACCACTCAGGAACTGCTTCAGGCTGCAAAAGGCTTCACCGACAAGAAGAATGGTGGTGAGTTGGCCATCCGCTTCAGCGCAGTTCAGAAAGAAAAGACACTTTGGGCCGATAAGGGTTATGAGGTGGCCAGCGAGCAGCTCACGCTGCGTCGTGCTGACAACTCAAAGAGAGTTGCCGTGGCTCCTGTAGCCGGTGGCGAGCAAATTAATGTGGAAGAGCAGTCTGGTAGCTATGTAGTGCGCGTCGGACGCTTCCCGCTCACTTTCCGCAACGGACAGATTGTAGATCGTGAAGGCAAGGTCCGCTTCGAACTGAATGCTTTCCGTGCTCCGCATGACAACGACAAGAACTCGTCTGACCGCTGGGACAAGCAGGGTCTGCGCAACCTCGTATGTCATAACCAGAAGGCTTCTTACGAGAAGAAGGATGGTCAGGTAATCCTGCACTTCACTAATCTCTACAAGAGCGAGCAAGGTTCCATGAGCTTCACTACTGAAGAAACCTACACCATCACGAACGACGGTACTATTGCTTTCGTCAGCGATATCGTTCCCAGCGATCTGGGTAGCGAACTGCCTCGACTGGGTTATCGTGCCATCCTTCCCGAGATGATGGAGAACATGCGCTGGTTGGGTCGTGGCCCGTACCACAACTATCGCGACCGTAAGGAAGGTTCCTACGTGGGAGTTTGGGAGAGCACCGTTACCGCACAGTGGGAAAACCACGTGCTGCCTCAGGAAACAGGTAACAAAGAAGACGTGGAATGGATGGCTCTGACCTCCGACCAGGGCTTCGGAATGCTCTTCGTTGCACCTTACAAGATGGCCGCTTCTGCTGGTCACTGGGATGATCGTGCTATGTACACTGACCGTCGCAACCGCGTGAAACACCCCAGCGAGGTGAAGTTCGAGAAAGAAGTTTATGTGAACCTTGATGTCTACAACCGTGCACTGGGTAACAACAGTTGTGGTCGCGATGTGATAGACAAATACAAGATTCCTGCTGGTCCGGCTCACTTTGCAGTCATTGCCAAGTTCATCCGTCAGCCGCTCTCCAACGAACAGTTGGCTGAGGCTGCACGCATCAACCTGCCTTCCGTAGGGAACATAGGTCTTGAGCGTCACGACTTCTTCTATGCCGGCGAGCAGATGGACCGCAAGATGTATATTGTGAAGGGCGGACAGGTCGTTTGGGACTTCGATGACCCGCAGGCAAGCGGTGAAATCAGCGATGCAGTCCTTCTCTCTGACGGCCACATCCTGATTGCACACCAGCATGGTATCAAGGAGGTTGACCAGAAGAAGAATGTAATATGGAGCATGGATGCACCGCGCGGTTACGAGATTCACAGTATTCAGCCCATCGGCAAGAATAAAGTTCTCTACGTGCAGTGTGGTGATCCGTTCGAGGCAGTTGTTATGGAAGTGCCTTCGAAGAAGGAAATCCGTCGTATACCGCTTCCTTACCGCAACGGAGGCTCACATGGTCAGATGCGTAACATGCGTCTCACCAAGACTGGTACCATGTTGATGGCTTCATTCGAATTCGGTGCTGTCATCGAGTTCGACTCCCATGGTAAAGAACTCCAGCGTTGGGAATGTCCAGGTGCATGGGGCGTAGAAGAACTGGAGAATGGCAACATTCTCATAGCTACAAACCGCAACGTCGTGCGTGAGATAACCCGTCAGGGCGATGTTGTATGGGAATGGAACTGGAAGGAGAAAGGCCCGCTCTCGCTGGTCAATGTTGATGGTAACCTCAAGGAAGTCATCAGTGGCCAGAAAGCACATCGCCTGCCCAACGGCAATACGATGATTACCAACTGGCAGAACCAGTGGAGCCGCGAGAATAGCGACCCGGCTTATCCTGCCATCCAGGCTATCGAAGTTAATCCGCAGGGCGAAGTTGTATGGCAGCTCAGATCGTGGAACGAACCCGCGAATTTGGGTCCCAGCACAACAATTCAGCTCCTCTCAGAGCCTGTAAACCGTAAGAAACTCTTCTTCGGAGACATTAAATAATGATGAAAACTTAAGATTGTATGATGAAAAACATTTGTTGTAAACTTGGTGTTGCAGCCTGTGTCGCAGCAATGATGGCGTCATGCTCAACAGAGACCAAGAAGGTTGAGACACTTGCCGACCTGTTACCTTTGTACACCGCAGAGAATGTTCCCGCTGACGGTCCCTATGAGGACTTGAATTTGGGAGACCATTTCGGATGGATGTCTGATAAGGTAACTGACCCGTCGTGGCCCGGAGAAGGTCTTGCTCGCTATCCCATGATATACATTGGCGAGGGATACAACCGCATCTTTATCGTTGATCAGGGCAAGGTTATATGGAAATACGACACTGGCCCAGGCAACGAGTTGGACGACATCTGGATGCTCAAGAACGGTGATTTGCTTTTCACCCGTATGTCTTGGGCCGCCAAGGTTACTCCCGACAAAAAAGAGGTTTGGCGTTACAACTGCAAGGAAGGTGAGGAAATCCACACCATGCAGCCCATTGGCGACGACCTGTGTCTGATGCTTATCAACGCCTTTCCCGCTCGCTTCGTCATGTTCAACCACAACACCGGCGAAATCCTTTGGGAGAAGGAAATCAACTTCGAGGTGGGCAGCACGCATGTCCAGAGCCGTCGTTTCCGTGTCACCAAGGACAACACCATTCTGCTCTGCCATCTGGATGAGCACAAGGTGGTGGAATACGACATGGACCTCAATCCCTTGCGCACCATCAACGTGAACAAGCCTTGGGCTGCTATTCCCCTGGAGAACGGCAACATCCTGATTACGCTCGAGAACGAGAAACGTACCATTGAGGTCGACAAGAACGACAACGTGGTGTGGGAAATCAGTCTCGAAGACATTCCCGAGCCCTATCGTCTGGCAGACTGCCAGAGCGTATGCCGTCTGCAGAATGGCAACACCATCCTCTGCTCGCGTGGCGGTGGTGGTCGCACCCCGCAGCTTGTTGAGGTAACACCCGACAAGGAAGTTGTTTGGGTCGTTAACGATTGGAAGAATCTCGGTCCTGCCACTTCGGTCCAGATTCTCAATGAAAAGGGATTTTCCGAGAACCCGGGTGAGTTGACAAGATAATGAAATAACAAATTTAACTATTTATTTGATGAAAAAGAGTTTATTCTTATTGCTGATCCTCTGTCTCACGATGCAGAGTTGCCAGCAGACGTCGAAGCAGGAATCGCCCCTGACTACACGACGCGAGATTATGCAGCAGGTCCTCGACGGAAAGTCGTTCGACAATTATGTGCCCACCGTATTCTTCATGCACTTCCCGGCAGGAAGAGGTCGTGACGCGGTCTATTATCACGTGCGTCACCTCAATCGCACCGGTATCGATATGTTGAAGATTCAGTTCGAGCAGCACCAGCCCAACTTCCGTCCCGAGACGGCTGAGGACTGGGAGCGCATCCAGCCACTGCCCCGCGATTTCTATAACCCCACGTTGGAAGTCATAAAGGATGTCTACGACATTGTCGGTCAGGAGAACATGGTTATTGCCACGGTCTATTCCGCTTTCCAGACACTGCGTATGCAGATTGGCATTCCGGCCGTCATTCGCTGGGCCAAGGAAGATCCCGAGCAGGTGCTCCGTGCGCTGCGCATCTATAACGATGCGTTGCTCAACTTTGTGCGCGACTGCAAGGCATTGGGTATCGACGGATTCTTCATGCCTACCCAGGGCGGTGAGAACATCTACGACGAGGTGCCCGATTTCTTCGAGACCTTCATACGTCCGTTCGACATGGAACTGATGACCGAGTGCACCGAAGGTACGCACTGCAACATCCTGCATATCTGTGATTGGGAAGGTCCGTACGACGACCTCAGCCGCTTCACATCCTATCCCGGTGAGATTGTGAACACGCCCAACTTTGTTGCAGGCGAGCCTTTCACACCTCAGGATGCCGAGAATCTCTTCGGTCGTGTCGTTCTGGGCGGCCTGGATCGTCGAGGCATCATCAACAAGGGTACGCCCGAGGAAGTGAAAGCCGAGGTTGAGAGAGTGCTTGCCGAACGTCCCAAACATTTCATTTTGGGCGCCGAGTGCACGATTGACAACCGCACCGCTATCGAGAACATCCGCACAGCAGTCCGCACGGCTCACAGCAAGTGAGCCGTACGGATGGCTCCGTGCTGGTAATCTGCTGAAGGCATGAAACGAATCTTTTCCATCTTCATCGCGCTGGTCGTCTGTATGCTCTCTGCGAGTGCCGACGACGCACCGTTGCGTCTGGCCGTTGCGGGTGTCACCCACGGTCATCTGGGCGAGGTGGTGCGACGTATGAATCGAGGTGATTTCCAGATTGTAGGAGTTGCCGAGCCGCGCGAGCAGTACCGTACGCACAACGACCTCACCAACCGTCTCCCCGCACGTCTCTTCTATGCCGATTTGGCGAAGATGCTCGACGAGACGCATCCCGAGGTCGTGGTGGCCTATGGCAGCATCTACGACCATCTTGCCGTAGTGGAGGCTTGTGCGCCGCGTGGCATCCATGTGATGGTGGAGAAACCGCTGGCTGTCAGCAACAAAGATGCAAATCGCATCGCCAAGCTGGCCGAGAAATATGGCATCAAGGTGCTCACCAACTATGAGACCACCTGGTACACCACCAACCAGCATGCACGCCGTCTGATTGACGACGGGCAGATCGGCAATCTGTTGCGCATCAACATCTACGACGGTCACGAAGGCCCGAAGGAGATAGGTTGCAGTCCCATGTTCCTCGAGTGGCTCACCGATCCCAAGCTGAACGGCGGTGGGGCAGTGGTCGACTTTGGCTGCTATGGCGCCAATCTGGCTACGTGGCTCCTCGGCGGACAGACACCCCTGAGTGTTTATGCAGTGCTGAAACAGCATAAGCCCGAGGTATATCCGCGTGTAGATGACGATGCCACCATTGTGGTCGAGTACCCCTCGTGCACTGTGCAGATTATGGCCTCGTGGTGTTGGCCTAAGAGCCGCAAAGACATGTATGTCTATGGTTCCAAGGGAAGCATCTTCCAACTGACACCCACTCGCATGGAGACGCGCATCAACGGACGCGACAGCGGAACCTTTGATGCACCCGGGCTGGAGCCACCCTATAACGATTCGTTCCGATTCCTGCGGGCAGTGGTTCGCGGTGAAATAACCCTTCCGCCCTACGACCTCAGTTCGCTGGAGAATAACCTAATGGTAGTGCGCATTCTGGATGCTGCGCGTCGGAGCGCCCAGTCGGGCCGTCCCGTGAAGCCCTGAGCACACACCACACTGCATCGTCCGACGCACCACGGTGCGAAGGCTTGCGCACCACGTTGCGACGCCCGTCGCAGCGTGGTGCGTTTTTTTGAGGTGGTTTCCTCTTAGAGATTCATCGCTATGCTCAGAATGACAGGTTACGGGCAGACGATTCAGAAATCCGTTTAATCATATCGAAACGAAAAATCCAAATAAATTTGGCCATTCGCGCGCATAGTTGTAACTTTGCAGCCGCAAAACAATTAACAATAAACATATTATGGCAAAGAAAGCACTTCTGACGATTCTCGACGGATGGGGAATCGGCAATCATGGAAAGGGAGACGTCATTTTCAATACACCCACTCCCTATATCGACAAACTTCAGGCAACTTACCCCAATTCGCATCTGCTGGCCTGTGGCGAGAACGTCGGTCTCCCCGACGGACAGATGGGTAACTCCGAGGTGGGTCATCTGAACATCGGTGCCGGCCGTATCGTCTATCAGGACCTGGTGAAGATTAACCGTGCCTGCGCCGACGGCAGCATTCTGAAGAACCCCGAGATTGTCTCGGCCTACGAGTACGCCAAGGTGAACGGCAAGAATGTCCACCTGATGGGTCTCACCAGCAACGGCGGCGTTCACAGCAGCCTCGACCACCTCTTCACCCTCGTCGATATCTCCAAACAATATGGCATCGAGCACACCTACGTGCACTGCTTCATGGACGGACGCGACACCGACCCGAAGAGCGGCAAGGGATTCATCCAGCAGCTCACCGACAAGTGCGCCGAAGTGCCCGGAGCAGCCATCGCCAGCATCGTGGGCCGCTTCTATGCCATGGACCGCGACAAGCGTTGGGAGCGCGTGAAGATTGCCTACGACCTGCTCATCGATGCCCAGGGAAAGCAAGCCACCGACATGGTGGAAGCTATGCAGGAAAGTTATGACGATGGCGTGACCGACGAGTTCATCAAGCCCATCAACAACCAGACCATCGACGGAACAATCAAGGAAGGCGACGTCGTGATCTTCTTCAACTATCGCAACGACCGCGCCAAGGAACTCACCATCGTACTGACACAGCAAGACATGCTCGAGCAGGGAATGAAGACCATCCCCGGTCTGCAGTACTATTGCATGACACCTTACGACGCTTCGTTTACCGGCGTGCACATCCTCTTCCCGAAGGAGAACGTCATGAACACGCTGGGCGAATACATCAGCAGCAAGGGCCTGAAGCAGCTGCACACGGCCGAGACCGAGAAGTATGCACACGTCACATTCTTCTTCAACGGCGGACGCGAAATGCCCTACGAAGGCGAGGACCGCATCCTCGTGGCCAGTCCCAAGGTGGCAACCTACGACCTGAAACCCGAGATGAGTGCCTACGAAGTGAAAGACAAGCTGGTGGCAGCCATCAAGGAAGACAAATATGACTTCATCGTGGTGAACTTCGCCAACGGCGACATGGTGGGTCACACCGGCGTCTACGAGGCCATCGAAAAGGCCGTCAAGGCTGTCGACCAGTGCGTGAGCGAAGTTGTGGAGGCTGCCAAAGCCACCGGATACGAGACCATCATCATTGCCGACCACGGCAATGCCGACAACGCCCTCAACTCCGACGGTACGCCCAACACCGCTCATTCGCTCAATCCCGTGCCTTTCATCTACGTGACGGAGAACACCAAAGCCACCGTCAGCAACGGCGTTTTGGCCGACGTGGCACCCAGCATTCTCCACATCATGGGGCTGCCGCAGCCCGAGGAGATGACCGGTAAGTGCTTGATTAAAAGTTAGGAGTTAGTAGTTAGGAGTTAATAGTTAGTGGTTAGGTCAAAATAAATGAGTAAAAGCATAGCATTAGATAAAAGTAAGGGTTTTGCTATTAGGATAGTGAAACTCTACAAATATCTATGTGAAGAGAAACATGAATTTGTCCTATCGAAACAGTTGCTACGTAGCGGAACTTCAGTTGGAGCTAATCTGTCAGAGGCTTTGTATGGCGTAAGTCGAAAAGATTTTCTTTCAAAAGTATATATTTCACTCAAAGAATGTGCCGAAACAAGATACTGGCTCGAATTACTTTTCGAGGCAGGATATCTTTTAGACACAGAGTACAATAGTATCGATGAAGATTGCGTTGAACTAATTCGACTTCTTACCAGCATTACCAAAACAACCAAGCAGACACTCTTAACTCCTAACTCCCAACTCCTAACTCCCAACTCTTAACTCCTAACTCCTAACTATTAACTATCATGAGTGTTCGCATTGAGGAGAGCTGGGGCGAGCTGCTGGCTGAGGAATTTTCGAAGCCCTATTTTTCGGAGCTCGTCGCCTTTGTCCGTCAGGAGTATGCCCACGGCACGTGCTATCCGCCCGGCGGTCTCATCTTCAATGCTTTCAATCAGACACCCTTCCCACAGGTGCGTGTGGTCATCCTTGGTCAGGACCCCTATCACGGTCCTGGCCAGGCCCACGGCTTGTGTTTCTCGGTGACCGACGGCGTGCCTTTCCCGCCATCGCTCAAGAACATCTTCACCGAGATACAGACCGAGACCGGCGCACCCATGCCCCAGAGCGGCAATCTGACACGCTGGGCACAGCAGGGCGTTTTCCTGCTGAACACGTGTCTCAGTGTGCGTGCCCACGAAGCTTTCAGCCACAGTGGCCACGGATGGGAAACATTCACCGATGCCGTCATACGTCTGCTCTCGGCACGCAAGGAACACCTTGTTTTCCTCTTGTGGGGAGCACCTGCCGGACGCAAAGCCGCGCTCATCGACAGCTCGCGTCATCTCGTACTGCAGAGCGCACATCCCAGTCCGCTCAGCGCCCACCGTGGATTCTTCGGCAACAATCACTTCAACCTTGCAAACCAATACCTCGCCCATCATGGACAACCGCCAATCACTTGGTAGTATGCTCATGGTGGGCGATGTCGTTGTGCATACCGACATTCTCACCGAACGTTTCTGCTGCGACCTTGCCGCCTGCCGCGGACGTTGCTGCGTGGAGGGTGACGCCGGTGCGCCCGTCACGATGGACGAAATTGCACGCATCGAGGACGTTCTCGACACCGTCTGGAGTCGTCTCGACGCGCAGGCTCAGAGCGTGATAGACCGACAGGGCGTCAGCTACGTGGACCGCGAAGGTGATTTGGTGACCAGCATTGTCCGCGGCCGCGACTGCGTCTTCACCACCTACGACACCTCGCCCGAGCCTTGTTGCCTCTGCGCACTCGAGTGCGCCTTCCGCGACGGACTTTCGCGCTGGCGCAAGCCCATCAGCTGTGCGCTCTACCCCATCCGCGAGAAACGCCTGGGCAGCCTCGTCGGGCTCACCTACCACCGCTGGGATATCTGCGCGCCGGCCGTACGCCTGGGGCGCGAGAAGAACATCCCCCTCTACCGCTTCCTCCGACAGCCACTCACAGAGCGGTTCGGTCAGGCGTGGTACGAGGAACTCGAGACAGCCGTGCGCGAGATGAAAGCGCAGGGACTTCTTGTAGAATAATCCTTACACTTTTCTCTTCGTAAATCTCGTCGAAGTCGTTCTTCGGTCGTTTTGTCGCGTTCCGATGCTTGACGCACCGTGTTGCGACAGCCGTCGCACCATGGTGCGTTTTTCGTAAGACCACGTTCTGTCGCAAATTTCTTTTGGAAAAGCACAACGATGCAAAATTTTCGAATATTGAAAATCAAGTGGTTAGAAAATAATCATTGCCGAGTGCGCACAAAAACGAACTGAGGGGCACCGAATCTCACTGTTATTCACAGCGATTTTCGATGCCCCTCGGTATGGGTTGCAGACGCGAATCTTCCGATTTCAGGACGTTTCCTCTGTCTCCTCGTCCTCTTTCTTAATTTCGGGATATTGAATTCGGGTGTGATAGATGGTCTTGAGCTTCGACTTGAGCACTTCCTTCACCTCCTGAATTTCGATGAGCGTGAT
>CAJOLZ010000030.1 GCA_905235575.1 uncultured Bacteroidaceae bacterium | reverse complement strand
CCGACTGGTGAGCCTCCAAAAATTGCACTGCTCTTGACTTCATAATTCGTCCTCCTCGGTTAATGATATAAAACTATCTGAATCAAAAACGCCATTATCTACAAGGAACTGTCGGCAGGCATTAAGCCTGTCAAGTTGTTCTTGGGTGTGGGGGCGTTCCTGCATCGTTCTTGTCAATTTGATGGCACCACCCGTTATGACGAATACATTTTTCTCCAGACGGATTGCATAGACACGCAGCCAACTGGCGTGTCCTGTTCTGTCCCAGTTACGGGCTTTCTCCCTTATATGTAGTTATTGTTTAACTGCTGCAAAAGTACGATTTTATTCTCAATCACGCAACTTTTAAGTTGCAAATCTTGGCTTAATTCCTTGTTTCTGCATAGATTGTACTTTTCAAAGGTATTTGCTATCTCTGATAGTGATACGTAGGCTTAGAACAACCTCCTTATATGAGGATAAGGCAAAAAGTACGCTATTTCCAGCGGAAACATAGAGAAAAATGCGCATTTCCGCTGGTTATAGACACTTTTTTGCCGTATTTCCAGCGGATTTCAATAAATAGGGCATGAAAGGGACAAGGTAAACTGTTGGGGGCATTAGGTCGAGGGGTAAGAAGGCACGAGGAAAAACGCACCGTGGTGCGTTGGCCGTCGCAGCACAGTGCGACGGGCTGCGCAACGTGGTGCGACATGCGTCGAGACGTGTTGCATTTTCGGTAGGAGCGAAAAACGACCGAAAGGGGTTGCTCGTTCGGCGGTAAATGCGTATCTTTGCAGGCGGAAACAAAACGCAAAAATTTCGACATGAAATATGCAGTTATCGGCACTGGAGCCATCGGCGGTTTCTACGGCGCGCGGCTGGCACGGAGCGGTCAGGAGGTACACTTCCTGCTGCACCGCGACTATGATTATGTTCGCGCGCACGGCCTGCAAGTGGACTCGTGCGACGGGAGTTTCCATTTAGACCATCCCCACATCTATCAGGAGACGAGTGCGATGCCGGCGTGTGACGTCGTGCTGGTGGGCCTGAAGAGTACGAACAACCATCTGTTGACCAACCTGTTGCCACCGCTGCTGCACCGCGGGACGCTGGTGGTGCTGATACAGAACGGCATCGGCGTGGAGGAGGACGTGCAGCGCATGTTCCCCGACGCATGGCTGGCGGCCGGACTGGCGTTCATCTGCTCTGCCAAGACGGAGCCCGGGCGCGTGAACCATCAGTGCTACGGAAGCATCAACATAGGCAACTATTCGTGTCCGGACGAGGAACTCATCGGGCGTCTCATCGACGAGCTGCGGCAGGCCGACATCACAGCTAACCCAGTGGAATACAAGACGGCACGCTGGCGCAAGGCGGTATGGAACATGCCCTTCAACGGCATGACCGTGGCGCTGCACTGCCAGACCGACGAACTGTTGCGCAACGAAGCGACACGCCGGCTGATACGCTCCCAGATGATGGAGATTGTGCGCGCCACACGTTCGATGCAGATAGACGGCGTGGACGAGGACTTCGTGGAGCAGATGCTGACGACGACCGACGCGATGACGCCCTACAGCCCGTCGATGCGACTCGACTACGACTTCGGTCGTCCGATGGAGATTGACTATATCTACAGCCGTCCGCTGCAGCTGGCACGCGAGGCAGGCTGCCCCATGCCACAGCTGGAAATGCTGGAGGCCGAGCTGCGCTTTCTGGAGCAACGGAAACGCGAGCAGAAAGGCCTCTGAAACGCGACGAGCGTGCACACCCCATGAGTCACCTGAACACCGAAAACATAGCCCGCAGTACGGAGGAAGTGGAATGGCATCCGCTGCGCCCCTTCCTGCCCGAGAACGCCCGCATACTGTTCCTGGGCAGCTTTCCGCCGCAACGGAAACGGTGGTGCATGGACTTCTACTACCCCAACTGGACCAATGACCACTGGCGTATCGAAGGGCTTGTGTTCCACGGCGACCGCGACTACTTTGCCGACACCGAGCGGCGGACGTTCCGTCTGGAGGCGATAGAAGCACACTGCAAGGAGCAGGGACTGGCCTTCTTTGACACCGCCACCGCCGTGCGACGTCTGCACGACAACGCCTCGGACCGCTTTCTGGAGGTGGTGGAGGCCACGGATGTGGAGGCGCTCACGGCAAGCCTGCCGCAGCTGCGCGCCATCGTCACCACGGGCGAGAAAGCCACACAGACGCTGTGCCAGCAGTGGCAGATAGCGACGCCGCCCGCCGTGGGAAGCGCTGTGGAGGTGCCCGGACACCGCTTCGTGCTCCATCGTCTGCCCTCAAGCAGCCGCGCCTACCCCCTCTCTCTCGAGAAAAAGGCCGACGCCTATCGACATATGTTCAAAACCTACCTCGAATGAAAAAGACCATCGCCCTGCACGTATCGGCAGAGCTGCTCCAGGCCTGCCCCGAGTATGTGGGCACCGCAGTGCTCGCCGACTTCCGCAACACGGCCCACTCCCCTGCCCTGTGGGAAGAGATAGACCGCTTCCTGACATCGTACCGCCAGCTGCTCACCGTGGACAGCATCAAGGAGATGCCTGCCATACAAGCCACGCGACAAACCTACAAACGCTGCGGCAAAGACCCGAGCCGCTATCGTCCGTCGGCCGAGGCACTCGTGCGGCGCGCCCTGCAGGGCAAGGACCTCTACCAGATAGACACCGCCGTGGACCTCATCAACCTGGCCAGCATCGCCTACGGTTACAGCATCGGCGGATTCGATGCCGACAAGATCGTGGGCGAAGAACTGACGCTGGGCATCGGACGCGAAGGGGAGCCTTACGAAGGTATCGGACGCGGACCGCTCAACATAGCCGGACTGCCCGTGTGGCGCGACGCTCAAGGGGGCATAGGGACACCCACCAGCGACCACGAGAGGACGAAGATGGAACTGGGCACCAGCCGTCTGCTGGCCACGATAAACGGCTATGACGGCAACCGCGAACAGACGACCGCCTGCGCAAAATACATACAGGAACTGCTGCAACGCTATGCCGAGAGCGACGGCGGAGAGATTATTCAATTCTAAATTAGGGAGATAAAACAGGTAAAAGATTGTCGAGATGAAAGTGACACTCATTCAACAAGACGTGGTGTGGGCACAACCCAAGGAGAACATGATTCGCGCCGCCCGCGCCATCGCATCTGACCCCGGGAGCGACCTCTATGTGCTCCCCGAGATGTGGAACACCGGCTTCGCCACCAAGCCCACCGCCATCGCCGACAGCGAAAACGGCGAAGCGCTGCAGTGGATGAAACAGAAGGCTGCCGAGACGGGCGCCGCCATCGTGGGCAGTGTGGCCACACGGCTGGGCGACGGTACCTACCGCAACCGCTGCTACTTCGTGAAACCCTCGGGCGAGACGGAGTATTACGACAAGCACCACCTCTTCACCTACGGAGGCGAGAACGTGCACTACACCGCCGGGCAGAAACGTAAAGTGGTGGAATGGAAGGGAGTACGCTTCCTGCTGCTCGTGTGCTACGACCTGCGCTTCCCCATCTGGTCGCGTAACCACGACGACTACGACGCCATCATCTACGTGGGTTCGTGGCCCACGAAACGCCACCTGGCATGGCGCACACTGGTGAGGGCACGCGCCATTGAGAACCAATGCTATGTGCTGGCAGCCAACCGCGTAGGCAACGACCCGCAGAGCAACTACACAGGCGGAACGACATTCGTGGACCCCTACGGGCGTGACATGGAGTGCCCCGACCATACGGAGACCGTCCTGACAGGTACCATCGACATGGACTTTCTGATGCGCTACCAGAAGAAATTCCCCTTGCTGAGAGAGCGCGACGAATCGTTGATAATAAGGATTTAACCTTAATCGGTCATTCGGGTTAAAGGGACTAAAAAGTCGTCCCGTTATGAACTAAAAAACGCACCACGCTGCGACGGCCGTCGCAACGTGGTGCGTTGTCTTTCGCAGTGTGGTGCGTCAGGCGTTGAAGTGCAGTGCTACGTTCTATCTTCTTTTTATAGACAGTAGAAAAGCTACGTTCGGTCTTCTTTTCTGAAGGGGAGGAGCAGGCATACAACGGTCATGCCGGCTGTTACCCAGATGGTTACGCCGCTGATGTCACGCATGGCAAGGATGGCACTCTGGCGAGCCTTGCTCATGTAGAGGAGCGGCACGGTTGTGGGTGTAATACCTCCGATGGCCTGTATGTTGGGGTTCTGGGCATCGACGTTCTCGACCATTCGCGTGTTGTAATACTGCTGGCGCTCCTGCATCCCGTTGGAGAGCAGGCTTACGCCGAGGATGGGCGCAATGGTGTTACGCATCAGAATCATGATGAAAACGAAACCTACGAAGTGGCGCACCGGCAGACGGTTCATGCCATAGGAGGCCCCGAGAGGATAGAGCATCATAAGTCCGGCGAAGGTGAGCGCCATCGGAAGCCGCATATTCTGATAGAGACCCTCGGTCTGGTACTGGAAATACATGTAGACATGGCAGGCGCACATCAGCAGAAATCCGAGGGCAAAGACGAAGCGGTAGGGGGTGCGGCGGCGACCGAGCAGGAGGGCCACGAAGAAGCCTCCGAACAGTCCCAGGATGGCCCACAGGTAGAGGGCTGCCGACTGCTCGTTGTTGATGTTAGCCGTAAGCTGGGCAAAACTCTGGATGATGGAGGCGGGAGTGTTGCAGACCATGGCCATGAGGAAGATAAGCATGGCGATGGAAGGGTTGCGGTAGTTGAAGATGCGCAGGTTGAGGTAGTCGCTGCGGAGCGTCCGGCAGAGGAAGAGTCCGAGGCAGATGAGCGAGAGACCCACGCAGAGCTGGATGCGCGGCGAGGAGAACCAATCGAGCGTCTTGCCGTAGATGAGGACATAGGTCATGGGGACGAGGATGCCCATCATCAGCACAGTGTCGAGGACGAGCCAGAGATCCATCTCCTGGTCGGGCTTCACCGGCTCGGTCTGCATGGTGGAAAGCACGAGGAAGAGATCGACGAGCAAGAGTCCGATGACCATGACGAAAGACATGCGCCAGTCGAAATGATAGGTGACCCAGGCGTAAAGCCAGTTGCTGAGGTAGGCAAAGGCGAGGATGATGAAGTAGAGCAGGAGCACCTGCACCGCCTTTCCGTGGGAAGCCTGTATCTGCTCCTCCGAAGACATTGGGGGCGGCTCTACGGTGAACATCTTGATGATATCGGCATTGAGCAGATAGGGACCGACGGCAAAGGTGAGGCTGACAAGCATCATGACACGCAGACATCCCATCATCATGCAGACCACACAGAGGGCTGGCACCCAGTGGGTGGTGAGCACACAGATATTGCCCACAATCATCAGCAAGAGGCCGCAGAGCAGCGTCTGCTTCAGTCGGTGGGTGGTGAGATACTTGAGCATGAGCGGCGGGAAGACACAGATGCCGAGGGCCGTGGAGAAATAGGCCATCTGAATGTCCTCGGAGAGCCAGCCATGATACCCCACCAGTTCGGGTGAGATGCTGAGGTTCATGCCTCCCGAGAAGATGGGCGACATGTAGAGCATCAGAAAGATGAGGATGCCAAGTGGCTTGGGCATCCACGAATAGAAAGGCAGGGACGAGGTCTGGTTGTTATCGGCTGTCATGGAGTGTCTTGCTGCGTCTTATTTCACGTCGACTCTGACTTCGCACATCATGCCGGCTGCCATGCGTTCGTTATCCTCCTGCGAGAGGTCTTCGAGGTCGATGCGGACGGGCACGCGCTGCTGAATCTTTACGAAGTTGCCCGACGAGTTGTCGGTGGGAAGGATGGCATATTTAGAGCCTGTGGCCTGCGATATGTCGGAGACTTTGCCCGTGAATTTCTTGCCGGGGATGGCATCCACGGTGACCTCGACGTTCTGTCCCTTGCGGATGCGTGCCAGCTGCGTCTCTTTGAAGTTGGCCACAATCCACTTGTTGGTGTTGGGGATGATGGTCGTGAGCGTGACACCCGGGCTTACGAGCTGTCCCTCCTGTATGGTGCGTCGGCCGAGCCATCCGTCGTTGGGAGCCGTCACCACGGTGTAGCTCAGGTTGAGGCGCGCCATATCGACAGCAGCCTCAGCACGCAGGATGGCAGCGTCGGCATTGGTCTTACGCTGCGTGACCTCGGTCACCTGTGAGCGCGAAGCAGCCTTCTGACGCTCGAGCTGTGCGAGTTTCTGGCGTGCTGCATCGAGTTCCGTCTGGTACTGCTCCACCTGAATGGGGGTGGCAGCATTCTGCTTCAGCAGCTCGGTGAAACGCTTGGTATCGCGTTCGAGCTTGGCAATGCGAATCTTCGCTTCCTCGATGCCGGCATCATAGACCGAGGATGCCGTGGCTGCGGTGCGTTCCGTGTTGTCCACCACGATACGTCCGCTCTGTGCGTCGAGCAGCGTTGCTTCGGCCTGCTTTACGTTGACCTGATACTCGCGGTCGTCGATGAGCATGAGGGTGTCGCCCTGGTGCACGAACTGATGCTCCTTGAAGCGAATCTCCTTGATGTAGCCCGGCACCTTGGCGTTGATGGGCGAGATGTACTGCTCCACCTGAGCGTCGTTGGTCCATTCGGTGTCGCCGTCGATGAACAGGCCTATCACCACAAACAGCCCCACCGCAACGAGGCACAGGGCTATAATCCTTACTGCAAGTTTCTTCATACGTTATTTTGTTTATTTCTGTTCTTAATGAGGGTTATTTGAGGGCATCGAGGTTGTTCTCGAGGCGCAGGTAGTCGACAAGCGCAAGGTTGTACTGCAAGTGAGCGTTCACGATGTCGCGCTCGCAGCCATTGAGTCGCATGTCATCCTGCAAGAGCTCGGTCATGGAGCTGACGCCTTCGCGATAGCGTAAAGCAGCCACATTGTAAACGCTCCGTGCCTGTTCCAGATTCTGGCTCTGCGTAGCATAAATCTGCTCGTTCTGGGTGAGCTGGAGCGAAGCATTCAGATAATCCTTCTTGATGTTTGCATCGACAAGCTCGCGGTTGGTCGCAATTTTTTCGGCATCGAAGTGATATTGGCGGACGCGCAGCTGTTTGTCGCGCGCATCGAAGAGGGGGATGTTCACCTGGAATCCCACGGCAGCCATGCCAAAGTGACGGTTGTCGAAGTGCTTGAAGAAGTGGCGGAACTTCTCCTGATAGCCCAGATAGCCAGTCTGTCCGAGGATGCCGATGGAGGGCAGATAGCCGGCGCGTGTGAGGCGCACCTGCTTCTCGTTAAGCGTACGTTGCTTGTCGAGCAGGAGTTGGTCAGGCAGGCTGCTGCTGATGCCCTGGGCAGTCACCTGGCGCAGGGTCGGCTCCATGCGTTCCACGTCGATGGGTTCCGATGCAGCGAGGTCGAGCAGGAAGCGCAACGTGTTGAGCTGCTGTTCGTAAACCATCTGGTACTGTGCGCTCATCGTCTCCAGGTTGGTGATGTTAATCTTGATGCGGGTGAAGTCCACTTCGAGTATGACGCCCTGTTCGAAGAGTGCTTGTGTGATGTCGCGCAGCTCGTTCATGCGCTTCACGTCCTCGTCGATGAGCAGGCGCTGCTCCTTGCAAGCCTGGGCTGCATAGTATGTCTTGGCAATCTGCACCGTGAGCGTCTCGCATGCCTTGTCGTAGGCCAACGTGTTGAGTTCCTTCACCGTCTTGGCGGCATCGATGGCAGCCAGAATGCTCTGGTTGTAGAGCGGCATCTGCACCTGGAGCATGGCCTGCGAGTTGTATTGCATCGTGGTCACGCGCTGCCATGTCATCTGGTCGGGGAAGTCCATGGCAATGAGTGTTCCGCCGCTCACCTGCACGGGGTTCTTCAGATAGTCAATCAGCTGGATGGTTCCGTCCACTTTGGGCAGCAGCATGGCGCGGCTCTGCGTTATCATGGTCTCGCCTTTGCGGATGTCGATTCGGCTGGTGCGCAGCTGCAGGTTGCGCTCAATACCTATCTTTATACACTCGCCCAACGTCTTGGTCTGCGCGGCAGCAGTAAGCACCGTCAGACATGCAAGCAGGAAAGAAAATGTTCTTTTTGTCCTCGTCATCTTATCTTATATATAACAAATGGAGTTGCAAAATTAGTAAATACACTACTGCGAAACGTCATTTAGAATGCAAAATGGCAGCGTTCTTCGCAGATAGTACAAAGATAGTGACGCTTTGAACGAGGTGGAAGAGAAATAATGACTATCTTTGCAGCGTGAATATCCTAAAACGAAATAAAATGGAGGAGCAAATGATTAGATATTCGGATGGCGATATCGTGGTTTTCGAGCAGTTCGGAGACATATTCCAGTCGACCGAGAATGGCGAGAAATGGACCGTCCAGCAGCGATTTTCGACCATGAACATGGTTGTGCTGGCAGTGTGCTACCGAGGGGCCGTCCGACTGCGTATGGGAGGTCGCGACTATGAGGCCCGTCCCGGATGGGGTCTGGCCTGTCTGCCCACGGCGAGCATCGAGCAACTGATGGTCTCGCCCGACGTCCACGTGCGCGGCTTCGGCATCGGCGTGACAGCCATGGACAATGTGTTCCACACCTACCGCCGCACGTGGCAAAAGGCACTCTCGCTGAACGACCACCCGCTGGTGCATCTGACTCAAGTGCAGATGGAGGTGGCCGAACACCTATACCAAATCATACGTCTGGAGCAGGCAGCGACAGAATGCAGCCAGTTCCGGCCGATGGTGCGCTCGCTCGTCCAGTCGTTCCTCTATCTGCTCTCCGACATCATCAACAACACGCCCGACGAAAACAATGCATTCCTGCCGATGGGCGAACAGCAGTTCAAGCGATTCGTGCAGCTGCTGTGGGCCAGCGGAGGACGGGAGCGCAACGTCTCGTACTACGCCCAGCAGATGTGCATCACACCCAAATATCTCTCCGTCATCGTGCGGAACTCGTGCGGAAAGACACCCACACAGATGATTCATTCCTACACCGCAAATATGATTGCGCAGCGCCTGCGCACCACCGACTGCAGTATCAAGGAGATTGCTCACGAACTGAATTTCAGCAACGAATCGTTCTTCGGACGCTACGTGAAGCAACATCTGGGCTATCCCCCCAAGGAGTACCGAAAACGCATGAAGGAGAATCAGGTAAAAAGCTAAGCCCGAACCGGTCATTAGGGCCAGGCGACTTTGGATGTCCTGAAATCGGAAGACTGAAGCGCACCCCGACACACAAGGGGTGCCGAAAAACGACGTGAGAGGCGATGAGAATGAGTGGGCTTCGCTGCGACGAGATGAAGACCACGGGAGGACGAGAATCCAACCGCCTGATTCTCAGCACCTCTAAATTTTTCGTTGCCAGCGATGTCGCCCAGATTTCGGCCAGCAAACGCGGTCTGCGAGAAAACGCACCACGGTGCAACGGCCATCGCAGCACGGTGTGTCAGCCGAAGGAACGAGTTGCGACAGGCGAAATTTCATTTCCGCAGGAAACAGGAAAAGAAAAGTGTAAGCATTATTCGCAATACATCGGGCACTTCGCCCAGCACATCGGGAAAACAGGACACATCATTTCTCCTGCGGAGAATGCAGAAAGGACGATTTTTCTTCGTAACTTTGCAGAATGAAAAAATAATCGAACTTTTGGCCGTAGCCATATTGGTTATTGGTCCGCTCAATACACAGAAAGACAAAAAGATAACGAAAATGGAGAGAATCGAAGCAAAGGCACTCTACGATGCTTTTAAGGAGGGTCGCGAGGCACCCTACCTGAAAGTGATGGAGATTGCAGGCGTCGCCACGTTCGTGGGTCCCGACCCCTATGCGCTGCCGTCGGTGGAGATAGCCGAAACGGCGGATGCCTCGAGCCGCGTGCTCTGTGTGCTACCCTTCAGCGACTACCTGAAACTGCGCAAGGTGTCGAAGAAAGACCGTGTGGTGATGCGCGGCAACGTGCTGGGCTTTGCCGACAGGTATGACTATGTGGTGGTGAAGCAGTGCGAGATTGTGGAAGTGAAAAAATCTAAAGAATGAAAGACATGAAGAGAATTGGACTGGGCTGCATGGGAATGGCCCGCAGAAACGAGGAGAACAGCATCCGCACCGTAGACACGGCACTCGACCATGGGGTGACGATGTTCAACACGGGCGAGTTCTACAACGCCGGCGAGAGCGAGATGGTGCTGGGCAATGCCCTTCGCCGCCATCCGCGTGACAGCTACTTCGTGAGTGTGAAATTCGGAGCGCTGCCCAGCCGCAACGGCCTCTACGGAGCCGACGTAAACCCGTTTAACGTGAGAGCCCATCTGGTGTATAGCCTCAGCCGCCTCGGTCTGGACTATGTGGACCTCTACGAGCCAGCCCGCATGGACAAGGCCTATCCCGTGGAGGACTTGATAGGTGCTGTGGCCGACCTGGTGAAGGAAGGACTGGTGCGCCACGTGGGCATGACGGAGACCACCGCCGAGGAACTGCGTCGCGGCCATGCGGTGAGCCCCATCAAGTTCTTCGAGAAAGAGTACTCGCTGCTGAGCCGCCAGATGGAGGAAGAAGACCTGCCCACATGCCGCGAGCTGGGCATCCCGGTGGTGGCCTACGGTCTGCTGGGTCACGGTCTGCTCACTGACAGCTTTGCCACAGGCGAGAGCACACCCAACATACTACCCTTTCTGTTCCGCCCCGAGGACATGGACCACAACCGCGCCATCGTGCGGCAGTTGAAGGAAATAGCCGATGGCAAGGGATGCTCGACCGCCAATCTGGCCGTGGCATGGGTGCTGCAGCGCAATCCCGAGATGTTCGCCATCATCGGCACCACCCATCCCGACCACCTGACCGAATCGCTGAAGGCACTCGAGATAAACCTCACCGAGGAGGAAATGACACTCATCGGCAACCTCTTCGCCCCCGGAAACGTGCGCGGCGGCGTGCTGCCCAAGACAAGCTACGAGAACGGACGTTTTACAAGAATAATCAAATAACAACAAACGCAAAATTCATATCATGAGAAAAACGAAGAAATGGTTTCAGCCCCGCCATCTGTCATTTGTCATAATGGCACTGATGAGCATCGGCTGTATACAGGCACAGGAAAACAACATCACCATAGACACACAAAAGAGCCTCGGCCAAGCCTCGCCGTACATCTACGGCCAGTTTATAGAATACATGGGCCGCGACATCGAGGGGGGCATCTACGATGCAGGCTCTCCCCTATCGGACGCCAACGGCATACGCCAGGATGTGCTGGAGAAAGCCAAGGAACTGGCACCCACGATGATACGTTTCCCGGGAGGCACCTTCGTGAAGACCTTCCACTGGATGGACGGCGTGGGTCCCAAGAACGAGCGCCGACCGAGCAAAAACCTCATCTGGGGAGGCATCAACACCTTTCAGTTCGGGACGTGTGAGTTCATCGAATACTGTCGTGCAATAGGCTGCGAGCCCGTGCTGGTGGTGAACCTGTCGACAGGCAGTCCCGACGAAGCCGCCAACTGGGTGGAATACTGCAACGGCACGGAGAACACCTACTATGCCAACCTGCGCCGCTCGCACGGCTACGAGGAGCCCTTCAACGTGAAATACTGGGCACTGGGCAACGAGGAGGCAGCCGAACCCGACGCAGGACGCCACCAAGACCCGGACAAATATGTCACCGACGTGTGGCACTTCATCAAACTGATGAAACTCACTGACCCCAGCATCGAACTGATTGCCGACGGCGAACGCGGCATTCCCGAATGGAACAAGACCATACTGAAGGGACTCGACGGAGCCATCAACTATATCTCGTTCCACGGATACGTAGGCACCGACGGAAACCGCCCTTATTCGGTCTTCCACAAGATTGACGACGTGGAGCGCGACCTGGGCGCAATGAACGAACTGGTTAAGGAGAACAGCCAGAATCCCGTGACAACATGGAAGAAGTGGTATCGGTTCCCAGTGCGCGAAAAGCCCGTGAAGATTGCCGTGGACGAATGGGGTATCTGGGAATACCAAGACCCACCATACGGCACCACCAACACCTATGAATGGCGACATGCCCTGGCCACAGCCTACTTCCTGAATGCCATGCTGCGCTGTGCCGATTTTGTGGGGATGGCCAACTGGGCACAGATGGTGAACATCCTGGCACCCATCATGACAAACGAGAAGACATCGATACGCCAGACGGTGTTCTATCCGCTCAAAGAGTATCGCAAAAACACACTCGCAGAAGTAATTCCGAGCGAGAGCACCTCGCCAGTAGTGGACGGCAGCCTGCATGCGCTCAACACCGTGGCTACCATCGACCGCGAGAAAGGGGAGATTGCACTCTTCGTAATCAACCTAAGTCCCAAGGACGTGAAAGCATCCGTCAACGTGAAAGGCTGGAACAATGCCGTGGTGAAAGAGAGAATAGGGCTGACCGGAAGCTCGCTCGACGCAAAGAACACGCTTGCGAACCCCGATGTGAACGTGGTGAAGGTGGAGACGGAACAAAGTGGCAAACGTCTGAAAGAGCTGACCTTTGCCGGCGAATCCATTCAAATCCTGCGCATCAGCACAAAATAAACAGCACCAACGCGAGGGATGAAATACAAGATCGGGTTGGATGTAGGCTCCACGACCGCCAAGATGGTGGTGACCGACGAGCAGGGTCACGTGATGTGGCAACGCTATGAACGTCACCAGGCTCAGGTGAAGCCCCTGCTGCACCGCTACCTTACGGAGGTGAGCGATGTGGTGGGCGATGCCGAGGTGACGATGGGCGTCACAGGCTCGGTGGGAATGCAGACAGCCGAACTGCTCAACGTGGAGTTTGTGCAGGAAGTGGTGGCCGCATCGGTCTACGCCCGCTGTCTCCATCCCGAAGTAAACGCACTGATAGACATCGGCGGCGAGGACTCGAAAGTGGTGCTGCTGGCCGACGGACAGGCCGACCTGCGCATGAACGGCAACTGCGCCGGCGGAACGGGAGCCTTCATCGACCAGATGGCAGCACTGCTCGGACTGACTCACGACCAGATGAACAAGCTGGCACTGCAATCGACCGAACAATACACCATTGCCGCCCGCTGTGGAGTGTTCGCCAAGACCGACGTGCAGAATCTGGTGAGCCGCGGAGTGCCCATCGAGGACATATGTGCATCGATCTTTCATTCCATCGCGGTACAAACGGTAACGACGCTGGCGCACGGACAGAAGATAGAGGCACCGGTGCTGCTGTGTGGGGGGCCCCTAGCGTTCTTGGAGGCATTGCGGAGGGCTTTCGAGGAGTATATGGAGTTGAAGGGGACGGATTTCGTAGTGAGTTCGGAGAGCAATCTGATACCGGCCGTAGGGACAGCGTTGCAATGTGGGAGGGAGAGCGTTCGTGTCTCGGAGCTATTGCGGAGGCTTGACGAAGGTGAAGCGTTGGAGGTTCGGGAGAGTATGCCACCGCTATTCGAGAGCGAGCGTTCGTACGACGAATGGCGAGCGGAAAAAGAACGGAGCGCGATCGGAGAGGGATCGGAGGGGGAACGGAGGGGCTTCGGACCGGGTACGCTCCGAAAAGGAGCCGAAAAAGTGGTCATCGGAATCGATTCTGGGTCGACGACCACGAAGATTATTGCGGCACGCAGAGACGGCAGCATCGTATTCAGTTACTATGTGCCGAGCCTGGGTCGTCCGGTGAGGGCGGTGGCTGAGGGGCTGAAGGAACTGAAGGCGGAGGCTGAACGGAGGGGCTGCGAACTGGAGGTCGTGGGGAGCTGTGCCACGGGCTACGGCGAGGAGCTGATAAAGGCTGCGTTCGACCTGGACTGGGGTATCGTGGAGACGATGGCTCACTACGAGGCCGCGCGCCGTCTGATGCCCGACGTTTCGTTTATCCTGGACATCGGCGGTCAAGACATGAAGGCAATCTTTGTGGAGGATGGCGTGGTGAGCCGAATGGAGCTTAACGAGGCTTGTTCCTCGGGTTGCGGGACATTTTTGCAGACTTTTGCGGAGAGCCTGGAGCGCAGCATCGGAGATTTTGCCCGTGAGGCCTGCATGGCGCAGCATCCGTGCGACCTGGGCAGCCGCTGTACGGTGTTCATGAACAGCCGTGTGAAGCAGGCATTGCGCGAGGGAGCCGAGGTGGGCGACATTGCAGCCGGCCTGTCTTATTCCGTTATCTCGAACTGTCTTTATAAGGTGTTGAAGCTGTCGGATGTGCGGGCGCTGGGCAACCGTATCGTGGTGCAGGGCGGCACGATGCGGAACGATGCCGTGGTGCGAGCACTGGAGTTGCTGACCGGGCAGACGGTGGCACGGAGCGAGCAGCCTGAGATGATGGGCGCCTATGGGTGTGCCCTGCATGCTGCGGCCCTCGTGGAGAAGGCAGAGGAAGAGGATGGTGCAGCGACGGTAAGGCAGCGGTCGATAGATGAGTTGCTGAGCGGCTACGGTGCGTTGCTGTCTTCGGAAGGCAGTCTGGGCGAGCGGCTGCACTGTCGCGGCTGTGAGAACCAGTGTGCGGTGACGCGATATCGGTTCGGGGGAGGAAAGAACTACGTGAGCGGCAACAAGTGTGAGCGTGTGTTCAGCAACAATGGTGTAGCCGGCGTACGCGGAGGGAACATCTATCCCGAGAAGTATCGGATTGTTTTCGACCGTGAGAGCATGAAAGGCGGACGCAGGATTGGTGTGCCACGGATGCTGAACATGTATGAGAACTTCCCGTTCTGGCACCGTCTGCTCTCGGAGTGCGGCATGGAGGCGGTTCTCTCTTCTGACTCGTCGATGCACCGGTATGAGCGAGCCCTTCCGACGGTGATGAGCGACAATGTGTGCTTTCCTGCGAAGCTGGCTCACAGCCATGTGGCGGAACTTTGCGAGGCCGGCGTGGAGCGCATCTTGATGCCATACGTGGTGTTTGAGCGTCAGGAGTCGAAGCATGCGATAAACAGCTACAACTGCCCGATTGTCTCGGGCTACTCGGACGTCATCAGGAGCGCGATGCCGACATCGGTCCCGGTGGATTCGCCCGTGATAAACTTTGGAGAGCGTCGGCTTGCGTGCCGTCAGGTGGTGGCCTATCTGGAGAGCCTTGGCGTGTCGCGGAAGGTGGCTCAGCGTGCCTTCGAGAAGGCTTGGGCTGCGCAGGAAGAGACCGAGGAACGTCTGCGGCAGCGTGCGGAAGAGATTCTGTCCGAGGCCCGTCGCAAGGGGCGGCAGGTGATACTGCTGGCCGGACGTCCCTACCACGCCGACCCGCTGGTTCAGCATCGAATCAGTGATACAATTGCGGCGATGGGCGTGTATGTGGTAAGCGACGATATTGTGCGCGGCAGGCAGGAGCTGGCCGACGGCGAAACGAACACCGTGCGTCAGTGGGCGTATGTGAATCGTATCATCAAGGCGGCGCAGTGGGTGGCCACGGAGGGACGGGACGTGGAGTTTGTGCAGCTCACGTCGTTCGGCTGCGGACCAGACGCTTTCATTCAGGACGAAGTGCGCTCGCTGCTGGCGCGATATGGCAAGACGTACACGCTGCTGAAGATTGACGACATCAGCAACGTGGGTTCGCTGAAGCTGCGCGTCCGTTCGCTGGTGGAAAGTCTCTGCGGCAGGCGCGGACGGGGCGAGAAAGAGGCTGAGGCATTCCGCACTACGCGCATTTTCAGGCAGAGCGACGAGGGTAAGACCATTCTGGTGCCTCATATTTCGGAGTTCGTGACACCGCTACTGCCAGCGCTGGGCGAGGTGGCAGGCTATCGGATTGAAGTGCTGCCGAAGAGCGACGGGAACTCAGCTGCGACGGGTCTGCGCTATGCGAACAACGAGGTGTGCTATCCGGCGACGCTGGTGGTGGGCGACATCGTAAACGCGCTGTCGTCGGGCCGCTACGACCTGGAACGAGTGGCTGTGGCCATGTCGCAGACGGGCGGTCAGTGCCGTGCTACTAACTACGCGGGCCTGATAAAACGTGCGATGGTCGATGCAGGCTTCGGCAACGTGCCGCTGGTGACGCTCGGTGTGACGGCAAACGAGGGTGCTGCGAACGAACAGGAGGGCTTCCATGTCTCGTGGCGCAAGATGGGGCCAGTGGTGCTCTCGGCGCTGCTGTATGCCGACACGATGGCGAAGATGTATTATGCAGCGGCGGCGCGCGAGGAACAACCCGGCGAGGCGGCGTGTCTGCGCGACGAATATCTGCGCGAGGGTGCCTCGGCCATCGTGGGCAGAAACGTGACGAAACGACTGCTCTCGCTCGTGTCGGAGGCTGCGGAACGGTTCGAGGCCATCTCACGCAAGGAGCCTACGCAGCGAGTGGGCATCGTGGGTGAGATATTCCTGAAATTCAACCATTTCGCCCATCAGGAGATACCACGTCGGCTGATGGAGAAGGGTGTAGAGATAGTTCCTCCGCTGATAACCCCGTTTTTCCTTCAGGAATTTGTGAACGTGGTCAGAAACAGAGAGTTGGGCCTGTCTCAGAGTTCGTTGCCGACGATGGTGGTGAAGTTGCTGCACAGCCTGTCGGGGCGTGTGGTGGAGCGGTTCAACCGTGCCGCGAGCGCCTTCAGCCACTTCATGCCGTTCGAGGATATCCAGGTGGATGCGCTCCGTGCCGAGGGAATCGTATCGGGCGCGGCGCAGTTTGGCGAGGGCTGGCTGCTTCCGGCCGAGATAGGCAGTTTCGTGGAGAGAGGGGTGCTGAATGTGCTGTCGCTGCAACCGTTCGGGTGCATAGCTAATCACGTGGTGGCGCGAGGCATTGAGAATGCGCTGCGCAGGCGTTATCCCGAGCTGCGCCTGCTCTCGATAGATTTCGATTCTGGGGTGAGCGAGGTGAACATCGCCAACCGACTGCTGCTCTTCCTGAACCAGGCCGAGGGTTGAGGAAAGGCGGATTCGTTTCTCATTAAATCATAAACAGATACGGTCATCAAGTTGACGGGAGTCTGGGTGGCTTCTGTCAGGATTCCTCATTAGGTCGAAAGAGGTTCCTTTGAAGTGTTAAAAACGCACCGTGGTGCGACGGCTGTCGCAGCGTGGTGCGTCGGGCTGCGCAGCGTGGTGCGACAGAGAGGGAAGCGTGGTGTGTGGAACGGGGATGGAGGAACGGGGGGAGGCGGAACTAAAAAACGCACCGCGGAAAATGTCCGTGGTGCGTTCGGTGTGTTATTCAGTCTTTTCCTGCGGTTCTGCCGGTGGTTCCTCGGCCTGCGGCTGCGGGCTGTCGTCGGTAGCCTCGGGTGCGTCTTCCTGTGGCTCGTCCGGCGCGGCTTTGGCATCGTCGCTCGGTTTCGCAGGTTTCTCGGGCTCGGGCTCCTCAGGCACATCGCGCGTGGCGTCGGCATCGATGCGTGCTTTTTCGGGGGTCTTGAGCTCGAAGAGTCCATAGGTGGTGCGCAGCACCTTAAACTCGGTGCGGCGGTTGTAAGCGTGGCAGATTTCCTGCTTCTCTTCGTCGTCCAGTGCCATGATGTATTTCTCGGTGAGGGTGTCGCCCACCTGGAGGAAGTCGCACTGCTCAGCCATTCGCCTCGTGACGACCTTGGGGCGGCTCTCTCCGTAGCCAACGGGGGTGAGTCGGTCTTCGGCGATGCCTGCGGAGATGAGGTAGTTGACTACGCTCTCGGCGCGCCGCTGGCTGAGGCGCATGTTGTAGTCGTCCTTTCCGCGGAAGTCGCAGTGGCTGGCGAGTTCTATGGTGACGTTGGGGTTCTCGTTGAGCAGGTCCACGAGGCTGTCGAGGGCCAGGGTGCTCGATTCTGTGAGCTCGGCGCTGTCGAACTCGTAGAAGACGTTGCGTATGAGGACGGGGTTATTGATGCTTGCGAGGGGGAACTGGAGGACGTATTCGCGACTGACGGACGAGGTGTCGACGGTGAGTTCCTCCTTGTGGTTGAGGAATCCCTTGCACGTTCCGAGGAATACGTAGTCGACATGGGGGCGTATCTCCTGGACGAAGGAGCCGTCGCCGCGGACGCTGAGCTTGAGGTAGGTGCCGTCGTTTCCGACCATGTAAACAAGTCCCTCGGGGAGTTCGTATCCGTCTTTTTCGTACACCCAGCCCTTGACGGTCTGCACGACCTCGGGACACTCGAAGGACATGATGTGGTCCCATCCTCGGGTGTCACCGCGATTGGAGGCGAAGAAGCCTCGGTTGTGGACACCCTCGAAGGTCATTCCGAAATCGTCGCCGCTGGAGTTCATGGGATATCGCAAGTTCTCCACGTGCCACTTGCCGGTGGAATCGGCCTCGGCACAGTATAGGTCGAGACCTCCCATGCCGACGTGGCCGTCGGACGAGAAGTAGAGCTGTCCGTTGGGCCGGAACGTAGGGAACATCTCGTTGCCCTGTGAATTGATGGGTTCGCCCAGATTCTCGGCACCTCCCAGACCGCGGTCGGTGATGGCTACGCGCCAGATATCGAGGCCGCCGAGGCCGCCGGGCATATCACTCACGAAGTATAGCCAGAGGCCGTCGGGCGAGACCGCCGGATGAGCGTAGCTGGAGAGCGTGTCTTTCGATATGACGAGGGGTTGCGGATTGCTCCACGTAGCATCGGAGCGCTGGCTGGTGTATATCTGTGCGAAGCGTGGATAGTCGGGGTCGAAGGTGCATCGCGTGAAGTACATGGTCCTTCCGTCGGGCGAGAAAGCACAGGCACCTTCGTCGTAGATAGAGTTGACCTCAGACTCAAGTGCTTCGAGCTGTCCCCACTTGCCTTTGTCATCTTTTTTACTCACGAAGATGTCGGCAGATTTAACTCCAGTGATGCCACTTATCTCGTCTCCGGTGGCCTGCGTACGTGTGCTGGTGAGGTAGAGCTGGTCCCACTCGTCGCCGAAGAGAACAGGCGAGAAGTCGCTTCTGCGGCCGTTGAAGGTGGCTTCCTTCTTGACGGTATAGAGCGTGGGCTTCTGCTTCCATAGGGGCGCTTGCATGCAACCCTGCCGCCCAGCCACAGCCAGGGGATGACGAGGCGTCGTTTCGAGAAAAGCGTCATAGTTTTTGATTGCCTCTTTGTAGTTGCCCATCGTGTGCTGCATCTGGGCAAGGTAGAGGATGGCGAGCGAGTCGGGATACTTGTAACGGATGGCATTCTGGTAGGCAGTAGAGGCCTTGGCAGCATAGTTCATGCGCCGATAGCACTCGGCCATCTTCCATGCTCTTTCGCCTCGCTTCGCCTTGTCCTTGACAGGAGTGTGCAGGTAGGCCTTCCTGTACTCGGCTGCGGCATCGAAATACTCGCCGACGGCATAGAAGGCATCGCCCTTGCGCATGCTCTTCTCAGCTCCGCAGGAAGAGAGCATGAACATAGCTGCCAGCACCGCAGGAAGCAGGCACAGGAGAGCGTGCCGCGCCCGAGAGCGTGGCTGCAAGTGGCAGTCTGTGAATTGATAAAAAATGCGATTCATCGTTACATGCTACCTTATAATAACGATAAATGCGGCATTTTATTGTTTACGTCGGCGTGTGGACTTTGTTTTCGCGTCAGGTTTTTCTTCGGCCAGCACCGTTATCTGGCGCGGCTGAGGGTCGCGGAGGACGGCGAGGACGATGTCGGAGACCATTTGCTTGAGTTCGTCGAGGAAGGTACGTGCCTCATATTCATGACGTTCTATCTGCCGGAGTTTCTTTTCCCATCGACCGGTGAGCTCGGCACTTTTGAGGAGTTCCTCGTGAATGAGGCCGATGAGCTCCACGCCGGTGGGAGTGGCCCAGAGGGACTTGCCTTTCTTCAGTATGTAGTGGCGTCGGAAGAGTGTCTCGATGATGGCAGCTCGTGTGCTGGGACGACCTATTCCGTTCTCCTTGAGTGCGTCGCGCAGCTCGTCGTCGTCCACGGTGCGTCCGGCAGTTTCCATGGCGCGCAGTAGCGTGGCCTCGGTGTATGGTTTGGGCGGAGTGGTCTGTTTTTCAGCCAGATCGGGCGTGTGCGGTCCACTCTCACCCTTGGTGAAGTTCTCGGCGATGGTCTCCTGGAGCGGAGCTGCATCCTCGTCTTTTTCGCTGTTGTCAGTGGGCGTCGTGGGGGTTGTGATGCGCCATCCGGGGTCGGTAATCTGTCGGCTGGTGGCCTTGAACGCGATGTCGGCAACCTGGCCCAGTATGGTGGTGGTGACGAAGGTGCAGTCGGGCAGGAAGACACCTATGAAGCGACGCGCCACGAGGTCGTAAACCTTGGCCTCGAGTTCTGTCATGCCCTGCGCAACCACTCCGGTGGGAATGATGGCGTGGTGGTCGGTGACCTTGGAGTTGTCGAAGACTTTCTTGCTCTTTTTGAGGGGCTTGCCCTTGATGCGCTCCATCAGTGGGAAGTAGGCGCGCAGGCCGTTCATTATCTGAGGGCACTTGGGGTAGATGTCGTCCGAGAGGAAGGTGGTGTCGACGCGCGGATAGGTGGTGAGTTTCTTTTCGTAGAGGCTCTGGATGACCTGAAGTGTGGTGTCCGCGCTGAGTGCGTAGCGTTTGTTGCACTCCACCTGCAGGCTCGTCAGGTCGAAGAGTCGTGGCGGTGCTTCGGTGCCCGGTTTTTTCTGCACGTCGGTGACGGTGAACAGCTGCTGACGTATGCTTTCCAGGGCTCGCTCGCCCTCCTCGCGAGTGCGGAAGCCACGGTCGCCCTCTTCCATGACAGCGGAGAACGTGACGTTGCGGTAGCGCGTCGTGAGCACCCAATAGGGGACGGGCTCGAAGTGCTCAATCTCGTACTGGCGGCGGACGATGAGGGCGAGCGTGGGTGTCTGCACGCGTCCGACGCTGAGCACCTGATGGCGCCCGGGAGCATATTTCTGTGTGTAGAGACGGGTGGCGTTCATGCCGAGGAGCCAGTCGCCGATGGCGCGCATGAGTCCGGCTTCGTAGAGGCTCTGGTATTCGTTCTGGTCCCGCAGGTTGCGGAATCCCTCGCGTATGGAATCCTCGGTGAGGCTGCTTATCCAGAGGCGTTTCACGGGACAGCGGGCCTGTGCTTTTTGCATGACCCACCGCTGGATGAGCTCGCCCTCCTGACCGGCATCGCCGCAGTTTATGATTTCGTCAGCCTCGGACATGAGTCGTTCGATGATGGCGAATTGTTTTTCGATGCCCTTGTCGGCCTTCAGTTTGATGCCGAAGCGAGGCGGGATCATGGGCAGCTGGCTGAGGCTCCAGGAGCGCCACATGGACGTATAGTCCTGAGGTTCCTTCAGTTCACAGAGGTGTCCGAAGGTCCATGTCACGCGATACCCGTTGCCCTCCATGTAGCCATCCATGGAACGGTTGGCACCCAGCACGTGGGCTATGTCGCGCGCCACCGAGGGTTTCTCTGCTATGCACACTATCATGCTTTTTGCTCGCTTCGTGGGTTTTCAGCTGCAAAAGTACAATGTTTTCGGCAAAATGCAAAATTACGGAGGCGTTTCGCGCTACTGCGGCAGGGAAGCGAAGAGCGAGAAGCGTTGCGAATGGCCCGAACGGATGCGCCATTCCTGCGGATAGAGATTGTTGGCGCGTGGGCCCAGATTCTTGACGAAGCCCAGGGGCAGGGAGCCGTAGGTGACGAGCACGATGCCGCGTGGGGCTGTAATGGAGATGGCCTCGCGACGCAGGTACTGGAGGGCCTGGTCGGGTGTGAGTTCTACCTGCGGAAAGGCGCTGCGCACGAGCGAGGCCGACATGGCGAGGGCATGGGCAGGCTGCCAGTCGCGGCCGCGCATTTCGGCAACGCGCACCCCCTGTGACACGACATTGAGCGAGCGCGACAACGTGCGGCGCAGCTGGGAATGGGCGGCAGGGAAGGCGATGCAGGCGTCGTCCTCTGTAAAGAATTCGAACTCACCACTGAGCCACTGGGGGAAACGCACCGTGGTGCGACGGGCATCGCAGCGTGGTGCGACAGGCTTCGCAACGTGGTGCGACGGGCTACGCAACGTGGTGCTTTTCTTGCGCACCGCTGCCATATACTGACCCTCGCCGCGGACATGACCGGGAAGCAGGTGATAACGTCCCTCTATCCCCCACCCCTCATCGATTTCTGTTTCAACCACTTCGGCATCCAGTTCGGTCACCATCCACTCGAGGTTCTGCTCGTTCTCGAACGAATTGAAGGTGCAGGTGCTGTAGACGAGCAATCCTCCGGGGCGGAGCGAGGGCCAGATGTCAAGAATTATCTGACGCTGACGACGCTGGCAGAGTTCGACATTCTGCAGGCTCCACTCGCCGATGGCATCGGGGTCTTTGCGGAACATGCCTTCGCCGGAGCAGGGGACGTCGGCCACCACGAGGTCGAACATCTCGGGCAGCGGGGCGAAGTCGGCTGGCATATTCTGGGTGACCATGACGGAAGGATGGCCCCACTTGGTGAGGTTCTCGGAGAGAATCTGAGCGCGCTGGCGCATGGGCTCGTTGCTGACAAGGAGGGCCGTGGAGGGCAGCAGGGAGCGCAGGAGGGTGCTCTTTCCGCCGGGGGCGGCGCAGAGGTCGAGCGCGCAGGTGACGGAAGTGAGATGGCGGCTGAGGACCGCGGCCAGAAACATGGAGGAGGCATCCTGAACGTAGTAGGCACCGGCATGCAGAAGGGGGTCGAAGGTGAAGGGGGGCCGCTCGCGCAAATAAAAAGCCCCTGGGCACCACGGCACAGAGCCGTCGGCCAGGGGGATGGTGGTGTCTTGAAGGGACCTCAGAGGGTTGAGGCGCACCGCAGTGGCAGCCTCGGTGGAGGTGAGCGCATGGAAGAGCTGGCGGGCGCGCGTCTGGCCCCACTGCTCGCACATCAGTCGCTCGAAATCGGCTGGGAGCGTCATCGGTCTATACGGCGACCTCGGCCTTTATATGGGGCCATGGGTTGTAGTCCTCGAGCTGGAAATCCTCGTACTGGAACGAGAAGAGGTCCTTGACGTCGGGATTTATGACCATGCGCGGAAGGGGACGTGGCTCGCGTGTGAGCTGAAGGCGCGCCTGGTCGAGGTGGTTCAGGTAGAGGTGCGTATCGCCCGTGGTGTGGACGAACTCGCCGGGCTGGAGGCCGCAGACCTGGGCCATCATCATACACAGGAGGGCGTAGGACGCAATGTTGAAGGGGACGCCCAGAAACGTGTCGGCGCTGCGCTGATAGAGCTGCAGCGAGAGGCGACCGTCGGCGACGTAGAACTGGAAGAGGCAGTGACAGGGGTAGAGCGCCATCTGTTCGAGTTCGCCGGGATTCCAGGCGGTGACGAGGATGCGACGCGAATCGGGATGGTTCTTTATGAGGTCGATGGCCTGCTGTATCTGGTCGACCGAACCTCCGCGATAGTCGGGCCATGAGCGCCATTGACGGCCATAGACGGGTCCGAGGTCACCGGTGACTGGGTCGGCCCACTCGTTCCAGATGCGCACGCCGTGCTCCTGAAGGTAGCGCACGTTGGTGTCGCCCTGCAGGAACCAGAGGAGTTCGTAGATGATGGACTTCAGATGGAGTTTCTTGGTGGTCAGAAGGGGAAAGCCTTGCTGGAGGTCGAAGCGCATCTGATGGCCGAAAACGCTGAGGGTGCCCGTGCCAGTACGGTCGGTTTTCTCTACACCTTCGGAGAGAATGCGTTGCAGGAGGTCCTGATATTGTTTCATGGGAAAGGTTATTTGGCTTGACGGATATAGTCTACGAAACGAAAGGCATAGGCGTGACGCTCGTCGGGAAGATGGTCCTCGACATTTGTTGCCAACCACTCATCGCGCGAAAACGGTGGGAAAAAGGCATCGGCATCGGCAGGAACGTCATCAACCTCGGTCAGACAAAGACGGTCGGCCAGCGGAAGGGCCTGTGCATAGACACTGGCACCGCCGATGATGTAAACGTCCTGGCCGGCGCACGACTGCAAAGCCAGCTCGAGCGAGGGGAAGACGTCGGCATCCTCGAGAGTGAGATTCTGGCTTGTGAGAACCACATTGCGACGGTTGGGAAGCGCGCCCTTGGGCAGCGACTCAAACGTGCGACGCCCCATGACGATGGTGTGGCCCGTGGTGAGCTGTTTGAAACGCTTCAGGTCGTCGGGCAACCAATAGAGCAGACGGTTGTGGAGGCCTATGGCACCGTTGGCCGCCACGGCAGCGATGATACTGATCATTGTTCGTCGGGCAAACAGTTAGGCACAGGCAGCTGACGGCTGATGGCCTCGTTGAAGGATATAATGGTCTCGGTGCGCTGCAGGCCCAGCGGCTGCAACTGGTCGTGTATGATGCTGAGCATGTGGTGGTTGTTGCGCGCATAAATCTTGATGAACATATCGTAGTCGCCGGTCGTATAGTGACACGCCACCACCTCGGGAATCTTGCGCAACTCGGCTACGACACGGTCGAAATCGGAGGGATCTTTCAGGAAAATGCCTATGAAAGCACAGGTGTCATAACCCAAGGCTACAGGGTCGAGCACATACTGCGAACCCTTGATAACCCCCTGACGTGTCAGTTTCTGAATACGCTGGTGAATGGCGGCACCCGAAACATTGCACAAACGTGCCACTTCGAGAAACGGCACACGAGCATCGGCAGCTATCATGGACAATATCTGCTGATCAAGTGAATCAAGATTCAAGTTTGTCATAAAGCGAGTGGTTTATGCCTACAAAAGTACACAAAAAATGTTTGTCGGGCAAAGGTTTCAAGGCATTTTTGCAGAAACAACACATTAGTTAGACCCGAACAACTCATTAGTTCGACAAAAGTGACAATCCACTTGTTTTCGTCTTCACTTTATCTCAAATCGAGGCTTGGATACATCTGAAAGGGACAAACAAAAAAGGTGGCCCAACGAATTGAGCCACCTTTTGATAAAATTCACTTGAGAATGATTTTCTCTTAATTCCGGTGCGTAGCTGAGTATACGATTTTCAGTGCATACGACTTACGTAACACTTCCTTGATATCAGTAATGATACCCATCTGTGTACGCTGGTCTGCCTTGATAGACATTATCTGTGCCTGCTGGTCAGACATACCCTGACGCTCCGAAGCAACGAAGTCCATGACTTCGGCCGGCTCAGCATAACGGTCGTTCAACTGAATACGTGTTCCGCTACCCATCTGTGCACGAAGCTGGTCGGTGGGAGGACCTACGTAGATGAACGAAACTACTGATTTCTTCTCGAGTTTCTCCAATTCAGTACCCTGAGGCACGGTGAACTTAACCTTGAGTGTCACCTCACGCATGGTGGTAACCATCATGAAGAAGAACAGGATAGTGAAAATCAAGTCGGGGAGAGATGAGGTGTTCATCTCCGGCATTTCGCGGCTTTGTTTCTTCTTAAACATAATTAGTTTCCTCCATATTTTTTGGGTTCTGCCTCAGAGATATTCTGAGGATAGTACTGGCGTACGGCATCCTGCTCCTCCACTGTCAGATACTGGAACTCACGGCCGAATTTCTCCTTTGCGAGTTCATTACGCAACTCGTTGTAAGCAGCCACAAGTTCGTTCTGTACCTGGAAATATGTGTCGTAAGGCGTACCGCGGTCGGTCTGTACCGAAACCACATGTTTGTCTGTTACGAAACACTGTCCCAGCAGGTCAATATTCTTCACATGCTTCTCGGGCAGTCTGCTCAGATTCTGTTCATTCTTGACAAATGCCTTCACACGATTGCGCAATGCTTTTGTCTTCAATGCAGCGAATTCCATTGTAGAACCACCCTCATTCTCATCCTCGACCCAAATTTCTCCAAGGGAATTCAGGCGGACATACAGGATATTTCGGGCTTTGATATCCATTATCTGCTCTTCCTCTTGATCTGGCGGTTGGGGCAACCTACGAACCAGACCCATGTCGGTGTCCATCGAAGTGGTAATCAAGAAGAATATCAGCAGAATGAAAGAGATATCAGCCGTCGAACTGGAGTTCAACCCTGGTACTTTCTTTTTCTTCTTAGCCATATCTGCTGTCTTTTACGGTTCGTTACTTGCTGGCACTTTTGGTCAGCACACCTGTCATGCTTACGCATACTGCTGCAGCAGCAGCGAGGAACATAATACCAATGGAAACGCAGAATGCATCAACAACTGTTACCCATCCGGCTGTAGTCACTGTACCGTCAGCTGCGGTGTAGGGCTCAGCGCCCAAACCCATGACTGTACCAATGACAAACGACAGAATCAGCAGAATGATGGTGAAGAATGCAATCTTGCCACCAGGCACGCCGCCCGTCGCAGAGCCGCCTGCACCTTTGGAATTCTGAATACCGCGGATAACGCTCCATACAACCAACAGGGCTGTTGCAATGGCCATGATATACATCAGCCACATAATCACATCTGTCAGTCGAGGCTTGTTGTAATCGCCTACTTGGTTATCATAGCCGATCGTCAGAAAAAGAGCGAAGCAAACCAAGATAATTCCAACGCAGATGGACAGGACCCTCTTTGAAATTTTCTCAACTTTCATAGTTCTCTCTGTTAAAAATCGGTCAATTACTTCTTGCACTTGTCGGACTTCACGCACATAACGAGAAGATCCTGAGCAGCCTCTTCCATATTACCAGTGAGGGCCTCTACCTTCGACAGGATGTAGTTGTAGAACACCTGCAGGATAAGGGCAACGATAATACCGAAGATGGTGGTGATAAGGGCCACCTTCATACCGCCGGCCACAACGGTCGGGCTGATATCGCCGGCACGCTGGATGTCATCGAATGCCATCACCATACCGATCACAGTTCCCAAGAATCCCAGTGAAGGAGCCATGGCGATGAAGAGGGTGATCCAAGAGCAGTTCTCCTCGAGATAGGAGCCCTGAACCTCAGCTTCCATATTGATGGTACGCTCGATGGTGCCGATGTCGTTGCGGTCGGCGCTGTCCAGACACTCGAGAGCCTTGCGGCTTACCTGTGCCACGGGACCACGTGTACCCTTTGCCTTTTCGATAGCCTCAGCGACCTTGCCCTTGGCAACCAAGTCAGCCAGTTCGCCAGTGAACTTGCGAGTGTTAATCTGAGCAAGGCTCAGGTAAACAATGCGCTCGATGCAGAATGCCAGACCCAGCACGAGAGCGATAGCTACCAGCGACATAAAGCCGGCGCCACCTTCAATATACTTGGTCTTCAGAGTCTTGAAGATACCTTCATTCTCTTCTTCGGTAATCTGAGAAGCATCGAAAACATCTTCTGCTTCCTCTGCCATTGTATCAACAGCAGCGGAATCTACTTCTTCGGTGGTTACTTCTACGTCCTCAGCCTCTTCCTGAGCTACAGCAGATGTTGTTGCCCAGAACGAGCAAGCTGCAACCATTGCAACAATTGCAAATAACTTTTTCATTGTTTAAGTTGTTTAAATGTTTAAATTGTTATAGTTTAATTATTTTTCGTTTTTGCTTTTCACGTTTTCATCTCCTTGCGGAGAGACGGGGATTCATCTGTTACTTTTGCCTTGTCAGCTTTGAATCCCGTCTGTTTCCTTGCGGAGAGACGGGGATTCATCTGTTGCTTTTGCCTTGTCAGCTTTGAATCCCGTCTGTTTCCTTGCGGAGAGACGGGGATTCGAACCCCGGAACCGCTTTGGACGGTTACACGCTTTCCAGGCGTGCCTCTTCAGCCACTCGAGCATCTCTCCTGTTGTCAAAAACTCACCTTCGATGGCGGATTAACACTTTTCGGATACAAAAATAGGTTTTTTTTTGAAGATTTCCATCACTTGAAGCAAAAAAGTTTCATCTTTATGCACGTTTTTTCTTCTAATCCGTATTATTTGCTACTTTAACCGCCGAAAAATGCGCCTAACGGTGGCATTCGTAACCTCATCGACGGTCTCGGGCGACACTTTGTAAATCTCAGCAATCTTGTTTCGCGTTTCGACGATGTACGAGCTCTCGTTTCGCTGTCCACGATGTGGAGTGGGAGCCAGATAGGGTGCATCAGTCTCGAGAACGACGCGTTCGAGCGGCACATGGGTCAGGACTTCGGGCAGAGGTGACTTCTTGAATGTAACTATTCCGCCGATGCCAAGCACGAATCCGGGGAAACTGAGCAGTTCTTCGGCTTCCTGAAGCGAGCCACCGAAGCAATGGAAAACGCCAGAGAGATTTTCTTCGCGATATTCCTCCAAGATGTCAACCAGTTCGCGATGGGCGGAACGCGTGTGTATCATAAGAGGTAGCTGATAGCGGACAGCCCACTCCACCTGACGTCGGAAAGCATTCTGTTGTTCAGCGGCATAAGTGCGGTCCCAGTAGAAGTCGAGTCCGACCTCGCCCACGGCTATATATGGATGGTCTGGCATCTGCAAGTTCTGCTCCATCTCGTCGAGAACGTCAGCATAGTCGGCTTTGACATCCTCGGGATGCAGCCCGAGCATCGGGTAGAAATAGTGCGGGTGCGCTTCGCATAGGTCAAGCATGGGTCGAAGCGAGGCCGCGTTTATGTTTGGCAGGAGTATGCGTTCCACCCCGACATCCTGTGCGCGACGTATCACGTCGTCGATGTCGTCGACAAACTCAGGTTCGTAGAGGTGGCTGTGTGTGTCTGTCATGATCTGATGATTGTCACGACTGGCGATTCATCATGCCGAGCGCATATTTCCACAAGATGTGTTTCCGTTCTTCGGGCAGAGCCACCTGTGCCAGGTGTGCCTCGGCCTGTTCGAAGCACTGGTTTATCCGCTGGCGAGCCATCTGGTCCACGCCAATCTGCGTGAAGAGCGCCGTCACTTCGCTAACCTTCTGCCGAGGGTCGTAGTCGGTGGCGGAGAGCCAGCGCAGGAGTTCTGCGTTCTGCGTGGGAGTGGATTCTCGGAGCGCATTGATGAGCATGAAGGTTTTCTTGTTGCAGAGTATGTCACCGCCGGGTTGCTTGCCGAAGGTCTCGAAGTCGCCATACACGTCGAGGTAATCGTCCTGCAACTGAAAAGCGAGGCCCAGTTGCTCGCCGAAGCGGTAGAGTGCCTCTTGGTCGGACTCCGGCGCACCGGCCAGCAAGGCTCCCATTTTCAGCGCGCAGGCCAGCAGGACTGAGGTCTTCAGGCGAATCATCTCCATGTATTCGGCCTCGTCCACATCGTTGCGCGTTTCGAATTCCATGTCGAATTGCTGGCCTTCGTGCACTTCGAGTGCCGTTTCGGTAAAGAGGTTGAGCGCCTTCGTGTTTTGCGATTCGGCCACCAGCTGCATAGCCAGCAGGAGCATGGTATCGCCGCTCAGTATGGCAGCGTTGTCGTTCCATTTTCTGTGGACACATGGTTTCCCGCGGCGATATTCGGCGCGGTCCATCAGGTCGTCGTGCAGCAGTGTGAAGTTGTGATAGGTCTCGATGCCGAGCGCTGTCGGCATGGCAGGCCCCACTTGGTCGCGATAGAGGTTGTACGCCATCAGCAGGAGTACGGGGCGCACGCGCTTGCCTCCCATCGAAAGTACATATCGTATGGGGTCGTAGAGGCTTTGCGGTGTGCGGTCATATCGGAGTGTCTCCAGGGCGGTATTCACTTGCCGGAGCAGCTGGTCGTTCGTATACATGGGGGTTGGGTCAGAAAAAGCGAGGCTGCCCTATATTGAAAGAGCAGCCTCTTGAATAATCCAAATCACTATGAAAATTAATTCTTAGTTCAAACGGAAGAGCACGGGCAGACGGAAACGTGAGCGTACGGCTCTGTTACCCTGCTTTGCAGGCTGCCACTTGGGCATCAGCTTCACAACGCGCTCGGCCTCTTTTGTCAGGTTGGGGTCTGGTGAACGCTCGGTGGTCACGTCTACGATGGAGCCGTCCTTGTTGACCACGAATGCAACGATCACACGTCCCTGGATACCCTGCTCCTGGCAGATGCTGGGGTATTTAAGGTGCTCGGCAAGCCATTTGAAGCATGCCTCATCACCACCGGGGAACATGGCGTTCTGCTCCACGACGTCATAGACTTTCTCGTCGTCGTCAGCCTCAACCACGGGGCCTACGGGAGGGCCGGAAATCACTGCGGAGGGGGCTCCTGTACCTACGACCGATGTGATGGCCTGGTTCATTTCCTCGCTGGTCTCCACCTCTTCCTCGGGAAGTTCGGTGTCGTCTTCCACCTCATTGATGAGATCCATCTGCTTGGGGGCTGCTGCTGGGGGCGGTGCCACCGTTTCCTGCTGCTGCGTGATAGGAATCATGTCTTCCTCCACGCGGTACTCGTAAATTTTGTCTGTCTCGACCACCTTCACATCGTGCTTCGTATACTCGAACGCCACGAAGATGAGGGCGAGTGCCAGCACATAACCAATCAGCAAGTTGGTTGACTTCTGTTTACGGAGGTCTTCTACTACTGTGTTTTCAGCTTTCATACGTATTTTTATTTTATTTTTATCTGCTTTTGGTTGCTAGTTGGGGCAAATTTAGCACATTTTTTTTATTTGAGCATTGAGTAGAGCGTATTTTTTTTAGTTCATTCCATTTTTTGTGTCAGAAAGAGGGTATTTGAGAGAAAAATGCACTACCTTTGAGGCTGAAAATGGATATGAACGGCAAGAGTATGTATGGAATACACTGTGGAGCGACAGAAAACGCACCACGCTGCGACGCCCATCGCACCACGTTGCGTCGGCTGTCGCACCACATTGCGTTTTTAACATTTCTCCTCAGCATGCTCTGCAGCCCGTGGCAGAGCGTCGCGGCGCAGGAGAGCACCAGCGTCTTTAATTTTCTGAACCTGCCCCTCTCGGCACGCAGCACGGCGCTGGGCGGCAAGAATATATCGACCATCGAGGACGACATCTCGCTCATTGACCAGAACCCAGCCCTGCTCTCGGGTGTGAACGACCGCACCATGGGACTGAACTTCATGACCTACATGCGCGGCAGCAAGACGGGCAGCGCATCGTACGCCCAGATTGCCGGCGAACGGGGCACATGGGGCGCCACGGCCCAGTTTGTGAGCTACGGCTCGATGAAGGAGACGCTCCCTTCGGGCGAAATCATCGGTGACATGAACGCGCTCGACCTCTGTCTGAGCGGCATGTACAGCTACGAGCTGGGCGAACGATGGGTGGGCGGCGCCACGGGCAAGTTCATCTATTCGCACTATGGCGAATTCACCTCCTGCGCGCTGGCCGTGGACCTCGGACTGAGCTACTTCCTCGAGGAGAGCGACTTTTCACTGTCGGGTGTGGCACGTAACGTGGGCGGACAGGTGAAGGCCTTCGGCGACCATCACGAGCGCCTGCCCTTCGACCTCGAGGTGGGCTTCACCAAGGGACTGGCACATGCGCCTGTATATGTTTCGCTGACCATGGTGGACCTCACCCGATGGAGCAAGGACTATTTCTATAACAACGGCAAGAAAGTGAGCAACGGCCGTGTGTTGATGAACCACTTCAACCTGGGTGTGGACCTGCGCCCCACACGCATCATCTATATCGCCGCCGGATACAACTTCCGCCGCGCCAGCGAGATGAAAGCTGCAGGCTCGTCGCACGCAGCAGGCCTCAGCTTCGGTGCCGGACTGCAGATGAACCGCATAAAGTTCGGCGTGGCCTACGCAAAATACCACGTGGATGCACCCACGCTGTCGTTTTCGCTCGCATATAATATTAAGTAAGGTACGCACATGAAACGCATCACCATCGCCATCGACGGATTCTCGTCGTGCGGCAAAAGCACCATGGCCAAGGATTTGGCACGCGAAATAGGCTACGTATATATCGACACGGGAGCCATGTACCGCACCGTGGCTCTCTATGCGCTGCGCCAGGGCCTCATCGTCGACGGACAGATTGACGAAGCCGCACTGCGCAGCCAGATGGACCGCATCGGCATCACCTTCCGGCTGAACGAAGAGACGGGCCGCCCCGACACGTTCCTGAACGGCAACTGCGTGGAGGGTGAGATACGCTCGATGGAGGTGTCGCGCCACGTGAGCCGTGTGGCAGCACTGGGTTTCGTGCGCGAAGCCATGGTGGAGCAGCAGCGCCGCATGGGGCAGGAGAAGGGTGTCGTACTGGACGGACGAGACATAGGCACCGTGGTTTTCCCCGATGCAGAGATGAAGGTGTTCGTGACCGCCAGCGCCGCCATACGCGCCCAGCGCCGCTTCGACGAGCTGACAGCCAAGGGCGAGACGTGCGACTACGACGAGATTCTGCGTAATGTGGAGGAGCGCGACCGCATTGATACCACACGCGAGATAGCGCCGCTGCGCCAGGCACCAGACGCCGTTGTGCTCGACAACAGCCACATGACCATCGAGGGACAAAAGGAGTGGCTGATGCGTCTCTACCAGCAACGGGCGGCCGAATGATGAACATCGAGATAGACCAGGAAGCCGGTTTCTGCTTCGGCGTGACACGCGCCATCGGGAAAGCCGAGGAAGAGCTCGCCAGCCAAGGCACACTCTATTGTCTGGGCGACATCGTGCACAACGGCCAGGAATGTCAGCGCCTTCAGGACATGGGGCTGCAGACCATCAACCACGAGGAGATGAGCCGCATCGAGAACGCCCGCGTCTTGCTGCGCGCCCACGGCGAACCGCCCTCGACCTATCACCTGGCCGAAAAGAATAACATACAGATTATCGACGCCACCTGCCCGGTGGTGCTCCACCTGCAGAAGCGAATCAAGGAACAGTACGACGCCGACACGCTGCACCAGAAACAGATTGTGATATTCGGCGAACGCGGCCATGCTGAGGTGCTGGGACTGGTGGGACAGACCGAGGGGACGGCCATCGTCATCGAACGGCCCGAAGAGGTGGAGACGCTCGACTTCGGGCGCGACATCTGCCTATACTCCCAGACCACCAAGTCGCTCGACGGCTTCCACCAGATTATCGACTACATTCAGCAACACATAAGTCCGGAGGCGCGTTTCACCTACTCCGACACCATCTGCCGACAGGTGGCCAACCAGATTCCCCACGTGCGCAAGTTCGCCGCAGGGCACGACGTGGTGCTCTTTGTCTGCGGCAGGAAAAGCAGCAACGGGCGCATCCTTTTCAAGGAGTGCCAGCGCGTGAATCCACATTCCTATTTGATTGAATCGGCCGACGAAATCGATTTCGGATGGCTGGAGGGATGCCGCAGTGTGGGCATCAGCGGAGCAACTAGCACACCGCGATGGCTCATGGAAGAATGCCGCGCACACATAGCTGCTCAACTGGAAACATCGAAATGTTAAAAACGCACCACGCTGCGACAGCCGTCGCAGCGTGGTGCGCAGGCTGTCACAACGTGCTGCGTTTCGAGTCGCTCCACGTTGACTTCGTTTCCCCCCGTCGCTACTTTTATCGGAAATCCATAATTCGGAACACTTCTACATCCGTGCAAACAACTGCTCATCGCTCTGTGAGAAGCTGCTGATTCCGGATGAACGGAGAACCGTCCCCTGTTCGCAGAGAGTTACATTCTCCTAATCGTTATGCCGAAGATATAGATGTGGGGGCTAAGCTTGAAGGTGGCACTGCGCTGATACGAGGCATCAAATTCTCTGTCGTCGCAGTTGCGGCATATTTTGGACTCAGGGTCATACCACGAAGAACTGTATGCAGCGATGGGAATCACCTCGTTTTCCTTCCATGCAGGTACTATGGCAAACGGGCGTGCTTGGTAGTCTATTAGTTCATAGTCCTCAGCCTCATTCTTCACAGGGCGCATCGGCAAGGTCATGCCGAAACCGCAGACATCGTCGAACTGGAATTTGCACACAAACAGCGAGTCGCTTTTCGGCATAAGTCCAATGGTTATCTTTGGCGACTCGTTGGTGAATCCCATCCCGAGGTCCTCCAATAAGTTCGTTTCCAACTTGCCGTCCGACCATACTTGTATCACGGGTGTCATCAGATACTTGTTTTTCTCGAGTTTCGACATATCAAGTGCAAAGACGTGATATCCTTGCTCGTTGAGGAGTTTGACATAATCGTCCGCGTTTGGGGCAGTCTTGCAGATTTCCTGTCCGTGCGCCACGACTGCGACAAGGACGAGCAGTATAGTAATTATGATTTTCTTGTTCATATTTAGATATTTTAATCCGAAATTCCGTAGCACTTTAGTTTTACTTTTTATTCCAAATCGGGTTTATAGCTTCCTAAATTTTAATCGCCTTCTTCCAGTTGAAACACCTCATTGACGCTCTTCCCGAAAACGGCGGCCATTTTGAGGGCAAGTACGGTGGAAGGCACATACTTGCCTGTCTCTATGGCATTTATCGTCTGTCGAGTCACGCCGATACGTTGGGCCAATTCCTGCTGCGTAAGGCGCAGGATAGCTCGCTCCACACGAATGTTATTCTTCACTGCCGACCTCCTTTCTCATGTTTCGCAATTCCCATTGAAACTTTGCTATGTAGATGAGGAACAGCGAGAACAGCCAAAACAGCATGAACCAAATATACAGTCCATCGAAGAAGAACCATGTGCCGAGAATGAGCAGCACGGTGTTGATTTTTATGGCCCAGACAAACGAATGGAGGCGCAGGTGCTCCACGAATTCGTCTTCGTCACGTTCTTGTG
>CAJOLZ010000029.1 GCA_905235575.1 uncultured Bacteroidaceae bacterium | reverse complement strand
AGAACCAAGGATAGAGTTCACCACTGCCACTGCGTCGGTGATGGTCACCTTGCCGTCACCGTTCGCGTCGCCCAGCACAAACTTCGTGAAGTAGCCCGGGTTGTCTGCTGCGTCGGGGTGGGCGTAGGTGGCTGTGACATTCGACGAATTAAACACCGTGCCGTTGCCGCCCTTCAGACTTTTGCAACCATAGAACATGCTGGATGAGCTAATAATTTCCGACTTGCTCCAGTTGTCGTTGCAATAGATGGTTGTCAACTTGGAGTTGCCATAGAACATATAGTCCATGTACTGCACTGCGGTGGTATTGAAGTTGCTCACGTCGAGGCTGGTCAGGCTGGAGCAGTTATTGAACATATAACCCATGTCCTTCACATTCTCGGTATTGAAGCCGCTCACGTCGAGGCTCTTCAGGCTGGAGCAGTTATTGAACATGTGTCTCATGTTTGTCACCTCGCTTGTGTTGAGATACTCCTTCATGCCTGTAATTGAGGCGAGATTTGTCATTCCATAAAACCAGGCATTGGTTGAAGTGGGACGGGCGTCCTTGAACGAGGCATCGAACTCGACCGTGGTTATATTTTCTTTACTGCTATACCAACCGGGAACGCTCGAACCGAGATTCATGCCGTATGTCGTGCCGCGCGTGCTGCGCTTGTTGTCGTAATAGAAGGTGAGGGTGAGGGTCGTCTCGTCGGTGGAGAGTGCGGCGTAGGCTGAGGGAGGGAGCGTGAAGTAGCCCGGGTTGCCTGCTGCGTCGGGACGAGCGTAGGTGGCATCGGTGTGCGATGCATCAAACGCCGTGCCGTTGCCGCCCTTCAGACTTTCGCAACCATAGAACATGTCGGTCGAGGTAATTCCCGACCTATTCCAGTCGTTATCGCATATAATGGTTGTCAACCTAGAGTTGCCAAAGAACATATAGTCCATGTACTGCACTGCGGTGGTATTGAAGTTGCTCAAGTCAAGGCTCGTCAGGCTGGAGCAGTAATAGAACATCCCGTTCATGTTCGTTACTTTAGCGGTATTGAAGCTGCTCACATCGAGGCTCGTCAGACTGGAGCAGTTTTCGAACATGCCGTACATGGTCGTCACATTCTCGGTGTTGAAGCTGCTCAAGTCGATGCTCGTCAGACTGGTGCAGCCATTGAACATGCCGAACATGTCCGTAACCTCGCTTGTGTTGAGATACTCCTTCATGCCTTGAATTGAGGAGAGATTTTCCATCTTACGGAACCAGAAATAGGTCGAGGTGGGGCGTGCGTCCCTGAACGAGGAATCGAAAACGACCTTGGTTACATTCTTATATTTGCCGTCTGAATACCAGCCGGGTTCGTTTGCACCGCTATTCAAGCCGTATGTCGTGCCGCGCGTGCTGCGCTTGTTGTCGTAATAGAAGGTGAGGGTCGTCCCGTCTGTGGAGAGCGCGGCGTAGGGTGAGAGCGTGAAGTAGCCCGGGCTGCCTGCTGCGTCGGGACGGGCGTAGGTGGCTGTGACTTTCGTCTCATCATACTTCGTCCCGTTGCCGCCCACCAGACTTTCGCAACCCATGAACATGTAGTCCGAGCTAAGCCCCGACCTGTTCCAGTTGTCGTTGCAATAGATGGTTTTCAGGGAGGAGCAGAGTAAAAACATGCGGCTCATGTCCGTCACATTGGAGGTGTTAAAGTTGCTCACGTCGAGGCTCTCCAGGCTGGGGCAGTACCAGAACATATCGCTCATGTTTGTCACTTTGGCGGTGTTGAAGCCAGTCAAGTCGAGACTTGTCAGACTGTAGCAACCCCAGAACATATAGCTCATGTTTGTCACCTCGCTTGTGTTGAGATACGCCTTCATGCCTATAATTGAGGTGAGATTTTCCATGCCCATAAACCAGGCATAGGTTGAAGTGGGACGGGCGTCCCTGAACGAGGAATCGAAGACAACCTTGGTTACTTTATCAGCATCCCAATCGGGATAGTTTGCACCGCTTTTCAAACCATATGTATTGCTGCGTGTGCTGCGCTTGTTGTCGCAATAGAAGGTGAGGGTCGTCCCGTCGGTGGAGAGTGCGGCGTAGGGAGGTAGCGTGAAGTAGCCCGGGTTGTCTGCTGCGTCGAGGTGGGCATAGGTGGCATCGGTGTGCGATGCATTATACTTCGTGCCGTTGCCGCCCTTCAGACTTGTGCAATTATAGAACATGCTGGTTGAATTAGTCACGTTCTTCCAGTCCTTGTCGCAATAGATGGTTGTCAGGTTCCTGCAATAAGCGAACATGCTGTTCATGTCCGTCACGTTGGCGGTATTGAAGTTGCTCACGTCGAGGCTCGTCAGCTTGGAGCAGCCAGAGAACATATAGTCCATGTTCGTCACCTTGGCGGTGTTGAAGCCGCTCACGTCGAGGCTCGTCAGGCTGGAGCAGCCAAAGAACATAAAACTCATGTCTGTCACCTCACTTGTGTTGAGATTGTCCTTCATACCTGTAATTGTGGTGAGAGCACTCATTTCAAAAAACCAGGCACTGGTTGAAATGGGGCGTGCGTCCTGGAACGAGGAAACGAAGACAACCTTGGTTACATTCGCTTTTTTGCTGTCATTCATCCAGCCAGGGCCGAAATTCAGGTTATACTTCGTGCCCGTTCGAGAGGATTTCTGATTGTCGTAATAGATGGTGAGGGTCGTCCCGTCTGTGGAGAGCACGGCATAGGAAGGTAGGGTGAAGTAGCCCAGGTTGCTTGTTCCACCGTCGGGACGAGCGTAGGTGGCTGTGATGTTTGACAAATTATACGCTGTGCCCTTGCCGCCCTTCAGACTTGTGCAACCAGAGAACATGTCGTCCGAATTAAGTCCCGACGATCTGTTCCAGATTTTGTCGCAATAGATGGTTGTAAGGGCGCTGCAGTCTTTGAACATCCACGCCATGTCCGTCACCTTGGCGGTATTGAAGCCGCTCACGTCGAGGCGCTTCAGGCTGGAGCAGTCATTGAACATGATTTGCATGTTCGTCACATTCTCGGTGTTGAAGTTGCTCACGTCGAGGCTCTTCAGACTGGAGCAACCATAGAACATGCCGCGCATGTTTGTCACTTTGGAAGTGTTGAAACTGCTCACATCGAGGCTCGTCAGACTGGAGCAGCCAGAGAACATACTATTCATGTTCGTCACTTTGGCGGTGTTGAAACTGCTCACATCGAGACTCGTCAGAGTGGAGCAGCCTTCGAACATACATGTCATGTTCGTCACCTCACTTGTGTTGAGATACGTCCCCATTCCTTGAATTCCTAGTACGTATATATTTTTCATCTTATAAAACCAGGCATAGGTTGAAGTGGGGCGTGCGTCCTGGAACGAGGGATCGAATTTGACCCCGACTACACTCACATCATCTGTAATCCAACGGGGGACTTGCATGCCTGTATTCAAGTCGTACGTCGTGCCCTGACGCGTGCTGCGCTGCGTGTCGCAATAGAAAGTGAGGATTCTGTTATTTACCGTGTACACTGCATAGGCCTCCTTCTGTGCCAGCATGGTGAGGGGTGATAGCAGCAGGATGAGTGCTGCTAAAAGTTTCTTTAATGGAATACTTTTCATAATCGCTTGTGTTAGATTTTTTAATACTACCGTGCAAAAATACAAAAGGTTGTTATATTAGGCAAGAATTTTGGTGATTATTTTGAAGAAAATGTCATTATGAGTGCCTAAAGGGGAGTGATGGCAAGTCCTCGGTGAGATTCTTCTTCAACACCCGACAACGTCGGGTGTTGAAGAATGACAAAGGGGGAAAAAACGCACTGTGGTGCGACGGGCGTCGCACCACGCTGCGGAGGCTGTCGCAACGTGGAGCGTCATGCGTCGAACTGCGGTGCATCATCCAACGAGGCGTCGGTCGGAACGAAAAAAGCCCGCCGGAAGAATGTTCCAGCGGGCCTCGCAATATATTATATGATTATGTATGCGCGCGCGATTATTTCACACGGTAGCGTACTTCCTTCGTACGGTACTTCTTGACGGTGTACTGGTCCTTCACGTCCTTCAGACCTGTAGCGGTGATGATGGACACGCGGTTCTTGTCGTTCTCAGCGAAGGGCTGTACGGTGTCGCCAAAGTACTCGGCTGTGATGATGGAGGGGTCAACGCCAGCGTCAACCAGTGCCTTCACGGCCTTCTCGCTACGCTGCTGCGAGTATCCCATGTTGATGGTGGGGTTACCGGTCTGCACGTCAGCATAGGACTTGATGCTTACCTTGCACTCGCGGTGGTCCTTCAGGAAGGCACCGATGGCCGAAAGCTGAGCCTGTGCGGGGTCGTTCAGGTCGGGGTCGTTGAAGTCGCTCTCGCGAATCTTATAGAAGACGTTCCATGTGATGGTGCCGTCCTCAACACGCGGAGTGTAGGCGATGTCGTCATACCAGATGGTATCTACGCGGGTCTCCCAAACTTCTTCCTGAACAGCTTTCTTCTTGTAACCGAACTTGAAGGCCACACCGAGCTGAGCTGTCAGCTGCCAGTCGTCGCGGTTGTTGGTCTTGCTGTTGTAGCGGTCGCTCAGGCTGTTGGCATCAACCTCGAGGTTTACGCTTACGTGCTTTGCTACGTTCCAGTCGAGCTGGGCACCTACGCGTGCGTTGTGGCTGAAGCGGTCGTCCTTGTATGCCTTGGGCATGAAGGTTCTCAGTGCATAGGCGTCGTCGTTGTCCCATGCATAGTTGAGGCCGATACCACCAATCAGGTAAACGTTCAGGGGATAGTAGCTCTTGCGTCCGAAGAGGGTAACGAGGTTGATCATCAGGTCGAGGTCGGAGGTGAGGTACTTGTAGTCGTACTTCTCATCCAGAAGTTTGTACTCCTGACCGTTGGCACCTTCGGTCAACTTGATGCCGCCCTTGTTCCAGATGCCGTTGAAGTGGAGGCGTGCTCCGACAACGGGTGTGAAGAAGCTACCTACGCTGATGCTGGCCGTGGGAGTGACGAGCTTCAGGTTGTTGTAGTCAGTGAAGGTCGTCTGTGCACCTCCCTGCAGACCTACGAATACGTAGGGGTAGGGCTTGTAGTCGAGACCGTCATCGGTTGTGTCCTGCGCAAAAGCAGTTGTGGCACTCAGCAGTGTGGCTGCTACCAAGAGGTTTTTGAATTTAATCATGGCTAATGAGTTTTTTTGAGTTGTTATAACGTTTTGTTTATTTTACCAATTCACGAACTTCGCGGGTACGGTACTTCTTGACGGTGTACTGGTCCTTCACGTCTTTCAGACCTGTGGCGGTGGGAGTGAAGGCCTTCCAATTGTTATGCTCGGTGTTGAGGGTGTTCTGAACACCACCCTGAAGACCTACAAAAAGATGAAGGTAAGGTTCATAATCCTTCGCGAATGTCTGCGCCTTGGCTGAGGCAGACATGCTCAGCATTACACATGTCAGAGCTAAAATTTGGGTAATTTTTCTCATAATATGTACCTTACTTCGATATTTTCGTGCATAATTTTGTGCAAAAGTAACACTTTTTAGCGTTTCGCCCAAAGGTTTTGCGATTTTTTCGGCTCAACAGGTGCATTTTCAAACATTTTATCCATTTGGAGCCGCTTTTTCTCACTTATTTTGCATATCTTTGTGAACTAAATCCGTTTTTGACGATTACATTCGAGGTATGTCTGAAATCCATATTTCTGTCGTGACGACGAAGAAAGAGCTGAAGGCCTTCGTCCGTTTCAACTACGAGTTGTACAAAGACTGTCCATATGCCGTTCCCGATTTTCTTGAGGACACGCTCGACACTTTCAATCCGCGAAAGAATCCTGCGTTCCGTTTCTGCGAAGCTGCCTTTTTCCTTGCGCGTCGCGATGGAAAAATCGTGGGACGTGTGGCTGCCATCATCAACCACCGCGCCAACGAGACCTGGGAGCAAAAGCATGTGCGCTTCGGTTGGATTGATTTCATAGACGATATCGAAGTCTCACGGAAACTGCTCGAAGCCGTGGAGGCGTGGGGACGTGAACGCGGAATGAACCACATCGTAGGTCCCTTGGGATTCACCGACATGGATCTCGAAGGTATGCTCACCGACGGTTACGACCAGCTCAGCACGATGAACAGCATCTACAACTATCCGTACTATCCCGAGCACATGGCACAACTGGGTTACCAGAAAGAAGTGGGATGGGTGGAACGCAAGGTTTTCATTCCTACGGGCGAACATGCTGCCAACAATCAGAAATACTTCAAGATTGCGGAACTTGTGAAGAAGCGCTATGGCTTCCGCATCCGCAAGTTCAAAGACAAAAAAGAGATTCTCCGCGAGGGCTACATTCCGAAGGTGCTTGGCGTGGTGAACCGTGCCTATGCCAATTTGTATGGTTACAGCGAGATGGACCAGGCACAGATGGATACCTATGCCCGCCAGTATCTGCAGTTCCTGGACAAACGCTACCTGAGTGTGGTGGAGACTGCCGAGGGTGAAGTCATCGGCATGGGCATCTGCATCACCAGTCTGAGCCGTGCCATACAGAAAGCAAAGGCAAAACTCTTCCCCTTCGGATGGTATCACATGGCAAAGGCGTTGTGGTTCGACCGTCATCCGCAGGTGCTCGACATGCTGTTGGTGGGCGTTCTGCCAGAATATCAGGAGAAAGGAGCCAATGCTCTCATCTTTGCCGATATGATTCCCGAGGGTGTCAAGGACGGCTACCAATGGGCCGAGACACACCATCAGCTCGAGGACAACATCCCCAGCCAGGCGCAATGGAAGAATCTGGATTGTGTGATACACAAACGTCGTGCCGCCTTCGGCAAAGATATTTAATACCAAACAACACTCCCGTTCAAAATGACAGACGAACTGAATAACTCTCCCCAAGAAACCGTAAACTACGCCGAAGAACATATACGCCACCTCTCCGACATGGAGCATGTGCGCACACGGCCCGGCATGTATATCGGCCGTCTGGGCGATGGCTCGCACCCCGAAGATGGCATCTATGTGTTGATGAAGGAAGTCATCGATAACAGCATCGATGAATTCAAGATGAATGCCGGCAAGCGCATCGAGGTGAACGTAGAGGACAATCTGCGAGTGAGTGTGCGCGACTACGGCCGTGGCATTCCCTTGGGCAAGCTTGTCGAGGCCGTAAGCATGCTGAACACCGGTGGAAAATACGACAGCAAGGCATTCAAGAAGAGCGTGGGACTGAACGGTGTGGGCCTGAAGGCCGTCAATGCCCTGAGCACGCATTTCGAGGCTTGTTCTTTCCGCGACGGGCAAGTACGTTCTGCCGTTTTCCGCGAGGGCGTGCTGCAAAGCGACACCACAGAACCGACTACCGAAGAGAACGGCACGTACATCTTCTTCGAGCCCGACCCAACACTTTTCAAACACTACACCTTCCAGAGCGAGTTCATCGAGGTGATGCTGCGCAACTACACCTATCTCAACACGGGCCTCACCATCATGTTCAACGGGCGTCGCATCCTCTCGCGCAACGGACTTTCCGACCTTCTGCAAGACCGCATGACGTCCAACGCGCTCTATGAGATTGTCCACCTGCGCGGCGAGGACATCGAAATTGCCTTCACCCACAGCAGCCAGAACGGCGAGGAGTACTACAGCTTCGTGAACGGCCAGCACACCACGCTCGGAGGTACGCACCAGGCCGCATTCAAGAAGTACATCGCAGAGGTCATCAAGGACTATAGCGGCAAAAACTACGAATACGGCGACATACGCAACGGATTGGTGGCTGCCATCAGCATAAACATACAGGAACCGCTCTTCGAGAGCCAGACGAAAATCAAGTTGGGCTCGCTCACGACGGCTCCCGAGGGTGGCATCAGCATCGACAAGTTCATAGGTGATTTCGTGAAGGAGCAGGTGGACAACTATCTGCACAAGAACACCGACGTGGCCGACATCATCCTGCAGAAAGTGGTCGAAAGCGAGCGCGAACGGAAAGCCATGGCAGGCGTGGCGAAGAAGGCACGCGAGATGTCGAAGAAAGCAAACCTGCACAACCGCAAACTGCGCGATTGCCGCATACATCTCAACGACCCTAAGGGCGATCAGCTGGAGGAAACTTCCATCTTCATCACCGAAGGTGACTCTGCCAGCGGTAGCATCACCAAGAGCCGCGACGTAAACACGCAGGCGGTCTTCAGTCTGAGAGGTAAACCACTCAACTGCATCAACCTCACCAAGAAGGTCGTTTACGAAAACGAAGAGTTCAACCTGCTGCAGGCAGCCCTCAACATCGAGGACGGACTTGACGGACTGCGGTACAACAAGGTGATTGTCGCCACCGATGCCGACGACGACGGCATGCACATCCGACTGCTCATACTCACATTTTTCCTGAAATTCTTTCCCGATCTGGTCAAGAAAGGCCATGTCTTCATTCTGCAGACGCCCCTCTTCCGTGTCCGCGGACGAAAGACAAAGATACGGAAAGACCGCCTCAAAGCGATTGAGGAAGAACTTGCAGCCCGCACGGAAGACAGCACCGATGACGATTATAACAGCGGCCGCCGCCCGCGCCATCTGAGCATCTCTGCCGACTTCGTAACCCAGTATTGCTATACCGACGAAGAGCGTCTCCAGGCCATCGAAGAACTCGGACCCGACCCCGAAATAACACGTTTCAAAGGTCTCGGAGAGATAAGTCCCGACGAATTCCGACACTTCATCGGCCCCGAAATCCGGCTCGACCAGGTGATGTTGCAGAAGTCCGACCAGGTGGCCGAACTCCTGAACTTCTATATGGGCGACAATACCAGCGAGCGCCAGGAATTCATCATCAACAATCTGGTGGTGGAGGAAGACCCCGTCGAGGAAGAGACGGCTTACGAATCATAAACGAAAACACGCGCCACATGAATACCACTCCCACCCCCCAGAGCGTCCGCACCGCCCTCTTCCCGGGCTCGTTCGACCCCTTCACCCTCGGCCATGCCCAGTTGGTGGAGCGTGCCCTCGTGCTCTTCGACCGCATCGTCATAGCCATCGGATGCAACGACCAGAAACGCGGATGCATTCCCGTGGACGAGCGGGTGACGGCACTGCAGGCACTCTATCATGACGAACCGCGCATACAAGTGGTGAGCTACAACACGCTCACCGTTCAACTGGCCCGGCAGATGGGCGCCACGGCCATCCTGCGCGGAGTGCGAAACACGGCCGACTTTCTCTACGAACAGGAAATAGCCGAAATGAACCGCCAGCTGACGGGCATCGAGACCGTGCTGCTCTTCACCCAGCCCGAACTGGCGCATGTGAGCAGCAGCATGGTGCGCGAACTGGCTCGATATGGGCAGGACATCACGCCCTTCCTGCCGAAGGGACTCTCGTACGAAAGCCTTACGAAGAAGTCCGACACGGAGAAATAATTCTTACACTTTTCTGTCTGTATTTCTCAGCAGAAGCATTTTCGCCGCTTCGGAACGTGTTTCAACGCCTGTCGCAACGTGGTGCGACAGGCATCGCAGCGTGGTGCGTTTTCAGCAAAACCGCATTCCGGCCGAAATTTTTCGGGGACGGAAGGTAGCACGCAGAAAAATCGAACTCTGAGAATCAAGTGGTTAGAAATTCATCGAATCCGGTTCGTCACCACGACGCAGCGAAAGCCATCCATTCTCACGCTTCCCCACATCAGTTTTCGGAACCCATCGGGAGGGACGACGCTTGCGAATCTTCCGATTTCGTTACAATCTGCATATTCCATTCCGAGATGGGGCGAATTGTAGCCGCTTCAGCCCGACGATATCGGGTGATGAAGAAGAAACTTCCAGTAGAGAAAATCAAAACAAGTTTTGTTTTTCTGCGCACTTAATTGTACCTTTGTGGCTGAATTTGACAATAACGGACATGAAAAGAATCCTTATCTGCATCCTTACTCTCTGCGCCGCCCTGAATATGTCGGCCCAAAATGCGCGCAACAGCAATAACCTCGACCCCTTCCAGCAGCAACTGAACAAATTGCTGAACGCCACGGTGGCCATCTCGAGTTTCTATGTTGACAGCGTGGATAACAACAAGATGGTGGAAGATGCCATCAACGGCATCCTCTCGAAACTGGACCCGCACTCCAACTATTCGAACGCCGCCGAAACAAAAAAACTGACGGAGCCGCTCGAGGGTAGTTTCGAGGGCATCGGTGTGCAGTTCAACATGCTGGAAGACACGCTGGTGGTGATTCAGCCCGTGCCGAAAGGACCGAGCGAGAAGGTGGGCATAATGGCTGGCGACCGCTTAGTGAGCGTGGGCGACACCACCATCGCAGGTGTGAATATGAGTAGGGATGAAATCATGCGCCGTCTGCGCGGTCCCAAGGGCAGCATCGCCCATCTGAAGGTGGTGAGAAGCGGCATACGCGACACGCTCATCTTCGACGTGAAACGCGACAAGATACCCGTAAACTCGGTGGATGCAGCCTACATGGTAACCCCCACCATCGGTCTCATACGCTTCAACAACTTTGCCGAGACCACCCACAAGGAGGTGCTGCAGGCCATCGACACGCTGAAGCGCAAAGGCATGAAAGACCTCATCATCGACCTGCAACAGAACGGCGGAGGCTATCTGCAGTCGGCGGCTGACCTGGCCAGCGAATTTCTGGCTGCAGGCGACATGATTGTTTACACTCGTGGCCGCGCTGTGCCCGACCAGGAATTCCGCAGCAAGGGCAACGGCGTGTTTACCAAAGGCAAAGTGGCCGTGCTCGTGGACGAATACAGCGCCTCGGCATCCGAGATATTGGCAGGAGCCATACAGGACCAGGACCGCGGAATAGTGGTGGGACGACGCACCTTCGGCAAGGGTTTGGTGCAGCGACCCCTCGAGATGGCCGACCACAGTATGATTCGCCTGACCGTGGCGCGATACTACACGCCCAGCGGACGATGCATACAGAAACCGTACGAGAAAGGTGACAAGCAGGGCTATGCGAAGGACGTGATAAACCGCTACAACAACGGCGAGCTGACGAACGCCGACAGCATCCATTTCCCCGACTCGCTGCGCTACAAGACACTGCGCGAGGGTCGCACCGTATATGGCGGCGGAGGCATCATGCCAGACTACTTCGTGCCGCTCGACACCATGAAGTATTCGAAGTGCTACCGCGAGATATCGGCCAAGAGTCTCGTTATCAACGCCAGCATACGCTTCGCAGACAAAAACCGCAAAAAGCTGCAGAAAGACTATAAGACTTTCGAAGAATACAAGCGCAACTTCGAAGTGCCTCAGGAAGCGGTGGACGAACTGCTGGCCGAAGCCAAGAAACAAAACATAGAACCGAAAGACGACGCCGAGAAGACACACACCGAGGCCAACATACGACGTGTGATGAAGGCGTTCGTGGCGCGTGACCTGTGGGACATGAGCGAATACGTCGAACTCATCTACGCCGATGACGAGGTCGTGAAGAAAGCCGTAGAACTGCTGTCGTCCAACGAATGATGGTGACGTTCAACACCCAAGGCACAGCAATGCCACCCATCGAACAGAAAAGCATCGGGCAATGGGTGGGGCAGGTGGCTGCATCGTACGGACACCGTGTGGGAACCATCAACTATGTCTTCGTGGACGACGAGGGCATACTCGAGGTGAACCGCCAGTTCCTGCGCCACGACTACTATACCGACATCATCACTTTTGACTACACCCAGGCAGGCATCATCAGTGGCGACCTTTACATAAGTCTGGACACCGTGCGCAGCAATGCCGCCCAGCTGGGAACCACCTATGAAGAAGAACTCCACCGCGTAATCATCCACGGAATACTCCACCTGTGCGGCATCAACGACAAAGGACCGGGCGAACGCGAAATAATGGAGGCCGCCGAGAACAAGGCACTCAAACTAATGCAAGAGAGAGACGAGCATGGAAGGATCTGATTTCGATATAAGAGAGGAAGGACGGCTCAAGGAGAAAGACTTCGAGAACGCCCTGCGACCACTGCGTTTCGAGGATTTCAGCGGACAGCAGAAAGTGGTGGACAACCTGCGCATCTTTGTGGAAGCAGCCCGCTATCGCGGCGAACCACTGGACCACACACTGCTCCACGGTCCTCCAGGACTGGGCAAGACCACGCTGAGCAATATCATTGCCAACGAACTGGGCGTGGGATTCAAACTGACCAGCGGTCCCGTGCTGGACAAACCAGGCGACCTGGCCGGCATTCTCACGAGCCTCGAACCGAACGACGTACTCTTCATCGACGAAATCCACCGCCTGTCGCCCGTCGTAGAGGAATATCTCTACTCAGCCATGGAGGACTATCGCATCGACATCATGATAGATAAAGGTCCTTCGGCCCGCAGCATCCAGATTGACCTGAACCCATTCACGCTCGTAGGAGCTACCACCCGCAGCGGACTGCTCACGGCACCCCTCCGCGCTCGCTTCGGCATCAACCTGCACCTCGAATACTACGATGCCGACACGCTGCAGCGTATCATCACCCGCAGTGCAGGCATACTGGGACTGCCCATCGATGCACAGGCAGCAGGGGAGATAGCCAGCAGGAGCCGCGGTACGCCACGAATAGCCAACGCACTGCTGCGGCGTGTGCGTGACTTCGCTCAAGTGAAAGGCAACGGCAAGATAGACCTGCGCATCGCACGCATCGCTCTGGAAGCACTCAACATCGACCGCTACGGACTGGACGAGATTGACAACAAGATACTGCTTACCATCATCGACAAGTTCCGCGGAGGACCTGTAGGAATCAACACCATCGCTACCGCCATCGGCGAAGACAGCGGTACCGTGGAGGAGGTTTACGAACCATTCCTCATAAAAGAAGGTTTCATAAAACGTACACCACGTGGACGCGAAGTGACCGAACTGGCCTACACCCACCTGAGACGACCGATAGGCGGAAGATACGGCAACCCTATGCAAGGAGATTTATTTGAATAAAATATGGTACTTAATTACATTTGGATTGGATTCTTCGCGATAGCTTTCATTATCGCTATTATACAACTGGCCATGGGCAACACAGACGTGTTCCCTGCCATCATGGGCAGTACGTTCGACTCTGCCAAGACGGCCTTCGAGATTTCCATCGGCCTGACGGGCGTGCTCAGTCTGTGGATGGGCGTGATGAAGATAGGCGAACGCGGAGGACTTGTGGACAAGCTGGCACGCTTCCTGTCGCCATTGATGGTGCGACTCTTTCCCGAAATACCGGCAGGCCATCCCGTCTTCGGACACATCTTCATGAACTTCAGTGCAAACATGCTCGGACTGGACAACGCAGCCACACCTCTCGGACTGAAAGCGATGGAAGGACTGCAGGAACTGAACAAGAAGAAAGACACTGCTTCGAATGCAATGATCATGTTCTTGGTGCTGAACACAAGCGGACTGACACTGATTCCCGTGAGCGTACTGGTCTATCGTGCTCAAATGGGAGCCGCCCAGCCCACTGATGTCTTCATCCCCATCCTCATCGCCACAACCATCGCTACGTTGGCAGGCATCATCATCACCAGCCTTTATCAGCATATCAACCTTTTCAATCGCGTGATTCTCTTCACCATGTTGGGATTGTGCTTACTGCTGAGTGGCATCATCTGGGCTGGAACACAGGTGGAACGTGAGACGCTGAATACATGGAGTACCGTTATAGCTAATGTTCTCCTGTTCAGCATCATCATGGCGTTCATCTTGTTTGGAGTGCGCAAGAAGATAAATGTCTACGAAGCCTTCATCGAAGGGGCGAAGGGCGGATTCGAGACCGCTGTCCGCATCATTCCTTATCTTGTGGCGATACTGGTCTCCATCGGTGTATTCCGTGCCAGCGGCGCAATGGACTTCATCATCGACGGACTTGGGCGACTGGTGACATGGTGCGGAGGTAATGCCGACTATGTAGCCGCCCTGCCTACGGCGCTGATGAAACCACTGAGCGGTAGCGGTGCACGCGGTATGATGATTGATGCCATGCAGACCTACGGTGCCGATTCGTTTGTCGGCCGACTGTCGTGCATCTTCCAAGGTGCAACAGACACAACATTCTATATTCTGGCTGTTTACTTCGGTTCTGTGGGTGTCCGCAACACCCGTCATGCCGTATCCGCCGGACTGCTTACAGACCTCTGTGGTGTAATAGCAGCCATGGTGGTGGCTTATATATTCTTTGGTTGATGGCGAATCTGAAATCTTTAGCAAAAGATACGGCGATATACGGCCTGTCAAGCATCGTCGCCCGTTTCATCAACTACCTATTGGTACCCATCCAGACGGCGCGCTTCGCAGCTTCGGGTGGCGAATATGGCGTCATCACCAACGTCTTTGCCTACGTTTCCATTCTTATCATATTGTTGACGTTCGGAATGGAGACCACTTTCTTCCGCTTCATGAACCGTGATGGCGAACAGCCGGAACGCATCTATTCCACCGCGTTGCGCATGCTGGCCTTCACTTCGCTGGGGTCTATAGCAGTGGTGCTCGCCCTGCTTCATCCCATAGCTGCAGCCATAGGTTATGCCGACCATCCTGAATATGTAGGCGTGATGTACGTCACTGTAGCTATCGATGCATTCATGGCCATTCCCTTTGCCTATCTGCGCTACCAGCACAAGCCCGTGAAGTTTGCAGCATTGAAGATATTCAACATACTGCTCAACATCGTCCTCAACCTGCTCTATCTCATCGTGCTGCCCAAGTTGCGTCTCAACCTCTTTGGCATTTACGACGAGCAGTTCACACTCGACGTGGCCTTTGTCTTCTATATCAACCTTGTCTGCACCCTCTGTTCGCTGTTATTGCTCTGGAAGGAACTCCGCGGCATACGCTTTGGATTCGATGGCGCAGCATGCAAGCGGATGCTTACCTACACATGGCCGCTGCTCATCATGGGTGTTGCCGGACAGCTCAATCAAGCCGCCTCGCAGATTCTCTTTCCTTATTTCTATGATGGTTCCGTCGAAGAGGCTCGCGCACAGTTGGGCATTTACGGTGCATGCATCAAAATAGCCATGATTATGGTCATGATAACACAAGCCTTCCGCTTTGCCTACGAACCGTTTGTCTTTGGCAATTCGAAAGAAAAGGACAACCGCGAAACCTACGCACAGGCTATGAAGTTCTACATCATCTTCACACTGATGGCATTCCTCTGTGTCATGGGATATCTCGACGTGTTGAAGTATGTCATCGGCCAGAGCTACTGGGATGGTTTGCGCGTGGTGCCCATCGTCATGGCTGCCGAAATCATGTTCGGCGTGTTCTTCAACCTTTCGTTTTGGTACAAGCTCACAGACCACACCATCTGGGGAGCCTATTTCTCGGGCATCGGTGCCGTGGTTCTCATCACCATCGACGTGTTGCTCATTCCCCATTTCAGCTACATGGCATGCGCCTGGGGCGGTTTTGCAGCCTATGCCACATCGATGTTGCTTTCCTATTTCATCGGGCAGCACTACTATAAGATTGACTATCCGCTGAAGGACATTGCCTGCTACGTCGGGCTGACAGCCATTCTCACAGCCCTGATGTTATGTGGCGCAAAATATCTGCCCACGTGGGCTCAGCTGGCCAGCAACACCATCTTCATCCTGATCTTCGCTGCTTACCTCATCCACTTCGACCTTCCCCTGAAGAGCCTGCCCTACATAGGTCGCTTTTTCGACAATAAGACAACACACTAATACTGACACAAACCATGAAAAAGAAAGAGGATAAGAGTTCGGCTTCCGAGCAAAAAGGCATGTCGCGTCGCGACTTTCTGACAACGGCAGCCACGGGTATTGCCGGTTTCATGATTCTCCCCAGCTTCACCGTCGATGGTGTACGAATAGCACCGAGCGACCGTGTAGTGATGGGATTTGTCGGGCTCGGCCAGCAAGGCTGCAGCGATTTCCGCAGTTTTGCGCAGTGCCCGGGCGTGCAGGTCGCCGCCTGCTGCGATGTGGACAGCATCAAGCGCGAACGATTCCGCCGCTACGTCACGGCGTGGCAGAAAGAGAAAAGTATGCCCATCCGGTGTGATGTTTACGAAGAATATGAGCGGATGCTCGAACGCAAAGACATAGATGCCATAGAGATTGCTACGCCCGACCACTGGCATGCCCTCGTGGCCATCCACTCGTTGCAGGCCGGCAAGGATGTATATCTGCAGAAGCCGCTGGCATACACCATCACCGAGGGACTGGCCGTGCAACGTGCCGTGCGAGACAATAAGCGCATTCTGCAGATGGGCAGTCAGCAGCGCAGCAGTCAGGAGTTCCAGACAGCCATCGCACTCGTCCGCAACGGTGCGCTGGGCAACATCAAGGAGATTCACTGCCGCGTGGGAGACCCTCCGAAGCCGTTCGACCTGCCCGAGATGCCCGTGCCCGACAACCTGAACTTCAACCTCTGGCTGGGTCCGCTCAACAACCCGAAGATTCACTATCACTCCGACCTCTGTCCCGTGGTGAAACTCGACCCCGACCAGAACGAGCAGTTGTGGGGGGCATGGCGATGGTATGAGGAGACCGGAAACGGATATCCAGCCGACTGGGGAGCACACATGTACGACATTGCGCAGGCGGCCATCGGCATGGACGGACTCGGTCCCGAGGAGTACATTCCGCAGGGTTACAACGGTGCCGAGTGGGCCACCATGAAGTATGCCAACGGCATCATCATGCAGGAGCGTCCCTACACCGAAGAGCACACCAGCCAGGGCATACGTTTCATCGGCGACAAAGGCTGGCTCAAGGTGGCACGAGGATACATCGAATGTTCCGACAAGAAACTCCTGCAGAAGCAGCAACAGGAGATTGCGGCAGGGCAATATGAGGTGAGCGCGCCGCACATGCAGAATTTCATCGACGCCATCCGCGCCCACAAAGACCCCATCGCCCCCGTGGAGTATGGTTGCAGCACAAACACACTCTGCTGCATCTTCAACATCGCACGCGAACTGAAACGCCCCGTCAAGTGGAATCCCGCGACACTCAGTTTCGGCGACGACAAGGAAGCTTTTGCACACCGCCTCTACTACTACGACTACCGACGCCCCTACACGCTTCCCTATCTGGAGCGTCGCGGATAAGAAAGAGATAAAACAAAATGTTTCAGACACATACGATGGATTGCGGGTTGCGCATCGTCTGCGCCCACCGCGACAGCGACGTCGTCTATTGCGGCATCGCCGTCGATGCAGGCACGCGCCACGAAACGGACGAAGAGGGAGGGGTGGCCCACCTGGTGGAGCACCTCACATTCAAAGGCACCGAGCGCCGCAACGCACGTCAGATTATCACACACATCGAGGGCGTCGGAGCCGACCTCAACGCTTTCACTGGAAAGGAGGAGACCATCTACCACTGCACCCTGGCCCTGTGCCACCTGAACCGCGCCATAGACCTCCTGCTCGACATAGCCCTGCACAGCACCTTTCCGCAGCAGGAAATGGAGCGCGAGGTGGAAGTGGTGGCCGAAGAGATAGAGAGCTACAACGACCAGCCGGCCGAACTCATCTACGACGAATTCGAGTCGCTTCTCTTCCCCGAACATCCCCTCGGACGCAACATCCTGGGCACCCCCGACGGCCTGCGAAAGCTCAGCCCCGACCATCTGCGCCGCTTTACCAACCGTCTCTACACGCCCAGCCGCATGGTGCTCTTCGTTTACGGACGCGCCGACATGGACCAGATACTGCGCCTCGTGAACCGCTCCCGTGCCATGGAGAACATATCGCGCCGAGACGAAGGGCTGGCACTCGGCGAGACACCGCCCTCCGCCCCTGCATGGACAGGCAAGGTGGTGCGCCACAAGGGGTGCCACCAGTCCCACGTGATGATTGGCTGTCGCGCCATGGCAGCCACCGACCCGCGCTACCTGCATCTCTTCCTGCTCAACAACTTCCTGGGAGGCCCCGCCATGAGCAGCCGTCTCAACATGGCACTGCGCGAGAGGGCCGGACTGGTTTATACCGTCGAAAGCAACCTCACCGCATACACCGACACGGGCGTGTGGAGCATCTACTTCGGGTGTGACCACAAGGATGTAGGACGATGCTGCAGCCTGGTGGACCGTCAGCTCGAACGCCTGTGGATGGCGCCCCTCACTCAGAAAGTCTTCGATGACGCCCGCCGCCAACTGAAGGGACAGCTGGCCATCGCACACGACAGCAGCGAAGGGGTGGCCATCGCCATGGGAAAGCGATTCCTGCACTACCGTCGCACGCAGACACTCGAGGAACTCTTCGAACGCCTCGACGCGATCACCCGAGAACAGGTGTGCCAAACGTTCAACGAGATATTCTCCTACAAGAACCTCCTCACCCTCGTCTATACTGAGTAGAGGTGGGTCTATATTGAGGACGAAAAAACGCACCACAGTCCTACACATGTCGCACCGTGCTGCGTTTTTTGATGCTTCCATCATGTCCGGAGCCGGAGGTGCGCGTCCGAGCCATTCGCTTAGGTAAACGTCAATCATTCGTGAGGTAAAATTGTCCATCGGGATTTAGCGGTTTTTCCGGGGCGAATTCGGTATGCTTTGGTGGATTTTGTGTACCTTTGTGGCTGAGTTGCAAACATACATAAACATTCGGAATATCAAATGAACAAGAACTACAGCACCATGAAACATCGCGTAAGCCTACTGCTCTTCGTCCTTTTCGCGACCCTCAGCGCCTCGACCCAGGCAGCCCGTAAGAATCTCATTGCCACGGAAGAAGGCATTCCGGCCGACGGGCAGACGCTCGGCACCGCTGCCATCCAGCGTGTCATAGACAAACTCAGCAAGGACGGTGGGGGACAGCTGCGTTTCACGCCCGGTGTGTATCGCACGGGATGCATCGTCCTGAAGTCGGGCGTTGAGCTTAACTTCGACCGCGGAGCGACCCTCTCGGGCAGTACGAACCCCGACGACTACCGCTCGCTCATTGCCTCGGAGGCCAGTGACAACTCCACCATGGCCCTCATTGTGGCCGACGGAGCCAAGGACATAGCCATCACGGGCAGCGGACTCATCGACGGCAACGGACGTGCCCTGGCACTCAACATCGACAGTCTGCTGAACCTGCCCACACCCAACGACCCACAGGGTCCCAAGCGCCGCCGCAGAGCCAACGAGCCGCTGCGCCCGAAACTCTTCTTCGTCTCCAACAGCAGCGACATACGCATCGAGGGTCTCAACCTGCGCAACAGTGCCTGCTGGGGTCTCTCGTTCCACTCATGCGAGCGTCTGCGCATCAACGACATTCAGTTTGAAAACCGCGCCTATTGGAACAACGACGGCATAGACGTGACCGACTGCCACGACGTCATCATACGCCGCTGCGACATCAACTCGGCCGACGACGGCATCTGCCTCAAGTCGTACGACACCACCTCGGGCAACGAGAACATACTCATCGAAGACTGCCAGATACGCAGCAGCGCCAGCGCAGTCAAGTTCGGAACGGCATCGTGGGGAGGCTTCCGCAATGTCACCGTGCGCAACATACGCGTCCGTGACACCTTCCGGTCGGCCATCGCTCTCGAATGCGTGGACGGCGGCACGCTGGAAGACATACTTGTGGACGGCATCCATGCCACCAACACGGGCAATCCCATCTTCGTGCGTCTGGGCCATCGCGGCGGAGACACCACGGGCGTGGCGCGCCACATCACCATCCGCAACGTCTTCGTAGAGATGGCATTCGGCATTCCCGACATCGACTACGACCTGCGCGGCCCGGGCTTCAGCGTCAACAATCCTCGCCCCTCGTCAATCACCGGCATCCCGGGACATCCGGTGCAGGACATCCTGCTCGAAAACGTGGAGCTCATCTATCCCGGCCGCGCCTCCAAGGGTATCTACTACTACCCGCTGAGCCAGATACATCAGGTGCCCGAACAGGAAGGCAGCTACCCCGAGTTCTCCATGTTCGGCGAACTGCCCTCGTGGGGTTTCTATGTGCGCCACGTCCAGGGCATCACCATGAAAAACGTGCGCCTCACGCTGAAGGACGAGGATTTCCGCCCCGCGCTCATCTTCGACGATGTTCACAAGATTCGTCTCACAGACCTCTCCCTGCCCCAACGTCTCTCGGGCCAGCCATACTACCTGCGTGAAAGCGATTTCGCCGAGGAGTAGGACCACGCGCCACCATAGCATCCACAACACATAACTCATGGGGGTGAAGGACCAAAATCCTTCACCCCCATGAGTTTATGAAGCATCTGAAATCGCGGAAAGATCTCTCTCTTGCAATTCTCTCCGACAATCCGACAAGGACTTACCTTGCACAAGAATTTGCAGATGTGGGGAAAATTTCCGCATTTTTAACAACTTCGAAAAAGAGAACGCCGTGTAAGTCATCGACTTACACGGCGTTCTAAGTACCCAGAGCCGCATTTGAAAACGCTAAAATCGATTAAATGAGATAAAATTGAGAATTATTAAATTTTCTTATTATATATTGATTATCATTGATTTATAACATCTTCTCAAATTTAATCGCATTTAGTCATTTTGCAAGATATTTAGCAGATGTGGGGAAAATGTGGGGAAAATCTTTGGTGGTACCCAGGAAAAGTATTACCTTTGTACCCAGATTTCCCCACCACCATAAAAGAAGCATGAAAGTTACATTCATTATCAAGAAGTCAGCAAAGCGTTATGACACGGAATCGACTGGCACCATATACCTGCGCTTGAGGGATGGTAGACGATTAGATTCCGTCGCTCAAACGGCTCTTTCCATTAACCCCAACTTATGGGATGAAAAGAATGAATGCGTCAAGTCAAAGGCTGTTTGTGACCCCAAGCTTCGCTCTGAGACCAATGAGGAACTA
>CAJOLZ010000028.1 GCA_905235575.1 uncultured Bacteroidaceae bacterium | reverse complement strand
AGAACCAAGGATAGAGTTCACCACTGCCACTGCGTCGGTGATGGTCACCTTGCCGTCACCGTTCGCGTCGCCCAGCACAAACTTCGTGAAGTAGCCCGGCTTACCTGCTGCGTCGGGGTGGGCATAGGTACCATCGACATGCGTATCATCAAACTCTGTTCCGTTGCCGCCCTTCAGACTTGTGCAACCAGAGAACATGTCGGCCGAGGTAATTCCCGACCTGTACCAGTTGTTATCGCATATAATGGTTATCAGGCTGGAGCAGTCAAAGAACATATCTTCCATTGTCGTCACGTTGGCGGTATTGAAGCTGCTCACGTCAAGACTCGTCAGGCTGGAGCAGTCATCGAACATCTCTTTCATTGTCGTCACTTTGGCGGTATTGAATCCGCTCACGTCGAGGCTCTTCAGGCTGGAGCAGCCCATGAACATGCGGTTCATGGACGTCACGTTCTCGGTATTGAAGCCGCTCAAGTCGAGGTTCGCCAGCTTGGAGCAATACTCGAACATACGACCCATGTACGTCACCTTACTTGTGTTGAGATACTCCTTCATGCCTATAATTGAGTCGAGTTTTCTCATTTCACGGAACCATGAAGTCGTTGAGGTAGGACGTGCGTCCCCGAACGAGGAATCAAAGACAACCGTGGTTACGTTTTCTCTGCTACCATCATTATACCAGCCGGGGGAGTAAGCACTATTCAAGTCGTATGTCTTGCCGCGTGTGCTGCGCTGATTGTCGTCATAGAAAGTAAGCGTCTTGCCGTCGGTGGAGAGTGCGGCATAAGTTCCTCCTATCCGCGTGAAGTAGCCTGGGTTGTCTGTTCCACCGTCGATGTGGGCGTAGGTGGCTGTGATGTTCGATGAATTATACACTGTTCCGTTGCCGCCCACCAGTTTTGTGCAACCATTGAACATGTCGGTCGATGTAAGCCCTTCCTTGTTCCACCCTTTGTCACAATAGATGGTGGTCAGAGAGGAGCAGTTCTGGAACATACTAGTCATGTTCGTCACATTCTCGGTATTTAGGCTGCTCACGTCGAGGCTCGTCAGGCCGGAGCAGCCATAGAACATATTATTCATGGCCGTCACGTTCTCGGTATTGAAGCCGCTCACGTCGAGGCTCGTCAACTTGGAGCAACCATAGAACATGGCGCCCATGTAAGTCACCTCACTTGTGTTGAGATATTCCTCCATGTCTGCAATAAAGGTGAGTTTACTCATTCCATAGAACCAGAAAGAGGTTGAAGTGGGACGAGCGTCCTTGAACGAGGCATCGAAGACAACCGTGGTTACATTTTCTCTACTGCTATACCAATCGGGGATTTTGGTGCCGCTATTCAAGTCGTATTTCGTGCCAGGACGCGTGTTACGCTGAGAGTCGTAATAGAACGTGAGCCTCGTCTCGTCAAGTACGGCGTAGGCTGAGGGAGTGGGCGTGAAGTAGCCCAGGTTGCCCTCTTCGTCGGGGTGGGCGTAAGTGGCATCATTGGTGTTCGACACATCATACGCCGTTCCGTTGCCACCCTTCAGATTTGTGCAATCAGCGAACATGCCGTCCGAGTTAAGCCCCGACGACCTGTACCAGTCCTTGTCACAGTAGATGTTTTTTAGGACGTAGCAGCCTTGGAACATGTAGTTCATGTCCGTCACATTGGCGGTGTTGAAGCTGCTCACGTCGAGGCTCTTCAGGTTGGAACAGCCTTGGAACATAAGGCTCATGCCCGTTACATTGGCGGTGTTGAAACCGCTCACGTCGAGGCTTGTCAGAGAGGAGCAACCATTGAACATGCTGCTCATGCCCGTTACATTGGCGGTGTTGAAGCCGCTCACGTCGAGGCTTGTCAGAGAGGAACAGCCACTGAACATAAGTTGCATGTCTGTTACATTGGAGGTGTTGAAGCCACTTATGTCGAGGCTCTCCAGGCTGGAGCAGCCACGGAACATCTGACGCATGGTCGTCACCTTGGCGGTATTGAAGTTGCTCATGTCGAGGCTACATATGTTGGAACAGGCATTGAACATGCTGCTCATGTCTGTTACATTCTCGGTATTAAAGCTCCTCAGGTTAACGCTGCTCAAGCTGGAGCAGTTATCAAACATGCTTTTCATGTCCGTCACGCTGGTGGTATTGAAGTTGCTCACGTCGAGGCTTGTCAGAGAGGAGCAGCCAAGGAACATGCTGTTCATGTTCGTCACCTTCTCGGTATTGAATCCGCTCACGTCGAGGCTTGTCAGAGAGGAGCAGCCAAAGAACATGCTGTTCATGTTCGTCACATTGGAGGTGTTGAGATACTCCTTCATACCTGTAATTGAGGTGAGACTACTCATTTCAAAAAACCACATATAGGTTGAATTGGGGTTAGCGTCCCCGAACGAGGAATCGAAAACAACCGTGGTTACATTTTTTTCATCTCTAACCCAACGAGGGATGTTCCCAGCGTTATTCAAACTATACGCCGTGCCTGGGCGTGTGTCGCGCTGCGTGTCGTAATAGAAAGTGAGCGTCGTGTTATTCTCCGTATACACTGCATAGGCCTCCTTCTGTGCCAGCATGGTGGTGAGAACAGCAGGATGAGTGCTGCAAGAATCTTTTTTAATGACGTTCTTCTCATAATTGCTTGTTTTAGGTTTGTTTTTCTTTCGTGCAAAAATACGAAGGATTGTCCTACTATGCAAGGATTTGGAGGATTTTTTTTGATGAATGACATTCTTAGTTCCTAAAGGGGAGTGATGGCAAGTCCTCGGTGAGATTCTTCGGGTCACTACGTTCGCCTCTGCGCTCGGCTTTGCCGCTTCTGCCCGACAACGTCGGGTGTTGAAGAATGACAAAAGGGTGCCGATGGAAGAATTGGTGTTGTGTAAGTCATAAACAAACTTGTCATTCAGAGCGAAGCGCGCTCGGCTTTGCCGCTTCTGCCCACGTTAGTGGGTGTTGAAGAAGAATCTCTCGCAGGACGTTCGCTTCTCAGAGATTCATCGGCCCGTTGGGCACTCTGCGCTCGGCTTTGCCGCTTCTACCCGACAACGTCGGGTGTTAAAGAATGACAAAACCCACGCCCCTACAAAAAACGCACCACGTTGCGACGTGTGTCGCAGCGTGGTGCGTAGGCTGTCGCAGCGTGGTGCGTAGAATTCCGAACCGAGGATTACAATACGGCGCAGAGTTCGACATCCAGGTCCTCGTAGGCCTTGTCGATGATGATGATGGAGAGGGGCTGAATGGTGAACGACTGCTGTTCGCCTTGCTTGATGGAGAAGGTGCAGCACAGCTTGTCGCCGTCTTTCTCTACCTTCACGGGGGTTATCTCGGTGTCAATGTCGGTGGCGGGCATTACGAATGGCACCACAAATTGTTTGTCAAAGTCGATGGCAGTGGGCTTCCCGTCGGGGCTCATGGTGGCAGCCATACCGAAGTAGGTCTCGAACTCCTCGGCCGTGGTTATCTTGGGCGTCTCGGGGATTTCCTGGTCGTTGCGGAAGAAGTAGTTTTGGGCTACCTCAAATGCAATCTCTGTCGATTCGGCTTGTTCCTCTTCGACCGTCGTTTCCTGGCTCTTGTTCGACTGGCAAGCGGTTGCGAGCATGGCAAGCGCTGCGACTAATGTCAGATACTTTTTCATAGTTGACAAATTGTGTAATTGTAATTGAGTAACAGTCTCTGGGCTGCAAAGGTACGACGAAGTGTCGAAAGATGCAATAGCTGTTTATATTTTTTAACACGAATCGGTCGTTCGGGCCTAACTTAATGCTTCCAGAAACGGTGTGTGATGTCTGTGAGATGATGCCCGTCGGTGTCGTGATTCACGCGCCACAGCCGCTGATTGGTCTTTCCGGAGTTGAGCGGACCAGCCTCTTCGTCGTATCGACCTATCTTCACGTAGTCGAAGTTCTGCAGTTCTATCTCTGTCGAAATCTCGTCACGACCGCTGTACCACGCCGTGCTGATGGTGGTGTTCCCCTTGACCCATGCTGCCAGACGGTTCACCTCGGCCGGGTCGTTGTCGCCTCCCATGAAGCAGATGCACGAGACGCCTCGGTGCTTCTCTGCCATGAGGGCAAGCGCTTCGACAGTGAGCGGCTCGCCGATGTCGTTCCAAAGGTACTTGCTGTGACATGCCTTGCATCTGACGGGACAGCCGCTAATGCTGATGGCCAGTGTTATCTCGTCGGGTATTTCGGCGAAGACTTCTTTTGTTTCAACGTATTTCAGCATGATTGTAGAAAAGAAAACGCCCGTCTCAGGCTCATATCCTGGGACGGGCGTATGTGTGAGATGTTAGAAGTTGCAGCTGTATGTGCGCTTGGCTGCTTCGATCTGACGGTCGCGTCCGAAGGCAGGTATGGGACGCAGATAACCGATGATGCGTGTGTATTGTGTGATGTTGGTCGAGCCGCAGCAGGGACATACATCGACAGGTTTCTTGATGATGTGTCCGCAGTCCTCGCACTTCGAGTTGGGGATGTTGAACGTGTAGTAGCTCGTACCGTTCTCGATGGCGAAGTCTATCAGCTTCAGGTACTGCTCCTTCGAGAGGTGATCCTGCAGGTTGCAGTGCAGTGCGCTGCCGCCGTCGGTGAACTGATAGGTCTGACGTCCGTGGAGGATGAACTTGTCGAGCACCTGTGTCTCGTCGTGTGCATTGTAGAAGTACGAGTTGTAGAGGTTCTCGTCCTCGGGCACCCAGTATCCGTCTTCCTTGTCCCATTTGTAGTTCTTGCCACCGAGTCCTTCGGCAGGCACGACTTCGCTGTTGAAGAGGAAGGGCCGCTTCTTGTCGTGGATGCTGTGGCGCTTGTTCTCTTCCTTGATGGTACCCAGAATGAGCTGCAGGAACTTGATGTACTCGGGATTGTTGCTCACGTCGAGGTTCAGGAAGCGTGCGGCCTCGTTCAGACCGTTGATGCCGATGGTGCTGTATAGCTTGCTGATGTAGATATATCCGCCGTTAGAGGCTGCGAACATCTTGCGGTCTTCCATTTCGTAGAGCATGGTCTTGTAGGCAATGTGGTACTTATAGACGCGCTCCAGGATGTTGGACAGGTAGAGACGCAGGAAGGCGTAGAAGTCGTGGTCGCCCTCCGTACCCTTGACCGTGCGCTTGGCGTCCTGCACGATGCGGTTGATGTTCAGCGTGATGACGTTGCAGCTACCGGTCATCACACCTGTGAGTCCGCTGGTGGGGTTGAAGGTGTTCTCTGTCAGCTCGTTCTTCAGACGGCAGCACGATGCCAGACTGTCTGCACTGTCGCTGATGTAGGTGAAGAATGAATGACCTTCGGCATACATTTCGGCAGTGAAATCTTTGTAGTCCTTGTCGATGATGTCCTTGGTCTCGGGGTCGTACACCATGGCCATGGTCTCCACCGGGAAAGTGAGCACTTGTTTGAGACGCAGCTTGTTGAACCACTTCATGAACATTCGCTGCAGCGTGTCGATGGCTTTCCACTCGGGACGTGTGCCGTCGGGATAGCAGAAGTCGGAGAACAGCGAGTCGAAGTAGGTGTGATCGTAGTAGGAGACGTTGGTGAAGGGCGACTGGTAGCTGCGGTTTCCGGCAGGCTGGTTGATGCCCCAGACAAACTGCTTGAAGGCCTTGAAGATGTTGTCGCGGACGGTGCGCTGCTGCAGGCAGCATGCAGTGGTCGTGACATCGTCCAGGCGGTTGTACCACTGAGGACCGTATTCAGCCACGATGTAATAGTTGAGCACCACGAAGTATTCGCCAAATGCGACGGCACCCTTGCACTGCGACGAGAGCAGGAAGGTGAGGTTGGAGATCTGTCCGGAGAACGATTGGAGGTCGTTTGGCGGGCCGGGTGTCACACCGTCTATGTTACCCACGCCGTCTGTCATCAGGGGGTAGAGGCTCACAGCCATGCAATACTGCTTCAGCACAGGGGTGCTGGCCTCGTCGTGCGTATATATAATATGGTGGTTCAGGTCCTGCTCATACTGCTTTGCCACCTCGGGGTAGAGCTGGTTCAGCTTGTCTTTCATGCGCTGTCGCTGAATCACGCGGTTGGTGGTCTTATACACTTCGCCCTCCAGGTTTGCCACGTTCTTCATCGTGACGTTGGCGTTGGCATCTGTTTCGCTGGCAGTAGCGGCGTTGTCGTTACTGCTGCTGTACTCGTTCATGTAGTCGATACGTGCCTTGATGAAGCGCGCCTCGGCATGCTGCTGACGATAGAGGATATACGACTTGGCCTCGGCATAGTAGCCGTTCTGCATCAGCGCGAACTCGACACGGTTCTGGATTTCTTCCACCGTAAATCCGTTTCGCACCGAGATGCTCTCGCTCAGGTCGGTGGCTATCTCGTTTATACGATCGTCGTCGAGATCCGACACGGATTTGAATGCACCGACAATGGCATTCTTGATTTTGTTTCTCTGGAACTCAACTTTGGTCCCGTCTCTCTTGATTACAATCATTGCTGCGTGTTATTACGTCTTTTCAGGTTTATTTGTTATTTCGACTACAAAGATAGAATGCTTTCGCGAATTATCCAAAAATTACAAGACGAAAAATGCGGAAAAATTAAAAGTTTTCCAAAACAAAAAGTTATGTTGTTGATAAACAATTAGTTTAACGTTTGGACTTACACCAAAAGTTTTCCAAAATGTTTGTTTGTGCTGTCTTGTTGGGTTTTTCGATGGAAAACTTTGTTTGCCATTTCTCGCGACAAACATTTCAAGAACGAATTTGTCGTTTGCCTCTCATTTTCATGCATCTATGGCGTCGGAAACTTCGTCCGACGTAATTAATAATATAATGTACGCGCGTTATGAGAAGCATTTTCCGACGAATTTCGTATGATTTCAAAAGGCGATTATGGTATAAACCCGATTGGCTTAAATTAGATGCGATATTCGGAATGTGCTGCGTCGTGTTTTCTTACCGTTTTGCGGCGCTGCGCCAGACGGGGGTGTACCCAAAATGACCCGATTTTGGCCCATTTTTGGCGTTTTTCGGGTAGTTTTGCAGTTTGTTGAAAGACTATGTTGCTGATAATCAAGTGTTCCAAAAATTGCGTTTTTCTGCGTCGGCCTGAACTTTGCCCGGAAATACGCGATTCTCGCGCAATCACGGCACGTCGTGATGGTCGGAAGACCGTGGTGCGACATGCAAAAGTCCGTGGTCTTACACCACTTTTTCTGTTTAGCTCGGATACTCGCTCAGATAATTGTAATACAAAATTCCGTGGCAATGTAAAAATAGATTTGAGCGGGTTTTAATCCCATTCGCCGACAGACGAAACGTCGTCGTTGATGTGGTTCTTTGTGGACATGTCGTAGTAGAGCGCTTCCAGTTCGGGGAGCGTGAGGTGCGCAATGGCATGTTCAATCTGCCGTATGAGCTGTTCGCGTCGTATTTCGTCGGAAAAGTTGCTTGTCATATCTCGTTGGTTTTCTGGTTCTTCATATTTCCTGTGCTGTCTTATCTGTTAGAATCGGTAGCCGACCACGGCACGGGCTCGCATCTGGCTGTTATCGACTTGCAGATGTCTCGAACTGCCGATGTGGGTGAGGTTATAGACGACGGTGGCACCCACGAAATATCTGTTTATCTGTCTCACCACGGCGCATCGTCCGGTGAAAATAAACTCGGGGAAATCGTACTTCAACCGCGTTCGTTCATCGTCCACGCGCGTGGTGGCGTGGCTGTAAACGATGATTGTCGGTAAGGCCGAGAGGTGGATGAGCCACTTGTGCGACGGCACGTAGTTGTAGCCATAGCCCACGCCAACGCCGATGTTGTGCACACGCAGTTTCGAGTCAATCGCCTCATGGATTTTCGCCAGCTGGCCCTGATAGGAGGCAGCCATCAGGACACTGCCACAGGAGCGTTGCTGGATGTACGACTGGGAGAGCGCTGCGGGATAGGAGAAGCGGCGGTGGTTGAAGACATAATATGCGCTGGCGGTGACGGCTCGAAGTGACATGATATCGGCTGGCAACGAGATGCGTTCCTCCACGTCGCTCTCGTACCATCCCTTGAAGTTGTGCGCATTCTGGTACACGATATCGAAGCCGGTGCGTTTCCCGTACGAGTGGATGTTCGCTTCGGTGTCGTTGTAGCGACCGAGTAGCTTCGCAGGGTTGATGGAGAGCCCGACAGATATTCCGCAATAGTTGATGGCGGCGCTCAGGGTGCTTTTCCGTTTGGCATCCATTTTCGACGCGAAGCTGACGTCGTCGTACATTCCTTTAATATGGATTCTTGATGCAGAAATGTTGAAGCGCGCCTTGACAGTCCACATCGTCGGAGGTCGGGTGATGTAGAGCGTGTCAATGTCGGAGTGCAGGTATCGCACCGTGAGCATACTGTCCGCCCAGTGGATGCTTCGCTTGAGGCGAGGCATTCGCTCCGCATGCGTTTGCAGGCATCCGGCAGCAAAAATGGCGAACAGCAGCAGTCGGGCGTTGTGCATCACTTCGTATTATAGGCCGCGTTTCTGGCTGCTCCCATGGCTGCTTCCTCAGCATTTTGCGTGAGGGCGAGAGGCAGTGCGAAGGTGTCGCTCAGGACATCACGCAGACGACCGTTGCGTCGCAGCGCGTTGCCGGAGCCGACGAGCGTGGTTCGACCCTCGCGGATGGAGGCGGGTAGGGCAGAGTAGAAGTCGTGCAGCTCGTCGCAAACGCCGTGAAGGAAGCCTTCGACCAGCGTCTCGGGGGTGAAATTGCGAAGCGAGATGCCCGTGATGGAACCGCGACGAGTGGGGTCGAGGCGTGTGCCCTCGAACGTCGTTTCGACCTTCAGAGCCGTATCCTTTGCAGGGCGGTCTGTGAACATCAGATCGTAAATCTTATCATCTGTTATCTTCTGACCGCCAAACTGTTCCACGGTCTGACTGAAGAAATCCTTCAGCATCGCCAGCGAACATCCGCCACAGAGCGCTGCTCCCACCAGGATGTATCCGCCGCCGGGCAGTGGACGTGTGTCGAGACCGTCCACCTCCACATATTGGGGCGTGAAAACCGAGAGTTGGCTGCTCGTGCCGATGGTCACCAACACACTCTCTTCTCTCTTGTCGACCGAGCCCAGGAAGCTCGCCTGATTGTCGCCGATGGCCACAAAAACGGGCAGCTCGCGACCGTCGGTTTTATAGGTGCCGACCGTCGTATCGGCGCTCACCACCGTGGGCAGCATCACTGGGTCGATGCCAGAGCGACGGAGCGCTTCCGCATCGAAACAAAGACGTTGTTTGTCGAAAAGCCCGAGACTGGCAGCGTTCGACGGCTCGCAGAGGGGTCGTTTTGAGCCGCATAGATTCATGGTCACAAAGTCCATCACCGTACACAGCGCACGGGCCTCGACGGGTACCGTTCCCTGTTGCAGATGATAGAAATGCGTGGTCAGCCCGTATCCCGTAGAAACTTGATAGCCAGTCTGCTGCGTGAGCCAACCGGCGTAGCTCATCCCGTCGCAGAACGGCTGGTCACCGCTGCCGTCCTGCCACGTATAGAGTGGGCTCACGGCGCGCCCCTCGTCGTCCACGTAGAGCATTCCGTGCATCTGTCCCGAAAAGCCGATGGCCGTCACCTCGTCCGTCATGAGTTCGTCGAGGAGCGATTTCACTGTCGAAAGAATCTGGTTTGCATCCTGTTGAAAAGCCCATGCTTCGGCGGTCGCAATGTTGCTCGGATTGGCTTTTGTCAGTGCGACACTCTCGCCGGATGTCGCGTCGTAGCGCACACCGCAGATGCTGCTCGTGCCAATATCGATTCCAATGTATTTCATAGCATAAAATGTATTTCGGTCTCGCAAAGTTACTGAAATGCACAAAGAAAAACAAGAATTGGCTGGATTTTCTCGAACTTACTATCCTCTTTGGAAAACGCACTGCGGTGCGACGTGCAACGCACCACGTTGCGACGGCTGTCGAACCACACTGCGACGGGCTGCGCACCACGGTGCGTTTTTTTGAATGAAGTGCATCTTGTCTCCGTCAATTCGGAATAAAATTACTTCGCGACATCGAAACAACGTCATTTTCTTTGCAAAATAAATAAAATCGCCGTAACTTTGTAGGTCGATGAATATATCCGACTGTTGAAAGATGAAACACATAAGAAATTTCTGTATCATAGCCCATATAGACCATGGAAAAAGCACACTGGCCGACCGTCTCCTGGAAATGACGAATACCATTCAGGTGACCGAGGGACAGATGTTGGACGACATGGACCTGGAACGCGAGCGCGGCATCACCATCAAAAGCCACGCCATCCAGATGGAATATGACTATGAGGGCGAGAAATATACACTCAATCTTATTGATACACCGGGACACGTTGACTTCAGCTACGAGGTGAGCCGCAGCATCGCAGCCTGCGAGGGCGCACTGCTGGTGGTGGATGCCACACAGGGCGTGCAGGCTCAGACCATCAGCAATCTCTACATGGCCATCGACCACGACCTCGAAATAATTCCCGTCATCAACAAATGCGACATGCCCAATGCCATGCCCGAAGAGGTGGAGGACGAAATCGTCGACCTGTTGGGATGCCGCCGCGAAGAGATAATACGTGCCAGTGCCCGCACCGGCGAAGGAGTGGGGGACATACTGAATGCAGTGGTCGAGCGCATACCCTCGCCAAAGGGCGACGAAGACGCACCCCTGCAGGCCCTTATCTTCGACTCCGTCTTCAACTCGTTCCGTGGCATCATCGCCTATTTCAAAATCGTGAACGGTTCCATCCGCAGCGGCGACCAGGTGGCTTTCATCAATACGGGAAAAGAATACAAAGCCGACGAAATCGGTGTGCTGAAGATGGATATGATTCCGCGCAACGAGCTACATTGCGGCGACGTGGGATACATCGTCTCAGGTATCAAGACAGCCACCGAAGTGAAGGTGGGCGACACCATCACACACGTCTCGCGTCCCTGCACCGAAGCCATCTCGGGTTTCGAGGAAGTGAAGCCGATGGTCTTTGCCGGCGTTTACCCCATCGAGACGGAGGATTTCGAGAACCTGCGTGCAAGTCTCGAGAAACTGCAGCTGAACGACGCCTCGCTGACGTTCCAGCCTGAGAGTTCTGTTGCCTTGGGCTTCGGATTCCGTTGTGGTTTCCTCGGTCTGCTCCACATGGAAATCATCCAGGAGAGGCTCGACCGCGAATTTGACATGGACGTCATCACCACCGTGCCTAACGTCTCGTATCGCGTCTATGACAAACACGGCGAGATGCGCGAAGTGCACAATCCCAGCGGCATGCCCGACCCGACGCTCATCGACCATATCGAGGAGCCATACATTCATGCAACCATCATCACCACAGCCAACTACATCGGTCCCATCATGACGCTCTGCCTCGGCAAGCGTGGCGAGTTGCTCAAACAAGAGTTCATCAGCGGAAACCGCGTGGAGCTGCACTACGCCATGCCTTTGGGAGAAATCGTCATCGACTTCTACGACAAGCTGAAGAGCATCAGCAAAGGCTATGCGTCGTTTGACTATCATCAGGACGGATTCCGTCCCAGCAAGCTCGTGAAGATGGACATCCTGCTCAACGGCGAGCCTGTGGATGCACTTAGCACCCTCACCCATGCCGACAATGCCGAGTCGTTCGGGCGCAGGATGTGTGAGAAACTCAAAGACCTGCTGCCCCGACAACAGTTCGACATCGCCATCCAGGCAGCTATCGGTGCCAAGATCATCGCCCGTGAGACCGTCAAGCAGGTGCGCAAAGATGTGCTTGCGAAGTGCTACGGAGGCGACATCACACGTAAGAGAAAGCTGCTCGAGAAGCAGAAACGAGGCAAGAAACGCATGAAGCAGATAGGCAACGTGCAGGTGCCGCAGAAGGCATTCCTGGCCGTGCTCAAACTGGACTAAGCATTCTAAATCAACACTATACCATGTCAAGACTTCAAGATATAGCCAGAGAAATAGCGCGACTATATTGTCCGCTCAGTGACGAGGGCATCGAGGCGCTCAGCACCATCCTGCAACCTCTCAAGTTCCAGAAAGGCGATACCATCCTTCGCGAAGGAACCATCTGCCGTGCGCTCTATTTTGTAGAAAAGGGCATGGTGCGTCAATACTATTACAAAAACAAGAAAGACGTCACCGAGCACTTCTCATTCGAGGGGCGCATCGTCTTCTGCATAGAAAGTTTCCTGAAGCAAGAACCCAGTCGTCTCATCGTGGAAGCCCTTGAGAACAGCGAACTCTTCGCTATTCCCTACGACGACCTCCACCTGCTCATGCAGCGCAATCTCGAGATAGCCATGCTCTATCGCAAGATACTGGAGCACGTGGCCATCAGCAGTCAGGAACATGCCGACAGCCAGCGCTTCGAGAACGCCTCCGAACGATATGAACGACTTTTGCGCGAAAAGCCCGAGATTGTCCTGCGCGCCCCGTTGGTTCACATCGCCAGCTTCCTGCAGATGATGCCCGAGACACTCAGCCGAGTGCGCAACTCCTCACACCCAACCTCGTCGCGACAGGCGCAGTCGGACCAGCACGACCCATGGTGGATGCATGCTGCGAGAGATCCATTAAAAGACAATGACAAAAATTAAATCCGATTTGACCGAGTCGGACTGACATAACAGCAAGAGGGTGAAAGGTTTTTGAAGCCTTTCACCCTCTTGTCTTTTAGAATAATAACGAGTGTCTACTTGCCGAAGTAGCGTTTCAGCAGACCTTCGAAGCCGCGTCCGTGACGAGCCTCGTCCTTAGCCATCTCGTGAACGGTGTCGTGGATGGCATCGAGGTTGGCAGCCTTGGCAGCCTTGGCAATCTCCATCTTACCGGCGCAGGCACCACATTCGGCCTGAGCGCGCTTCTCCAGATTCGTCTTGGTATCCCAAACCACCTCGCCAATCAGCTCTGCAAAACGGCTGGCATGGTCGGCCTCTTCGAAAGCGTAGCGCTTGAAGGCCTCAGCAATTTCGGGATAACCCTCGCGGTCGGCCTGGCGTGACATGGCGAGATACATACCCACCTCGGTGCATTCGCCCTCGAAGTTCGACTTCAGACCCTTCATGATTTCCTCGGGGCAGTCCTTAGCAACGCCAATAACATGCTCGGTCACATAGACCTGCTCCTCATCTTCCTTCAGTTCCTTGAACTTGCTTGCCGGAACGCGGCACTGCGGACATCTTTCGGGAGGCTCAGCTCCTTCGTAAACGTATCCACATACGGTGCATACAAATTTCTTTTTCATAATTTTACATTTACTTGTTGAAACTTTAGTTTAACGCTCGCTTAAAAAGAATTGGATGAATTCCCTTCATATCTTTTGCAAAGTTAGTCCTTTTTTCGATGATTCCAAACAAAAAGCAAATGAAAATACACGCATTTATTTGGCGGTATCGCGGAAACATCGTAATTTTGCATCCGAAAGAAAAACCATTGCGATAGTGGCTCAGTTGGTAGAGCATTGGCTTCCCAAGCCGAGGGTCGCGGGTTCGAGTCCCGTCTATCGCTCTGCAGCAAAGGGAGTTGGAGCATCCTCCGGCTCCCTGTTTTTGTATCCTATAGCTTCGTTTGCGGAGCCTTCACAAAACGCACTGCGGTTCGACGTATGTCGCTCCACGTTGCGACAGCCTCCGCACCACGCTGCGACGCCCGTCGCACCACGGTGCGTTTTTGGAGGTAAAATTGAGGTCCTCCCCGAAAAATTGTCTCATACGCTTGCGCGTGTTCCATATATTTATTAACTTTGTATGCTTTTAGAGAGAATTTGTCTCAAGAAAGAGCCAAAATTTGCGCAAGCAGGAATGGAAAATACGATTAGCCATAGCGGTGTGATTGAACAGGTTGAGGAAGGTCGTGTGACGGTGCGCGTATCGCAATCGTCGGCGTGCGCGGCCTGTTCGGCTGCTCGCATCTGCCGCAGCGGAGAATCGGGGCATCGTCTGATTGAAGTAGAGACATTGCAACCTTTCGAGGTGGGGCAGCAGGTGGAGATTACAGGCTCGACTGCCCAGTCCCGATATGCCATCGTGGTTGCCTATGTGATTCCGCTCGTTGTGGTGATGGCGGTGCTGACAGTCATGGTGCTGGCAGGCTGCGACGAGGTGACGGCTGCGCTGTCGTCGTTGCTGGCTGTGGCACTCTATTTCTGCTTCCTGACTCTGGGACGAAACAGGCTGAAGAAGCAGCTTCAATTCTCGATTCATAATGTGCAAAATGCGTAATTCGACAAATTAAGAACTAAGATATGAATGTAATTTTGATTGCAGTGGTTGTACTTGGCTTGACAGGCTTTGTAGCTGCGCTGGTGTTGTATGTTGCTTCGCGCCGTTTTGCGGTGGTCGAAGACCCTCGGCTGGCGCAGGTTTCGGAGGTACTGCCTCAGGCCAATTGCGGTGGATGTGGCTATCCCGGTTGTTCGGGTTTTGCCTCAGCTTGTGTGAAAGCTGCCGACGGTGGCAGTCTGGACGGAATGTTGTGCCCCGTTGGTGGTGCGCCGGTGATGGAGCGTGTGGCTTCCATCTTGGGTATGCAGGCGGCCGATGCCGTGGCTAAGGTGGCTGTGGTGCGTTGCGCCGGAACTTGCGAGGTGCGCGACCATGGCCTGACGTTCGACGGAGAGCGCAGTTGTCGTGTTCAGCAGATGACCGGCATGGGCGAGACGCTCTGTGCCTACGGCTGTCTGGGTGAGGGCGACTGTGAGCGCGCCTGTATCTTCAGTGCCATCAAGGTAAACCCGACAACGGGTATCGCCGAGGTGGACGAAGAAAAATGTACGGGCTGCGGTGCTTGTACGAAGGCATGTCCCAGACTGATCATCGAATTGCGCCCCAAGGGACCGAAGGGCAGACGAATGGCTGTGACCTGCAGCAACCGCGACAAGGGTATTCTGGCAACGAAGGCTTGCAAGGCGAGCTGCATCGGCTGTGGCAAATGTGTCAAGACGTGCGACAAGTTCGAGGCTATCACGCTTGCAAACAACCTGGCTTACATCGATCCAGAGAAATGCCGCCTGTGCCGCAAGTGCGAAGAGGCATGTCCGCGCGGTGCCATCAAGGCATTCAACTTCCCTCCGCGTAAGCCCAAGACAGAAGAAACGACTAATGAGAACAACGAACAAGCAACGATATGAAAACATTTAAGATAGGTGGAGTTCATCCCGCGGAGTGTAAACTCTCAGCCGGAAGTCCGATACGGGACGCTCAGCTGCCGAAACAGGCCGTCTTCAGCATGTTCCAACACATTGGTGCTCCTGCGAAACCTGTTGTGAAGAAGGGTGACGAAGTGAAAGTAGGCACGCTGCTGGGCGAGGCTGGCGGATTTGTGAGTGCACCGGTTTACTCGAGTGTGAGCGGAAAGGTTGCTAAGGTGGATGTCGCACTGGATGCAAGCGGCACGCGCAGAATGGCTGTCTATGTTGATGTGGACGGTGACGAATGGGAGTCTTCCATTGACCGTACGAATGACTTGGTAACCTTGGCTGACCGCCCCGAACTGGACGCGGCAGCTATCGTAGAAAAAGTGAAATGGGCTGGCATCGTTGGACTTGGCGGTGCTACGTTCCCATGCCATGTAAAGCTGTCACCTCCTCCCGGACAGAAAGCAGACTGCGTGATTATCAACGCCGTGGAATGCGAGCCTTATCTCACAGCCGACCATCGTCTGATGTTGGAACACACGGACGAGATTCTCGTCGGCACCCAGTTGATAATGAAAGCAGTGGGCGTTGAGAAAGGTTTCATCGGCATTGAGAACAATAAACCAGACGCCATCGCCCTGATGACGGAGAAGGCAAAGAATTATGCCGGTATTGAAATCGTGCCTCTGAAGGTGAAATACCCTCAGGGTGGCGAGAAACAGCTCATCGATGCAGTGATTGGACGACAGGTACCTGCGCCGCCAGCCATCCCCATCAACGTGGGTGCTGTGGTGCAGAACGTTGGTACAGCCTTTGCCATCTACGAGGCAGTGATGAAGAACAAGCCTCTCATCGACAGAATCATAACCGTAACGGGTAAGGGACTGGATAAACCTTCTAACCTTCGAGCTCGTTTGGGCACACCGTTCCAACAACTTGTGGACGAATGTGGTGGTGTTCCCGAAGATACGGGTAAGATAATCGGTGGCGGTCCCATGATGGGCAAGGCGCTCCTGTCGCTGGAAGTTCCCATGACGAAAGGTTCGAGCGGTCTGCTCCTGATGACTGGTGATGAAGCATTACGCGGCGAGGCTCGTCCCTGTATCCGCTGTGCCAAGTGTGTCAAGGCATGCCCCATGGGACTTGAACCTTTCCTGCTTGCTTCTCTGAGCCACAAGCAGATGTGGGACGAAGCAGAGCAGAATGACATCGTGAGTTGTATCGAGTGTGGCTCCTGTGCCTTCACCTGTCCGAGCCGCCGTCCTTTGCTGGACAACATACGTGTCGGAAAGACAACGGTGATGGGCATCATCAGGGCAAGAAACGCCAAATAACTCTTGTGACCGTTGAGTCCTTTGTTTTATGATTATACAAATGAACAGAATATGAATAAATTTGTAATATCTCTTTCTCCTCACGTCCATGGTGGTGACTCTGTGGAGAAAAACATGTATGGCGTTTGCCTTGCGTTGCTGCCGGCATTGATTGCCTCGTTCTGCTTCTTCGGCATTGGCGCCTTGATTGTTGAAGCCACGGCTGTGGTGTCTTGCGTATTCTTCGAATGGGCAATCACCAGATTCCTTTATGGTCGCAAGACCACGACCATTACCGACGGAAGTGCCATCCTGACCGGACTTCTCTTGGGCTTTAACCTGCCGAGCAACCTTCCGCTGTGGATTATCATCTTGGGCGCGCTTTTTGCAATCGGCGTCGGCAAGATGTCGTTTGGCGGCCTTGGTGCCAACCTTTTCAATCCAGCTTTAGTAGGTCGCGTGTTCTTGTTGATAAGTTTCCCGCAACAGATGACGACATGGCCTGTGGCAGGACAGTTGACATCCTATACCGATGCGACGACTGGAGCCACTCCGTTGAGTCTCATGCAGAATGCGATATCGACAGGCGATGCTTCGTTGCTGAAGGATTTACCTTCGAGTCTCGAGATGCTGATAGGACAGACCGGCGGTTCGCTGGGAGAAGTCAGTGCAATATGTCTGCTTGCAGGTCTTATCTACATGCTCTGCCGTAAGATAATCACATGGCATATTCCCGTCAGCATCCTTGGAACAGTGTTCGTTCTTTCGGGCCTGCTTCATCTCTCAGCACCGTATTATGCTGCTCCGCAATACGTCTTGATGAGCGGTGGCCTGATGCTGGGAGCCTGCTTCATGGCAACGGATTATGTGACAAGTCCTATGAGTGGTAAGGGTCAGATAATCTATGGCGTTTGCATCGGTGCACTGACCGTAGTAATTCGTAACTGGGGCGCATATCCCGAAGGTATGAGCTTTGCCATCTTGATTATGAATGCGTTCACTCCGCTGATAAATACCTATTGTAAACCCAAAAGATTCGGAGAGAAGAAGAAATGAAAAAGTTAGAATCGACATGGTATAACATGCTGGCCGTGCTGACGATTATCGCAGTGGTGGCTGGCGGTGCGTTGGGTTATGTCAACGCCAAGACATTTCCTTTGATAAGTGAGAACGAATCGAAATCGGAAGCTGCAGGTGTCATTGAAGTGCTCAAGGCAGACAATGTAGATGTGCAGAGAAAAGATACACTGAATCAGTGCATTGTTTATCGTACAGACAAAGGAATCGCCGTGAAGTCGGAGGATGGTAATGCCTTCGGAGGAACGTTGACAATTCTTGTTGGCTTTGATTATGAGGGTACCATCCTCGGTTATAAGATTCTGAAGACAAAAGAGACACCGGGACTGGGTGCTAAGGCCGACAAATGGTTTCAAGAGGGTGCCAAGGGAAACATCATCGGCATGTCTCCCAAGACAAATAACATGACCGTAAGTAAGGACGGAGGTGATGTGGATGCCATTACGGCCAGCACAATCACCAGCCGTGCCTTCCTGCGCGCTGTGAACTCAGCATACGCTGCGATGAACAACAGTAACGAGGATGTGCAGAGTGGCGCTACGCCTCAGCACAACAATTAGAAAGGAGGTCTGCAATGAAAGGAATGAAAGTTTTATTAAACGGAATAATAAAAGAGAACCCCACTTTTGTTCTCTTGCTGGGAATGTGCCCGACGTTGGGTACAACGAGCAGCGCTCTCAACGGTATGTCGATGGGATTAGCCACGCTGTCCGTTTTGGTATTCAGTAATCTTATCATATCTCTTATAAAGAATCTGATACCCGACATGGTACGCATCCCGTCGTACATCGTTGTGATTGCCTCGTTGGTTACTATCTTGCAGATGTGTCTTCAGGCCTATGTACCTTCGGTCTATGCTTCTCTTGGTCTTTTCATCCCGCTGATTGTTGTGAACTGTATCATATTAGGTCGTGCAGAAGCATTTGCTGCTAAAAACGGTCCTGTGAGCAGTATCCTTGACGGACTTGGCATGGGCATCGGCTTCACGCTTTCCCTGACCCTGCTCGGTGCTGTCCGCGAGTTGCTCGGAACTGGACGCATCTTCTCAATCCCAGTATTCCCCGAGGATTTTGGCGCATTGATATTTGTGTTGGCACCAGGCGCATTCATCGCTCTTGGCTATTTGATGGCATTAATTAACAAGATAAAGAAGGCATAGCTATGGCATACATTTTGATTTTCATAACGGCAGTATTCGTTAACAACATCGTTCTGTCACAATTCTTAGGCATCTGTCCGTTTCTTGGTGTCAGTAAAAAAGTGAGCACCGCACTTGGCATGAGTGCTGCAGTGGCCTTTGTGCTCACCATCGCCACAATTGTGACCTATCTGATTCAAGTTTATGTCCTCAACGCATTTCATCTGGAGTACCTTCAGACGATTGCTTTCATCTTGGTGATCGCAGCCTTGGTGCAGATGGTTGAGATTGTGTTGAAGAAGGTTTCTCCTGCCCTCTATCAGGCGCTCGGAGTATTTCTTCCACTTATCACAACAAACTGCTGTATCCTAGGAGTTGCCATTCTTGTAGCCAATGGCACCTATGCTACGGCAGGTCTCACACCGAATCTGATAACAGGAACCTGGTTCGCGTTGTGTACGGCACTTGGCTTTGGTCTGGCTTTGACTGTCTTTGCCGGACTGCGCGAACATCTTTCCATGATGCCGGTACCCAAAGCATTGCAGGGTATGAGCATCGCTCTCATCACAGCAGGTCTGCTGTCAATGGCCTTCATGGGCTTCAGTGGAGTTGACAACGGCTTAAGTAAATTATTCTCCATTTAATAACCTCAAAAGAAATAAGTAACATGAAAGAGACGATATTAGTTACTGGCGGTACAGGTTTCATTGGAAGCCACACAACCGTTGAATTGCAGAATGCAGGATACGAAGTTGTTATTGTTGACAACTTGAGCAACAGTCAGGCCGATGTTATTGACGGCATAGAGAAGATCACCGGCAAGCGACCGGCTTTCGAGAAAGTGGACCTCCGCGATTATGATGCCACAGAAGCTGTGTTCCGCAAATATCCCGACATTAGCGGCATCATTCATTTCGCAGCCAGCAAAGCAGTGGGGGAGAGTGTTCAGAAGCCTTTGATGTATTATCGCAACAACATCTTGTCGCTCGTTAATCTTCTGGAGTTGATGCCCAAATACAACGTGAAGGGTATCATCTTCTCCAGCAGTTGCACGGTTTACGGACAGCCCGATGTGCTTCCTGTCACAGAGGAGTCTCCCATCAAGAAGGCAGAGAGTCCTTATGGCAACACAAAGCAGATTAACGAAGAGATCATTCAGGACACCATCAAGAGCGGCAGTCCCATCAAGAGCATCATCCTGCGCTATTTCAACCCCATCGGTTCTCATCCCACAGCGCTCATCGGTGAGATGCCCAACGGCGTTCCCCAGAATCTGATTCCTTATCTCACGCAGACAGCCATCGGCATCCGCGAACAGCTCAGCGTCTTTGGCGACGACTATAATACGCCTGATGGTTCATGCATTCGCGATTATATCTATGTCGTTGACCTCGCAAAGGCTCATGTCTCAGCTATGACACGCATCATGGAGGACAAGACGGAGGAGTCTGTAGAGATTTACAACATAGGCACAGGACGCGGAACCAGTGTGCTCGAACTTATCAATGCTTTCGAGCAGTCCACAGGTGTCAAGCTCAACTACAAGATTGTTGGTCGTCGTGCCGGTGACATCGAAAAAGTGTGGGGTAATGTTGATAAAGCCAACGAGAAGTTGGGCTGGCGTGCCGATACACCACTCGGCGACGTGCTTGCTACGGCATGGAAATGGCAGTTGGCTTTGCGCGAAAGAAATATAATGTAATAAGTCTGTAAGGTGAAAAGGTCGTTTCTTCCAATCTTCCTCGCCTTATTCCCTTATTTCCTTCTTGCCGAACCCGTTGGGAAAGAAAGTGCGATGGCATCAGCCCGTGCTTTCTTGCTTCAACGTGGCGTTGCGATGATGTCCAGCGATTCGCCTTATAAGGTGCCGCGCAAGAAAGATCCAACGGGAACTCCTGCCTATTATATATATAATGTAGGGGGCGAGAATGGCTATGTGATTGTTTCGGGTGACAGCCGCACCCCAGAGATTCTTGGATACGTTGACCACGGTTCGTTCGACGAGAACAATCTGCCGGAGAACATGCAGTCGCTTCTCCAGCTTTATGCCGATGAGATACAGTCGCTCGACGATGCCGATTCGCCTCAGACCTCCGCTCGTCTAAAGGCAAATATAAAATACACTCGTCACAGCATTGCTCCGCTCATCAAGAGTCAGTGGAACCAAGGTGAGCCCTACAATCTCATGTGTCCGGACTACTACAAGGAAGACGGAACCACAGGTCGTCCGGCTTCGGGTTGTGTTGCAACGGCCTTTGCACAGATAATCAATTTCTATAAATATCCCGCACAGACTGTCTCCACCATTCCCTCGCTGACCAACACCTATACCTTGAGCAACGGAACACAAAAGACTGTCACTGCCAAGGCGATTGCGAAGACGGATATTGACTGGGCAAACATGTGCGAAGTCTATTCCGGCGACGAAACCGAGGAGCAACGGATGGCTGTTGCCAAGCTCATGCTCTTGTGCGGGCAGTCTGTAAAGATGGGCTACGGCGCATCGTCAGGAGCTTACACCGACCAATGTCGCGATGCCATTGTCAAGCACTTTGGGTTCGACGACAGTGCCGTGTGGCTCAAACGCAGCGACTATGATGTGGACGATTGGATTGACATTCTCTACAACGAGATTGCCGAGGGTTATCCCATCGAGTACAGCGGATATTCCACAGGAGGTGGTCATGCCTTTGTCATTGACGGTTACGATGGATACGGACTCTTCCACGTCAACTGGGGATGGGGCGGTAGCAGCGACGGATGGTTCATCGTCACGTCGCTCAACCCCGGAGACAACTCGGGTATGGGTGCCAGCAGTACTGCCGACGGATATTCCATGGGACAGGGGGCACTGCTCCATGTCCGTTTGCCGGACGACGTCAAGGCTGAGTCTACGACCGCTCTCACCCTGACAAATGTCACCTGCAATTACGCATCGATTAACGCATCTTTCCGCAACGAGACCGGTGGTATGAGTAGCTTTGTTGCCGGAATGCTGTATCTTGATGAGGAGACACAGAGCCTGACCCAGGTGGGTATCGCTCAGAATATGATGTCCGTGCCTAATGGAGAGACACGCACCTATACGATAAATATGAAGGGACGTCTCCCGGAGGGCAGCTATCGACTCACCCCGGCTTCGCGTCTCACGACCAATCGCACCTGGCGTCCTGCCTACGACGTCAAGCGCGAATACATCCTTGCCAACTACGACAACGCTGGCAATGTCACGCTCGAGCACATCCAGCGTTCCGTTTCTCTCGCCGCAGACACCATCATATTCCCCGGAAACTGTCAGGTGAACAATTCGCAGGGCGTTCAGGTCACCTTCCGTAACATGGCCGATGAGTTCTATGGCGAGATGTCTCTCTTTGTGGCAACCGGAGGTATGGCCCGGAAAAAGGAAACCCGTACTGCGGTATCCGTTGCTCAGGGTGGCACTACGACGGTAAGTTTCAACTTCACACCCGATACCGAGGGACTTTACGACATCTGGATTTGCGACAACGACGGCAAGGTCGAGTATGCCCACACCACCGTGGACATAACGTCCGAGGCATCCACGCCTGCCAATCTCACCGTCACCAATATCGTCATCAACAATTCCTCCAGTTCCAAGGTCTATGGCAACCGTCTCGAGGGCTATGCAACCATACGTAATGTGGCCAAGCAGACATTCGATGGCCGCGTGAAGATTCGCATTTGGGAACAGGGCGACAAAGACAACCGAAACGTATATTGGCAAGTACAGTCCAAGACCGTCGAACTCAATATCCAACCCTCAAAGTCGGAGCGAACCTATTTCCAGTTCATCGGACTCAACTACGACCGACATTACTACATCGTCGTTGATTATGTCGATCAGGAAGGCTCCCTCAACGACGGAGGACTATGGAACAACGACCATTACTACGCCCTCTCGGTCGGCGCAGTGTATTGGGGCAGCGACGGAACGATGGGTGCCGCCTCCCTCTCGTCAAGCTTCAACACCCCGAGAACGGCTGCCGGAGTATATCTGAACGGTTTCAATCTCAACAGCCTCTCTGCCAATCCCAACCCCAACACCATCTATGTCTTTGCCGACAACACCGCCTTGCCCAGCTACATCCGTTCGTCGAACGACCATGTGAATATCGTCCATGGCAGTCAGGCCGACACCATTGTCATCGCCAACGACAATCCCTACTATGTGCCTTTCTCCTTCCGCGCTTCAACGGGTGTCTTCAACTACACCTTCGCCGAGGATACCGACGGCACTGCGTGGAAAACATTCATGGTGCCTTTCGAACCTCAGACACTCTCCATCGACGACGAGGAATATGCCATCACAGGCGAGGACAACCACTTCTGGATATACGAGTTCGCATACACCGGCAACGACGGCATGCCCGTCTTCACCCCCGTCACACGCATCAAGGCACAGGTGCCCTACCTGATAGCGGCCGATGCATCACTGGCTGGAAAGACACTCCGTTTCGCTGCGTCCGATGTCGATTTCTATCGCACCGGCGATGTGAACAATATCGTGAACTCCGACATCTTCCGTCTTCAGGTGGCAAGCATACAAGAGCGTATCACGGGCGCATATCATCTGAATGCAGCCGGAACGGCCTTCGAGTACAGCGACAAAGCCACCAACACCACAGCGCAACAAGCCTACTTCATTCTGAACGAGCCTGTTCCGGCCGAACTGCTCACCACATCGATACCGCTGCCCGAGGTGCCATCGTCACCTACAGCCATCGCCTTGACGAAGGAGGAGAAGCTCGACCTGCTGCAACCGGTTTACACGCTCGATGGGCGTCGTGTGGGCACTGCTACATCCAGCGGCGGCACACTCCGCACCGATGGCCTTGCCCCAGGCTTGTATATCGTCGGTGGACGAAAGATAATTGTGAAATAAGGACCGCTCACAGACCTCATTCTTCACACAAAATATCAGACGTTCAAAGGCCTGTTAGGTGCCTCCTTCCAAAACGCAGCGTGGTGCGACATCTGTCGCACC
>CAJOLZ010000027.1 GCA_905235575.1 uncultured Bacteroidaceae bacterium | reverse complement strand
GAGGGTGATGCCTTCCGTGCGCCAGTTCTTCAGCCCCAGATGTTTCAGCGCCGTCTCGTTGATGAGGCAGTGGTACCCGTTGCCGTCGAGCGAGTCGCAGAGACCGCGTCCCTCCAGAATCTCCAGCCCCATGACGTTCTGTACGTGCTCGTTCATGTTCATCCAATACATCTGCGTCCCGTTGACGTCATCCACCATGTACTTCTTCCCCATAAAGTCCTGATCCTCGCAGAGGTCGCGCACGAAGGGACTCTCGCGCATGCGCTCCCTGAAGAGTTGTCGGTCGTAGATCTCCTTATCCGGATTCTCGTGCATATACATATCCGATGTGTATGGCAGGCAGGAGATGATGTTCTCGGTCTCGAAGCCCAGGTCGGCCGTCATCATTCGATGCAGCTGCCGCATGTAGTAGAGGCTCACGGTGATGAGGGTCAGCGAGATGAAGTATTGGAGGAAGAGGAAAGAGGCCGACCCGTGTGTACTCCGCTTTCTCCTTCCCACAGTTGCTATCAACGGAAGTATGAACATTATTGATAAGGACAGCATGGTGTCGAAGGCGGGCATCGTCATCTGCTCGATGGCGAACCAGTCCTTCATGTGAGGCGTCGTCAGTTCGACGACCATCCATACGCCCAGCATGGCAGGAGCGCTGATGAGCAGGTTCTCCACGTAGAGCATCGAGAAGATGTTCCACCGCGAGGCTCCGAAGATGCGGCGCACCTTCATCTCGTGGTCTCGCGTATGGCGCATGACAGCATAGAGGTTCAGGAAGTTGAAGATGCCCACGAGCAGGAGCAGCACGCCCACTGCCAGCAGCATCCACAGGTGTTCCTTTGAACCAGGATGATTCACCGAGGGCCAGTTGGTATGGCTCGTCATGAACAGAAAGGCATCGTAGGGCTCGAGATTGTATTGCCAGAAGCCCTCATTGTCCTCGAACCTCATCACTATCCTCTTGCCTCTCTGCCGCACCTGCTGTGCGTTGAACTGCTCGCGGGTCATGCCCTCCTTCAGCCTGACAAAGGTGAGCTGCAAGGTGTTGTTGAGGTAACCACCTTGGAACTCGTCCGTCTTCACCATCTCATAGTGCAGGGTGGACTTCGTGGCGGGCTCGCGGAAGACGCCCGTCACCGTGTGTAGGCGGCTGTCGGCCGTAAACGTCTTCCCCACGGCACTCTCGCCCGGGAACAGCTTGCGGGCCAGCGTCTCGCTGATGATGGCACTGCTACCGGTGTGCAGGTCCAGCGTGCCCTCGACGGCCTGGAGCGGGAATACCTTGACGAAGTCGCTGTCGGCCGTGATGGCACAGACGGTGAAGGTGGTCTCGTCCTCCAGCTTCACCGAGAGCAGGCTGCGCAGCCACACTTCCGTGGCAGCCTCCACGCCCTCCATCTCGTTGATGGCCTGCCTGCCTTCTATCGCTTTCGGTGCGATCATGCTGCCTTGCTTGACATCGGGTTCTTCGGTGTCATACTCCGTTATCATGGCAAGGGCAATCTGCTCTCGCCCCGGTATCCACGAATCGACAGTCCATTCCTGGTGCAGATAGCGTGCGATGATGACTGTGCCGCTCAGGCTGATGACTAATCCCAGCATGCTCAGCAACGTGTAGCCCGGCATGCGCTCAAGCCGTTTCAAGGCTTGGCATAACATTGTGCTCAGTTTGTCGAAGTTTACCATGTTGTTTATTCTTATCCGTTTTTAATCGAGAGGCATTCTATACCATTCAAGATGGGAGACAAAAATCGTGCCAAACTCGTAACGTGTTGATATACATTTGAATGTGATAAATTGAAGGTCTCGGTTCGATGTGCGTTTCTGCAACTTGGCGCACACAGCGCACATGCGCAGCTTTGGCATGGCATTACGGAGCCCCTGAAAACGCAACGTGGTGCGACGGGCGTCGCACCGTGCTGCGCAGGCTGTCGCACCACGGTGCGCAGGCCTGCGTTACAGTGTGATGTCGAAAGTGGTTCCCTCATCGGGTTTACTCTCCACCCTGATTTGCCCTCCGTGTTGGGTGACAATCTGCTTGCATAGGCTCAGCCCGATGCCGCTGCCTTGTGCCTTGGTTGTGAAGAATGGGGTGAAGATTCGCTGCATGGCCTCCGGCGACATCCCCTGTCCGTTGTCGGTGACCGTGAGTCGCTGCGGCTGTGCGCGCAGTGTGATGTGGGTGGCTTCGGCTTCCGTTGCGTTGCTCAGCAGATTCACCATCACCTGCTCCATCTGTGCGCGGTCGGCCGTGAGCGTGAGTCCCTCGGGCTCCACTTCGTATTCGCATTGCGGGAAGAGTTGGCTCAGGTCGGCCAGGAACTCACGTGCATCGAATGTCGTCTTCTTCGGCTTCTCCACGCGTGCCAGCTTGCGGTAGCTCTCCACAAAGGCGAGGAGCGAGCGGCAGCGGCGTTCGACGACAGCCAGCCCTGTGGCCGTTTCGCCCTCGGGAAGCTGTGTCTGCAGCGAATCGATGATGGCGATGATGGGCGTGATGGAGTTCAGAATCTCGTGTGCCAGCACGCGTGTCAGCTGTTTCCATGCCTCCATCTCGTGCTGTTCCATCAGTCGGTGTACGTCCTTGAGTGTGACGAGGGTGCGCTGTCGGCCCTCAATTTTCAGCTGTGTGGCAGCGAGAGCCATCCCGTTCACCTCGTCCGCTCCGTTGGCAACGGCTTCGGCAATGTCTTTCGGCAGTGTCACCGCCTCCTCTCCGACAACGCGACGTGCGGCCGCGTTGCACCACTCGATGTGGCCGGTGGGGGTTACTACACACAGGGCTGTCTCCACCTCTTCGGTCAGGTGAAGCATGAATCTCAGGTGTCGCTCGCCATCGGCCAGCCGACTGTGCAGCATGGCATTCTCGCTGACAATCAGTTGCTGCTGGTAGCGTATCGTATGCTGGTGTTGATACATGCTCACGATGATGCCCACCATCAGCAGGACGAGAATCACGGAGGTGGCATAGAAGTCGTGAGCGACGCTGTATCTGAGCCCCAGCAGGCCCAGAAGCATACCTATTATATATAATATGTTACGCATGTTGGGATGAGTGAAGAAAGGTTTGGGTGTTCAAATGGTCATGGGATGAGCGTCAGTTCTTCAACTTCCGGTACAGGGCGAAACGGCTGATGCCGAGCAGGTCGGCCGCCTGCTGCACGTTGCCGCGCGACATTTGCATGGCCCGCTCGATGGCTTCCTGCTCTATCTTTTCCAGATTGAGGGTGTCGTGACTCCGTCGGCTGTGCGCGAGCGATGGCTCCAGCGTGAAGTCGGCTGCACAGAGATTCTTGTCGTTGCTCATGAGTATGGCGCGCTCTATGCTGTGCTGCAGCTCGCGTACGTTGCCCGGCCACAGGTGCTTCAGCAACTTCTGCTCGGCATCGCGGTTCAGTTCGGGCACGGGGCGGTTGTATTTTGCGGCGTAGATCTTGAGGAAGTGACGTGTCAGCAGGAGGATGTCCTTGCCGCGGTCGCGCAGGGGAGGCAGGGTAAGTTCGATGGTGTTGATACGGTAGAGCAGGTCTTGGCGGAAGCGCCCCTCAGCCACTAACGAATGCAGGTCGGCATTGGTGGCGGAGACCAGACGTATGTCGATGTGGGAGACCTTGGTGCTTCCCAGTCGGCTTACCTCGCGTTTCTCCAGTGCGGTGAGCAGTTTTCCCTGCATGGCGGGCGACAGATTTCCAATCTCGTCGAGGAAGAGCGTTCCGCCCGATGCCGCTTCCATGCGTCCGGCCTTGGCTTTCTGTGCGTCGGTGAAGGCTCCTTTCTCGTAGCCGAAGAGTTCGCTCTCGAAGAGATTCTCGGGCACTGTTCCCAGGTCGATGCTCACGAAGGGACGGTCGGCGCGCTGCGACAGACGGCACAGTTCGCGGGCCACCAGATCTTTGCCCGTGCCGTTTTCGCCCAGGATGAGCACGTTGGCATCGGTGGGTGCCACCTGTTGCAGGGTGCCGAGCAGCCTCTGCATCGTCGCGCTCTCGCCGATGATTGTCGGTGTGCCGTTCACGCGTGTCACGGCATCCATGCGCTGCTCCATCTCCTGTGCGCGTCGGCGTTCCTGTCGCTGGCGTATTCCGGAGAAGACGGTGGCCAATAACTTGCTGTTGTTCCATGGCTTCTCGATGAAGTTGGAGGCCCCCTCCTTGATGGCGCGCACCACCTTGTCGGTCTCGGTGAAGGCCGTCATGAGTATGACCACCGCCTGCGGGTCCAGTTTCAGGACCTCGTGCAGCATGCCGAAGCCTTCCTCGCCGTCGGTTCGGCCGCGGCTGAAGTTCATGTCCATGAGCACGACATCGGGCTGAATCATCTGATAGAAACGCAGCAGCTGGTCGGGCTTCGTCGTCACGCGCAAGTCGTCGACCAGCGGTTTCAGCATCAGGTTGAGCGCAAAGAGAATGTCCTCGTTGTCGTCGATGATGAGTATCTTTCCTTTCTTTTCCATATACTGAAAAATTGATGGGTAACTTTCTACGGGGCAAAGATACGGAGAAATTCCTTGAACTGACGTGCGTTTCCGCACATATTTGTGCGTATTCGCACAAATTACGGAGGTCTCAGCGTTATGTCTTGCATAGAGAATCAACGTGTTACGATGTTGGCATGATTTATGTTGTATGATGAATAAAACACAGATGCGTATGATGAAGAATATAGTGAAGAAAACGGTGAAAACGATGCGGTCGAATCGGTCGGCCGTGCAGCCGTATGCCGATGGGGGAAAAAACGCACCGTGGTGCGACACGCGTCGCAACGTGGTGCGCAGGCCGTCGCAACGTGGTGCGACAGGCGTCGCAGCGTGGTGTGTCAGAAAAGCACCTTCTGTACTACTCCGGACAAACAGGTGTGCGGCATGTTTCCTGTTGCTCCTGCCGATGTGTGTTCCCACGGCCAGAGCTGCCGTGCCCGACACACTCACGGTGACACTTTCCGAGGCCATCGGCATGGCGCAGGAGCAGTCGAGCGATGCGATGGCTGCACGCCACACGCTCGAATCGGCCGAGTGGAGCTATCGCTACTATCGGGCCGACCGTCTGCCCTCCCTCACGCTCTCGTCGTCGCCCAACCTGAACCGCCAGCTGAACAGCATCACCCAGCCCGATGGTACCAATCTTTTCATGCGGCAGAATCAGCTGAGCACCAACATGTCGCTGAGCATATCGCAAAACATAGTGCAGACGGGCGGTAACCTTTTCGTCCGCAGCAGCCTGCAACGTCAGGACGAGTTCGAGAACAATTGGCATGCCTACAGTAGCACACCCTTCGTGATAGGCTACAGCCAGAGCCTCTTCGGCTATAACAGCCTGAAATGGGAACAGCGCATGGCACCGCTGCGCTATCAGCGTGCGCAGAAAGCCTACCGCGAAACAATGGAACTCATCGCCTCGCGCGCAAGTTCCTATTTCTTCTCGCTCGCCTCGGCACAGACCGAACTGGACATCGCTCGGCAGAATCAAGCAGTGGCAGATACGCTGCAACGCTATGCCCAGGGCAGATATAATATAGGTACGATTACGGAGAACGAGATGTTGCAGCTCGAGGTGTCGAAACTCTCGGAAGAGACCGACCGCCTGAACGCCGAGATGGACGTGGAGGATGCCATGCAGGCCCTGCGCAGCTATCTGGGCATACAGCAAGACCTGGTGCTGCGCGTGCTGCCGGACACGCTCATCCCACACGTGCAGGTCGACCTGGAAACAGCCATCGGACTGGCCATGCAGAACAGCCCCGACCCCGACTACTATCGCCTGAACCGCTTGGAGAGCGAAAGCAACCTGGCCGCGGCGAAAGCCAATCGCGGACTGAAAGCCGACTTCTACGTGCAGTTCGGTCTCTCGCAGACGGGGCCGTCGCTTTCCGACTCCTATCGGCACCCGCTGAATCAGGAATACGCCAGCATCGGCCTCTCGCTGCCGCTTTTGGACTGGGGACGGGGCAAAGGACGTGTGCGGGTGGCGCAGTCGCAACTGGAACTGGTGGAGACACAGACCGAGCAGGGCATGCAGGACTTCCATCAGAACGTGTCGAAAATGGTGCGGCAGTTCAACCTGCAGGCCTATCGGGTCGAGGTGGCCTACCGCACCCGTGCCATGGCACTGCGCCGATACGAGGTGGCACGCTGGCTCTACATACAGGAACGCTCCACGCTGCTCGAACTGAACAGCAGTATCGCCGAAAAAGATGCTGCACAGCGCTCTTTCATCGCAGCCATACGCACCTACTGGAACCTCTACTATGGTCTGCGCAGCATGTGCGGGAACGAGGTCTTCGGAAACCTTCCTTAAACCAGAAATCGAAGCGAAAAAACTTAGTCGAAAACAGATAAATCGTAAAAACAAAAGATGGATATTCAACTGAAGAAAAAGCCGTGGTACGTGAAATATCGCTATTATTTGGCGAGTGCGGCAGTGGTGGTGGGGCTGATGATCTATGCCGCCGTGCAGTTGGCCGGCCCTTCGCGCCAGCAAGTGAGAATGGAAGATGAGCAGATATCGAAGGTTGAGAAAGCCGACTTTCTGGAGTTTCTGGACATCGAAGGCACGGTGCAGCCCATACGCACCATTCGTGTGAACGCTCTGGCAAGCGGTACGGTGGAGCGCGTGGTGGCGCAGGACGGGCAGCAGATGTCTGTCGGAGACACGCTGCTGGTGCTGACAAATCCCTCGCTGGAGGCCGATGTTGCAGAGGCGGTAGTGCATTACGAGCAGCAGATGCTCTCGTTCCGGCGGCAACTTTTGGAGATGGAACAGAAGAGCATCACCCTGAGACAGCAGGCGCTGCAGGCTCGCTACGAGATGAAACGTCTGGAGAAAAGCTACGCCCTGCAGGAAGACGAGGCGCGCATGGGTGTCAAGAGCAAGGCGCAGCTGGAGGTGGCTCGCGACGAATATGAGTTCAACCGGCAGAAGACAGCCCTGACGATGGAAAGCCTGCGCCACGACTCACTGCTGAACGACATGCAGCGAGAGATGCTGGAGAGACAGATGGAAAGCGAACGCAGCCAACTGGAACGTACGAAGAGGAAACTCGACGGGCTCGTCATACTTGCGCCGGCCGACGGGCAGTTGAGCGGGTTGACCGCAGCCATCGGAGAGCGGATAGGGCAGGAGCAGACGGTGGGAGAACTGAGCGTGTTATCGGACTTCAAGGTGACCACACGCCTGAACGAGTATTACATGGAGCGTATCACGACGGGGCTGGAAGCCTCGACAGAACAGCGCGGAAAGCGCTATGGACTCAAGGTGAGCCGTGTCGTTCCGCAGGTGCAGGACCACTCGTTCGCCGTGGAACTGCTCTTCACCGGCGAGATGCCGTCCGGAGTGCGCGTGGGCAAGTCGATGCGGTTGAAGGTGGAACTTGACAAACCCGAGCGTGCGCTGGTTATTCCGCGCGGCAACTTCTTCCAGCACACGGGTGGGCAGTGGATATATCGGCTCGACCCACATAACGCGCACCGTGCCGTACGCACCCCCATCACCCTCGGGCGACAGAATCCGCTTCAATACGAAGTGCTGGAGGGACTGCAGGAGGGCGACCGTGTCATCGTCTCTGGTTACGATAGCTTCGGCGAGGCCGAGGTGGTGGAGTGGTAAGGTCCAAAAAAGTATATGCCATTGTGTAGGAATAATGATTGAATAGGGTTAAATCATCAGACAGGAACTGACACACCGCAGTGCGACGCTCGACGCACCGTGCTGCGACGTCCTCCGCACCGTGTTGCGACAGCCGTCGCAGCATGGTGCGTTTTTGTACGCGTTGGCATAAAAAGAAAAGGTCCTGCAAGTCAATGACCTACAGGACCTTTCTCTTGCGCTTCAGGATGGGCTTGAACCAACGACCCCATGATTAACAGTCATGTGCTCTAACCAACTGAGCTACTGAAGCCTGTGCATCTGATTTGCGCTTCAGGATGGGCTTGAACCAACGACCCCATGATTAACAGTCATGTGCTCTAACCAACTGAGCTACTGAAGCAGTCTTGTAAACCTCTCGCAGAGAGATTTTTTTATCAAATGCGCTGCAAAAGTAGAGGTTTTTTGGGAATTATGCAATATCTTTGCAAAAAAAATGATGCGAATGGCTAAAATTGTTGGCATCGGCAGCGTGCTGGCGGACGTCTTTGCGAGGATGTCCGACACCTCTTTGTCGCTGGCGCTCTTGCTTTCCAGAGGCTCGGTGCAGCTGGCAGCGGACGAGGTGAGCCGCGGTCTGCTTGTCGATGTCAGGCCAGAAATAAACTCTACAATCCAAGAAATACTCAGGTGAAACAGTTCCTTTCAATCTTCCTGGCAGTCTTCGGTCTGCCGCTTGCACTCTGTGCCCAGCGTGGCGAGAGCACCAATTCGGCCATCAGCCGCAATCTGGAAATCTTCAACGACATATACAAGCAGCTCGACCTCTACTATGTCGATTCGCTCAATGCCGACACGGTCATCGGGTGGGGCATACGCTCGATGCTCCGACAGGTGGACCCCTTCACCGATTATTTCCCCGATGACGACGACGAACTGCGCCAGATGGCCACGGGCAAGTATGCCGGCATCGGCAGCATAATACGTTACCACAAGAAGGAGGACCGCGCCATAATCAGCGAACCTTACAAGGGTTCGCCCTGCGACCGCGCTGGCGTGAAGGCCGGCGACGTGATTATGTCTATCGACGGACACGATGTGAAAGGCATGACCACCAGTCGTGTGAGCGAGATGTTGCGCGGCGAGGCCGGGACCACCTTCGAACTGCGTGTACGCCGATGGGGCGAGACCGATACGCGCACCTTTATGATAACGCGCGAGACCATTCAGATGCCGCAGGTTCCATACTACGGAATCGTGCGTCCGGGCGTGGGATATATCATACTGACAGGCTTCACCGAGGGCGCATGCCGCGAGGTGCGTCAGGCTCTCTTAGAGCTGAAACGGCAGGGTGCCACGCAGCTCATCTTCGACCTGCGCGACAATCCCGGCGGGGCACTCAACGAGGCTGTTGACATTGTGAATCTCTTTGTGCCGAAAGGACGTAAGGTGATGTTCACCAAGGGTAAGGTTGCCAGCACGAACCGCGACTATTATGCAGCCAGCGAACCGGTGGACAGCGTCATGCCGCTGGTGGTGCTGGCCGACGGAGGTTCGGCGTCTTCGTCCGAAATCGTCTGCGGAAGCCTTCAGGACATGGACCGTGCTGTCATCATCGGTGCGCGCACCTATGGCAAAGGACTGGTGCAGGCCATCCGCGACCTCCCCTACCGAGGCTACCTGAAGATGACCACCAGCCGCTACTACATCCCAAGCGGTCGCTGCATCCAGGCCTATGACTATCGCCACCTGAACCCCGACGGCTCGGTGGGCACCGTGTCTGATTCGCTGACAAACGTATTCTACACCCAGGGCGGACGTGAGGTGCGCGACGGTGGTGGCATCAAGCCCGACATCGAGGTGAAGCCCGACAGCTTTGCATCCATCGTCTATGACCTGGTGGACTGCGACGAACTCTTCGACTTCACCGTCAAGTACGCTGCCGAACATCCCACCATTGCGCCTGCCGGTGAGTTCAGTCTTTCCGACGAGGACTATGCCCAGTTTGTGGATTACATCTGCCAGAGCGGCTTCACATACAACCGCCGCAGCGACGAGGTGCTCAAACTGCTGAAAGACGTGGCGCGACGCGAGGGCTACCTCGATTCGGCCCGCGAAGAGTTCGATGCCCTCGAAGCCAAGTTCTCGAAAGACCTTGCCGCCGACCTCATGCGCTGCCGCAAGGACATCGAGCCCTATCTGTGTGACGAAATCGTGCTCCGCTACTATTACACGGAGGGCACCATGAAGCAGATGCTGCGTGATGATCCTTCGGTAAGCAAGGCACTGGAGGTGCTCGCCAACCCCGACCGTTATACGCAGATTCTTCACCCCGACACTAACTCCCGACCGACACCATGAGACGCAGAGACATACGACGTTCGAACCAAAATTTTATGATGGGCATCGTCAGCCTGGCGCTGCTGGTGCTCATCGTTGTGGCATTCTTCTGGTATTGGTGTCTGCCCTGACGGGATAATCAAAACGTAAACAATTCGGAATGTTTGTGGCCGACAACCTCTGGCGAGAGCGTCGGAAACGTGCGTGAGGAGCGATGAGAATCGATGTCCTCCGCTGCGTTGTTGTGCGTAGTGAAAAACGCCGCGGATGGAACCTCTTGATTATCAGTACTTGCAAATTCTGCGTTCTTCTCTGTCTCGCCCATAAATACGCGCAGGAAAGTGGTCCGGAGGAAAACGCAACGTGGTGCGACAGGCATCGCAGCGTGGTACGTCGGCGAACGGAACGCCTTGCAGCGTGCAAAAAACGGTCCTGATTGAAATTGCGATGAGAAAAGTGTAAGTATTATTTCTCGGTTTCCACCCTCGTTTTTCTCCGCCTCTCGTGCATCGGAAGTGCTGGGGAACCTTCGCGCTCCCACATGCGTTTTTCTTTGGTTTTTAGACCGAAAGCGATAAAAAGTGGCTATTTATTTTGTTATTCTCGCACTTCTTCGTACCTTTGCGGCCGAAAAGATGATTGTGAGGGGCTTGACAGTTCCTCACTTTTCGTTATATAAACTCTTAAAGTCACATGATAGACAAGAACACAGTACAGCAGGCCGTAGAAGAATGGCTTCAGGGAAAAGAGTATTTTCTGGTGGACGTAAGCATCAGCGAGGATGACCGGATTGTGGTGGTTATCGACCATGCCGACGGGGTGTGGATTGAGGATTGCGCCGAGTTGAGCCGCTACATAGAATCGCGTCTCGACCGCGATGCCGAGGACTACGAGCTTGAGGTGGGCAGTGCAGGACTGGGCCAGCCCTTCCGTGTGAAGAGGCAGTATGAGATTCATGTGGGCAAGTCTGTGGAGACACAGACCAACGGCGGCGAGAAATTCCGCGGAACACTCCTCGAGGTGGACGACGAGGGCTTCAGCCTGAGCGTGGAAGAGAAAGTGCTGGAGGAGGGCCGCAAACGCCCCGTGAAGCGAGAGGTCATCCATCGGTTTGCCTATGCCGATGTGGCCTATACCAAATACCTGATAAAAATAAAATAACACTATAATGGCAACTAAAAAGAAAGAAACCGTAACCCTGATTGACTCATTCGCTGAGTTCAAAGAAACCAAGAACATCGACCGCGCCACACTGGTCAGCGTGTTGGAGGAGTGCTTCCGCAGTGTCATCGCCAAACTCTATGGCACCGACGAGAACTATGACATCATCGTAAACCCCGACAAGGGCGACTTTGAAATATACCGCAACCGCACGGTCGTGCCCGACGGCGAAGTGAAAGACTCGAACATGGAAATAAGTCTGTCGGAGGCACGCAAGGAGGACGAGGACTACGAAGTGGGTGAGGACGTGAGCCAGCGCGTGGAGTTCAGCGACTTCGGCCGCCGCGCCATCCTCACGTTGCGCCAGACACTGGCCGGGCGCATCCTCGAGTTGGAGCACGACACACTCTACAATCAGTATAAAGACCGCATCGGTGAGGTCATCAGCGCCGAAGTGTATCAGAACTGGAAGCGCGAGACGCTCCTCCTGGACGACGAAGGCAACGAACTGCTGCTTCCGCGCAACGAACAGATTCCTGGCGACTACTTCCGCAAGGGCGAGACGGCACGCGCCGTCATCTCTCGCGTGGAGAACACCAACGGCACGCCGCGTATCATCCTGAGCCGTACCGATCCCGCCTTCCTGCAGCGTATGCTCGAGGCCGAGGTGCCCGAAATTCAGGACGGACTCATCACCATACACAAGATATCGCGCATACCGGGCGAACGTGCCAAGGTGGCCGTGGAGAGCTACGACGAGCGCATTGACCCCGTGGGAGCCTGCGTGGGCGTGAAAGGAAGCCGTGTGCATGGCATCGTACGCGAACTGCGCGGCGAGAACATCGACGTAATCACGTGGACCTCGAACATACAACTGCTCATCACACGCGCCCTCGGACCGGCTCGCGTGAACAGTGTAATCCTCAACGAAGAGGAAAAGAAAGCTGAGGTATATCTCGACCCCGACCAGGTGTCGCTTGCCATCGGTAAGGGCGGTCTCAACATCAAACTGGCCGGCATGCTCACCGGATACACCATCGACGTCTTCCGCGAGGTGGACGACCTGGACGAGGACGACGTGAACCTGGACGAGTTTACCGACGACATCGAACCGTGGATTATCGAAGAGCTGAAGAAGACAGGCTTCACCACTGCTCGCGAAGTGCTCGCCGAGTCGCGTGAGATTCTCATCCAGAAAACCGACCTCGAGGAGGAGACCGTTGACGAAGTGCTCGCAATCCTCAGGGCCGAATTCGAAGACTAAAACAATAGGAGGGAGAACATGAACATAAGACTGATAAAAGTAACCAAGGAATGTAATGTGGGTCTGCAGACGGCAGTCGACTTTCTGCAGAAAAAAGGCTTCTCTGACATAGATGCCAACCCGAACACCAAGATAACCGAGGAACAATACGAACTGCTCATAAAGGAGTTCAACAAGGACAAGGGACTCCGCCACGAAGCAACCCAACTGCAGGAGCAGAACAAGGAACGCAAGGCTGCCACCAAAGCCAAACGCGAAGAGGTGGAAGTCCTGAAACCCGTGGTGGAGAAACCCAAGGTGGTGGGTAAGATAGACCTCAATGCCCCACGGAAAACCGCCAAGCCCAAGCCTGCACCAGAGCCCAAGAAGGAGGCACCGAAACCTGCTCCCGCTCCTGCTCCAGTGGAAAAGCCGAAGCCTGTTCCTGTTGAGCCTGTGAAGGAAAAGGAACCCGAAAAGCCCAAGGAAGTCGTTTCCGAGCCAAAGCCCGTGGAACAGCCTAAGGTGGAAACGCCCGTGGAGGTGAAGGCTGAACCGCAACCCACACCCGAGGAGGCAAAACCAAAGGAGCCCACTATCATAGAGAGCAAGGACGGCGTGAAGGGAGCTGAGATTGACGGCGTGTTCCGCATCCTTACACCCTCAGACCAGGGCGCACCCACGCTCACCGTGAAGGGACACATCGACCTCTCGAGCATCAACCAAAGCACGCGTCCCAAGAAGAAGAGTCGTGAGGAAAAACGACGCGAACGCGAGGAGAAACGTACTGCCACGACTGCCAACCAGCAGGGCGCACAGACTCCGGCAGGCGACCGCAAGAAACGTCTCCGTCTGGGCAAGGAACGCGTCGACGTGAATGCCGTGGCCGCTCAGCAGAACGGTAATGGCTCGCACAAAGCCAAACAGCAGAACGCAGGGCAGTCGCAGACCAAACAAAAGCAGAAGAACCGTCCGAAGCAGACACCCATCACGCCCGAAGTGAGCGACGAAGAGGTGGCAAAGCACGTACGCGAGACACTGGCACGTCTGACCAGCAAGAACAACAAGATGGGCAAGGGTGCAAAGTATCGCCGCGAGAAGAGAGATGCCATCCGCGCCGACCTGGAGGAACAGATGGAGCAGGCATCGGCAGAGAGCAAGACGCTCAAACTGACCGAGTTCGTGACTGCCAACGAGTTGGCTACCATGATGAATGTGCCCGTCACTCAGGTCATTGCCACCTGCATGAGCATCGGCATCATGGTGAGCATCAACCAGCGCATGGACGCTGAGACCATCAATCTGGTTGCTGAGGAATTCGGCTTCAAGACCGTCTATGTGAGCGCCGAAGTGAGCGAGGCTGTCACCGAAGAGGAAGACAGCGAAGAGGACCTGATACCTCGCGCACCCATCGTTACCGTAATGGGACATGTGGACCACGGAAAGACCAGTCTGCTGGACTACATCCGCAATACCAACGTGATTGCAGGTGAGGCAGGAGGCATCACGCAGCACATCGGAGCCTACAACGTGACACTCGATGACGGGCGTCATGTAACCTTCCTCGACACACCTGGTCACGAGGCCTTCACCGCCATGCGTGCCCGTGGTGCTCAGGTGACGGACATTGCCATCATCATCATCGCTGCTGACGACGACATCATGCCGCAGACAAAGGAGGCCATAGCACACGCTACGGCTGCCAACGTGCCCATTGTCTTTGCCATCAACAAGATAGACAAACCCGCTGCCAATCCCGAAAAGATAAAGGAAGGACTGGCCAACATGAACTTCCTGGTGGAGGACTGGGGCGGCAAGTATCAGAGTCAGGACATCAGTGCAAAGAAAGGCATCGGTGTGCCCGATTTGTTGGAGAAAGTGCTTCTCGAAGCCGAAATGCTCGATCTGAAAGCCAATCCCAACCGCAAAGCCACAGGCTCAATCATCGAATCGAGTCTCGACAAGGGTCGCGGATATGTGGCCACAGTGCTTGTGAGCAACGGTACGCTGCATCAAGGCGACATGTTGCTGGCAGGTACCAACTATGGACGTGTGAAGGCTATGCTCAACGAACGTGGCCAACGTGTTCAGGAGATAGGTCCCAGTCAGGCTGCAACCATATTGGGCTTGAATGGTGCTCCGCAAGCCGGTGACACCTTCCACGTGATGGACAGCGACCAGGAAGCACGCGATATTGCCAGCAAACGTGAACAGCTGGCTCGTGAGCAAGGATTGCGCACCATGAAACGCTTCGACCTGAACGAGCTTGGACGCCGTATCGCACTGGGCGACTTCAAGGAACTGAATCTGATTGTGAAGGGTGACGTAGACGGCTCGATAGAGGCGTTGAGTGACTCGCTCATCAAACTTTCGACAGAGAAGATTCAGGTAAACGTCATATACAAGGCCGTAGGACAAATCAGCGAAACCGACGTCAATATGGCTGCTGCCGCTGACAACTGTATCATTGTGGGATTCCAGGTGCGTCCCTCTGCTGCAGCACGCAAGTTGGCAGAGCAGATGCAGGTGGACATCCGTCTCTACAGTGTCATCTACGACGCAATAGAGGAAGTGCGTGATGCCATGGAAGGAATGCTCTCGCCCGAGATAAAGGAAGAAGTCACAGCCCAGGTGGAAGTGCGCGAGGTTTACCACATCAGCAAGGTGGGCACCGTGGCCGGAGCCTACGTGATAGATGGCAAGGTGAGCCGTTCGAACAAGGCACGTGTTATCCGCGACGGTATCGTTATCTTCACGGGAGCCATCAATGCACTGAAGCGTTTCAAGGACGATGTGAAGGAAGTAAGCACGAACTTCGAGTGCGGTATCTCGCTCGTCAACTACAACGACCTGCGTGTCGGTGACATCATCGAGACATTCCAGGAAATCGAGATAAAGGCCAAACTCTGATGTCGCCGATAGATTGGATATTGCTGGTTCTACTACTGCTGGGCACCTTCTGTGGATGGCGCTCGGGGGTTATAAAGCAGATAATATCGCTGCTGGGCATCGTTGTGGGCCTGCTCTTGGCAAAGATGTTCTACATGATGTTGGGCGAGGTGCTTTCACCTCACCTGGGTGACAATGTCTCGTTGGCCAATGGTGTGGCTTTTGTTGTCATTTGGGTGCTCGTTCCTGCGGTGCTTGCACTGTTGGGCGAAGTGATAACCACCGTGCTCGACCACATCATACTTGTAGGTACGCTTAACAAACTGCTGGGTGCCGTTTTCGCTCTTTTCAAGTGGTCCTTCCTGTTCGGTGCTGTTGCATGGGCGCTGGTATCGTGCCACTTGATAAGTATTGAAACCTTGGAACAGTCTGTGGTAGGTGTCACGTTGAAGGCTTTTTCCGAAGCGTTCTATACAGCATTGATTAACGCATGATGGAGGAACGAAGGAACAGTTTTGTTCGTGAGGTAGCCGAAAAGAAATACGAGTACGGCTTCACGACCGATGTCCATACCGAGATTATCGAGAAAGGACTGTCAGAAGAGGTCGTGCGACTGATTTCTCAGAAGAAAGGTGAGCCTGATTGGTTGCTGCAGTTCCGTCTGGAGGCATTCCGATACTGGCAGACGCTCGAGCCACCGACGTGGGGGCATTTGCAGATGCCCTCGGTCGACTTTCAGGATATCTCATATTATGCCGACCCTACCAAGAAACCCTCTCAGGGTGATGCCAAGGGCGAGATCGACCCCGAGTTGATGAAAACTTTCGATAAGTTGGGTATTCCGCTCGAGGAACGTCTGGCACTCAGCGGAACAGCTGTCGATGCTGTGATGGACTCGGTGAGCGTGAAGACCACTTTCCGAGAGAAGCTCCGCGAGAAGGGCATCATCTTCTGCAGCATCAGCGAGGCTGTGCGTGAACACCCCGACCTTGTGCGTGAGTATCTGGGTAGTGTGGTGCCCTATCGCGACAATTTCTATGCAGCACTCAACTCAGCCGTCTTCAGCGACGGCTCGTTTGTCTATATTCCCCGTGGTGTGCGGTGTCCGATGGAACTTTCCACCTATTTCCGTATCAACGCCCGAGGCACAGGACAGTTCGAACGTACGCTCATCGTATGTTGTGACGATGCCTACGTCAGTTATCTCGAAGGATGTACGGCTCCCATGCGTGACGAGAATCAGCTTCATGCAGCGATTGTTGAGATTGTTGTGATGGAGAACGCCGAAGTGAAGTACAGCACTGTGCAGAATTGGTATCCGGGTGATGCCGAAGGTCGTGGAGGTGTGTTGAACCTGGTGACGAAGCGTGGGCATCTGCGAGGTGTCAACAGTCGTCTCTCCTGGACACAGGTCGAGACGGGAAGCGCCATCACGTGGAAATATCCCAGCTGCGTACTTTCGGGCGATGGCTCTCAGGCTGAGTTCTACAGCGTGGCAGTCACCAACAATCATCAGCAGGCCGACACCGGAACAAAGATGATTCATTTGGGGCGCAACACCCGCAGCACCATCATCAGCAAAGGCATCAGTGCCGGACGGAGTCAGAACTCCTATCGTGGCTTGGTGAAGGTGGGTTCTAAGGCCGATGGCGCACGCAACTACAGTAGCTGCGACTCGCTCCTGCTGGGCGACACCTGTGGCGCTCACACCTTCCCCTATATGGATGTGCAGAACGAGACCGCGGTTGCCGAGCACGAAGCCACCACCAGTAAAATTAGCGAGGACCAACTCTTCTATTGCAATCAGCGAGGAATTTCTACCGAGGATGCCGTGGGGCTCATCGTGAACGGCTATGCCAAGGACGTGCTCAACAAGCTGCCCATGGAGTTTGCCGTAGAGGCACAGAAACTGCTTGGTGTCAGCCTCGAAGGCAGCGTCGGGTAGGGTAGTGGAGGTACATTCTTCGAACCGAAAAACGAAAAAGAATATGCTTGAGATACGAGATTTACATGCCAGCATCAATGGCAAAGAGATACTGCGAGGCATCAACCTCACCGTAGCCGATGGCGAAGTACATGCGCTGATGGGCCAGAACGGAGCTGGAAAGAGCACTCTGAGCAACGTCATCGTGGGTCATCCTGCCTACGAGGTCACCAGTGGCTCCATACATTTCAATGGCAAGGACCTCCTCGCACTCAAACCCGAGGAGCGTGCCCACGAAGGCATCTTCCTTTCCTTCCAGCAGCCAGTTGAGATTCCCGGTGTCAGCATGGTCAACTTCATGCGGGCTGCGCTGAATGCCAAGCGCAAGTATCACGGGTTGGAGCCGCTTCCTGCCGGCGATTTCCTGAAGCTGATGCGCGAGAAACGCAAGATTGTCGAGCTCGACAACAAACTGGCCAACCGCAGTGTGAACGAAGGTTTCAGCGGTGGCGAGAAGAAACGCAACGAGATTTTCCAGATGGCCATGCTTGAGCCTTCGCTGAGCATTCTTGATGAGACCGATTCGGGGCTCGATGTCGATGCGCTCCGCATTGTTGCCGAGGGCTTCAACCGTCTGCGTACCCCCCAGACCAGCGCCATTGTCATCACCCACTACCAGCGCCTGCTCGACTATCTAAAGCCCGACGTGGTGCATGTGCTCATAGACGGACAGATTGTCCGCACGGGCGGTCCCGAGCTGGCTGTCGAGATAGAGCAACGCGGATTCGACTGGATAAAGGCGGAGCTGTGATATGAAGAGCGAGCAGCAATATATAGAACTCTACGAGGCCAACCGCGATGTGATATGCGCCCATTCGGCTCCGGCATTGAATGCGTTGCGCCAGCAGGCCTTCCTCGATTTCTGCAGCAAGGGCTTTCCTTCGCAGAAAGAGGAGAGGTATAAGTACACCGATGTCGCTGCGGCCTTTGCGCCCGACTATGGTCTTAACCTCAACCGACTTTCCATACCGGTCAATCCCTACGAGGCTTTTCGTTGCGACGTGCCCAACCTGAGCACCTCGCTCTACTTCGTCGTCAATGACCAGTTCTATGACGGAGCCGTTCGCAACCGTCCGACCTTGCCTGAGGGGGTAGTCATCGATTCCCTCTCGCGTGTGGCGACAGCTCATCCCGAGTGGGTCGAGCCCTACTATGGTCGCCTGGCACGTTCCGGCAAGGACGCCATCAATGCGCTCAACACCATGCTGGCCCAGGACGGGCTTTTCATAAGGGTTGCGCGTGATGTGGTCGTGCCTCGGCCGGTGCAGATAGTGAACGTGCTTCGTGCCGATGTGCCGCTCATGGCCAACCGCCGTGTGCTCATTGTGCTTGAGCCGGGGGCGCAGATGCAGTTGCTCGTTTGCGACCACGCCATGGACAGTCACGCCTTCCTCACCACACAGGTGGCTGAGGTCTTTGTGGGCGAGAATGCCAACCTCGAGCTATATGAGTTGGAAGAGACGCACGCCGCCAATACACGTTTCAGCAATGTCTATGTCGACCAGGCCGCCAACAGCACCGCCACCGTAGACCACCTGACGCTCAGTTCTGGCCTCACACGCAATCGCACCGACGTTACCCTCAGCGGTGAGTATGCCGAAATCAGCATGTATGGTGCAGTGGTGGCCGACGGAAGTCAGCACGTCGATAACAATACGCTCATCGACCACCGCGTGCCCCATTGCCAGAGCAACGAACTCTACAAATATGTCCTCGACGACCATGCCGTGGGAGCCTTTGCCGGCCGCGTCTTGGTGCGCGAGGGTGCCCAGAAGACGGTCTCGCACGAGACGAATGCCAATCTCTGTGCCACCCGTTCGGCGCGTATGTATAGCCAGCCCATGCTCGAGATATATGCCGACGACGTCAAGTGCAGCCACGGCAGCACGGTGGGGCAGCTCAACGATGCCGCACTTTTCTACATGCGTCAGCGTGGCATTCCCGAGGACGAGGCACGCCTCCTGCTCAAGTTCGCTTTCGTCGGAGAGGTCCTCTCCAACATACGTCTTGATGCGTTGCGCGACCGTCTGCACCATCTCGTCGAAAAGCGTTTCCGTGGCGAGTTGGGCCGATGCGCAGGCTGTGCGCCCACGTCCACCTGTAAATTGTAAATTATGAACGACGAACTTCGCAAAGATTTCCCCATACTTATCCGCAAGATATACGACCGTTATCCCCTGGTATATCTCGACAACGCTGCCACCACACAGAAGCCGCGTCAGGTGGTGGAGGCCATGACCGACGAGTATTATAACGTGAATGCCAACGTCCACCGAGGCGTCCATTTCCTGTCGCAGCAGGCTACGGACCTCCAGGAGGCCGGCCGCGAGACCGTGCGCCGGTTCCTCAACGCGCGTTCTGTCGAAGAAATCATCTTCACGCGAGGCACCACCGAGAGCATCAACCTGGTGGCATCCAGCTTCGGACAGGCATTCATGCACGAGGGCGACGAGGTCATTGTCACCGAGATGGAGCACCACTCCAACATCGTCTCGTGGCAGTTGATGCACGACCGTCTGGGCATCAACCTGCGCGTCTTGCCCATCACCGACGACGGTCGTCTGCGCATGGACCTCCTCGAGGGCCTCTTTTCCGAACGCACCCGCCTCGTCTCCGTCACACACGTCAGCAACGTGCTCGGCACGGTCAATCCCGTCTCCGACATTGTGCAGATAGCTCACAGCCACGGCGTGCCGGTATTGGTAGACGGAGCCCAGAGCACCCCACACTTCCCTGTCGATGTCCAGCAGCTCGGGTGCGACTTCTTCGCATTCAGCGGCCACAAGATATACGGTCCTACGGGCATCGGAGTCCTATACGGACGTCGGGAGTGGCTCGACCGGATGCCCCCCTATATGGGTGGCGGAGAGATGATTAAGACCGTCTCGTTCGAGCACACCACCTACAACGACCTTCCCTACAAGTTCGAGGCTGGCACCCCCGACTACATCGCCGTCACCGGACTGGCACGCGCCCTCGACTATCTCTCGCAGATTGGCATGGACCAGATTCAGCGCTACGAGCGCGACCTCACGCGCTATGCCCTCGACCGCCTCTCGCAGATTGAGGGCATCCGCATCTTCGGCCCTCAGGACGAGCGCGAAGCCGTCATCAGCTTCCTCGTCGGAGACATACACCACCTGGACATGGGCACCCTCCTCGACCGTCTCGGCATTGCCGTACGCACCGGCCACCACTGCGCCGAGCCCCTCATGCGCCGTCTCGGCATCGAAGGAACCGTGCGCGCCTCATTCAGTTTCTATAATACGCGCGACGAAGTGGACGCCCTGGTGGAAGGCATCCGCCGCGTGCAGACCATGTTCTGAGTCCCGTCGGCAAGGTGTGACGAAGGACGAATGCTGAGAAACAGACAATGCTTGCACCCTATCTGAACGAGGGTCTCCTGGAGGCCGGTTGCGATGAGGCTGGACGCGGATGCCTCGCCGGGCCTGTCTATGCCGCCGCCGTCATTCTGCCGCCCGACTATCGCAACGAACTTCTCAACGACTCGAAACAGCTTTCCGAACGCCGACGCTACGAACTGCGCACAGCCATCGAACGCGACGCGCTGGCATGGGCCGTGGGCGTGGTGGACAATCACGAGATTGACGAAATCAACATCCTCCGCGCCAGCATACTGGCCATGCACCGTGCGCTCGACGCCCTCTCTCTGCGCCCGCAGGCCATCATCGTCGACGGCAACCGCTTCTCGCCCTATCACCAGATACCATACACCACCGTGGTGAAGGGCGACGCACGCTTCATGAGCATCGCCGCCGCCAGCATTCTGGCCAAAACCTACCGCGACGACCACATGATGCGCCTCCATGCCGAATATCCCCACTATCACTGGGACCACAACAAGGGATATCCTGCACCGGCTCATCGCGAGGCCATACGCCAATATGGGCCCACGCCCTATCACCGCATGACCTTCCAGCTGCTTCCCGATGCCCGTCAGTTGGAGTTCCCCTTCTGATATTTCAGCCTCCTCTGCAAACTTTAACCCGAATCGGTCATTGGGTTTTATGTCAGAGTGATATATGTTTCGAGCAGATTGTTGACAGCGTCTTCGATGGCGTAGCGGGCTACGGTGAGGA
>CAJOLZ010000026.1 GCA_905235575.1 uncultured Bacteroidaceae bacterium | reverse complement strand
AACAGAGAAGTTAAGCCCGTCCGCGCCGATGGTACTGCACACCCGCGGGAGAGTAGGTCGCCGCCACCTTTACAAGAGAGAGACAGGATTCACGAGATGAACCCTGCCTCTCTTTTTTTGTGCCCGCAGGTAAGGTGAGCAGAGCCTCTCACGTCCTCGCAGGAGGCGGCACCGCACATCGCTGCCTGTCGCAGCGTGCTGCGACACCCCTCGCACCACGCTGCGTTGCCTTGCGCACCACGTTGCGTTTTTGACCCCCGGGTTTAACCTGTTCAAAGACTACGGATTGATGGCATCCGAGGGAATACGTTTGTCAGATTTTAGTGCATTCACCAGTGGGCGTGAATCGATGTCGACGGGTGTTGCAGTAAAATCGGGTGTGTTGAATGAAAAAGTTGAGTTCCGGTAGAAGTTTTTCGGATTTTTCTGTGGCAATAAGAAGGGTTTTGTTGCGATGCCTTCTTCGTTGATGGAGGCGATGTAAATCCGCGTATACAGTCCATCTTCTCATCTTCTCTCCGGCTGTTGAAGAGGAACCAGCGGCTGTTTGAACTCCAGTTGTGTAAACTTTCGGAACGATTGCTGTTAGCCTCTGCGATGGGTCTGTTTTCACCCGTCTGCATGTCAAGCAGCCAGAGGTCGGCTTCGGGGTGCCATGCTGAGAAGTAACCGTAGTCGATGAGCGTATACATCAGGAATCGCCCGTCGTACGATGGCCTTGGCCATGTTATGCTTTTTCCCATTGTGTCAGCGCGTACCAGCGTGTCCACCGTGGTTCCCAGGCGACCGGTGATTTTGTCGAAGGTCGTGCGGCACAAGTTGTATTGCACCTGTTCGAATTCCTCGGGATATTTTTTCTGTTGTGCAGTGGTGAAATAGAGCCAGTTTCCATCGGGCGAGAAGGCCGGGCAGTTTTCGCTCCATCCTTCTTTTATCGTCAGAGAATCTTGCAGAATCTGGTGTCGTTCGGTGTCGTATATGAATACATCGGAGTCGTAGTCGAACACCTCGATTCGGTTTTGGCGGTGTGTGTGGAATATCTGCGCCGTGCTGTTGCGTGTGAAGGCGCAGAAGCGTCCGTCGGGATGCCAGTAGGGGTAGACCATGGAACCGCCCAGTTGGTCGTTCTTCGCCTGCAATATATCCTCCTTGCCGTTTCTGTGCACGATGGTGGCACCGTACTTCCCTCTTGCGTGGAAGACGTATTGTTCGGGATTTGTTCGGTTGGCGGTGTGGCAATTCACGCACATTCCGGGCATTCTAGAGTTTTCGATGAGAGGCGTTTCGGCGAACGTCGATAGCTCTCGTTCGTAGAGTCCCATCTGCCCGAAGATGGCATATCCGGGTGCGATGCGTCGGTAGGTGATGCCCCAGTCGTCGATGTTGTCCTGGCTCACGTGAATGACGAATTTGCGGAAGCGCGTCCATCGTCCATCCTTTCGTGCACAAACGTCCACGCTGAGGTCGCTACCGCGATTCTGTTCCAGCAACTGGTGCCACTGTCGTATGTCGAAGTCGGCATATTTCCCCCGTGCATGTATGTCTCCCGACAGACAATCAGATAGGGCTGGACGTAGGCCCAGTGGCAGAAAACGGCCACACCGAGTATCAGTGTGACGAGCACGTGCAGCAGGAGGAATCAGAGGGAGCGTCGGTTCATGGAACGAGGCCGTTGGGGCGTGTTATGCTATTCGAGACCCTCCTCGCGCAGCCGTTCGCGAATGAGGAGCAGGTGTGCCATGTATCCGCTGTGTGAAATTTTTCGGTTGACGGATGTCAGCAGTTTGATGTATGCCTTCACCGTACGCGGCAGGTCGTCCGAGCGTGTCGCGTCGTCAATCTGTAGCGTCTGCGGCAGTCGGTCGGCGCGCGTCTCGAACCATTTGGCGAGTTCGGCCACCTCGGCGTCGGAGTATTCGGGTTTGAAGAGTTCCTGTTTAGTCATCTCGGCTCGATAAGTGTTTCGTTCTGCAAAAATACAAAAATCTGTCGAGAAATGTCCTCTGCAGCATGTTTTTTCGGTTCTTGGAGGAGACCGGAATAATAGCACTGCGGTTCGACGCATGTCGCACCACGTTGCGACGGCCTTCGCACCACGCTGCGACAGCCTACGCACCACGGTGCGTTTTCAGAGGGTGTGTGGTCGCTGTTTTGCAGCTCAGACAAAAATCATAGTGACCGATTGAGGTTCAACGCGACCGATTCGGGATAAAAGTGTGTGCGAATGTCGCGCAATTCGCGGAATATTCGTATATTTGCAGGAAAATGTATCACGAAGATTTCATAAATCAGTACCACAGTGTTATTTGAAAAAGAAACATACGTGCGCCGCCGCCAGACGTTGCGCGAGCGCGTGGGAGAGGGGATAGTGCTGCTTTTCGGCAACAACGATTCGCCTGCGAACTATCCGTCGAATGTGTATAAGTTCCGTCAGGACAGTACGTTCCTCTATTATTTCGGGCTTCACCGCGACGGGCTTGTGGGCGTATTGGATGCCGACAGCGGCGAGGAATGGTTGCTGGGCGACGACATCGATATGGACGACATCGTCTGGTATGGCCAGGTGGAGAGCGTGGCAGCGATGGCCCAGGCTTGTGGCGTGGGTAAGAGCGCTCCGCTGAGCCGTCTCTCCGATATAGTCTCCGCCGCTCGCCAGCACGGTCGCACGGTCCATTTCCTGCCGCCCTATCGCCACGAGCAGATGATACATCTGATGGACCTCACCGGCCTGCATCCGTCGCAGCAGCGCGAGGGAGCCTCGGTGGCACTCATAAAGGCCATAGTGGACCAGCGCGCTGTGAAGTCGGCAGCCGAGGTGGCCGAGATAGAGCGTGCATGCGTCATCGGCTACGAGATGCACACCACGGCCCAGCGCCTCTGCCAGCCCGGCGTAAGCGAGCAATACATCGCCGGCGTAATCGAGGGCATCGCCTATAGCAAGGGCTGCATGCCGTCGTTCCCCTCCATCGTCACCATGCACGGCGAAATCATGCACGGCAATCCCTCGCCGCGCCCACTCGAGGAGGGACGTCTGCTGCTGTGCGATGCCGGAGCCGAAACCAACGAGAACTATTGCAGCGACCACACACGCACCACACCCGTGAGCGGACGCTTCACACAACGTCAGCGCGAGATATACCAAATCGTGGAGGACTGCCACGACTACGCCCTCACACTGGCACGACCGGGCGTGAAATGGTGGGACGTGCACTTCGGAATATGCCGCCGCATGACCGAGCAACTGAAGGAGCTGGGACTGATGAAGGGCGACACCGACGCGGCTGTGGAGGCCGGGGCTCACGCCATGTTCATGCCCCACGGACTGGGGCACATGATGGGCATGGACGTGCACGACATGGAAGGCCTGGGCCAGACGTACGTGGGCTTCGACGAGGAAGTGCGTCCGCGCCTCGACCAGTTCGGCACCAACTGCCTGCGCATGGGACGTCGCCTGCAGGAAGGCTTCGTGATGAGCGACGAGCCCGGCATATACTTCATCCCTGCCCTCATAGACGAATGGCGCGCCAAGGGACATTGTGCCGAATTCCTCAACTTCGACCTCCTGGAGACCTACAAGGACTTCGGCGGCATACGCATCGAGGACGACCTGCTCATCACCTCCGACGGGTGCCGCTTCCTGGGCGAGCAACGCATACCTTACCACATCGATGAAATAGAAAACAGATAAACCTATAAAACCAAACTGCACAAATGAAAAAAATCATCCTGCTGGCCGCCGTGCTGAGCATACTGCCGGCTACAGCCAAAGACAAAGAGAAGGAAAAGAAGGACGACGACAAACTGACCTTCACCACCATCATCGAGAATCCTGTGACCTCCATCAAGAACCAGAACAGCAGCGGCACATGCTGGGCATACTCCTCGCTGGCATATCTGGAGAGCGAGGTGCTCAAGAAACATCCTGAGATGACCGATCTGGACCTCTGCGAGTCCTTCCTCGTGAGCAAGACCTACACCGACCGTGCCGACCGCAACGTCCGTACACACGGCGACGCGAGCTTCTCGCAGGGCGGCAGTTTCTACGATGCCATCTTCTGCATGAAGCACTACGGACTCATCCCCGAAGGTCTCATGCCTTATCCCATCACACTCTACGGCGACTCGCTCTTCTCTTTCGGAAGCTTCTTCCCTCCGATGGAAGCCTACATCAAAGCCATCGCTGAAGGCCCGCAGAAGAAAATCAATCCCATCTGGAAGAAAAACGTGCAGAACATGCTCGATGAATACTTCGGCGAGTGCCCCACCGAATTCGAGTACAAGGGCCGCCGCTACACGCCGAAGAGCTTCGTAAGTGACTATCTGGGACTGAATCCTGACGACTACGTATCGCTCACCAGCTACACCCATCAGCCTTACTACGAGACTTTCATCCTGGAGATTCAGGACAACTGGCGCTGGGGCAGCTCGTACAACCTGCCGCTCGACGAGTTCATGCGTGTGATGGAAGAGAGCGTGAAGAACGGATGGACCTTTGCATGGGGCGCCGACGTGAGTGAAGTTGGCTTTAGCCGCTCAGGAGGTAACCAGAGCGTGGCCACCGTGCCCGACACCAAGGCTGTGGCTGGCGTAGGAAGCGACCAGAGCCGATGGACCGGCGAGAAGGAAGGACCGAAAATCACCGAAGCCGACAACAACGGAGAGAAGACCATCACGGCTGAAATGCGCCAGCTGGCATACGACAACTGGGAAACAACCGACGACCACGGAATGCAAATCTATGGTCTCGCCAAGGATCAGCACGGAAAAGAATACTTCATGATGAAGAACTCATGGGGTGAAAGCGGTCCCTACAAAGGCTTCTGGTATGTGTCGAAACCCTACGTCGCATACAAGACCATGAATATCCTCATCAACAAAAACGCAGTACCCGCCGACATACGCCAGAAACTCGGCATCTGATAAATCAATGTTAAAAAAACGCAATTTACGGAGAAAAATCCCGTAGATTGCGTTTTTTTTTGTACCTTTACAAGCAATGACGTACAAGTGGACCTTCGAAGAACTTTCGCAGGATAAGTTGCAGAACGCAACGGAACTAGCCAAGCAATTAGGAATCAGCCCGATATTGGGAAAACTCCTGATGGAACGCGGCGTCGAAACACCCGAAGCTGCGCGAAAATTCTTCCGTCCTCAACTCACCGACCTTCTCGACCCCTTCCTGCTTTGCGACATGGACAAGGCTGTGGCACGTCTGAACATAGCTTTGGGTCGCAAGGAACGCATATTGATATATGGCGATTACGATGTGGACGGATGCACCGCTGTGGCGCTCGTATATAAATTCCTGCAGCAGTTCTCGTCCAATCTGGATTACTACATACCCGACCGTAACGAAGAAGGATACGGCGTTTCCTACAAAGGTGTCGACTATGCATGTGAGACCGGCGTGAAGTTGATAATTGTCCTCGACTGCGGCATCAAGGCTGTCGATGAAGTAGCCTATGCCAAGGAACGCGGTATCGATTTCATCATCTGCGACCATCACGTACCTGGCGACACGCTGCCACCTGCCGAGGCTATACTGAACGCCAAGAGACTGGATGACACGTTCCCATACAAAGACCTTTCGGGTTGTGGCGTTGGATTCAAGTTCATGCAAGCCTTCGCTAAGGATAACGGCATTGAGTTCTCCACGCTCATACCGCTGCTCGACCTTTGTGCCATCAGTATTGCTTCGGACATCGTCCCCATCATGGGGGAGAACCGCATCCTGGCCTATCACGGTCTGCGCCAGTTGAACAGCAATCCCAGCATCGGTGTGAAAGCCATCATTGATGTGTGTGGGCTGGGCGACCGCGACATTACGATGAACGACATCATCTTCAAGATAGGACCTCGACTCAATGCTTCGGGACGTATGCAAAACGGAAAGGAAGCCGTCTCGCTGCTTGTGGAGAGAAACCCCAAAGCGGCGCGTGCTGCTGCCCACCAGATAAATCACTACAACGAGCAGCGCAAGGATCTGGACAAATCGATGACGGAGCAGGCCAACCAGATTGTGGAGTCGTATCAGCACGAGCACAAGGCCATCGTCATCTACAACGAGACGTGGCACAAAGGTGTCATCGGCATTGTCGCATCGCGTCTCACTGAAATCTTTTATCGTCCTGCGGTGGTCCTCACATGCACCGACAATATGGCAACAGGTTCGGCACGTTCCGTCTCGGGTTTCGATGTGTACAAGGCCATCGAAAGTTGTCAGGACCTGCTCAACAATTTCGGCGGACACACCTATGCCGCAGGTCTGAGTATGCCTGTGGAGAATGTCGCAGAGTTCAAGCGGCGCTTCGAAGCTTATGTCGACGAGCATATCCTGCCTGAGCAGACCAGTGCCGTGCTCAATGTGAACGCTGTTGTAACCTTCCGCGAAATCACACCTCGATTCTTCTCAGACTTAAAGAAGTTCAACCCCTTCGGTCCCGAAAACGAGAAACCGATTTTCTGTACGCAGCATGTGTATGACTATGGTACGAGCCGTGTCGTAGGGCGTCATCAGGAGCACATCAAGTTGGAACTCGTGGACAACAAAAGCAGCAACGTGATGAACGGAATAGCTTTCGGACAGAGTTCGCAAGCCCGATACATCAAGAGCAAGCAGTCGTTCGACATCGTCTATACGATTGAGGAAAACTCGCATAAGCGTGGCGAACTTCAACTGCAGATTGAGGACATTCGCCCGAGCGACGAAGAATGAGCACCCCCGACAAATATCTGACCACCCTGCGTAACGTATGGGGTTACGAGGATTTCCGTGGTATTCAACGTGACATCATTGAGAGCATCGGCAGCGGACACGATACGCTGGGACTGATGCCCACAGGTGGTGGAAAGAGCATAACCTTTCAGGTGCCGGCCCTCACGATGCCGGGAACGTGTTTGGTCATCACACCTTTGATTGCGCTCATCAAAGATCAGATGCGCAACCTCAAACAGTTGGGCATACGTGTGGCTGCGGTCTATTCCGGACAGTCGCGTCAGGAGAATATCATTGCCATGGAGAACTGCATCCTTGGTGGCTACAAGTTCCTATATATCTCTCCCGAACGTCTTTCATCGGAGTTCTTTATTGCGAAGCTGCGACACATGAATGTCAGCTTCATCACTGTCGATGAGGCTCATTGTATCAGTCAGTGGGGCTACGACTTCCGCCCTTCCTATCTTGAGATAGCAAAGCTACGCAGCATACTTCCCTCAGTGCCCATTCTTGCGCTCACAGCTACAGCCACTCCTGACGTAGTCAAGGATATACAGCGTCAGTTGCAGTTCCCTCGCGAGAACGTATTCCGTATGAGTTTCGAGCGTCCAAACCTGGCCTATCAGGTACGACGCGTCGACCAGAAGTTCACGTCTCTACTGCATACACTGCGCAGTATCCCGGGCTCATGTATCATATATCTGCGAAACCGTCAGCATTGCCAGGACCTCTCGGAGGAACTTGGGAAGCAGGGATTCAGTGCGTCGTTCTATCATGCAGGGCTTTCAGATACGGAAAAGACATTGCGACAAGAAGATTGGTCGCGCGACAGAATACGCATCATGGTGGCCACAAATGCGTTCGGAATGGGCATCGACAAGCCTGATGTCCGTCTTGTGATACATCTTGACTTACCCGATTCAATTGAGGAATACTTCCAGGAGGCAGGACGTGCGGGGCGTGACGGTCAGCCAGCCTATGCCATCATTCTTGTTGATGGAAAAGAAGTGGAGCTTGCACGGCGCCGTCTGTCCAATTCGTATCCTCCTGTCGAATACATACGCGATGTCTACGAGAAAGTCTCTTGTTTCCTGCAGATTGCGGTGGACGATGGATACAAGGTTACGCGTGAGTTCAACTTGCAACAGTTCTGTGTCAATTTCCATCTTCATCCGTTGACGGTGCGCAGTGCGCTCCAGTTGCTTTCGAGGGCGGGCTACATTGATTTCACAGACGAGGACGATAGTGATAGTCGCCTTCGTATCCTTGCTACACGTCACGAACTATATCGTGTTGCCAACGCCACTGCCGAGCTCATACTGAACAGCCTGTTGCGTCATTATGGAGGCATATTCGTGGACTACGTCTTTATAGACGAGGACTTGATTTGTCACGAGACGGGGCTCGACATGGACACTGTCTACAATGTGCTGGTTAATCTGAGCCGCAATTCCATCATAGATTACATTCCGCGAAAACATGTGCCGAAGATAACCTATCTGACTCCGCGGATGAGAACAGAGCGTGTGGTCATGCCGGCAGAGGTATATGAGAAGCGTAAGGAGAGTTTTGCGTTTCGTCTGAAGGCCATGTTGGAGTACTGCACGCAGTTTTTCGAGTGCCGCAGTCGTATCTTGCTTGCCTATTTCGGACAGAAGCGTGTGGCTGATTGTGGTTTGTGCGACGTGTGCGAGTACGACAACCCTCCACGTTACACACAGGAAGAGTTCGAGCAAGTTCACCAGCACATCATTTCACAACTCAGTCGTGGTCCTGTGCGAGCCTATAAACTTCATACCGAGGGAATTGACCATCATCTTCTGCAGCAAGTGTTGCATTATATGGCAAAGGAAGAAGAGGTCGAGATGGAAGGACTTTCGGTGCGTCTGAAGTGAGCAAGGGATCAAAATGTAATGGGCCCCGAAAGTTTTTTATGACTTTCGGGGCCCATTGTGTTTGGGTCTTAGGATGTCTTTTACTTGCGTACGAGCAGTTTGTCAATCATGCCGTATTCGATGGCTTCCTGTGCTGTCATCCAGTAGTCACGGTCGCTGTCGGCCCACACTTTGTCGAAGTCAGTGTGTGAGTGTTCGGCAATGATACTGTAAAGCTCTTTCTTGAGTTTCTGAATCTCGCGTGCGGTGATTTCGATGTCGCTGGCCTGTCCCTGTGCGCCTCCCATGGGTTGGTGAATCATCACGCGGCTGTGGGTCAGTGCGCTGCGTTTTCCTTCGGCACCTGCCACCAGCAGTACGGCTGCCATGCTGGCTGCCATGCCGGTACAGATGGTTGCCACGGGGCTGCTCACGAACTGCATTGTGTCGTATATGCCCAGTCCGGCGTAGACACTTCCGCCTGGCGAGTTGATGTAGATGTTGATGTCTTTGCCGGGCTCCACGCTGTCCAGATAGAGCAGTTGTGCTTGCAGCGTATTGGCGGTGTAGTCGTCAATTTCGGTGCCCAGAAAGATGATGCGTTCCATCATCAGGCGGCTGAAGACGTCCATCTGTGTCACGTTCAGCTGGCGTTCCTCCAGGATGTAGGGGTTCAGGTAGCGTGTCTGGGCGCTGATTACGTCGTTCACCACCATGCTGCTGAGGCCCAGATGGCCTGTGGCATATTTCTGGAAATCGTTCTTCATTCTTATCTCCTGTTTTTGGGGGGTGGGTTATTACTTCATCAACTCGTTGAACTCGGCCATCGTCACCGACTTCTTCTGCAATTTCAGTGTCTCCTTGGCTTTGGCGGCAATCTTTGTTTCCACGGTCTGAGCCACCAGGCCCTCGGCCTGTGCCTTATCCTTGAGCAGGTTGTTGGCATACTGTGTGAGGTATTCGTCGGGCAGGTTCATCATGCCATACTGTGCAAATTGCATCCGTGCGGCTTCCTTGGCGGTCTCGATTACGTCGGCCTGTTCCACTTTAATGCCGAGTTGGTCAGAGAGTTGCTCCTTGATGAGATGCCACTTCAGTTCCTCGATGGTGCCGGGGAAGTTCTCGTCGAAGTAGGCTTCGTCCTTATCGGGATTGTTCAGCTTCATGATTCTGCGGAGCATGGCTTCGGGGAATTCCACCTGTCCGATGCGTTCGGTGAGGTATGAGCGCAGGTCGCGCATGAATTTGATGTCGCTGTCGGTAGCGAAGTCTCTGGCCATGTCCTTGCGTATGCGGTCGGCAAATTCGTCGCGGCTCTTCACCACGTCTTTGCCCAGGATGCTGTCAAAGAGCTCCTGATTCACCTCGGCCGGCTGGTAGCGTGTGATTTCCTTCACCTGGAAGCTGAAATCGCTCTTCACGCCCTCGGCTTCTTCCTTGGTGATGTGCAGCAGGCTGGCCAGCTCGACACTGCTCTCGGCATATGCCTTGGCAGGGTTGAATGTCACCACGTCGTCCACCTTCACTCCGCTGAATTTCGCGGTCTCGTCCTTGTCTTTCATATATCCGGGCAGCATCACAGCGTCATCCACGCTCAGTCCGCCTTCCAGCGTGCTGCCTTGCTCGTCGAGCTGTGTGAGCAATCCCTTCACCATGTCGCCGGTCTCGAAGCTTTCCACCTTCTGGTAGCTTCCGCCGCGGCGTGCATAGCTTTCGATCTGCTCCTCGACCATCTTCTCGTCCACCTTTATGTCGTAGTAGGGCACAGTGTCCTTGTCCGATATCTTGGCGTCAAATTCGGGTGCCAGAGCCACGTCGAAGACGAAGGTAAAGTCGTCCATCGTCTCGAAGTCGATGCGCGGTTGTTTCTCCTCGTTGGGCAGCGGTTCGCCCAGCACGTTGAGTTTCTGCTCGCGGATGTATTTATAGAGTTCCGTGCCCACGATTTTGTTCACCTCGTCGGCCGTTACCGATGTGCCGAAGCGTTTCTTCAGCAGCCCCATCGGCACCATTCCCGGGCGGAAGCCGGGCAGGCTGGCCTTCTTGCGCAGGTCCTTCATGGCGGCGGTCACTTTCTCTTCATAGTCTGCTTTCTCAAGTGTGAGTGTCAGCAGTGCATTCACTTTGTCTACGTTTTCGACTGAAATGTTCATCGTTCTTTTCTATTTCGTTTTTATTCTTGTTTTTACGCGCTTTTCTCAAATTGCCTGCAAAGTTACAAATAACTGCGCGAAAAGCCAAATTTATTTGGTCTTTTCCAAACGAAGCCGCTTTAAGTCTGGTATAGATGCATCCTGTGGTTTGTCATTAAATCGGAAGATTGCTGCTCGCTCCGTTCCAGAGAGGAGACCGAAAAGCGACGTGAGGAGTTGTGAGAATGAATGACCTTGGCTGCGAAGATGTGAGCAGCGGAATCCGACGCGATTCCAACCCCTTGATTATCAAGTCTTGCAAATTCTCCGTTTCCTGCTCCATCCCCCGTCGTTTTCTCTCCGCAGCAAGCTTTTGCCGAAAACGCAACGTGGTGCGACGGGCGTCGCACCACGTTGCGACAAACGACGGACTGCAGTGCGATGGCTTGAAAAATTCTCTGCGAAGAAAATCGGAAAGAAAAACGTAAGGAAAAATTCCTTTCGTCTTTATCTCTCGCAGAGGCTGGTTTTGGTGCAAAAATCACACGGAAACGAAAATTTTTCCGCTCAGATGCGCGCTGTGTCGAGAAAAAAGCGTAACTTTACCTCGCGAGTGTTCGCTCCGATACTCGCTGCAGACATAGAAAAATTTATAAACTTTCAGATATGAAGAACCTTAAATTAACCATTCTCCTGGCGCTCGCCTCGTTTATGTTTGTGCCGTCAGTCTCCGTTGCAGCCGGCGAAGACGAACCCATCATCATCAACAATCCGCTGAATCTCAGCTATCGTTTCAACCCCGGAAAGCCTGTCCACCGCACGGCCGCTGACCCCGTCATCGTGCTCTATCACGACACGTATTTCCTCTTCTCGTCGCACGCTTCGGGCTACTGGTATTCCCAGAATCTGCGCGACTGGACCTACGTCAGGAGCAAGAACCTGAAGGTGGTGGAAGAGTGGGCTCCCGCTGTGATGGTCTACAATGACGCCATCTATTACGTAGGCTTCAACAATCCGCGTCTGTTCCGCTCCACCGACCCCATCAACGACCAGTGGGACGAACTTCCCTCGGAACTCCCTGCCAAGGGTGACCCCGCATTTTTTGTGGACGACGACCAACGCGTATATTTCTATTACGGATGCTCGGCCGGCGGACCGATGATTGGCTTCGAAGTGGACCCGAAGCAGAATTTCAGACGAATCACTCCGGAGATAGAAATCATGCCCTACAACGGTGCACGCTTCGGCTGGGAGGTTCCCGGCGAACATAACGAGCGCGTGAACGAGAAGGGCTGGAACGAAGGTGTCTGCATCACCAAGCAGGGCGACTACTACTATTTCTTCTACGCCACGCCCGGCACCGAGTTCACCACCTACTGCTCGGGTTGCTACGTGTCGCGCAGTCCCCTCGGCCCCTTCACTCCGATGGACGGTGCACCCTTTGCCATCAAGCCTTCGGGCTTCATCACAGGCGGTGGACACGGACACCCCTTCGTGGACCGCTACGGCAACACCTGGTTTGTGGCAACGCTCATCATCGGTGCGCGCGAACATTACGAGCGACGCATCGGCATCTTCCCCGCCTACTACACGCCCGACGGCTACGGCCATGCCATCACCGACAACATGGACCTGCCCTTCGCCCTGCCCAACAAGAAGGTTGACTTCAGCTCCACCTCGCTCCTGCTGGGCATGAACCTACTCAGCCCGGGCAAGCAGATGACGGCTTCGTCGACCCTCAACGATAGCATGACACCAGCCAAAGCATCGGACGACGATGCGAAGACGTGGTGGGCAGCAGCCACGGGAAACAGCGGCGAATGGCTGCAGATGGACCTCGGACGCCGCATGAACGTGGAGGCTCTCGAGGTGGTCTTTGCTGACGAAGGTTTCAACACGTACCGCGCCGATACCAACGTGCCCGTCTATCGTTATGTGGTGGAAGGCTCGACGGACGGACGCAAGTGGAGCACACTGGTGGACCGCTCGCAGAACTCCATCGACCAGATATGCGAACTCTGCGTGCTGCCCGAGGCACAGCGTGTGCGCTATCTGCGTGTGACAAATAAGACATCGTTCGCCGTAGGTCAGTTCTCAGTGACAGACTTCCGTGTATTCGGACGTGTCAAGGGCAGCGTACCAGGCAAGGTCTCGGGAGTGAAACCTGTGCGCGAAGGCGACTTCCGCCGCATCACCATGAGCTGGAAGCCCTCGGCCCGTGCCATAGGCTACATCGTGCGTTGGGGTACTAAGGAAGACCGCATGGACCACGCATCGCGTGTATATACAACTAGTGTCGACTACGGATTCTTCGACCGCGATGCCACCTACTACATAGCAGTGCAACCCTTCAACGAATCGGGCATGGGACCTCGCTCCGACGTCTTCACACTGCGTGGAGCCAAGTAAGTACATCGACAAGAAACACTGCCGAAAACAGAAGACCCCCAGAAGAGCCATGACGGACTTCCGGGGGTCTTTTTCAATCTAAGGACCGAATCGTGGTCAATGCTTATCGCTGAAGGTACTTCTTGCCATTCTTGATGATGAGTCCCTTGTAAGAAGCATCGACAGGCATGCCCGAGATGCTGAACGCAGGTGCATCGGTGGTTGTGTCAGCGTCAATGGACTGGACAGAGGTAGCGTTGATATCCAGTGTCGTCACGACCACCTTTGTTTCCTCAGCATAAACGATGGCAGCGTAGGTATCGGCATAGGCAGATGCATCATCGGCCTTCATAGCAGCTTCTTCAGACACCACACCGGTAGCGGTCTTGAGTGTTGTACGGCCTAAAGTGGAGATGGCATGAACATTCTCGCCAGTCACTACCATGGCGTTGGTCGAGGAAGCCTCGTTCTTTTGGTAGCTCCACTTCACAGCACCCGTAGAGAGATTGATGGCAGCTACGAATGCAGCGTCGAATTCGTTTGTCTCAACAGCGTCAGTGAAAGGGAAATCGCCATAGAACGTGCCGCCGATGATGGCCACACCGTCCCGAACCTCTACATCACTGAATTTGTATGCAGCAGACAACGGAGCTTCGGCAACGGCTGCATGGAACACCGTCGGTGCCGAGTCTGTGCCATCCAGCTTGATGATGGCGATGCCATGCTCATTATTTCCTTCGTCATCAACACCAAACTGGAAATTCTGTGCGCCATCGGCTGTAGTTACTGTCAGATCACCAAAACCATACAGGAACGTATAAACCTTATCATTCTCGACAACGAAGTCAAAGGAATCGGGGAAATACTGATTCACAGAAACACTGCCGGTTATCTGTGCGTATGCCACATTAGTTGCATTCGTCAGGTCGCCCTTGTTGAGAGAGAAGATGCCCTTGCTGCGGCTGTCCAGATACATGAAGCTCCAAACATCCACATAGGCACCTTTCCAGCCCAGTTCTGCGACATCGCCTGTGTAGTTGGCACCGACATAGAGCTTGTCGCCAGCAACTTTCAGAACAGTCGGTGTGAAGTAGATGTCACCATCATCGGGGAAGTAAACAAAGCTTGCCTCGATTTCCTCATTGGGGGCTGATGCGAAGGTCTTCTGAACAGCCACGCTACCATCGGCTGAGACTTTGAGGATGAAGCCCATGCCTCCTTCAGCCAACGTGCTTTCAGAACCTTTAGCATCCTTGATGAACACCTCGTCCTGATATGCACCGGCAGCATAGAGCGTACCGTCGGCATCAGCAGTCAGAGCCGTCACAGAAGCAGCACCATGAAGGCTCACAGCCCACTGTGCCTCGCCCTTCTCATTGTATTTCACGATTACGCTGGAACCACTGATCTCAGGAGCAGCCACACTTGTCTTACCAAACGTGAAAGCCTGGGAATAGATGCTCGATGCATAGACAGAGCCGTCACCTGCTTGTGCTACATGCACTGCGCCCATGTCTTCGGCATTTTCAACAGGCGAGAAGGTAGCATTCCAACTACCGGTTTGGGCAGATAAGCCCATCGTGGCAGCAAAAGCCGCCAGACTAAGTAGAAATTTCTTCATAATTTTTTGTTTAAAGATTAATAATTAAGGTATTTGTTTTTATCTTCTAGATTGATTTATCCGTAAAAAGACTTAATAGTCCCATCGCTCTATTTCCGGGTTCGCTTCTACAGCCTCTGTCGGGAAACGCATGGTGTATTTTTCGGGGGTGAGGATGAAGGTCTCGCCATTGTAGGTGCGAGTGAGAGCAGGCTGCGTGGTGCGTCGCAGGTCGTACCAACGGTGACCCTCGAACGCAAGCTCGCGTCCACGTTCGTCAAGGATTTCCTGTATCAGAGCATCTTGGTCCATATCACTCATAAGAGAGAGGGTCATGTCGTAAGCCTCCGTGTTGAGACGCTTGAGCAAGAGCGGCTTCAGATATTCGATGGCAGCTGCCGTATCGCCCAATCGTGCTGCACATTCAGCGGCTGTCAGATAGGCTTCGGCCGAGCGGAAGGAACAGGAATAGATATCGTCCCCACCTTTCTGCAAATTGTATGTGGAAGATGTCGCTCGCTTGTAGAATCTCGTGCGTCGCTGGTCACCTGTGCGGTAGAGCGCAATGAAGTCGGGCGACGGCAAATTGATGGCTGTGAAGAGGTTGCTTGAGAATTTCTCTAACGCCACAATACTCTCGACCGAGGTATAGCTGTTGGGAAGGGGCGCGCTGCCGTTATTCAGGTCTACCAGCTCACCGTGCTGCTTGATGACAACTTCGGCTGCTGTAAGTGCTTCTGCCCACCGCCCCATATATAAATAGGTACGTGTGCGAAGAGCCTGAGCAGAAACCGTGTTGAAGCGATAGTTCTTTCCCTCCTCCCATGTAACTACATTCAGGTGCTTCTCAGCCTCGTTAATATCAGTCAACACTTGCTGATATATGTTCTCCACACTACTGCTGCTAGGGATAGCGTTCACATCAGCCTCCAACAACATGGGCACACCTCGGGTAAGTGCAGGTTGGCAGTGGGTGTATGCTTCGGCATAGAGATTAACCAACAGGAAATGACTGTAGGCACGCATCATGTATGCCTCGCCCACCATCTGCTCCACCTCATCAGTAGTTGCATCCGTAATTTCCCGTTGATGCTCAATCAGATAGTTCGCAATATAGATGGCATGGTAGTAGTTGCGCCATGTGAAATAGCTTGTGGTTGGGGAGGGATTTTCATCTTTCCATCGCCACAAGTCAAGATATGCATCAAGATCTGTGCTCGAAGAACGCTTCGGATCCATGAGCAGTTCGTCTGTACGCAATGTGGTCATGTAACGGTCCTTGGCGAAATACTTATACTCGTAGGTGAGCAAGGCGCGGTATTCTTCGCCTGTCTTAGCAATGACTTTGCCTGTAGGGGTGATATCAAGAAAGTCGTTGCATGAGCTCATTGTGAGGATTGAGAGTGTGATGCTCAGTGCGATGAATATGAAGGTGTTCCTTTTCATAGGAGGTTGTTTTTGTGGGAGAGGTGTTATTTCCTTTCTTTTGTTTAGAAGTTGACGTTCAATCCAAAGATGAAACTCTTGGAAATGGGTTGCGCATAGGGGTTGCCCATCGTTTCTGGGTCGAGGTAATTGTTGTAGTTGCTGGCAATTACGAAGAGGTTGCGTGCCTCGAGGGAGAGAGAGGCTGAGGTGATGCCGATATGTGTCAGTAACTTCTTCGGGATACGGTAGCCGAGGCGCAGGCTCTGCAGACGGCAGTAGTTCTGCTTACGTACCCAAACGTCCAGCATGGAATAGGTCTGATACTCTGAGAAGTGTGTGTATTCACTGGCACGTGCCGCTGTGTTGGTCATCAAAGTAGGATAAGCTGCGGAGAGAGATGAGTTCTCCGTTCCATCAACCGTCCAACGACGCAGAATGTCGTGATTGGTGTTGAGCCCACGATCGAAATAAGTGGGTGAATAAGAAGGCTGCACGCGAACCTTCATGCCCAGATTGAACATAAAGTTGACATTCAACAGCCAGTCGCGCCACTCGAAGGTATTGATGAAACCACCCGCCACACGGGGTTCGTTGGTGCCCATGTAGGTATAGAGATTCCTCTGTTGTTCGGCTGTCAAAGTGCTGGCTCCGAAACGGTTCAGGTGAAAAAACTCTGCAGCCGTCTGCTTTGTGCCGTCTTCTGCAAGGAATAGTGGGTAACCATCGCTGTCGAGACCCGCGGTTTTGTATGCGAAGATGGCTCCCACAGGATGGCCTTCGCGAGATGGGTAGGTGGAGTTTTCAGCCACAGTCTCGTTGAGTATCTTGTTGGTGTTTAGTCCCAAGTTGACACTGCTTGTCCACGTGAAGTCCTTCGTGCTGATGTTGCGTGTATTGAGTGAGAACTCCCAACCTTGGTTCTCCATCGAGGCCCAGTTAACCGTTGTCATTGCAAAGCCTGTTTCCAAAGGCAACTGACGCGAAGATATAAGGTCGGTAGAACGACGATAGTAGAAATCGACATTCAGTCGGATACGGTTGTGCAGGAAACCCATATCGAGCCCCACGTTCACGTTCTTGGTCTTCTCCCATTTCAAATCGGGGTTTGGCGCTGTCTCTGCAGCAATGACCGTCTCCACTGTACCGGGCAGGACAGAAAGCTTGTCAAATGTGCCAATGAGGTAAGGCGACGTATTTTTGTCGATGTTGCCTTGCAGTCCGTAGGAAGCGCGCAGGTTGAGCATCTCTACCCACTTTAGTCCCTCCATGAATTTCTCGTCTTTTGCACGCCAAAGTCCACTGAACGAGTAGAGAGGCAGGTAGCGGTATTTTTTAGCAACTCCAAACACATCGCTGCCGTCGAATCTCACACTTGCTCCCAATGTGTAACGGTGCAATAGAGTATAGGACCCTGTGGAGAACCAAGACACGTAGGCATTCTCCGTGTGTGATTCCTCATGCAGCGGATAGCGTTGCCCGATGCTCTCGGTGGGGAAAAGGACAGGTTGTGTAGTGAGCGTACGGTCATCGTAGCCATAGGCTGTTGAGGTTAGGATTTCGGCATCGACGTGGCGTACTTCGGTACCGCCCATCAGTTCCACATCGTGTATTTCGTTGAAACGCCGATTCCACTCCAGCATTGCCTTCCATGTCCACTGGTTGCTGTTTCCCTCCGATTGCTTCTTCGTGCCACCATCGGGGAAGATGCTCTGCCGCACACCGTCAATCATGTAGGTGGCATATTCTTTCGCTTTGCGCATCGCATATGAGTTGTGTCCGGCATAGCGCTTGAGGGTATAGTTGTCATATTGTAGGCCAAACTGTGAGGTTAGTTTCAGATACTGGTTGAATTTCAGTTCAGCATCGAAAATTGCCATCAACGAACGGTCTGTACGTTCTCTCGAGGTATTGGCGCGCTCTTCAAAGATGTTGAAGTCCGGAACTTCATTCTCACGCCCTTGCACGTTGGTGTCGTAGTTATACTGTCCTGCTTCGTTATAAGGTTCAAAGTAAGGATTTGCCATGCGTGAATAATAGACTGGATTGGTGAAACCAGCGGCGTCGGTCATATAGCTGTCTTGGTTACGCTGGTTGGCAAAGAGGTTCACACCAAGTGTCAAGATGCGGTTCATCTTGAAATCTGTCTTCAACGTGATGTTATATCGATTGTTCTCTACGCCCTTCACCGTTCCTTGCTCGTCATAATAGCCTGCAGATGCATAGTAGTGTGCATTTTCACTGCCACCACTGATGCTGGCGTTGTACTCTTGATTAAAGACATTGCGGAAAAGGATGTCGTTCCAATCGGTGTTGATAGTACGCAGTCGGTTGATGCGTTGCTGCGCCTCAGACGTCAGGGCATTCCAGCCTGCGCTTTGATAAGCAGAATACTCGCCCAACTCGTCCAGAATGTTTGCCACTCCACCTTTGTGCTGTCGGTAGTCATAACCGCTTCGGAGCAGTTCCAACTCCAGCCCCACCTTCTCGTCGGCGTTAAGCAGGTTCAGTCGGTCTATATTGGCACGAGGCGTATAGGTCAGTTTGGTTGAGAAGTTTACAACGGGGTGCCCCACCTTGCCACGTTTTGTCGTGATGACGATAACGCCGTTTGCTGCTCGCGCACCGTAGATGGCTGTGGCTGCCGCATCTTTCAGAACGGTGATGTTCTCGATGTCACTGGGATTCAAGCCTGCAATGCTCGTCTGATATATATCGTCAATGTCGTTGAGGTTGTCTATCGCTGGAATCTCATTCCCTTCCATTGGGATGCCGTCGAGCACCCAAAGAGGTTCCTGCACTCCGTTGATGGAGGACGTGCCTCGAATGCGTATCTTCATTGGTGCGCCCGGAGCTCCCGATGCGGCTACGGTGGAGAGACCTGCCACCTGTCCCGCCAGTGCCTGGTCGATATTCTTTATGGCACCGACTGTCTCGTCTGAGATTATCAGTTCCGAGACGGCAGAGGTGAGTTTGCGACGGTCGATTTGCTGATAACCTGTCACGATGAACTCATTCAGATTCTTTACGGAGCTATAGAGGGTTACGTTGTATTTATCCTGATTAGGTTTCAGGGTAATGACGTGAGGTTCATAACCCATGAAGCTGACCTTCACTTGCTTTGTGGAAGCCGATACCGTGAGGGTGAAGTGCCCGTTTGCGTCGGTCATGGTGCCATTGGTCACTTTCCCTTCGCCCACGGTGACAGTGGCGCCAGTCAGGGGTTCGCCCCCGAAGTCTCCGTCGGTCACAATGCCGGTGATGGTGCGTTCTTGCGCAAAGACTGCCGTCGTGCAGAGAAGCATCACGAGGATTATTTGCAATTTTTTCATAGTTACATATTTGTTTTAGGAGGTGCGAGACTTAATAGTTCAGCCTTTCCATTCATTTTGTCAATCCGAGCGCTGTTTGGATGCGGAGCACCATATCGTCGTAGTGCATCTGCGTAGCAGTATCGCCCGTGTTTGCACGGCTTTTGCACAGGCGGAGAATGCGCAACAGTTCACCTCGCTTCAGGCTGATGGCATCTGAGGTGCGGCTCACCTGTGTCATCGTCACGTCTATTGTGCGAGGGCGACTGGAATCGAGTGTCGAGGTTGCGGTTTCCTTTCCTTTCACTGCGGGATGCTGCTCAATGGCGCCAAATCCCGATGTACAAAGGTCGTCCGTGGTCGAATCCTCAACAATCGTTGCAAGGCTTTTGTTGATTTTGACACCTTCGCTTTCAGCTGCTGCCGTAATCAACGCATCGAGCAGACTCTTCTGCAAGCTTCGTTCCATCACATTCAGTTTCTGGCCGGCAATGGTCTTGCGGAAGATGGCATCGTGCAGCATCTGCATCATCTCCACCGCCGTAAAGGCATTCTCGCCGTTCAGCCACTCATTTTCGTACATGCGCACCAGACGCTCGTTGGCAAGCAAGTCCCATAGAATATAGTTCTGCTGGTTCTTCAGCAGCATCTGTGGTTCCTGCTCTGTCGTGCCGAGAGGGGTCTTGCGCAAGGGGTATATCTGCTTGGAGAGGTTTGAACCGAAGAGCCAGTCCTGATAGCTCAGCACATTGTCGATGAGGAACTTCACTGCAGCCTTCTGTTGTTCCTTCTCCACATGTCCGTATGCTTCCCGCTGCGGTTGATTCAGCCAGTCGATGGTGGGGCGGTCCAGATACATGCCTCCCACATTCGCCATCACATGATAGAGATAGAGGCTCCACTGGTAGATGACTGCTGAATATAATTTGGCTGCCTCGTCAAAGTTCTGGTCAGATTTTCCGTTGCGCGTCCATTCCACGAGGTTGGGCATCACACGTTTCAGGTTCTCTACACCGAGAGTGGCTGACTTGATGGGGTCGTCACCCAAGTCTTCCGACAGGGCACGGGGGTCGATTGCCGTGCGTTGCGACTGCGTTTCGCTGTATCGGTATTCCTTTCCCTGATGGCGACTGAGGAAATCAGACAGGGCGCGGTTCTCGTCGGTGCCGTATGGATACCAACGGTAGCCCCATTCTATGGCCATGAGGTCGTAGGGGCCGATGTTGGGCGACATCACCTTCACCCCGTCGCCAGGTTGGGCGATGTAGTTGAAACGTGCATAGTCCATGATGCTGGCAGAAGTGCCTCCCATGCGCGACGTGAAGGTGGCAGAGCGCAGCGAGTCGGTAGGATAGGCTGCGGAAGCAATCATGTTGTGGCGCAGACCGAGCGAGTGTCCCACCTCGTGGCAGGCCACGAAGCGCACTGCATCGCCAATGATTTCTTCGGGCAGTTCCAGCATGCGGGCACGGGCATCGACAGCTCCCGTCTGCACGACAATCCACTCGCTGATGAGCGACAGCACGTTGTGCCACCAGATGATGTCTGCCTCCAGAATCTCACCCGTACGTGGGTCAATTGTCGAGGGACCCATTGCATTCGCTTTCTCGGAAGCGGCATAGGTCAGCACCGAGTAGCGCATGTCGTCTCCCTCCACGTCCAGAGTGTCGTCGGGCACGATGACACGGACGGCATTCTTGAAGCCGGCCCGTTCAAAGGCGCGGTTCCAGTCGGTGATACCCTTCTCGATGTAGGGCACCAGATGCTCAGGCACTGCACCGCCTATGTAGAACGTAATAGGCTTGACCGGTTCCACCAGTTCGCCTCGCATATATGCCGAGGTGTCGCTCGGTTCGAGTCTCCATCGCGTAATGTAGTTCGAATGTTCCACGTGCTGCTGACGGTCGTCATAGCGGAGGGCAGGTGTAGAGAAATAACCTACACGCCAGTCTTCAACGCGCTTGCGCATCGGCTCGTCGGGCAGCAACAGCAGTGCCGTGCTCACCACCACCGTGATGTTCACCTTCGAATTGCCCTCGTGCACCGTTGTCGTGAGTTCCGAACGTGCCACCACGCTACGCTCATACGCCTTCACGTCCACGATGCGCGACAGGTCGCTCACGGGCGATGTTCCGATATTGATTTCGTTGAAGACGTCGTTCAACTCGTTCTTACGGCCGTTGAAGAGGTCGTTCACCTTGAAGATAACCGTCGAGGAATCGTTCGACACTGCCTCTACCTTCAGCGAGGCGATGAGCGGGTCCACATAGTTGTCTGCGACCGAACGGGCAATGCGCGAACCCTCCGGGACCTCGGGGGTGACGCGCTGTTGGCGCAGGCGCACCAACCCTGCCTTTTTCTCCCACTCGAAGCGCACCATCTGGTTCTCGTAGTTGACACCCTTGTTGGCAGCCGACTCGTTGAGTTCAGAAGGCACCTGCTGCAGTTTGTTCGAAACGAGAAACACCCGTCCCAAGAGGTCGGTGGGCAGTTCCAGATAGACCGTGTCACCCTTCTGAATGACATTCATCACGCCCTGCATGCTCACCGAGTCGCGCCCCGTCAGCACTTTGTAGCGCGAAGGTGGGGGTGTCACCTCCTCCGTCTTTTGTTTCTTCTTGAATCTTATGCCCAGCAGTTTTCCGCCAGCCCATGCCTCGCTGCCATTGCAGAGCAGCGTCATCATCAGTCCAAGGGTCAGTATTCTTTTCGTCAGTTGCATCATTATACAGATACGTCTCTTGATATAGGTATATACGTGAATAGGGCTGCAAAGTTACGACAAAATCAGGAAATCGACAACAAATTGATGTTTTTTGCTTATTTGCAAAGCAAATTGTAACTGCCGATGTGGGGGTGAAACACCAATATGCTCAGGAAAATTCATCTTCAATTCCCAAAGTCTCGACAGAAGCAGCAACGGAGGTCGCGAAAACGCACCACGGTGCGACGCCTGTCGCAGCACGTTGCGTTGCCCGTCGCAGCACGGTGCGACAAACGACGCACTGCGGTACGTCAAATCCGCATCTCCCTTACCCGTATGTTCATTCCGGAGAATTGTCCTTTGAGCTAAAAAATCCGTGCCCCTATCAGCTTGCTCCATTTATAGGCTCCGTCGGTGTTCAAATGGTCGGGGTCGTAGAAATCGTCGTCGGTGAAATGCTCGTTTTGGCTGTCATCGATGACCATGACGTTGGGAATTGCGCAACTTTCCTTGATGAAGTCGAACTGACGTTTGTCTGTCATTTGGTAATAGGCACACGATACGGGCGATTGCAGCAGAATCAGCCTGACGTGACGGGCTTCGCACCAGGCGGCGATACGTTTCAGTGTCTCACGGTTCTCTTGTGCTGCGTTCCAATCTTTACACCGGTGGTGCTCCACATTTTTTCTCACAGCCTCGTCCGTGAGATAGTCGGCCGAGCGCGATGCTTTCGTGTAACTCCCGTTCCATCCCAGACTGTCGCATCGGCCTCCGCCCTGCTGCCATTTCTTCCTCGCAGCGTCTATGTTGCTCAATTCAAAGCCGTATCTGCTCAGGAGCGGGAACTTCGGGCAGTCCATATAGAGGCGGTAGTAGGTGCAGCGGAACCATTCCGTTTCTTCCAGAGGCTGGTCGAACAGGTTTGAGTTGTCGACGATGAGCAGGAGGTCTGTCAGCGACTTCAGCTGCGGTTCGAAGTGGCGGAGCAGGTACTCGTCGTATTCCAATGTCTGGGAAACCTGACAGAGGTTGTAAGCCCGCTTCCCGAACAGCTCGGGACGTATGCCGAAAATGCCGTGCGAGTTGCCGAGCACCAGCACCTCGACTTCCGCTGCGTGTGCCTTCATCCACTCGTTTTTCTGCGAATAGGAATTTGGAAGGCTGCGCAGGTAAACTTCTCCAGCCATCAGTATTCCCACGATGGGAACCAGAAACAGCGCACTCTTCAGGATAAACGTCTTCATGGTCAAAACTGAAAATAGATAAAGGTTTGCGTCTGACCGTGGAACAGGAAGATGACGAAGAACAAAACGTAGTAAAGCAACCATCGCGCCGCGGTATGCCGGAAGATGCCCCTTGTCGGTGGCAGTTCCAGGGCGTATCGCCTGTCACGCGTCATCCATTCGATGACCACAAGACAGAGACACCACAGCGAGGCGGCCTTTCCCAGGGTGAGGTCGGCTGGGTTGAACGATGGCAGAAGCGTGAACAGTCTGCCGAGGAAACCAATTCCGTCTGCGATGGAGGCGGAGCGGAACATCGTCCACCCGATGGTCACCAGAACGAATGTGCACACAATCTGGGGCAGTTCGCGGAGCACAGGCGTATGCTCGACCTTCTTGTGTTGTCTCCCCAACAGGATGGGAATGGCAAGCAGACAGGCGTTGTAAAGCCCCCACACGACAAATGTCCAGTTGGCTCCATGCCACAGACCGCTCAGGAAAAACACGATAAAGATGTTGCGGAGCGTCTTCCCTCTGCCGCCACGGCTTCCGCCTAAGGGAATATAGACGTAGTCGCGGAACCACGACATCAGCGAGATGTGCCAGCGTCTCCAGAACTCCGTGACGCTCCGCGAAAAATACGGATAGCGGAAGTTGTCGGAGAGACGTATGCCAAACAGCCGTGCCGTCCCAATGGCGATGTCGGAATATCCAGAGAAATCTCCGTATATCTGAAAGGTGAAGAGCACCGCACCGAGCACCAGCTGCGCACTGCTGGCGTCCTGCCACTGGTCCCATACCTGATTGACGGCGAGTGCGCAGTTGTCGGCGACGACCATTTTCTTGAAGAATCCCCAGAGCATCTGCCGGAGCCCGTCGGTCGCCTGTGCGTAATCGAAATGCCGCTTACCCGTCATTTGGGGCAGCAGGTTGGAGGCTCGCTCAATGGGACCAGCCACTAACTGCGGAAAGAAACTGATGTATGCCAGGAAAGCTATGGCATCCCTCGTCGCCTCAATCTTACGTCGATATACGTCCAGTACGTAACTCAGCGACTGGAAGGTGTAGAAGCTGATGCCCACGGGAAGCACGACCTGAAGCAGGGGCTTGTCGGCGTGCCATCCCAGAATGTCCAGAACGGATACAAAACTGTCGATGAAGAAATTCAGATACTTGAAGCAACCCAGTATGCCCAAGTTCAGGACGACGTTGGCTGCAACCGCAAACTTCCGCCGACGTGGCTGTCGGAGTCTTTCCAGCATCAGTCCGCAGACATAACTGCTGACGGAGGTAATCAGGATGAGAATGAGGAAACGATAGTCCCACCATCCGTAGAAGACGTAACTCGCCGCGACCAGAAACAGGTTCTGCCACCGTAGACTGCCATTGAGCATCCAGTAGAGGACAAAGACAATGGGGAGGAATATCAGGAATGTCAGGGAAGCGAAAGTCATGTCATTCAAGCTGTTTCACCATCAGTCCAAGGGGCCGCATTCTTTTCGTCAGTTGCATCATTATACAGATACGTCTATATATAAGTCCATACACCATTAGGCTCACAAAGTTACAGAAAAAATCACGAAACCCGCAGCAAATCGGCGTTTTTTGCGTATTTGCATCGCAAATTGAACGTGACGACATGGGGTCAAAGACCCTATCTGCTCAGGGACATTCTGCTTCAATCCCCAAGGCCTTGACAGAAGCAGCAAAGGACCTCACAAAAACACACCGTGGTGCGACGCCCGTTGCAGCACGGTCCGACGCCTGTCGCAGCACGTTGCGTTGATTGTCGCAGCACGGTGCGACTTCAGAACGGACAATGGTCATCGAATGACTCGCTCTGCGCTATTGATGCTTCATCTATTTTAATAGCTCGTATATCTATCTCGCGTTCATTGTGAATCCAGTCGAAATCTTGCGGCTCTAACATTGTTTCCACCTTCGGGTCGGTCGGCAGTCTGTACTTGTCCTCAAGGGCTAAATAAGAATAATCATATGCGATATTAAGCATTGAATAGGAAGACATCCCCCCATCAGTTATTCTTCTGATTTCTGATTTGAATTCGGGGCTCATTGATATGATTGTTTGTACGTTCTTGTCCCACTTCAGAAACTTCCATATGACATTACTATGCCCCAGTTTGTCCAGATAGTTTATGGCACGTTCGACATCCTTGAATTGTTTAGGACTAATTATTGTGTGATTCCGTAAGGCATATTCGTCTAACACGATTCTGGCTGTCAAGTTTCTTTCGATGCAATAATTATGCACTATTTTATACAGGAGGTCTTTGGCTTCTTCAGCCGGAATGGTCAGGCCTGCATGACAAGCCACTGAAAGATATTCCACAGGAGAAAGCTTGTTCTTGTCGATGGAAAAACCTTTACGTTTCGCGAGCCTGAGACAGATTCGGTAATAATCACCTTTATCAGTGAACTTATCCAGATTCTGGATTATATACTTGATGGGGAATTTGCGGATAATGATCCAAGAGCACTTTTCCTCATGGTCGTTTTCCCATAGCTCTTTCAGTCTGGCTTCAAACGACTTGTCCCAGCACCAGATCAACTTCGAATATGCCCATCGTCTGTCTGTCTTGCTGGAATCCAGAAACGCAGATAAGATTTTCTTCTGGTGCTTCCAGTCCAGACAATCAAATCTGGTGTAAATCTCATTGCGAGATTCTGTAACCTTACCGCTTTTCTTGTTGATAAAATTTTTTATCAAAGATGAAGCGGGCGTATTTCGATCTATTTTGTTTGGGCTTTCCATGGCGTTTTGTGATGATTGTGTGTAGATATTCTTACATTCTTTATAGGTTTCCAAGCGACAACGTAGCCCCTGATTTGGCCATCTCAGAAGTTCCACCTGCCTTAGTACTGCATGACAAAGCAACTGAAATTCATCAATGACGGGGCAAAGTTAAACAAAAATTTAAGAAAATCACCGCATGTGGGGGAGTATTTTCCATTTGGATATATCTATCATCGGTGACAGACTCTCACCAGATTTTTCGTCGTACGCAGACTGGCTGTCAGACAGCGAGATTATATGGCTCAAACATTTGCCCCTTTCTCTGCCCAAATTTCATGCACCATGCTTTTCACTCTGTCGCACCACGTTGCGCAGCCCAACGCACCACGCTGCGACAGCCTTCGCACCACGGTGCGTTTTTAACCCGAAAAGTACCTTCGCCGCCTGATGACGCCACCTTGGTCTCCATTCAGACGCTTGGAAGGTTTTTCTATTTTCCGTAAAAATAAATACTATGGATTCAAATGCTGATACATCTGAGTCATGTGATACCCCATTCTGTTCAGCTGCATAGCGGCTCCGAACAAATAGAGTTGATGAAGGCAGGAAACATAGGCATTGAAAGCTTCTTTTGTGCCTGGCTCGATATTCTGGTGACGGAGAGCGTTGTTGACGCGCGAAGCACATTCTCCGACCAGTTTTTCTAATACCGTATAGTCCACACCTTTCAGCAACAGTACATCTTCCCGGATATATTCGTCCATCGCATCGTAGCCCCGCTTGTCTCTCATGTAGGCATACAGGTCATCAATGTTTGAGTAGATTGCCCATTCTTCATCCCAAAACTTTGCGACAGCCATGCCAATATACATCACCCAACCAAGTGATGCGGATGGAAAGTTGTTGAACTCCCGAATGCCATCAGGAAGATAGGCCTCGGCTATATTTGTCCATTTCTCTTCTACATCGGGACACTTAGGCAGACGTTCATCCACTTCTTTCATAGATATGAGGAACTGGTGCAAGTCCTGGTGTATTTGCTTTTCAAATTGTTCCATTACCCTCTTAGTAATTATTCTTTTGTAAATTGGGATTTTTTATATGGGAATGTCGTATTCAAAGAAGAAGAAGTCCAGCCAACCTGTGTTTTCTGCATATAGTCGTTGTTTGCCCTTGCGCACATCATAGATCAGTACGAGGCCAGTGATGAATTTCACGCCTGGAGTGAACAAAAGGAGTGGCACGCGTCCGCTTAGGTCGTATGTGATTCGTTCCCCGATTCACAAAGGATCCTCATCGTCGAAGCCTCCCATGTTTGAGACGGTGTTCGTGACTGTGACAATCTTGTTCGATTGATCCCAGAGCGTGATTGCTTGCCCGTCGATGCTGTAACCCAGACGTTGGCGGAGCTGCTGCTGGAGGTCGTATGGATTAACCGTGTTGGCGATGTAGGCCTTGTCGTCGTTGAAACGGATCTGATGGAGCCAATCCACGTAGATGCCCGTACCTTCCATCGCACTGCAGGAGAGCCAGAGCATTTCGTGTTGCTTGTCGTATGTCGCCATGGGTGATCGCGTGTTGCGGAGGTTGGTTTCATATTTTGAGTATTAAAGTTCTACGATGATGGATTTTCTCTTTGTTCATGATGCACTTGGTACCATGTGTTACAACATCCTGACTAACAGACCAATCAGTGCCATGTGGATAGGATAATAATAGTAGAAGAACTTACCGAGCCACCGGCAACGACCCCTCTGGCCGTTGTACATTGCCAACAGTGGCACCACGAGCCAGCAAGCCATATGAAGCATGCCATAAGTTTTGCTGTGGACGATGAAGAAGGCGATGGCATACAACGAAATAATCAGCATGAGCCACAACATCTGCTTGTAGAAGTTATCGCGGTTCCGTCCAATCATGAGTATGGCCAGCGGAGCAGCACAACTCCAGTCGGATGTACAGGTAAGTACACATACCAAGATGGTCACGGACAGCTTTTTCCAGCGTGCGAGCCGCTCCATGTCCCATACTTTCAGCAAAATCAGTCCCCACATCAGTGGCCAAGCGATGCTCGTAGCGTTAAATAGCAGGGTATTGAAGGGGTT
>CAJOLZ010000025.1 GCA_905235575.1 uncultured Bacteroidaceae bacterium | reverse complement strand
TCGCGGCAAGGAACTTTTTCTCTATGTTAAAGCGAAAATCGACATGCGCAACGAAGACAATTGTTCCGTTGAATATGAAATAAAGGAGGAGCGCATGGATAAGCCTCTGATGCTTCCTGAGTGGCCGACAGAAGAGGATTTCGAGAAACGAGTCTGGTATAGGTACATGGACGAGGAGGAAGGTTTCGTCCGGAATATATATATAGACGGTTTAATGACTGAAAAGCCTCTGCCTAAGCAGTAGTGCGTTGCATGACGCAGCGTGCTGCGACGGGCAACGCAACGTGGTGCGACGGCTGTCGCACCACGTTGCGTTTGTAAGCCCGATTCGGATTCGGGTATGTTTCTCTAGCCATTCATGGGTAAAAACCTGTCCGAGAGTATGTTTTTTCCTTAAAAACTTTGTCGAAAGATGAAAAAAGCATAATTTTGCATTCGATTTCGGATGAAGGCGCGCGCGTATCCATAATATGCTGTGCGTAAGACCGGTCCGAGACGGGTCGGTCGGTTTTAGTTGAAAGTGTTATCTAACATAATAAACAATTTAGAGAAATCCCACTCCGCCGTGGCCTCTCGAACGAGGTTGACGAGGATGGGTCGAGAAAAAAGTTATGAAAAAGTTTTTTTCATTGGTAGCAGTTGCTGCAACATTCAGTTTTGCTGCTTGTACGGGTAACAAGGCCGGCGCCACCGCCGAGGAGGCCGCTGATTCGACATGCTGTGAGCAGGAATCTTGCAGCGAGTGCCCCGTGCAGAACGCTTCGCAGACGCTGACCGCTGCTATCGAGGCTGGTAATGCAGAGGAAATCACCAATGCTCTGCAAGAGATTGTAGCCAAGGCCGGCGAACTTGCTCAAGAGGGTAAGGAAGAAATGGTTAACGCTCTGGTGCAGAGCGTGGGCACAATCCTGAACGAGAACCAGCAGAAGCTGGAGGAACTGGGTGCTGTTGAGGCTCTCAAGGCTCTTCCTGCCACACTCGAGTCCGCTGCCGTTGCTGCCAAGGAGAATGCCGAGGCTGCTGCCAATCAGGCTGCCGAGGATGTGAAGGACGCTGCTGCCCAGAAGGTGGAAGACGCCAAGGACGCTGCCGCTGAAAAGGTGGACGAGGCTGCCACAAAGGCCGCTGAGAAGGTGGACGAGGCTGCTACCAAGGCCGCTGAGAAGGTAGACGAGGCTGCTGCCAAGGCTGCCAGCGATGCCAAGAAGAAGCTGGGTCTCTAAGCCGCAGACGCATTCATTACTGAAACACAGAGCCCTTCGGAGGCATCTCCGGGGGCTCTTTTAGTTTTCTTTTCTTCGCAATTTGCTTCCTGTTTGCCCTCAAAAGGGCATAATACCCCTTTTATGGTATTGTGCGGACGGGCAGAGATGGGTAATTTTGCGGTGGATAAAGTAATTACAGTTAAAAGGCATGAAAACGGAAGCAAAAGTAATTCTGGCAACGATCGCACTTATGGTGAGCGGTGCCGCATGGGCGCAGGAAGCTCAGAAAGAGAGCGTATCGCTCGTCCCCAAGGTTACCGCATTGATTAACGGACGTTATTCCTACGACGACCAACCCGAGACGAAGCATGGTTTCGACATACGCCGTGTGCGTCTGGGCTTGAAAGGTAACCTGCATTCGAAGGTAGACTACGTCATTCAGGCTGAGTACGAGACCAGCGTGAAGGTCATCGACGCCTATTTCCGCTGGAAAATCTTGCCCGAAGTGAACTTCCAGGTGGGCGAGTTCAAAGTGCAGTTCTCGCAGGAGACACTCTATGGTCCGGCCAACGCTCTTCTCATCGAGAATCCTGCAGCCGTGGCACAACTGAACGGATACAGCGACTTGAGTGGCATCAAGGCCAACGGACGCGACATCGGTATCATGCTCTACGGTAGCACCATCAAGAAGGACGGCTTCGACGTGCTCAACTATAGCATCGGTGTATTCAACGGCAGCGGCATCAACATGAAGGACGAGAACAACGAGAAAGACGTTGCAACCTTCGTGCGCATCAAACCCGTGCAGCAGCTGTCCATCACGGGCGGTTTCTATGCTGGTTCGTACGGTGCTCGCCACGAAGAACATACCCGCAACCGTGCCAGCACCGGCGTGGAATGGAAAGACAAACGACTGACTCTCCGCAGTGAGTATCTGTGGGGTAAGACCGCTTCAGCGCACAGCAATGGCGTATATGCCCAGGCTGGATATCAGGTGCACAAAATGGTTCAGCCCATACTGAGCTACGACTATTTCGAGCCCGACAAAGACGGAGATGCTTATCAGCACAATGTGCAGGTGGGTGTGAACATCAGCCCCATCAAGAACCTGCGCGTTCAGGCCGCATACACCCACAGCTTCCAGAACGACGACACACATCGCAACCTGGCTGAGGTGCAGGCTATCCTGACTTATTGAGAAAAGAATGACCATAAAATCAAAATACAACGACATGAAAAAGTCCTTTATCAAATTTGCAACAGTGGCTGCAATCGTTGCCACATCCGCAAGCCTCAGCAGCTGCGGCGGCAAGAAGGCACAGGTGGGTGAAGACGGACTGAGCGGTGAGATCTCGCTGTCAGGCGCATTTGCCCTGTATCCCTTGGCTGTACAGTGGGCCAACGATTTTCAGGCTCTGCACCCCGGCGTGACGATAGATGTCTCGGCTGGCGGCGCTGGCAAAGGTATTACCGACGCACTTGCAAAAGTAGTTGACTTCGGCATGGTGAGCCGCGAACTGGGCGAGGCAGAGATTGCCAACGGCGCAGTGGGTTTTGCCGTAGCTAAGGATGCTGTGGTTCCGACCATCAACGCAAATAATCCTGTAATGGCAGACCTCATGAAGCATGGCGTGACACGCGACCAGCTGATCGGTCTCTTCATCACCGGCACCATCAAGACCTGGGGCGAGGTGGTAGAGAATGGCAACAGCACTCCCGTGAGTGTCTATACCCGTAGCGACGCTTGTGGCGCTGCCGAGACCTGGGCACTCTATCTGGGCAAGAAGCAGGAGGATCTGCTGGGCACGGCTGTCTTCGGCGACCCGGGACTGGCAGAGGCAGTGCAGAAGGATGTGAACGCCATCGGACTGAACAATATCGGTTTTGCCTATGACATCACAACGGGCAAACCTCATCCCAATCTGGCTGTCGCTCCCATTGACGTGAACGAGAACGGACAGATTGACCCCGAAGAAGACTTCTATGCAACGAAGGAAGGTGTGGTGGAAGCCATCAAGGACGGACGTTATCCTTCGCCTCCGGCACGCGACCTCTACTTCGTGTCGAACGGCATACCTACAAATCCCGTTGTCGTTGAGTTCCTGCGCTATATCCTGACCGACGGACAAGCCTCCAATTCAGCACAGGGCTACATTGCCATCCCACAGGAGAAACTGGATGCCAGCCTGGAGAAACTGGGCGTGAAGTAAGGATTCAATCCTGATAGCGACGTGAGCCACAGACTGCTGAAAGACCGTACCGCAGGCTACTTGATGTTTATTCTGACAATAAGTAGCCTGCTGCTCGTAGTGGCTATGGGCATCGGTCTTTATATGAAAGCATCGCCCATTCTGCATGAGCACTCGCTTTGGGATTTGCTTTCTGCCAGTGAGTGGAAGCCGATGAAGAACCAGTTTGGCTTCTTCCCCTTCCTGATGGGCACGTTGTGGGTGTCTGGTCTGGCACTGATTATCTCCATCCCCATCTCGATGTTGATGGCCATCTACCTGACGGAGTATTCCCACAGCGTAGTGCGCCGTTTCGTCTATCCGTTCCTCGACATCCTGGCAGGTCTGCCTTCTGTCATCTACGGTGTGTGGGGTATGTTGCTCATCGTGCCTTGGGTGTCCAATGTCGCTGCTCCTTGGGTGGGGCGTAACACAACTGGCTACACTGTCTTGGCCTGCGGCATCGTGCTTGGTGTCATGGTCATTCCTCTGCTTGTAAGTCTGTTCATCGAGATATTCAGCAACGTGTCGCACGAACTGCGCGAGGCCACTTTTGCGCTGGGTGCCACCCGTTGGCAGGCCACCAAGCATGTGGTTCTGCGCAAGACCCTTCCCGGTATCCTTGCAGCCATTGTACTTGCAGCCAGCCGTGTGATGGGCGAGACCATAGCCGTGATTATGGTGTGCGGCAATCTTGCCATAGCTCCCAATTCGCTGCTCGATGCCTGTTATCCCATCCCGGCTCTGATTGCCAACAACTATGGAGAGATGCTCTCGATGCCACTCTACGAGAGTGCGCTCATGTTTGCCGCCTTCATCCTTTTCTTTGTGGTGTTGGTGTTTAACCTCTTCTCGCGTCTTGTGCTCAAGAAGATAGAAGCCCAATAAGAAATTAAGATATCATGAAAAGAAGTATCATAGAAGAATATCTTGCCAGGCTGTTCATGTATGCAGCTGTTGCAATGGTCATCTATTTTGTGGCCAGTGTGGTACTCTCTGTGTTCATGCGAGGCTTCCCCTTGCTTTCGTGGGAGATGGTGAGTTCGCTCCCCGGTGGGGGATTCTACATGGGTGGCGGCGGCGGATTCCTGAATGCCATTGTGGGTTCGCTCTACATCGTAGGTGGTGCCACCGTGCTTGGTCTGGCTATATCCATTCCCGTCGTGTTCTTCCTGAACGTATATCTGAAGCCCGGCTCGCGTTTCGCCTTCATAGCCCGTCTGGCCTACGACGTGCTGTTTGGCATTCCGAGCATCGTATATGGTGCGTTCGGATTCACCCTCATGATATACTTCGGCGTGCGTGCTTCCTTGCTGGGAGGTACCATTGTCGTGACGCTGCTCATCATACCCATCTTCATCCGTTCGATGGACGAAGTGGCAAAGACCATCCCAACCGAACTGATGGAGGCTGCCTATAGTCTGGGTTCCACGCGGTGGGAGACCATCGCTGTGATTGTGCGCCAGATAGCTCCCGCCATTGCCACAGCCACGCTGCTCAGCATCGGTCGTGCCATTGGTGACGCTGCAGGTGTCATGTTCACGGCAGGCTTCTCTGACCGAATTCCCACCAGCCTCACGCAACAGACAGCCACACTGCCGCTGAGCGTCTATTTCCAGTTGCAGTCGCCGTCGCTCGAGGTGCAGGACCGCGCCTATGCTGCTGCCGTTGTACTTACTCTCATCGTGCTGGTGCTGAGTATCAGCGGACGCATCATCATGAACCATTTCTCCAGAAACAAGATACAATAAGACATGATAAAGCTATTCTCAGGAAAATCGGGGGGACACGATAACTTTTCCGTCAACAACAAGTTTCCCCATCCCGCCAATATGCGTCTGAGCACCCATTCGCTCAGCGTTTACATCGGCGGTAACCCCATTCTGAAGCATGTCAATGTGGAAATCCCACACAATAAGATAACCTGCATCATCGGTCCCTCGGGATGTGGAAAGACCACCCTGCTGCGCACCTTCAACCGTCTGGTGGACACCATCGAAGGCGTGAAGATTACAGGTGTCGTTCAGCTGGGCGACCGCAACATCGTGACTGCCGGTCCCAGCGAGCTCACGGAGATACGCCGCACCATCGGACTGGTGCCCCAGCGCCCCTGTCCGCTGCCCATGAGCATCTACGACAACATCGCCTATGGTTGCCGCATTCACGGAATCAGCGGACGCAAGAAACTGGATGCCATCGTCGAATACTACCTGCGCGCCGTGGGTCTGTGGGACGAGGTGAAAGACCGTCTGCACTCTCCGGCCGGGAAACTCTCCGGCGGTCAGCAGCAGCGTCTCTGCCTGGCCCGCTCGCTCGCCATCGAGCCCAGCTATCTGCTGGCCGACGAGAGCACCAGCGCCCTCGACCCTCTGTCGAGCCGCACGGTGGAGGAACTGTTCGTGGAACTGAAGAAGGACTACAGCATCGTCATGGTGACCCATACGCTGCGCCAGGCCAAGCGCATTGCCGACCACGTCATATTCATGTATCTGGGCGAGGCCATCGAGGAGGGCGATGCCGACCAGGTGTTCAACAATCCGCGTCACGAACTGACGCAGCGCTATCTGGACGGCGGTTTCAGTTGAGCGTTGCCACCACGGAACATTGCACTTCGAAAGCAAAATACGAGAGAGGATGTGTCTGCACAGGCAGCGCATCCTCTCTTTCTTTTTGCCCGTTGGAGACACATCTGCAACGCACCGCGTTTTTCCGCCTGACGCACCGTGCTGCGACACCTGTCGGACTGTGGTGCGACGGCCGTCGCACCACGTTGCGTCGATTCAGCAGTCTCGGTATTGATGTCTTTTCGGATGCCTCCGGAGGGCAAAATGAGACCCAAATCGGACCTGTTGTGTGCCGTTTTTTTCACTGCGATGGGGCGAATCTGAGCGAGAAGAGCAAAAAAAATGCGTTTGAAAAGTTAAATAATCTTAAAAATCACTCAAAACACCCTCTTTCGGGTTAATCTTAGGTCGCTGAAATGGTCATATCGAAAAATATTCGTACCTTTGCACCCCGAATGGGCTAAAAATGCCCGTTTGTCAACATACTATGCCTATATACATAAATAATAATAATAAAACAAAAACAAAATGCCCACAATTCAACAATTGGTAAGAAAAGGCCGTACCGCGTTGGTGGACAAGAGCAAGAGCCCTGCGCTGGACAACTGTCCGCAGCGCCGAGGTGTCTGCGTTCGTGTCTACACAACAACGCCTAAGAAGCCTAATTCAGCGATGCGAAAAGTCGCTCGTGTGCGTTTGACCAACTCGAAGGAGGTCAACAGTTACATTCCCGGAGAGGGTCACAACCTGCAGGAACACAGCATTGTGCTCGTGCGTGGTGGCCGTGTGAAAGACCTGCCCGGTGTGCGCTATCACATAGTACGTGGTACGCTCGACACCGCCGGTGTGGCCAACAGAACCCAGCGCCGTTCGAAGTACGGAGCCAAGCGCCCGAAACAGAAGTAACGACAAGAGAACATTTATCCATTAACTTTGTTTTTGGTTGTAGACGAAGGTTGAGTAAGTTGCTCAGAGGAGCGGCTGAAGACGCGAGAATGCAGCCCTGAACACAAAAACAAACAAGACAATGCGTAAAGCAAAACCAAAGAAACGAATCATCCTTCCCGATCCCGTTTACGGCGACGTGAAGGTGTCTAAGTTTGTGAACCATCTGATGTACGATGGCAAGAAGAGCATCTCATACGAGATCTTCTACAACGCACTGGAGATTGTTCAGAACAAGATGGCAAGCGAGGAGAAGCCCTCCCTCCAGATTTGGAAAGAGGCCCTCGACAAGATTACTCCCCAGGTGGAGGTAAAGAGCCGCCGTATCGGTGGCGCTACTTTCCAGGTTCCTACTGAGATTCGTCCCGACCGCAAGGAAAGTGTATCCATGAAAAACATGATTCTCTACGCACGTAAACGTGGAGGCAAGACAATGGCCGACAAACTGGCCGCTGAGATTATGGACGCATATAACGAGCAGGGAGGCGCATTCAAGCGCAAGGAGGACATGCACCGTATGGCCGAGGCTAACCGTGCATTTGCTCACTTCCGATTCTAAGTAGCAGTAAACAGACAATGGCAAGACAAGATTTACATCTGACACGAAACATCGGCATCATGGCACACATCGATGCCGGAAAGACAACAACTTCGGAGCGTATCCTCTTCTATACGGGCAAAACGCATAAGATTGGCGAGGTGCACGAAGGTGCAGCCACTATGGACTGGATGGCTCAGGAGCAGGAGCGTGGTATTACGATTACTTCTGCTGCTACAACTGCTTATTGGACCTGGAACGGAAACAAGTACAAATTTAATCTGATTGACACCCCGGGACACGTGGACTTCACGGCCGAGGTGGAGCGCTCCTTGCGCGTGCTCGACGGTGCCGTGGCTACATACTGCGCCGTGGGCGGCGTAGAGCCACAGTCGGAGACCGTGTGGCGTCAGGCTGACAAGTACAACGTGCCCCGACTGGGATATGTGAACAAGATGGACCGTTCGGGTGCCGACTTCTTCGAAGTGGTGCGCCAGATGAAGGACATACTGGGTGCCAACCCCGCCGTCATCTCCGTACCCATCGGTGCCGAAGAGCGATTCAAGGGCATCGTCGACCTCATCCGCATGAAAGCCATCCTGTGGCACGACGAGACGATGGGTGCTGAATACGACGTGGAAGAGATTCCGGCTGACATGCAGGCCGAGTGTGAGGAGTGGAGAAGCAAACTGTTGGAGCAGGCTGCCGAGCAGGACGAAGCTCTGATGGAGAAATTCTTCGACGACCCCACAACCATCACCGAGGAAGAGCTCATCGCAGCCATCCGCAAGGGTACGCTCTCGCTCAACCTGGTGCCCATGACCTGTGGTTCATCCTTCAAGAACAAGGGTGTGCAGACCTTGCTCGACTATGTCTGCATGTTCCTGCCCTCACCCCTCGACACTCCTGCCATCGTAGGCAAGAACCCCGAGACCGGCGAAGAAGAGGACCGTCACCCCAGCGAGGACGAGAAGACTGCAGCTTTGGCATTCAAGATTGCCACCGACCCCTATGTGGGACGTCTGACATTCTTCCGTGTTTACTCTGGTAAGGTAACTGCCGGATCGTATATCTACAACGTACGTTCGGGTAAGAAGGAACGCGTAAGCCGCCTCTTCCAGATGCACTCCAACCACCAGAACCCCGTGGAAGAGATTGCAGCTGGTGACATCGGTGCCGGCGTTGGTTTCAAGGACATTCGCACTGGCGATACGTTGAGCGACGAAGATGCACCAATCGTACTGGAGTCGATGGACTTCCCCGATCCCGTTATCGGTATCGCTGTTGAGCCCAAGACACAGAAAGACCTCGACAAACTGTCGAACGGACTTGCCAAGTTGGCTGAGGAAGACCCCACCTTCACCGTGAAGACCGACGACCAGAGCGGACAGACCGTGATTTCCGGTATGGGCGAGCTCCATCTGGATATCATCATCGACCGCCTGCGTCGCGAGTTCAAGGTGGAATGCAACCAGGGTAAGCCTCAGGTGAACTACAAGGAAGCCATCACGCAGACCATCAACCTCCGCGAGGTTTACAAGAAGCAGTCTGGTGGTCGCGGTAAGTTTGCCGACATCATCGTGAACGTAGGTCCTATCGACGAAGATTACAAGGAAGGCGGTCTGCAGTTCATCAACTCGGTGACCGGTGGTAACATTCCCAAGGAATTCATTCCTGCTGTTCAGAAAGGCTTCGAAAACGCCATGAAGAACGGTGTGCTGGGTGGTTATCCCATGGACAGCCTGAAAGTTGAACTGGTGGACGGTAGCTTCCATCCCGTGGACTCCGACCAGCTTTCGTTCGAGATTTGCGCCATGCAGGCATACAAGAATGCTTGCGCAAAAGCCAAGCCTGTGCTGATGGAACCCATCATGCGTCTGGAGGTAATCACTCCCGAAGAGAACATGGGCGACGTGATTGGCGACCTCAACAAGCGTCGTGGACAAATCGAAGGTATGGACACCACCCGTACAGGTGCCCGTCTGGTGAAAGCAATGGTGCCTCTGGCTGAGATGTTCGGCTATGTGACCGCACTGCGTACCATCACCTCGGGACGTGCCACCAGTTCGATGACCTACGACCACCATGCTCCCGTAAGCTCCGGTATCGCCAAGGCTGTGCTGGAAGAAATAAAGGGACGTGTTGACTTGGTGTAATCGAATCCCGTCTGACAGAAGAACATTAGAAAGAGAAATGAACGGAGCCTGCATAGCAAACGACTCTTATGCATCCTCCTAAAACAAAGAATCTAAAACAAAAGAAAAATGAGTCAAAAAATTAGAATCAAACTGAAGTCTTACGACCACAACCTCGTGGACAAGTCGGCAGAAAGAATCGTAAAGACCGTCAAGAGCACTGACGCCATTGTCAGCGGTCCCATACCTCTGCCCACACGTAAGAGAATCTTTACCGTAAACCGTTCGACCTTCGTAAACAAGAAGAGTCGTGAACAGTTCGAGTTGAACGCTTACAAGCGTCTCATCGACATCTACAGCTCGACCGAAAAGACTGTCGACGCCCTGATGAAACTGGAACTGCCCAGCGGTGTGGAGGTAGAGATTAAGGTGTAAGAACAAGACATCAGAAATGCCAGGATTATTAGGAAAGAAAATCGGAATGACATCCGTATTCAGTGCCGAGGGTAAGAATGTACCATGCACTGTTATCGAAGTAGGTCCTTGTGTTGTTACTCAGGTGAAAAGTGTAGAGAAGGACGGCTACAGCGCTGTTCAGCTCGGATATCAGGAGGCAAAGGAGAAGAACACTTCTGCGCCTATGCTGGGACACTTTAAGAAAGCCGGCGTGACACCCAAGAGACACTTGGCCGAGTTCACAGGATTTGAGCAGGAACTGAATTTGGGCGACACCCTCACGGTGGAAATGTTTGCCAACAGCACCTTCGTAGACGTGATTGGCACGTCGAAGGGTCGCGGTTTCCAGGGCGTGGTAAAGCGCCATGGCTTCGGCGGTGTTGGTCAGGTGACACATGGTCAGGATGACCGTCTGCGCAAACCCGGTTCAATCGGCGCATGTTCCTATCCCGCAAAGGTCTTCAAAGGCATGCGCATGGGTGGACAGATGGGTAATGAGCGTGTAACTACCCACAACCTGCAAGTATTAAAAGTTATCCCCGAGCACAATCTGCTGCTGATAAAGGGAAGTATCCCCGGGTACAAAGGTTCAATCGTTAGCATTATTAAGTAATGGAAGTAAGTGTTTTGAATATAAAGGGTCAGGATACTGGAAGAAAAGTAACCCTGAACGATGCCATTTACGCTATTGAGCCCAATGACCATGCAATCTATCTTGACGTGAAGCTGCTGATGGCAAACCAGCGTCAGGGTACTGCAAAATCAAAGGAGAGAAGCGAAGTCAGTGGTTCAACCCGCAAGCTGGGACGCCAGAAAGGCGGCGGCGGTGCTCGTCGTGGTGATATCAATTCGCCCGTATTAATTGGTGGTGGTCGTGTATTCGGTCCGAAGCCCCGTGATTATAGTTTCAAACTGAACAAGAAGGTTCGCCAGTTGGCTCGCAGGTCTGCACTGACCTACAAGGCACAGGAGAATGCTATTTTAGTTGTGGAAAACTTCACTCTGGAGGCTCCGAGAACGAAATCCATGATTGAAATCATAAATAATCTTAAAGTTTCAGGCAAAAAAAGCCTGTTCGTTTTGCCAGGTGCCGATAAAATTGTATATTTGTCGGCTCGTAACCTTGAGCGTGTCCAGGTGATGGCCGCTTCTGCTCTGAACACCTACAAAGTGTTGGATGCAGATGTTATGGTCATTAGCGAAGGCGCGTTGGATGTTATCAATGGTAACTTAACCAAGTAAGTAGTCGGACATTATGGCAAATATCATCAAACCATTGGTCACAGAGAAGATGACCAAGATCACAGAGAAGCAGAACAAGTTCGGCTTCATTGTTCGTCCTGATGCCAACAAGATTGAGATAAAGAAAGAGGTTGAGGCTCTGTATAATGTAACCGTCACAGACGTGAATACAAGCAAGTATGCAGGCAAGGCCAAGAACCGCTATACAAAGTCTGGTCTGGTGAAAGGACGCACAAATGCCTTCAAGAAGGCTATCGTGACCCTCAAGGAAGGCGATGTAATAGATTTCTATAGCAATATTTAATAAGAGAAATGGCAGTACGTAAATTCAAGCCCACAACCCCGGGCCAAAGACACAAGATTATAGGTACCTTCGAAGAGATTACTGCATCGGTACCTGAGAAGTCTCTCGTTTACGGCAAGCGTTCAACTGGCGGCCGAAACAACACTGGTAAGATGACCATGCGTTATATCGGTGGTGGCCACAAAAAGTTGTATCGTATCATTGACTTTAAGCGTGAGAAGGATGGTGTTCCCGCAGTGGTAAAGACAATTGAGTATGACCCGAACCGCTCGGCTCGCATTGCTCTGTTGTTCTACGCTGACGGAGAGAAACGTTATATTATTGCTCCCAACGGACTGAAAGTGGGTACCACTGTGATGAGTGGTCCTGATGCAGCACCCGAAGTGGGAAATGCTCTGCCTCTGCAGAACATTCCTGTGGGTACTGTGATTCACAACATCGAACTTCGCCCCGGTCAGGGCGCGTTGCTCGTGCGTTCCGCTGGTAATTTTGCTCAGTTGACTTCCCGTGAGGGTCGTTATTGTGTGATCAAGTTGCCTTCTGGCGAAACTCGTCAGATTCTCAGTGCTTGCAAGGCTACTGTGGGCAGCGTAGGTAACTCGGATCATGGACTGGAGAGTTCTGGTAAGGCTGGTCGCTCGCGTTGGATGGGCCGTCGCCCCCACAACCGTGGCGTCGTGATGAATCCGCACGATCACCCCATGGGTGGTGGTGAAGGACGTCAGTCTGGTGGTCATCCTCGTTCGCGTAAGGGACTTTATGCAAAGGGTCTCAAGACACGTGCACCGAAGAAGCAGTCCAACAAGTATATTATCGAAAGATGTAATAAGTAACCACAAGTTAACTAGAGTAAAAATATGAGTCGTTCATTAAAGAAAGGTCCGTATATCGAAGTCAAGCTCGAGAAAAGAATACTTGCCATGAATGAGAGTGGCAAGAAGAACGTCGTGAAGACATGGTCTCGTGCTTCAATGATTTCACCTGACTTTGTAGGTCATACGGTAGCCGTTCACAACGGAAATAAGTTTATTCCTGTTTACGTTACTGAGAATATGGTTGGACACAAGCTGGGAGAGTTTGCTCCGACACGCAAGTTCGGCGGCCATGCAGGTAACAAGAAGAAGTAGGCAGGCAGATTGTTGAAAAATTAGAGTGATAATATAATGGGAAAAAGAAAGAAATTAGCTGCTGAAGAAAGAAAAGCAGCCCTCAAGACCCAGTATTTCGCAAAATTGAGGAATGTGCCTTCGTCTCCCCGCAAGATGAGATATGTGGTTGATTTGGTTCGCGGCATGGAGGTAAATAGGGCCCTTGGAACATTGAAGTTCTGCGAGAAGGCAGCTTCTGCCGACGTGGAGAAACTGCTCCGTTCCGCTATTGCTAACTGGGAACAGAAGAATGAGCGTAAAGCTGAGGATGGCGAACTCTATATCACAAAGATTTTTGTGGATGAAGGTGTTACTCTGAAGCGTATGAGACCTGCACCACAAGGTCGTGGTTATAGAATCCGTAAGCGTTCTAACCATGTAACTTTGTTTGTCGATACTAAGAAAGATAAAGAATAAGTAGATATGGGACAGAAAGTTAATCCTATAAGCAACCGTTTGGGATATATTCGCGGTTGGGACTCCAATTGGTTCGGCGGAAATGAATTCGGAGAATCAATTCTGGAAGATGCCAAGATTCGTAAGTACCTTAACGCTCGACTTGGTGATGCCAGCATCTCACGTATTGTTATTGAGCGTACATTGAAGATGGTGACAATCACCGTTTGCACAGCTCGCCCCGGTCTGATTATCGGCAAAGGCGGCGAAAAGGTTGACAACCTGAAGGAGGAGTTGAAGAAACTCACTGAGAAGGATATCCAGATTAATATCTTTGAGGTAAAGAGACCTGAACTCGACGCTGTCATTGTTGCTAACAACATTGCTCGTCAGGTTGAAGGACGTATTTCATATCGTCGTGCTATTAAGATGGCAATTGCCAATACCATGCGTGCTGGTGCCGAGGGTATTAAGGTGTTGATCGCCGGTCGTCTGAATGGTGCTGAAATGGCACGCTCTGAAATGTTTAAGGAAGGACGTACTCCACTTCACACCCTTCGTGCTGATATTGACTTCTGCCAGTCAGAGGCTCTCACAAAGGTGGGTCTGCTTGGTATCAAGGTATGGATATGCCGTGGAGAAGTTTACGGAAAGAAGGACCTGGCCCCCAATTTCACTCAGCAGAAAGCAAATGGTCGTGGCATTGGCGGCAATGGCGGTAAGAATTTCCGTCGTAAAAAGAATAGCAATCGCTAAAATTTGATTTATCATGTTACAACCGAAAAGAACTAAATACAGAAGACCACAAAAAGGTCGTTGTAAGGGCAATGCCATGCGTGGCAATCAGCTGGCATTCGGTTCCTTTGGCATCAAGTCCCTTGATACACATTGGATTACTGCTGCCCAGATTGAGGCTGCGCGTGTTGCCATGACACGTTATATGCAACGTGAGGGTCAGAGTTGGATCCGTATCTTCCCGGATAAGCCTATAACCAAGAAACCTGCAGACGTACGTATGGGTAAAGGTAAGGGTGATCCCGTGGGCTATGTTTTCCCCATTACTCCTGGCCGTATTATTTTCGAGATTGAGGGCGTTTCGTATGAAATAGCTAAGGAGGCACTCCGACTGGCTGCCCAGAAACTGCCTGTGACGACAAAGTTTGTAGTAAGAAGAGATTACGATAAAAACGCATAACGATGAAAATGGCAGAAATCAATGGAATGTCTACAGCCGATTTGGTTGAGCGCATTCAAACAGAGCAGGCAAACTATAACCAGATGCTACTGAATCATGCAGTTTCTCCCCTTGAGAATAATTCTCAGATTCGGATTGCGCGTCGTAATATAGCTCGTCTGAAGACAGTACTCCGTCAGAGAGAACTTAACAAATAATAATGGTCTTAGACATGGAAGAAAGAAATTTAAGAAAAACGCGAACGGGTGTCGTAGTAAGCGACAAAATGGATAAGACCATTGTGGTGGCTGCTAAGTTCAAGGAAAAACACCCTATTTATGGTAAGTTCGTTTCGAAAACGAAGAAGTACCATGCCCATGACGAGAAGAACGATTGCCATAAGGGAGATACTGTCCTGATTATGGAGACTCGTCCTCTGAGCAAGACAAAGAGATGGAGAGTAGTTGAAATCGTAGAAAGAGCTAAGTAATTATGATACAGGCAGAATCTAAGTTAGTCGTTGCAGATAATAGCGGAGCCAAGGAGTGCTTGTGCATACGAGTACTTGGCGGAACTCGTCGTCGCTATGCATCTGTAGGTGACGTAATTGTGGTCACTGTAAAGAATGTGATTCCATCAAGTGAGATTAAGAAGGGTACCGTTTCGAAGGCCTTAATTGTACGTACTAAGAAGGAGGTTCGTCGTGCTGACGGCTCCTACATTCGTTTTGATGATAATGCTTGCGTGCTTCTGAGCAATGCAGGTGAGTTGCGAGGTAGTCGTATTTTTGGTCCTGTTGCTCGCGAATTGCGTGCAGTCAACATGAAGGTCGTTTCACTGGCACCTGAAGTTCTTTAATTATTACGTTAAGAATATTAGTAATGAGTAAGTTACATATTAAGAAGGGCGATACAGTTTACGTAAACTCTGGCAACGATAAGGGCCAGACTGGTAAAGTGTTGAAGGTGCTCGTGAAGGAGCAGCGCGCCATTGTTGAGGGTGTGAATGTGGTTTCCAAAAGCCAGAAGCCCAGTGCCAAATACCCCCAGGGAGGTATTGTAAAGCAGGAAGCTCCCATACGTATTTCAAAGCTCAACCCCATTGTCGATGGCAAGGCCACTCGTTCCAATGGTAAGGCAATGAATGTAACTGTTAAATAAAAAGGAGATCAAAAATGGCAAATACTGCAAGCCTTAAGAAAGAATATGCAGAGCGTATAGCTCCTGCATTGATGAAGCAATTCAACTATTCTTCTCCGATGCAGATTCCTGTCTTGAAGAAGATTGTCATAAATCAAGGTCTTGGCATGGCTACCGCAGACAAGAAAATTATTGAGGTCGCCATCAATGAGATTTCTGCCATCACAGGTCAGAAGGCTGTTGCTACGGTTTCCAAGAAGGACGTGGCTAACTTTAAGCTTCGCAAGAAGATGCCTATCGGTGTGATGGTAACTTTGCGTCGTGAAAGAATGTATGAGTTCCTTGAGAAACTGGTACGCGTGGCTCTGCCTCGTATCCGTGATTTCAAGGGTATCGAAAGTAAGTTTGACGGAAGAGGTAACTACACACTCGGTATACAGGAGCAGATTATCTTCCCTGAGATCAACATTGATACCATCGATCGTATCTTAGGTATGAATATCACTTTTGTAACAACAGCTCAGACTGACGAGGAAGGTTACGCACTGCTCAAGGAGTTTGGACTTCCCTTTAAAAACGCTAAAAACGACAAATAAGTTATGGCTAAGGAATCAATGAAAGCCCGCGAGGTTAAGAGAGCAAAACTCGTGGCTAAATATGCTGAGAAGCGTGCCGCACTTAAGAAGATTGTCAATACGGGCGACCCCGTTGAGGCTTATGAGGCTGCTCGTAAGCTGCAGGCAATTCCTCGGAATGCAAATCCTATCCGCCTCCACAATCGTTGCAAGATAACTGGACGTCCCAAGGGGTATATCCGCCTCTTCGGCATTTCCCGTATCCAGTTCCGTGAAATGGCTTCGAGTGGTTTGATACCGGGCGTAAGAAAAGCGAGTTGGTAATAATGTTTTTAATATTGTCGGGAGAGTCCCGATTAATTAAATTTTATTGAAATGACAGATCCTATTGCAGACTATTTGACGAGATTGCGTAACGCAATTCAGGCCAAACACAGGGTTGTGGATGTGCCTGCGTCAAATTTGAAGAAGGAAATCACAAAGATCCTCTTCGAGAAGGGTTACATCTTGAACTACAAGTTCATAGAAGATGGACCTCAGGGAACAATCAAGATTGCATTGAAGTATGACCCCGTTAACAAGGTGAATGCAATCAAGAAGTTAATCCGAATATCCTCTCCTGGTATGCGTAAGTATACAGGTTACAAGGATATGCCCCGTGTTATCAATGGCTTGGGCGTGGCAATCTTGTCCACTTCCAAGGGAGTAATGACAGACAAGGAAGCTTCGGCGCTGAAGGTTGGTGGCGAAGTGCTTTGCTACGTATATTAATGGTGGAGGAATTAAGTTATGTCAAGAATTGGTAAATTACCCATTAGCATTCCCGCTGGCGTTACGATTAACGTGAGCGATGACAATGTTGTTACTGTAAAAGGTAAGAACGGTGAACTTACTCAGGCTGTTCATCCCTCCATCAAGATTAATCTCTCTGACGCTGAACTTACATTTGAGATTGATGAGGCTAACGATACTGTAGAAAACAAGCAGAAGCAGGCTTTCCATGGTCTCTATCGCTCCCTTATCAACAATATGGTTGTTGGTGTCTCTGAAGGATACAAGAAGCAGATGGAACTGGTAGGTGTAGGTTATCGTGTTTCAAATCAAGGCAATCTCTTGGAGTTTGCTCTCGGATACACTCATCCTATTGTGATGATGCTTCCTCCTGAGATTAAGGTAGAAACGAAGTCTGAAAGAAATCAGAATCCTCAAATAATTCTTGAGTCCTGTGACAAGCAGCTGCTCGGTCAGGTCTGTGCTAAAATTCGTTCTTTCCGTAAACCGGAACCCTACAAGGGAAAAGGTATCTTGTTCGTCGGCGAACAGATTCGCAGAAAGTCTGGTAAGTCGGCTGGTGCAAAGTAATATTTAAATAGTAAGATTATGATTACGAAAATAGAAAGACGAGCAAAGATTAAGTACAGAGTCCGTAACAAGATTTCTGGAACTACAGAGCGCCCCCGTATGTCTGTCTTCAGAAGTAACAAGCAGATATATGTACAGATAATTAATGATTTAACAGGTACTACCCTCGTATCTGCCTCTTCTCTCGGTTTGGAGACATGCCCGAAGAAAGAGCAGGCAGCCAAGGTTGGCGAACTTATTGCCCAGAAGGCTCTCGAGGCTGGCATCACAACGGTTGTATTCGATCGTAATGGCTACCTCTATCATGGCAGAGTGAAGGAAGTCGCTGATGCGGCTCGTAACGGTGGACTTAAATTCTAACGATTATGGCACTGAATAAAGTTAAACTGAATAGCGATATTGAATTAAAGGATAGACTGGTTGCTATCAATCGTGTGACGAAGGTTACCAAGGGAGGTCGCACCTTTACATTCTCCGCGATAGTCGTGGTAGGTAATGAAAATGGCATTATCGGCTGGGGCTTAGGAAAGGCTGGTGAAGTTACGGCAGCCATTGCCAAAGGAGTAGAGGCAGCAAAGAAGAACCTGGTACAGGTGCCCGTTCTCAACGGCACAGTGCCCCATGAGGCTGCTGCGAAGTTTGGTGGAGCCGAGGTTCTTATTATGCCGGCATCGACCGGAACCGGTGTTGTTGCCGGTGGTGCTATGCGTGCCGTGCTTGATAGCGTTGGCGTGAAGGACTGTCTGGCAAAGTCGAAAGGCTCCTCCAATCCTCATAACCTTGTGAAGGCTACCATCGTGGCTCTTTCTGAGATGCGCGATGCCAGAACAGTTGCTGCAAACCGCGGAATAAGTATTGATAAAGTATTCAAAGGATAAGATTATTCATTATGGCAACAATTAAAGTAAAGCAAGTACGTAGCAGAATACATGCACCTCGCAACCAGAAGGCCACATTGGATACTCTGGGTCTGAGGAAACTTAATCAGGTTGTAGAGATCGAGGATACTCCTTCGAATCGTGGTCTGGTAAAGACTGTTCACCATTTGGTTGAGGTTATTGACTAAATTAGTAATTCATCTGTAAAAGTTCGATATTATGAAATTAAATAATTTAAAACCCGCGAGTGGTTCTACTCATAGCCGCAGAAGACTTGGTCGTGGTCCCGGTTCTGGCTTAGGAGGTACTTCCACCCGTGGTCATAAGGGAGCTAAGGCCCGTTCCGGTTATAAGAAGAAAGTCGGATTTGAAGGTGGCCAGATGCCCTTGCAGCGCCGTCTGCCTAAGTTTGGTTTCAAGAACATTAATCGTGTTGAGTATCAGCCCGTCAATCTTTCCTCCATCCAGAAGTTGGTTGACAAGAAGAACCTCGCCAAGATTGGTGTTGAAGAATTGGCCGCAGCTGGCCTCGTTGATGCCAAAGGTCTGGTAAAGATCCTCGGTAATGGCAAGCTGACAGCTAAGGTTGAGGTAGTTGCACATGCATTCTCCAAATCTGCAGAGGCTGCAATCCAGGAAGCTGGTGGTACGGCCACTAAACTTTAATCCGAATGAAAAAGTTCATAGAAACATTAAAGAACATATGGCGTGTTGAGGATTTGAGAACTCGAATCCTCATCACACTGGGTTTCGTCGCAATGTACCGTTTTGGGTCATTTGTGGTGCTTCCGGGTATCAATCCCAATGCACTGACAGCCCTTCACGAACAGACAAACACTGGCCTTATGTCGCTGCTGAATATGTTCTCGGGTGGCGCATTCGCCAACGCATCAATCTTTGCGCTGGGAATCATGCCCTACATCTCTGCATCGATTGTTATCCAGCTGTTTGCCTTTGTGGTGCCATATTTCCAGAAGTTGCAGCGTGAAGGCGAGAGTGGCCGAAGGAAGATAAACCAGTATACTCGTTATCTGACGATTATAATCCTTCTCTTCCAGGGACCTTCCTATCTTTACAACCTGAAATATCAGACTGCAGGTGCATTGAACGAAGGCCTTAGTTGGACACTCTTTATGGTTTCCAGTATGTTCATATTAGCCGCAGGCAGTATGTTTATCCTTTGGATAGGTGAGCGCATCACGGACAAAGGTATTGGAAACGGAGTATCGCTCATAATCATGGTCGGAATTATTGCTCGTTTGCCTCAGGCGTTCGGTCAGGAAGTCGTATCCCGTCTGAACAATCTGGCTGGTGGTGGACTTGTAATGTTCCTGCTTGAGCTCCTCTTGCTCTTCGTCGTGATACTGGCTGCAATCATGCTTGTTCAAGGAACCCGTAAGGTGCCCGTACAGTATGCAAAGCGCATGTATGGAGGCCAACAGGTAGGTGGTGTGCGTCAGTACATACCTCTTAAGGTCTTTGCTGCCAACGTGATGCCAATCATTTTTGCCCAGGCAATTATGTTCATCCCCATTACGTTGCTGCAACTTGCTTCAGGCGGACAGGCTGCTGCCCATCCCGTTCTGATGAAGTTGTCTGACCATACCAGCGTCCTTTACAACGTAGTCTTTGCAATTCTCATCATTGTGTTCACATATTTCTATACGGCCATCACACTGAACCCCACACAGATGGCTGAGGATATGAAGCGGAACAATGGCTTTATTCCTGGCGTACGTCCCGGAAAGGACACTGCAGATTTTCTCGATAAGATTATGGATCGCATAACATTCCCCGGCTCTATCTTCTTGGCTATCATTGCCTGTATGCCCGCTTTTGCAGGTCTGCTGAATGTGAAGCCTGAGTTTGCACAGTTCTTCGGCGGTACGTCGCTGTTGATTCTGGTGGGTGTCGTGCTCGACACACTGCAGCAAATCGAGAGCCATTTGTTGATGAGACATTACGATGGCCTGTTGAGTTCTGGCCGCATACACGGTCGTTCAGGCATAACAGCTCATTAAGATGTATCTGGAATGATATTTCTTAAGACGGAGGATGAAATTGAATTGATGCGTGCAGCAAACCAACTGGTTGCAGCAACCTTGGCTGAAGTTGGACGAAACATAAAGCCAGGCGTTACAACTGCCCAGTTGAACAAGATTGCTGATGAATATATCCGCGATGCAGGAGCGGTTCCCACTTTCAAGGATTTCCCCAATCCATTCGGTGGCCCATTTCCTGCCTCCATCTGCACCTCGGTTAACGACCAGGTAGTCCATGGAGTTCCCAACGACAAGCCTCTCTGTGAGGGTGATATCGTTTCGGTCGATTGCGGAGCACAGTTGAATGGATACAATGGAGACTCATGCTATACATTCTGTGTCGGGGAGGTCTCAGAGGAGACACGCAAGTTCCTGCACACAGTGAAAGAGTCTCTTTACGAGGGTATAAAGGCCGCCCGAGCCGGGAATCGGATTGGTGATATCGGTTGGGCTGTTCAGTCGTATTGCGAGGCCTCGGGACTTGGTGTCGTGCGTGAATTTGTCGGCCATGGCATTGGCCGTGAGATGCACGAGGAACCTCAGGTACCCAACTATGGTCGTCGCGGCAACGGACCTCTCATCAAGAATGGCTTGTGTATAGCCATTGAACCGATGATAACCATGGGCAACCCTCAGGTGTATATGGAGCCGGACAAATGGACGATTCGTACACGCGACGGTCATCTTGCGGCACATTACGAACATACGATAGCCATTCATCACGGCAAGGCCGACATCCTTTCGTCGTTCGAAGAAATAGAAAAAATAGAGAATCAAAAATAGAGCATGGCAAAACAGGCAGTAATAGAACAAGATGGTGTAATCGTTGAGTCACTCTCCAATGCAATGTTTCGTGTCGAACTCGAGATAGGGCAGAAGATAATCTGCAATATATCTGGCAAGATGAGAATGCATTACATCAAGATACTTCCCGGAGACAAGGTGAAGGTGGAGATGAGTCCGTATGACCTTACCAAGGGTCGCATCGTATTCCGATATAAATAATAATATCTATATGAAAACAAGAGCTTCTTTAAAGAAACGCACCCCGGATTGCAAGATAGTTCGCCGCAAGGGTCGTTTGTATGTTATTAACAAGAAAAACCCTAAGTTCAAGACACGTCAGGGTTAACATTATTGCAAAAAACAGATAGTATATGGCAATTAGAATTGTTGGTGTAGATTTGCCCCAAAACAAGAGGGGCGAAATCGCTTTGACCTATGTTTATGGAATAGGTCGTAGTAGCTCGGCCAAGATCCTGGAGAAGGCTGGTGTCGACAAAGACAAGAAAGTCTGTGACTGGACCGATGACGAGGCTGGAAAGATTCGCGAGATTATCGCTGCCGACTACAAGGTGGAAGGTGATCTGCGTTCCGAGATTGCAATGAACATCAAGCGTTTGATGGACATTGGTTGCTATCGTGGCGTTCGTCATCGTAATGGTCTTCCTGTACGCGGTCAGAGCACGAAGAACAATGCTCGTACACGCAAGGGTAAGAAGAAGACTGTTGCAAACAAGAAAAAGGCTACTAAATAATAATTGATATGGCAAAGAAAACAGTTGCAGCAAAGAAGAGAAACGTGAAGGTCGATGCCAACGGTCAGCTCCACGTTCACAGTTCGTTCAACAATATTATTGTTAGTCTGGCCAACAGCGAAGGTCAGGTTATCTCTTGGTCTTCTGCAGGCAAGATGGGCTTCCGTGGTTCAAAGAAGAATACTCCCTATGCCGCTCAGATGGCAGCTCAGGACTGCGCTAAGGTTGCGTTCGACCTGGGTCTGCGCAAGGTGAAGGCTTATGTGAAGGGTCCTGGCAACGGACGTGAGTCTGCCATCCGTACCGTTCACGGTGCCGGAATCGAGGTAACAGAGATTATCGACGTCACCCCGATACCTCACAACGGATGTCGCCCTCCCAAGAGAAGAAGAGTATAATTCAAGAAACGGACCACATAAAAACAGATAAGTATTATGGCAAGATATACTGGACCAAAAACAAGAATCGCCCGCCGTTTCGGTGAGCCTATCTTCGGACCGGACAAGGTTTTGTCCAAGAGAAACTTCCCTCCCGGCCAGCACGGCAACAACCGTCGTCGCAAGACCTCCGAGTATGGCATCATGCTCGCCGAGAAGCAGAAGGCCAAGTACACCTATGGCGTGCTCGAGAAGCAGTTCCGCAATATGTTCGAGAAGGCATCTCGCACCAGTGGCATTACGGGTGAAATCCTGCTGCAGAATCTCGAGAGCCGTCTGGACAACATCGTTTATCGTCTCGGCATCGCTCCCACCCGTGCTGCAGCCCGTCAGCTGGTAAACCACAAGCACATTGTGGTCGACGGCAAGGTTGTAGGCATACCCTCCTATTCCGTGAAGCCCGGTCAGATTGTGGGCGTTCGCGAGCGTTCCAAGAGCCTCGAGGTCATCGATGCAGCTCTGGCCGGTTTCAACCACAGCAAGTATCCTTGGCTCGAATGGGACGAGACCCAGAAGGCCGGCAAACTGCTTCACAGACCCCAGCGTGCCGACATCCCCGAGACTATCAAGGAGCAATTGATTGTTGAGTTGTACTCTAAATAATAATTAAGAATGGCGATATTAACATTTCAACAACCCGACAAGGTTATAATGTTGGAGGCGGACGACAAGTTCGGAAAGTTCGAGTTTCGTCCTCTGGAGGGTGGCTTTGGCACTACCATCGGTAATGCATTGCGCCGCATTCTCCTTTCTTCACTGGAGGGTTATGCTATCAACACCGTCTCCATCGGCGGCGTTGAGCATGAGTTTGCAACCATCCCCGGTGTGAAAGAAGATGTCACCAACATTATACTGAACCTGAAACAAGTGCGTTTCAGAAAGACAACAGGAGAATTCGAAAACGAGAAAGTGAGCGTTTCCGTCGAGAATACCACTGTATTCAAGGCTGGCGACCTCAACAAGTATCTGACCGGATTTGAAGTGTTAAACCCTGAATTAGTTATTTGCCATTTAGATGCCAAAGCAACAATGCAAATTGAGATAAGCATAAACAAGGGCCGTGGTTACGTTCCTGCCGAAGAGAACCGTGACTACTGCACCGACGTCAATGTGCTTCCGATTGATTCAATTTACACTCCAATCCGTAATGTCAAATACTCCGTAGAGAATTTCCGCGTTGAGCAGAAGACCGACTACGAGAAACTAGTAATTGAGATTACTACCGATGGTTCCATCCACCCGAAGGATGCCCTCAAGGAGGCTGCACGGATTCTTATTCTCCACTTCGCCCTCTTCTCGGACGATAAGATTATGATTGACAACGGCGAGACCGACAATAACAAGGAATTCGACGAGGAAGTGCTCCGCAAGCGCCAGCTCCTCAAGACCAAGCTTATTGACATGAACCTCTCCGTGCGTGCGCTCAATTGTCTGAAAGCCGCCAATGTGGAGACGCTGGGCGACCTCGTTCAGTACAACAAGACCGACCTCCTGAAGTTCCGCAACTTCGGCAAGAAATCGCTCACGGAGCTTGATGATTTGCTCGAGAGTCTGAATCTGTCGTTTGGAACCGACATTTCAAGGTACCAATTAGAAAAAGAATAATACAAAATGAGACATAACAAGAAATTCAACCATCTGGGTCGTACTGCATCTCACAGGCAGGCCATGCTGGCCAACATGACCATCTCCCTGATAATGCACAAAAGAATCACTACGACTTTGGCCAAGGCTAAGGCTCTGAAGAAGTATGCTGAGCCTTTGATCACCAAATCGAAAGAGGACACCACCAATTCGAGACGTGTCGTCTTCAGCTACCTTCAGGACAAGAAGGCTGTTACAGAGTTGTTCACCGTCATCGCGCAGAAGGTGGCCGACCGTCCCGGTGGCTACACCCGCATCATCAAGACCGGTTTCCGCGCTGGCGATAACGCCCCCATGTGCTTCATCGAACTTGTTGACTTCGACGAGAACATGGCTAAGACAGCCAAGAAGGCTAAGCGTACACGCCGTTCTTCCAAGAAGTCGGCCGAGAATGCAGCCGAGGCTCCCGCAGCCGAAGCACCTGTTGCTGAGGAAAAGGCAGATGAAGCTCCTGCCGAAAGTGCTGAATAATACATACTACATATTGCAATAATGTTGCCGCTCTGTCCGTGAAGGATAGAGCGGTTTTTTTGTGCCCAGCGGCGAGGGCTGCGGCACACTCGTGCGATGCACCGTGTTTTTCGGACTGACGCAGCGTGGTGCGTCGGCCTTCGCACCACGCTGCGACGCCTGTCGCACCACGGTGCGTTTTCCACCTCTGCAAGGTGGCCGTTCGTCCGATTCGATCTCTGGAACAATCGACACCTAGTATTTCTGTTCTTTTTTAAGTCCGAAATAATTGCACGAAGTCAAGAATTTTTTATATCTTTGTGGCAGAAATAAAAGAATTAAACCAGATTATGAAGAAATTACTCGTTTTCGGCAGCTTTCTCTCGCTTGCGATGCTGATTTTCGTGTCGTGTGGCAAAAAAGCACAGACGACGGAGGAAAGTGTGCCCGTAGTGCGCATCGACACAGTCCGCCAGGCTGGTGTGGGCAGTGTGTTGGAGTTTCCCGGCCGCATTGATGCATCGTCCGAGGCAAATGTCTCGTTCCGCGTGGCCGGCGTGTTAAAGAAAATATATGTTGACGAGGGTCAGCGTGTGTCAGCCGGACAGTTGCTGGCCGAAATCGACCCGACGGACTATCAGGTGCAGCTTTCTGCCACCGAGGCCGAGTATGAGCAGGTGAAGTCCGATGCCGAGCGTGTGATTGCCCTCTACGGCGAGAACGGAACCACCGCCAGCAATTACGACAAGGCGCGCTTCGGGCTGCAGCAGATTGAAGCCAAGTTGCAGAACCACCGCAACCAGTTGGCCTATACGCGCATCTATGCTCCTTTTGCAGGCACTGTGCAGAAGCGTCTCTTCGAAAACGGCGAGACCGTCGGCGCCGGCATGCCCATCCTCTCCATACTCTCGGGCAGGCAGCTCGAAGTGGAGGTGAATCTGCCGGCCATCTCATATATGAACGTCGATAAGTTCGAGAACTATTCGTGCACGCTCGATATTCTCCCCAACACGGTGGTGCCCCTGCAGTTCATCAGCGTCCTGCCCAAGGCCAATGCCAACCAGCTCTATACGCTCCGCCTGCGTGTGGTGGGCGAGGTCGAGAAGCTGGCGCCGGGCATGTCGGTGTGGGTAAAAATCCAGACATCTGCTTCTGACAACAGCCAGGTGGTCATCCCCTCCACGTCGCTCGTGGCAGAGCAGGGGAGTGCCTTTGTCTACACATACAGCTCGAAGGACGGCGTAGTGAGCCGCACGCCGGTGGAGGTGAAGACGCTCCACACCGACGGTACGGCAACCGTTTCCGGTCGTCTCACGCCCGGCGACCTGATTGTATCCTCGGGCGCACATCATCTGAAGGACGGCGAGCGCGTCGAGATGCTCGCGCCGGTGTCTGAGACCAACGTGGGAGGTATGCTATGATGGACTTTGCAAGCTGGGCCTTCCGCAACAAGGGGCTCGTATATTTCTTGGTCGCCGTGCTCGTGGTGGGGGGCGCTTTCGCAGCCTACGACATGAGCAAGCTGGAGGACCCTGTGATTAAAGTGAAGCAGGCGATGGTCGTCACCGTCTTCCCGGGCGCATCTGCCCATCAGGTGGAGATGGAAGTGACCGACGTCCTCGAGAAGAAGATACGCTCGATGGGCGACATCGACAACATCGAGAGCTATTCCTACAACGACCTCTCCATCATCATGGTGGAACTGCTCAGCACCACGTCCGACGACGATGTGGAGCAATGTTGGGACCGCATGCGCCGCAAGGTGTACGATGCGCAGGCCTCGCTGCCCAAGGGTTGTCAGACGCCGCAGACGATTGACGACTTCAGCAACGTCTATGGTATGTTCTATGCGCTGACGGGCGACGGAATCACCGAGCGCGAGCTCAGTTCCTATGCCGAACTGGTGAAGCGTGAGATTACGAACATCGACGGCGTGGACCGCGTAGAGATTTACGGAACACAGGAGGAATGCATCGAAATCCGTCTGTTGCAGGACAAGATGGGAAGCTTGGGCGTGATGCCCACCGAGGTAATAGCCGTGCTGAACGGACAGAACGTGACCTCTTATGCCGGATACTACGACAACGGCGACCAGCGCATACGCATCACCGTGGCCGACCGCTTCCAGCAAGTGGAGGACATACGCCGCATGCTCATCCAGGGCCACGAGGCCGACCGTCTCTGCATCGGAGATGTTGCCGAAGTGGAGAAGAGCACCGAGACACCCGTGCGCAACGCACTCCAGTACGACGGCAGTCCGGCACTGGGCATCCTCGTCTCTGCCGCCTCCGATGCCGATGTGGTGAAAGTGGGACGTGTGGTTGAACGCGAGATGGACCGTCTGCACAAGACGCGTTTCCCCACTGGCGTCGAGTGTCACAAAGTGTTCAACCAGCCTGAGCGTGTGAACGAGGCACTGAGCACCTTCGTGGTGAATCTCGTCGAGTCAGTCCTCTTGGTCATCATTGTGCTCATGTTTTTCATGGGTCTCCGCAGCGGAATCATCATAGCCATCAGCCTGGTGGTCATCGTTTTTGGTTCCTTCCTGCTGCTTGGCCGTTTCGACGGAACCATGCAGCGAGTCTCGCTCGGAGCATTCATCCTGGCCATGGGAATGCTGGTCGACAACGCCATCGTAATCATTGACGGCATACTTGTCGACCTCAAGGCGGGCAAGCCTCATTCAGAAGCCTTCACCGGAATAGCCCGCCGCACCGCCATGCCGTTGCTCGGTGCCACCATGATAGCCATCCTCTCCTTCCTGCCCATATACATGTCTCCCGACACGACGGGCGTCTATGTGCGCGACCTCTTCATCGTGCTTGCCGTCTCGCTGCTGCTCAGCTGGATACTCGCACTCACGCACGTCCCCCTGATGGGAGCACGCATGCTGGTGAAGAAAAAGAAGGACAACACCCCCGAAAGTGATGAGCCGGTCGAACTCTACGACGGAGTCTTCTATCGCATCCTGCACAAGATTCTTGCTTTCTGTCTGGGCAACCGTGCGTTGGTTGTGCTCAGTGTGCTGGGCATGATGGTGCTTGCCGTCTTGGGTTATCCAAGGATGCGCAAGGGATTCTTCCCCGACATGGTCTATAACCAGTGCTATCTCGAATACAAGTTGCCCGAGGGAACCAACAGCACCCGGGTGCAGCGCGACCTGGACAGCATACAGCGCATCCTGCGCACCTATCCCGAAGTGACACACGTCACGACGTCCATCGGAGGATGTCCCGGACGTTACAACCTGGTGCGTGTGGTGCCTACGCCCTCGCTCTCATACGGTGAACTCATCATCGACTTCGATTCGCCCAAGTCGCTTAACAAGCGTATCGACGAGATACAGGACCGCCTGACGGACCTCTATCCCGATGCATACCTCAAGCTGAAGAAGTACAACCTGATGTTCAAGAAGTATCCCATCGAGGCACAGTTCCAGGGTCCCGACCCTGCCGTGCTGCATGTCCTCTCCGATTCTGCCCGAGCCATCATGGAACGCAGCGGCAAGGTGTGCCTCATTACCACCAACTGGGAACCCAAAGTGCCCGTGCTGTCTGTCGATTACGATCAGCCCTCGGCGCGTACCATCAGCCTCAGCCGCACCGACCTCAGCCTGTCGCTCCTCTCCGCCAACGGTGGAATCCCCGTCGGAAATTTCTACGAAGGCATCCACTCCAACACAATCTATGTGAAGTGTGTTGACAAGGACGGACAGCCTATTGGCGACCTGAACAACATGCAGGTCTTCTCCACGTTGCCCAACGTGAGGTCCTTGCTCAGCGACGACAACCTGTTGCGACTGAAAACCGGCTCGTTGTCGCGCGAGGCCATGCTGAATGACCTGCTCCGCAGCACGCCGCTGCGTCAGGTGAGCCGCAATGTTGCTGTCGAGTGGGAAGACCCCGTCGTGCCGCGTTACAACGGGCAGCGTATGCAGCGTGTCCAGTGTTCGCCCCTGCCCGGTGCCGAATCCGAGCGCACACGTGCCGCCATCGCAGCCGAGATCGAGCGCATACCTCTGCCCGCAGGCTATTCGCTCTCGTGGCAGGGAGAGAAGGCTGCCAGTGACAGCAGTATGAAGTACCTCTTCGCCAACTTCCCGCTTGCCATCATTCTGATGATAGCCATCCTCATCATGTTGTTCAAGGACTATCGCAAGATGGCCATCATCATGTGCACCATACCTGTGCTCTTCGTCGGAGTGGTCATCACCATCCTCGTCACCGGCAAGACGTTCACCTTCGTCGCCATCGTCGGTGCGCTCGGACTGATAGGCATGATTGTGAAGAACGGCATCGTGCTGATGGACGAGATAACCCTCCAGATGGAATCCGGTGTCGACCCCTTCGAGGCGCTCATCGCCAGCAGCAAGAGCCGTCTGCGCCCCGTCATGATGGCCTCCCTGACCACAGTGCTCGGCATGATACCTCTGCTCTCCGACGCCATGTTTGGCAGCATGGCCGTCACCATCATGGGCGGTCTGCTCTTCGGCACACTCATCACGTTGCTGTTCGTTCCCGTCCTCTATGCCACGTTCTTTGGTATTAAGAGAAAAGAATCATAAAGAAAATGAGAAAGTCGCTATTACTGATATACCTCCTTGCTGCCGCGCCCATTGGCTTGCGTGCACAGCAGATCACCATACAGCAGTGCCGCGAGATGGCGTTGCAGAACAATAAGTCGCGCCAGTCGGCATCGCTTGCCACCGAGGCGGCAGAGTACACACGTCGCTCCACGCGCGCCCTCTTCTTCCCCGACTTCTCCGTTTCGGGACTGGGGCTCTACGACTCCGCCAAGGGTTCGTTCGAGATACCCGGCGGTCTCCTCCCCGTGGGAAGCATCTCCGGCGACGTCTTCGTCCCCAACGGCACCTATTCCTACTTCCCCGGTGTCAATGTCGACTACAAGCTGCACGGCATATACAGTGCCAACCTGCTGCTCAAGCAACCCCTCTACATGGGCGGTAAGATACGCTCGGCCTACCGCATGTCGCAGCTGGCTGTCGACCTCAACCGACAGCGTGAGCGCCTTTCCGAAGCCGAGGTGATACAGGGTGCCGACGAAGCCTACGCCCAGGTGGTGAACGCCAACGAACTGTTGCAGGTGGCCCGTAAATACAAGGAATTGCTCGACGAACTCAACCGCAATGTCGAGAGCGCCGTACGTCTGGGACTGCTCATGGATAACGACCGACTGAAGGTGCAGGTGCGCCTCAGCGAGGTAGAGTTGCAGATACGACGTGCCGAGAACGCAGTGCGCCTCGCCACCATGAACCTATGCCACGCCACGGGACAGCCCCTGCACACGCCGCTCACGGTGGGCAGCGAATACCCCGCCGTCGACGATGCCATAGGCCTGCAGACCGACGACGTATCGGCACGCCCCGAGTACGCCATGCTGCAGACACAGACACGACTGGCGAGCGAGAACGTCAAACAGGCACGCAGCGAGATGCTGCCACAAGTCTCCCTGCTCGCCAAGTACGGATACACATACGGAGCGGAAATCAACGACCGTACGCTCCTCGACGGATGGAACTTCGCCGGAGGCGTCACCGTCAGCGTGCCGCTCTATCATTTCGGTGAGCGCACCAACAAGCTGAAGGCCGCCAAGACCGCGTTGCAGCAGACACAGGTGGAGCAGGAGGACAAGACAGAGATGATGCTCCTCGAACTCTCGCAGGCAGCCAACAAACTCGACGAGGCACGTCTGGAAGTGGAACTGTCGGAAAAGTCGCTTGCCGAGGCACAGGAAAGCATGAACCTGAGCGGCAAGCAGTATAAGAACGGAATGGAGACCCTGAGCGACTATCTGGAGTCACAGGCCGTATGGCAGCGCGCCAGCGAGTCGCAGGTCACAGCTCATTTTCAGCTATATCTCGCCTCTGTGGAGTATCTGCGGGCTGCTGGGCTGTTGGTGGCTGAGTAGTCTCACCCTCCTTGGGCAGCACGGTGAGCTCCACGCGGCAGATGCCTGCGCGCACAAAATCGAGCTCTTCGGCTGCCGCACGGCTCAGGTCGATGATAAATCGTTTCGTGAAGGGGCCGCGGTCGGTGACACGCACAACCACTTCCTTCCCCGTCTTCAAATTCTTCACGCGCACCTTCGTCCCGAAGGGTAGCGTGCGGTGGGCGCACGTCAGGCTGTCGCGGTGATAGATGACACCACTGCTCGTGCGGCGGCCATGGAATCGGTCGGCATAATAAGATGCAATTCCCTCCTGTGTCGTTTGCGCAAAAAGTCTCACGCAACACAGCAACGTGGCCGCAAAAATAATGAGCCTAAATTTCATAAAAATTTCTTTTCGGCTATAACATAGCACGTTAGCGGCTGCAAGTTTATGCATTTTATTTAATATAGCCAAATAAATTCCCCTATTTCTGCACTTTTCGGCCCTCAGAGGCCCCAAAATACCACTGTGGTGCGACAAAAAACGCACCACAGTGCGTTGCCTGTCGCACCACGCTGCGACGCCCGTCGCACCGCAGTGCGTTTTTTTCCCCTTTGTCATTCAGAGGTGAACGAAGTGACCCGATGAATCTCTAAGCAGCGGACGTCCTCGGTGAGATTCTTCGGCCCGTTGGGCACTCTGAATGACAAGTTTGTTTATAAGTGACACCACACAGGTTACATCATTCAACCCCCATTTGTCATTCAGAGCGAAGCGAAGAATCTCTAATAAGCGATGAATCTCACCGAGGACTAGTTATAAAAAACATCAAAAAAAATCCCCCAAACTCTTGCATTGTTAGTTAAAGAACATTAACTTTGCGGAGATAAATAAATATACACATGTCTGTCGTTAGAGGAAATGGAACATAACACAACATATCCGATTCGTAAGACATCATCCGCAGCCGCTTCATCGTGAATGTCGGCCGTTGGCGTTGTACATATATATCTTAAACCATCAATAAATAAAGTTAAATTATGAAACATTTTAACGCTAAACACCTGCTTGCAGCACTCATCCTGCTGCTCTCGCCCCTCACCATGCTGGCGCAGGACCCTTACGCTTTGCTCTCCGAAGACGGAACGCTCACCTTCTATTATGATTTCCAGTATTCACGGCGCCCAGGTAAGTCGTATCTCATCCCCTGGCAGGCGGGCTCATTCCCTGGATATACTGGCCGTAACGGCAATTCCACCATCACCACCGTCACCTTCCATCCGACGTTTGACAATTACCATGGCTTAACTTCCACGTCCCGTATGTTCCAAGGGCTGAGCGCACTCACCACCATCAACGATCTGAAATACCTCCACACCGAGAACGTCACCGACATGTCCCTCATGTTCTGTGATTGCTCCAGCCTGACGAGTCTCAACCTCACGACTTTCGACACCAAGAATGTCACCAACATGAAATCTATGTTCAATGGCTGCTCCAGCCTGACGAGCCTCGACCTCAGGACTTTCGACACCGAAAAAGTCACCGACATGTCCTACATGTTCTCTGACTGCTCCAAGTTGACGACCATCTATGCTGATGTTGCCTGGAGCACGGCAAACGTGACGGACGGAACGAGTATGTTCTACGGCTGCACGAAACTCGTCGGTGGTGAAGGTACGACGTACAACTCGCAGAATTACGGTATCGCCTACGCCCGCATTGACGGCGGCACACGCAACCCAGGCTATCTTTCTGCGCACCTGGAGCCCTATGCATCACTGAGCACGGTCAACAGCGTGCTCACCTTCTACTATGACACGCATAAAACCGAGAAAAACGGTATGGACATCGGGTCGTTTACCTCAAACTTTGATGTCCCTTGGTTCTTTGATAACGGCACCATCACCACCGTCGTATTCGATGACTCGTTTGCCAACTATCATCCCACCAGCACCGCCTATTGGTTCTATGGTTTCAAATCTTTCACTACCATCCAGGGTATCGAGAACCTCAACACTGACCAGGTGACGAACATGAACCACATGTTCTATAACTGCTCCAGCCTGACGAGCCTCGACCTCAGGACTTTCAATACCAAGAAGGTGACGAACATGGACTACAT
>CAJOLZ010000024.1 GCA_905235575.1 uncultured Bacteroidaceae bacterium | reverse complement strand
TTTGTTGTGCTCTGTAGCACGGTACATGAGATATACTTTCTGTTTCTGAGCCGACACAAATGCGATGCTCATAAAGAGCAATGCGGCAAATAAGATTGAGCGTTTCATCTTGGAAAGAATTTAAGGTTAAACTAACTCTGTTATCTATATCTATAGCTCTATAGTTTTTCTATTCTCTGTGGGCAAAGCTTTCCCATTTTTCTTGTATTTTTGAAGTTCTCGCTGCAAAGATATGATATAACGCAGCATTCTCACAAGGAAAAGTGTATCAAAAAACTGACGGAAAACTGAAGAGGAATGGAAAATCTTGGTAAACGGATGCTATTCAGATAATTGTGTAAGTGCCCTAAGAACCGGCAGGAAACTGACGAGATTCGTTCTTATATCTGAAATTCATGATGCGAGCATCGAAATCTTCTGCTTTCCCCTTCTTCCCAAACACTTTTTCAAGCAATCGTTTGCGCACATTCGTCGCATATCCCGATGCTCTGTCCATTATGACTTCAATTATTCTCGGTTTGAATTCTGCCAGTACAAGCAGGGATACACGATACTCGTCGTGACTCAGGTCATGGGTTTTCTTCAGTAGACTGGTTGTTATCGGGAAGGCTTTTTCTGACTCGGCAATGAATTCTTGCCATGCCGCTGTCGTCTGGTCTCTTTTTCGGGAATCGGTGGCTACGTTGTAGAGTTGATTCTTCGAATTTTCGTACGATTCCATAGAATGAACAGATAATGCCATATCCGACGAAAAACCGATGTGCAGACGGTTGGGGTGTTGTGTGTGTTCCCATTCAGCAAGCGTCTCTTGCAATGCTTCTATGCGCGCATAAAGGATGTTCTGCTCTTTTTCGTTCTCCTCCATCTGTGTCTTCAGCATGGATTCTGTCTGCATGTCTTTTTCAGCGAGCGATTCTTCTATTCTTTCTTTCTGTTTCTGGAGGGAAGTCAGTTGCTCATTAGCAATCATAAGTTCATTTTGCAACTGAAGATATTGCATGCGCAGGTGAGAATAAAGACGTTCTTTTCGCAGTTTCTGATATAGGACATAAAGAAGAAGGAATGCGCCCGCCAGCATGACAACCATAAGCACTACAATCACATTCCTCATCTGGGCTGATTTTTTTTCTTCCTCTTTCGCAATTTTCTGTTCTACGCCGTAGTCGTACAGATGCTTCATCTGAATTATAGTCTCAGAATTATCCTGTTTAATGGAATTGAAGTGTGCATCTGCATACAATTGGAGATACTTGGTGATAGAATCGGTCTCGTGCTTTTGGATGTATATCTGGCTAAGCCCCCAATAATGTAAATCATAAGCAGATTCCAATGATGTTGAAACATAGCAAGAAAGGCCTTTCCTGAAATAAAGTTCAGCCGAATCTAACTCGTTGATGGCCAAATAATATGCACCCTTAGTGTTGTAGTAAGGTGTGAGACCGCCCAAAATCTCGCGCGGATTTGTTGTTAAGAGGGTCGATCTCTCATATATGTCCAGATACTTTTTCGCAGTGAGATAGTCTTCGAGTTGCAGTGCACTTCTCACGGCATTGATACAAGTCAAATTCGCATTATCAGGATAGCCTGCAGACATAAATTTGTTGTAAAGCTCTTCCGTCGCTTCTAAACATTCCGTATATCGTCCATCCATCCTAAGCCTATCGCATATTTTTTCTTCGAGGATTAGTGCCGAGAGTGTGTCTCCCATTTTCCAGCATAGCGCTGCGGCGATGCGACTTTCTTCAGCTTCCAAGTTGCTCAGATACTGATTCTTGAAAACAAGCGCCATCTGTGAGTGTACGCGCATCAGGGCTGGGAGGTCGCAATCGGCGGAGGTGGTGTCTGCCACCACGGCGGCACGCTGGAAATGTTCGAGGGCGCGCGGGGCTGAGCCCATGTCGCGATAGGCCATGCCCAACACATAGTGGGCCATCATACGCTGGTTGGCCGGGCGATACCAGCGGTCGAAATATTTCACCAGGGCGAGCCCCAGCGAATCGTCGGTAAGCAGGTTGCCGGCACGTGTCATTGCCTTGCCCCACAGCAGGTCGTGCAGCATGCGGTCGCTCCGCCGCATCCCCTCCACGTCCATCCTCTCCAGCAGCGCCACCGCCGAGTCGGGTGCCACGTTGATAAGGCTGTCGGCGCGCGAGAGTGTGCGCGAAACCTCACCGTGCCGACCGCAGGCGGTCAGCAGCAGGAGCAGCAGTATGGGCAAAACGTGTTTCATGGGAACAAAGATAGTGAGAAAAGCGATACGCAGCAAGGAATATTACGATTATTTTCGGAGGCATGTACGGAAATCGGAAGATTGCAAGATGAGAGGCGTCGCGAGGGGCTTCGAAACGGGGTGTGAGATGCTGTGAGAATGGATGTCCTTCGCTGCGACGGCGTGCGCATCGCAAAACGTCGACTTTCTAACCGTCTGATTATCAGCATTCGCAAATTTTGCATTTTGTCGTTCTTTCCAGAGAAATATCGGCAGGAGCGCAGTCTTGCGGAAAACGCACCGTGGTGCGACGGCCTTCGCAGCACGGTGCGTCATGCGTCGAAACACGTTGCGCCGCCCGAAATTCAGTTTGGAAAAGAAATACGCAAGGAAAAGTGTAATGATAAATTCCCTTTTCGGCGTTTCTCTCCATCGCGCCTGCGCGCAAACATTTTCTATTTTGTAGGCGGCAGACTTCGGCAATTCGGAAATAAATTGTAATTTTGCAGCCAAATAACGAGGAAACCAAGCCCATGTCTTGCATACTGCATATAGAGACGAGCACGAGCGTCTGCTCCGTAGCGCTGAGCCAAGACGGCGCAGTGCTGCACCACCGCGAGGATGTGTCGGGTCCGAACCATGCCGTTTCGTGCGGTGTGTTTGTCGATGAGGCCCTGTCGTTTGCCGAGAGTCATGCCATACCGATCGATGCGGTGGCTGTCAGCAAGGGACCGGGCAGCTATACGGGTCTGCGCATCGGAGTCTCTACGGCCAAGGGCGTGTGCTACGGGCGTGGTGTGCCTCTGGTGGCCGTTCCCACCACGGAACTGCTGTGCGTGCCCGTGCTGCTCTATCACGACGAGGTGCCCGAGAATGCCCTCTATGTGCCCATGATAGATGCGCGCAGGATGGAGGTCTATGCGGCCGTCTATGACCGTGGTCTGCGCGAGGTGCGTGCCATTGGTGCCGACGTGGTGACGCCCGAGACCTATCTGCCCTATCTGGAGCAAGGGCCGGTGTGCTTCTTCGGCAACGGCGCGGCCAAGTGTGCCGACATCATCCGCCACCCCAACGCCATCTTCCTGAAGGACATACACCCACTGGCTCGTCACATGCTGCCGCTGGCCGAGCGCGCCGTGGCGCAGGAACGCTTCGAGGACGTGGCCTATTTTGAACCCTATTATCTGAAAGAATTCGTAGCAATCAAATCAAAAAATCTTTTGTAAATGCAATATAACACTCAGAAAGAACAGTTGGTGATGCCCGAATATGGGCGCGGCGTGCAGGACATGGTCGACGTGGCCGTCACGCTCCCCACACGCGAGCAGCGCCAGGCCTGCGCACAAGCCATCGTAGGTGTGATGGCACGCATCCAGCCCGAGCAAGAGAATCAGACCGACTATCGGCAGAAGTTGTGGAACCACCTGGCACGCATCTCGCGCTATAAGCTCGACATCGACTACCCTGTGGAGATAGTGCCCGAAGAGGAAGTGACGGCTCATCCGAAACCGCTCCACTATCCGATGCGGCACATACGCCGCCGCCACTACGGTGCGCTGGTTGAGAATGCCCTGCGCTATGCACAGACGCTGCCCGAGAGTCCCGAGCGCAGCCTGCTGGTGCAGATGGTTGCCAACCAGATGAAGCAAGACCTCTTCGTGTGGAACCGCGATGCCATGGACGAGGCACTGGTGGCCAACGACATCGAACAATATACCGACGGCGAGGTGCAGCTGGACATCGACAACTTCCACTTTGCCCCCGTGGGTATGCCTTCGGCACAGCAACTCTCCGGCGGAAAACGCCGGAAGAAGAAATGACATTCCGGCAAGAGACGCATCATAACATTACGACCCAATAACCCCATCACCCACATGCCATCATTCATCATCGAGGGCGGCCGCCGGCTGCAAGGCACCATCACTCCCCAGGGCGCCAAGAACGAGGCCCTGCAGGTGCTCTGTGCCGTATTGCTGACAAGCGAGCCGGTGCGCATACAGAACCTGCCCGACATAGCCGACGTGAACAACCTGATCTGCCTGCTGGGCGAGATGGGCGTGAAAATCACACGCCATGCCACGGGCGACTACACCTTCCAGGCCGACGAGGTGCGGGTGGACTTTCTGCACACGCAAGCCTACCTGGACCGTTGCTGTGCCCTGCGCGGCAGCATCATGCTCGTGGGCCCCATGCTGGCACGCTTCGGTCAGGCCGTGGCTGCACGCCCGGGCGGCGACCAGATAGGCCGCAGACGACTGGACACGCACTTTCAGGGCATGAAGATGCTGGGCGGCAACATCGAACCCGATGCCGGCCGTGACGCATACATCATCAGGGCCGACCGTCTGCAGGGCACTTATATGCTGCTCGACGAAGCGTCGGTGACCGGCACTGCCAACATCGTGATGGCAGCCGTGATGGCACACGGGCGCACCACCATCTACAACGCAGCCTGCGAACCCTACGTGCAGCAGCTGTGTCACATGCTCAACCACATGGGAGCACGCATCGCCGGCATCGGCAGCAACCTGCTGACCATCGACGGTGTGGAGCATCTGGGCGGCACACAGCATACCATCCTGCCCGACATGATTGAAGTGGGCTCCTTCATCGGCATCGGTGCCATGGTGGGCGATGGCATACTGATACGCAACGTGTGTCACGAGCAGCTGGGCATCATCCCCGCCACCTTCCGCCGTCTCGGTGTCAGGGTGGAGGAACAGGGCGACGACCTCTTCGTGCCTCGCCACGAACACTACGAGATAGAGAGTTTCATCGACGGCTCGTTCATGACACTGGCTGACGCACCCTGGCCCGGACTGACGCCCGACCTGCTGAGCGTCCTCCTCGTGGTCAGCACCCAGGCGAAAGGCTCGGTGCTCATCCATCAGAAAATGTTCGAAAGCCGCCTCTTCTTCGTCGATACGCTCATCGACATGGGTGCACAAATCATCCTGTGCGACCCACACCGCGCAGTCGTCGTGGGCCACGACCATCAGCGGAAACTGCATGCACGGCGCATGACGAGCCCCGACATACGCGCCGGCATCGCACTGCTGATTGCTGCCATGAGTGCCGAAGGAACCAGTCGCATCGACAACATAGGCCAGATAGACCGCGGATATGAACATATAGAGGGCCGACTGAATGCCCTCGGAGCCAACATACGCCGAACGGAATGATACGCGACGAGGAAGTATATCAGATTGGACGCATCACTCGCACACACGGCATTCACGGTGAAGTGGCGATGACGTTTACCGACGACGTGTGGGACCGCGCCGAGGCCGACTACCTCGTGGTGCGCATCGACGGCATCCTGGTTCCTTTCTTCCTCGAGGAATATCGCTTTCGCTCGGATGCCGTGGCACTACTGAAGTTTCAGAACTACGACACGGCTGAACAGGCACGCGAGCTGTGCGGTTGCGAAGTGTTCTTCCCACACTCGCTCACGCCAGAACGGGGCGACGACGAGGACTACACGTGGCGATACTTCACGGGATTCCGTGTGGTAGAGACCGAGGCAGGTGAATTGGGCACGATAGACGCCGTGGACGACAGTACGGCCAACGTGCTCTTCTCGGTGGGCAAACGGCTTATTCCGGCTGTAGAAGAATTCATCCAACAGGTGGACCACAAGGAGCGCATCGTGTATATGTCGCTACCCGAAGGACTGCTGGAACTGTGAACAAACAAAAGAAAAATGAAGGAAACAGACAAGGCGAACCGCAAACGCATCTGTATATTAGGCTCAACAGGCAGTATCGGCACACAGGCGCTGCAAGTGATTGAGGCACATCCCGACCTCTTCGAGGCCTATGTGCTGACAGCCAACACGCAGGCCGACCTGCTCATTCAGCAGGCACGCCGCTTTCAACCCTCGTGTGTGGTGATTGCCGACGAGACACGCTACGAATATGTATGCGATGCGCTTGCCGACGAACCTATTCAAGTGTACGCAGGCAGCGAGGCTCTCTGTCAGGTGGTGACCATGGAACCGGTCGACGTAGTGCTCACTGCGCTGGTGGGTTTCTCGGGTCTGCGCCCGACGGTAAGTGCCATTCGTGCCGGCAAACCCATTGCACTGGCCAACAAGGAGACGCTGGTGGTGGCAGGCGAACTTATCACGCAACTCTGCGTGGAAAATCGTGTGCCCATCCTGCCCGTTGACAGCGAGCACAGTGCCATCTTCCAAAGCCTGATGGGTGAGCAGAGTCCGATAGAGAAAATCATTCTGACGGCCAGCGGAGGTCCGTTCCGCACCTACTCGCTCGAGCAGTTGCAGAACGTCACACCAGCCATGGCATTGAAGCATCCCAACTGGGACATGGGGGCAAAGATAACCATCGACAGCGCCACCATGATGAACAAGGGCTTCGAGGTCATCGAGGCACGTTGGCTCTTCGATGTGCGTCCCGAACAGATACAAGTGGTGGTGCATCCGCAGAGCATCTTGCACAGTGCCGTGGAGTTTGCTGACGGTGCTGTGAAAGGTCAGATGGGAATGCCCGACATGCGAGTGCCCATCCAGCTGGCGCTCTCCTATCCGCACAGACTGAAAAGCGACTTCCCGCGCATTGACTGGTGGGACCTGAAAGACCTGACTTTCGAACGTCCCGACCCCGAAAAGTTCCGCTGCCTGCAGATGGCCTACGAGGCAATCCGTCTGGGAGGCAATGCGGCCTGCATCGTCAATGCTGCTAATGAGGTGGTCAATCTGGGCTTCAGACAGGAACGGTGCACATTCATGCAGATGGCAGCTGTGATTGAAAAGACACTGCAGCGTGTGACACATCAGGAACAGCCCTCGTTGGAGGACTATCTCGAGTGTGACCGCGAGTCGCGCCTTGTGGCTGAGGAAATAATGTCGCAGGACACAGGCCAAATCCATTAACATTAACAAAACATCTGAACATCATCCGAAAGAAATGAACGTAATACTGATAAAGACCTTGCAGCTGCTGTGCTGCCTGAGCATACTGGTGCTTCTCCACGAATTCGGTCACTTTGGGTTCTCGAAACTCTTTGGTGTACGTGTGGAGAAATTCTACATGTTCTTCAATCCCTACTTTCACCTCTTCAGCACTCGCGACAAATGGTTCGCGCGTCTTTTTCCACGCATTGCCAAGAACGAAACAGAGTACGGTATCGGGTGGGTGCCCCTTGGAGGCTACGTGAAGATAGCCGGCATGATAGATGAAAGCATGGACACCGAGCAGATGAAGCAGCCGGCACAGGTGGACGAATTCCGCTCACAGAAAGTGTGGAAACGCTTTCTCATTATGTTCGGCGGTGTGCTGATGAACCTTATCACGGCACTCGTCATATACAGTGCAGTCATGTTCACCTGGGGACGCGACTTCCTGCCCATGCAAAATGTGGAGCAAGGCTTCCAGTTCAACGAGCATGCTCAGTCGCTGGGCTTTGAGAACGGTGACATACCCATCGCAGCCGACGGCAAGACCATCTCAGAGTGGAATGCCGGCAATGTGTTCCGCATGCTGTCGAAAGCAGAAACCGTCACGGTGCTGCGCGATGGACGTGAGGTGGAAATCCAACTGACGGAGAAACTCAATATGTTGCATATCATTCAGGAGAACCCACCGTTTCTGACATTTTATGCTCCTGCCATCATCGATTCCGTACTGCCAGGCTCGGCCATGGAGCGTGTGGGTGGCAAGGCAGGCGACCGTCTGTTGGCTGTAGATGGCAAGGAGATAAGTACGTGGACCGATTTCGATGACATCGTCCTGCGCCGTTCCGATGTACTTGCCATGCCCGACTGTTCGGCTTCGGACAGCCTGCGTCTCCGCTCTATGGACATCGTGCTGGCTTCGGCCGACGGCACTCGTTGCGACACCCTTACACTGCAACTCGACGAACACTACATGATGGGCATCATGCGGCAGTATCCCACTAAATTCTATGATGTGGTGCACGAGGACTACAACATCCTTTCGTGTATCCCAGCAGGACTTCGTCGTGCGTGGTCTACGCTGAAAGGCTATGTCAGCGACTTGCGTTATGTGGCTACGGCAGACGGTGCCAAGTCGGTGGGCTCGTTCATCACCATTGGCAACATCTTCCCATCGGCATGGGATTGGCAGCAGTTCTGGATGCTCACAGCCTTCCTCAGCATCGTGCTGGCTGTGATGAATATTCTGCCTATTCCGGGACTTGATGGTGGACACATCGTGCTGCTCTTTTACGAAGGTCTGACCGGACATCAGCCCAGCGACCGTGCGATGGAATGGATTGAACGCATCGGCCTCTTCATCCTCATTGCCTTGATGCTGCTGGCCTTCAGCAACGACATACGAAACTTCGTCCTTCCGCTCTTTGGCTTATGACAGACCTTCCGAAGGAGCCTTTCATGCTGATGAGCTACGTGAACACCAAGCTTCGCGATGTCTATCCTTCGTTAGAGGCAATGTGTGACGATATGCAGATTGACCGCCCTGCACTGGAGGCTACGCTGGCCAGTGTCGGTTTCGAGTATAACAAGGAAAAAAACAAATTTTGGTAAACCATGATACATCGCATTCTATCCCTTTTGGCAGTTGTCTTGCTGCTATGTGCCTGCAGTAAACAGTCCGAAATTGATCGAGCAGCCAACCGTATGCTTGACGATGCTCGCTTTGCCCTTCGCTATCAGCATTACAGTGAGGCACGTGACACCATCTTCTCCTTGCGAAAAAGGTTTCCCACAGCCATCGAGGCACGCCGTCAGGGTATTCTTTTGTTGGACAGTATCGAGCTGATGGCTGCGCGTGACAGCCTTTCGAAAGCCGAAGGTCCGGAATGGGAGCGTCTTCAGGTGAAGGCACAGTTTTACGAACGTAAATTGCAGGAAGACCAGAAGAAATAGAGAAACGATGCGCAATATCGGACCAGACGAGATGAAGCAGTTGCTTGCCGCTCCCATCTTTCGACAGATTGGGCAGACGGCCGATGAACTGGGCGTGGAGTGTTACGTCGTAGGAGGTTATGTGCGTGACCTCTTCCTCGAACGTCCGTCGCAGGACATCGATTGTGTGGTGGTGGGTTCTGGTATTGAGGTGGCTGAAGCGCTGGGACGCAAGTTGGGGCGTGAGGCTCATATCAGTGTGTTCCGCAACTTCGGCACGGCACAGGTGAAGTATCATCATACCGAGATTGAGTTTGTCGGAGCCCGACGCGAGAGTTACAGTCACGACAGCCGCAAACCTATCGTAGAGGACGGTACGCTTGAGGACGATCTCGACCGACGCGACTTCACCATCAACGCTCTGGCCGTATGTCTGAACTATGCTCGTTTCGGTGAACTTGTCGATCGTTTCGGTGGTCTCCTCGACCTTGAGGAGGGCATCATCGCTACGCCTCTTGACCCCGATATCACTTTCTCCGACGACCCGTTGCGCATGATGCGCTGCATTCGTTTTGCCACTCAGTTGAACTTCCGTATTGAGGACGAGACACAGGAGGCCCTCAGCCGCAATGCCGAGCGTATAAAAATTATCTCGCAGGAGCGGATTGTCGAAGAGCTGAACAAGATTATCCTCAGTCCGGTGCCAAGTCTTGGATTCATCGAACTGAGCCGCTGTGGGCTGCTTGCTCTCATCCTGCCCGAGTTGGCAGCCATGGAAGGTGTGGAAGTTCGCAATGGACGTGCACACAAGGACAATTTCTACCACACACTCGAGGTCCTCGACAATGTGGCTCGCACCGACAACGGTCAGTTGTGGCTGCGTTGGGCTGCTCTCCTTCACGACATTGGGAAACCACGCTCGAAGAAATGGGAAAACGGTGTGGGATGGACGTTCCATAACCACAACTACATCGGTCAGAAAATGGTGTCACCGCTCTTCCGACGGATGAAACTGCCGCTTGACGAACGTCTGGAATATGTCAAGAAACTGGTGGGACTGCACATGCGTCCCATTGTCATTGCTGACGAGGAAGTGACCGATTCGGCTGTGCGACGCCTTCTTTTCGAGGCGGGGGAGGATATTGACGACCTGATGATTCTTTGTGAGGCTGATATAACCAGCAAGAACCAGCAGCGCAAGCAACAATTCCTGGACAATTTCCAAATGGTGCGCCAGAAACTGGTCGATTTGCAGGCTCGTGACAACTATCGCACATGGACCAACCCCATCACGGGAGAGGAGATCATGCAAACTTTCGGTATTCCTCCTTGTCGCGAGGTGGGACTGCTCAAGCAAGCTATCAAGGATGCCATCTGGGATAGTCGCATTCCTAACGACCACGATGCTGCACGAACATTTATGCTCGAAACGGCACAACAGATGGGGTTACACGAAGTTGAAAAATAACAGTATAAATAAAAAAACTCATAAATTAAAAGGCCATGAAACGATTCCTAAAAACTACCCTTCTGTTGGCTCTGATGTTCTCAGCAGCCATGCAGGCAAGCGCTCAGCGCAGAATTTCCATTTTCTTCGACCATGTTGCGGAAATCGCCAAGCAGGAAAACATCTCCATCAAGGAGGCAGCACAACGAGTTCGTCAGCTCGGATACGACGGCATTGACGTGAGAGTGTCTATGAACGACGAGCAGATGCGTCTCCTCGACAGTCTCGGTTTCCAGCATGCATCGGCCATCGCCGACATCAACCTCATTGAGGGTGAGCAGCCCGAAACCATTCGTCGCGTGATAAACTTCATGCACCGTTACGGCTACACTCGTCTGCTTCTCCTGCCCGGTCTGCTGCCTGCCAATGCCGATACCGCCTACATCGATGCGGCCTGCACCCGAATTGCAGCCTTTGCCAAAGCTGCTCAACGCGCTGGAATAGATATCATGGTGGAGGATTTCGACAATCCGCGTGCCATCTGCTACAACACCCCCATACTCGACCACCTCTTTGCTGCTTCGCCCCAGTTGAATCATGTGTTCGACACTGGCAACTATCCCTATTGTGGCGAGGATGTGATGGTGGCATTGCGACATTTCCGCGAGCGCATCCATCATGTCCACCTCAAGGATCGTAAGGCCATGTGCGACGGTGCCTCTCTGCCCATCGGGACGGGAATTGTACCCTTGGGTGAGGTTGTTTCCGAGTTGCTGAAAGGCGGTTACGACGGTTGGTTCACGGTTGAGCACTTTGGTGCGCCCAACATGCTCCGCTATGCCACACAGTCCATCACCAACGTGAAGGCTGCTTGGGATGCCTACGACAAGCAGAAGTCTGCGTCGGCTGCGGGCAACTGACCTCTATAAATTATTGGCAGGTTAGAAGTCCTTACCCTCGAACACAGCGCCTTTGGTGACTGAGCCCGAATGCTGTTCCTTGCTCGTCTGGCGGAAATAATAGGAGAGTGAGAGAGTCAGGTTAGGGTAGTGGGGACGTACGCGTGTCTCGGATTGCAGGGTCGGTGTGGTACGCCAGTTGTGATAGCGAGCCGTGCGCAGTACGTCGTGTGCCACGAGGTCGATGCTCATACGTCCGCCCATCAGCTGTTGTCGTACTGCGAAGTCGAAGTAGCAGTAGGCTTTCTCCTTGCCTTGTGTCAGCCGGTGCGGCCCCACCACATGTCCGTCGAACTGCATCTGTGTGGTGGGCGCGATGGAAATCTGGTTGATGCTTCCGAAGGCGTAGGTCGTGCCGTGGGCGCTGGTGCAACCCTCATAGTGGGCCGAGAAACGATAGTTCTGTACGTCGGCATTCAAGGTCGTAGCGGCGGAATGGTTTTGCCACGATGCTCATCTCCACGCCGCGGTCTATCTGGTCGCCTGCGTTGATGATGGAATCCAGCGTGATGCCTGGTTCGTATGCCACGCGAATCTCGTCCACCACGTCGGTGCGCCATCGCTGATAGGCTGCCGCGTGCAGTGAGTGACCACCTTCGAAACTCTTGTGATAGCTCACCTCCAGCGAGTGGATGTATTCGGGGTCGATGTCGGGGTTGCCGATTTTCTTTGTGTAGTAGTCTTCGTAGGTGATGTATGGCTCCATCTTCCAGATGCCGGGTCGGTTGGTGCGTCGTGCATATCCTGTGCCGAACGTACCCACCCGTGTGTTGTATGCCAGATGTGCCGAGGGGTATAGTTCGAGGCGGTGACGGTCGCGGTCGGCACCAGCCACTTCAATCGTCATCTCGTCCCTCACACGGTCCATGCGCAGTCCGGCGTCAGCTTCCAGTGCGCCGAAGTGGTCGGCTATGGAGGCGAAGAGCGAGTGCACCTGCCGATGATAGTCGAAGGGAGCATAGAGGTCGTCCTGCCACTCGAAGGTCTGTGCGTCGCGGTTCCAATACTTGATGCGGTAGTCGCCGATTTCGCTGTAGGTGACATATTGGTAGCCTGCCTCAACGGCTCCCGTGGGGCGGTATTGCAGGTGGTAGTCAATCTGTTCGTCGCAGTCCCAGTGGTGTTCTTCTTCATATCCGCGCGTGCCTTCATATCGGGCGCCGGAGCGGTCGAACATATTGCTCTCGGTGTATTCGAGCGAATGCCAGTCATATCGGTTGCGGCTTGCAATGGAGAGCATGTCTCCGCGTGCGTTGATGTGCCAGGTATAGTCGGCCGAGAGTTGCACGAGCTCTTTTTCGAGCATGTATCGGTCGTGGCTGTCATAGGTGGCGTCGTTCAGCGTGATGCCGTCCATCTGCCGCAGTTCGGCGTAGTCCATGTCGCCTCCCCGTCGGTTCTTGGTCTGTCCGCTCTGCAGGTCGACGCTCAGCAAGTGCCGGTCTTCCACGGCATATTGCCATCCGATGGTGCCGATGTAGGCTCGTTCGGTGCGGAAACGGTCGCCGTCAGCCTGACTGGTAGTCAGGTAGTTATCCACCAGCGTGGTTTTCTCCTGTCGGAAGTCGCTCACGCCGCGGTATCGGTTCGACTGCATGTTTGCCCACCATCGGTTTCGTCCCCTCTGATAGTTCATCTGCCCGTTTGCGCTCCATCCGCCCAGGGTGCTTCCGCTGGCGTTTAGCATGCCGCTCAGTCCTTCCGAGTCACCTTTCAGTGTGGTGATGTTGATGATTCCCACGTCGCCGTCGGCCCGATATCGTGCACCCGGTGTGGTGAGCAGTTCGATGTCGCGAATGGTGGCAGCCGGAATCTGCCGCAGGGCAGCCGTACCTTCGAGCGGACTCAGTTTCCCGTCGATGTAAACCAGAAAGTTACTGCTCCCGCGGAACGTAATCTCGCCGTCGGCATCGGTCTGCACCGAGGGTATTGTCCGCAGCACGTCGACAGCCGTTCCTCCGCCGGCCGTCAGCGTCTGCTGTGCGTCGATGCGCCTGCGGTCCAGTCGGTACACCACTTGCCGCCGCTGTCCGCCCACGGTGATTTCGCGCATTTCCGCCTCGCGCATCGTGTCGGCTGCAGCGGGCTTTGTGTCCTGCGCGGCCATTTCGAGCGTGGCCAGTGGGAGCAGGACGAGAACGAATAATCGTTTCATATTGCTGATTTCGTGATTTTCACTGCACAAATTTACGAATAAAATCGAGCTCAGAACAAGTATTCGCGTCTTTTTTATACATGAGTGTTAAAAACGCACTGTGGTGCGACGGGCGTCGCAACGTGGTGCGCAGGCCTTCGCAGCGTGGTGCGTTTTATGTCGCACCACGCTGTTTTTTTCTCATTCATTCTTTCCTTTTCAAAATATATTTGTAAATTTGCTCTCGCAACGGCCTTTTCAAGGCCTTCAAAACAAAACCTGTTATATCATGAAAAGAAACACACTTATGAGAACATCCCTCCTTATGATGGCGCTCACCGGCATTTTTGCGTGCAGCGGCCGTAACCGCAACCGTCTCTCGGACCGAGTGGGCGTGTGTACTTCGCCCTCCAAGGCTGCGTTGGTGAAGGAGGCAGGAGGCTATCATGTAGAGCAGAATCTGACAGACTTTCTGGCACCCGAGAAAGACGAGTCGGTCTTCGAGAAAAATCTGGAGAGTATGGCTCCGACCGGCATTCCCAGCTATTCCACCAACTGTTTCTTCCCGGGCGATGTGCGTATCGTAGGTCCCGATGCCGACCACGAGCGTGCACTGCGTTACACCGAGGTGGCCATGCAGCGAGCACAGGCAGCCGGCATAAAGGTGACGGTGCTCGGCAGCGCTGGCTCGCGTAAGATTCCCGACGGATTCTCGCCCGAGGAGGCCGAGGAACAATTCGTCTCCCTGCTGAAACGAATGGGACCCATCGCGAAGAAATACGGAGTGACCATCGCCATAGAACCTCTCCGTCATCAGGAATCCAATTTCATCAACACCGTGGCTGATGGATGTCGCTTGGCACGTAAGGTGAACCACCCCAACGTGCGTGTGAATGCCGACATCTACCACATGATGCAGGAGGGTGAAACGCCGCAGGCCATCCTCGACGGCGGACGCGAATACATCTGTCACGTGCACATAGCCGAGAATGCGCGGCGCACTGCACCCGGTGTCGACGGAGACGACTTCACACCCTATTTCCAAGCCCTCAAGAAAATCGGCTATCGCGGAGTAATCTCGCTGGAATGCAGCTGGAAGGATTTCGACACCGAGGTGAAACCAGCCATCGACGAGGTGAAACGTCAGCTTCAGAGCATTGACTTCTGAAATACCATGAAAAAAGTAAAACTATTAATTAACCTAAAGACATGCAGACACGTAGAGAATTTCTGAAGACCGGAATGATGGGCACCGCCGGTCTGGCCCTTGTGGGAATGGGAATGCCAGTGCCCTCCTTTGCCCGTGTGATTGGAGCCAACGACCGTGTGCGCGTGGGTGTCATCGGCTTCTCCGACCGCTTCCGCCAGTCGCTCCTGCCCGCTTTCATGGCCAACGCCGAGGAACTCAACTTCGAGATTGTTGCAGTCTCCGACATCTGGAAACTGCGTCGTGAGGAAGCTGCCAAACACTTCCGTGAGAAATATAACAAAGAGGTGAAGGTGTTCCGCAACAACGAGGAACTCTACGAAGCCGGCATCTGCGATGCAGTCATCATCTCGACAGCCGACTTCCAGCACTCACTTCACTGCATCGAAGCCGTCAAGGCCGGTTGCGATGCCTATGTTGAGAAACCCTTCGCAGAGACGATGGAAGACGCACGCGCCGCACGTCGTGCCGTGGAGGAGACACAGCGCATCGTGCAGATAGGCTCGCAGCGTCGTTCGGCTCCCAACTATCAGGCTGCCTGCGAATATCTGCAGAGCGGCAAGTTCGGCAAGATAACCATGGTGGAGATGACGTGGAACGTCAACCAGCCCGGGCGTTGGCGCCGCAAGAGTCTCGTGGAGCGTTGCTTCGAGGCCGACACCGACTGGAAACGCTTCCTCCTGAACCGCCCCTACGAGCAGTGGGATCCGCGCAAGTACCTCGAGTATCGTCTCTTCTGGCCCTTCTCGTCGGGAATACCCGGCCAGTGGATGTCGCACCAGATTGATACCGTACACTGGTTCACCGGACTCTCCCATCCGCTGAGCGTTGCAGCCGGCGGAGGTATCTACTTCTGGAACGACGGACGCCGCAACTTCGACACCGTCACGGCTGTCTTCGAGTATGGAACGCCCGACGGCGACGACAAGTTCCAAGTGGTTTACAGCTCGCGCATGCACAACGATGCCGGAGGTGTCAAGGAACTCTACTTCTCCAACGGAGGCTCGCTCAACCTCGACACCAACCAGGTGAATTCGACGGGCGGACTCTCCGAGAACTCCGCACGCGAGATGGGCATGAAAGCCAACCTGCTGGAGAGCTACAAACTGCCCGACGTGCGCATAGAAACTGGCGCAAACACGGGTGGCGATGCCATGACCTATCTGCACATGCGCAACTGGATGCAGTGTGTCCGCAGCCGGAAACAGCCCAACGCGCCCGTGCAGGCCGGCTACAACCACTCCATTGCCACCATCATGTGCAACGCGGCACTGCGCACCGGCGAGAAGGTGACCTTCGACGAGAAGAAGCAGGAAGTGCTGGCCGGAGGAAAGGTATTCAAGTACTGAGAAACGCTCCGGAACGATAAGAGGAAAAAGGTCTCTCTGAGGAGACGCAGAAAACGCACCACGCTGCGACGCCCGTCGCACCGTGGTGCGACAGCTTTAGGACCGTGGTGCGACGTCTGTCGCACCACGGTGCGTTTATCCCAGTTCGTTCGTCAGGATTTATAAGAATCTAACTTAATTTGTAATCATTCACTGTCATTCTTATATCAACCGCTTGATTTCCGTGACGATTCTTGCTCTTTTTGCAAAATTAACGCTGCAAGGAAAGGAGATGGCTGCGATTGTTTTCAGCGTAATCTGCAAATAATCACTCGGAATGATGCTTATCTTGAAAAATATACTTAAATTTGCGACCAGTTGCTTAAATACATATATGTATAGCGTAAAGGACATAGCAGAATATATTGTGGTGCTGATTCACGCATTTGCCCGTCGTTTCTCCATGAGCGAGGCGCAGGCGTACCGCTATCTCCGCCAGTACGGGGCTATCAAGGTGGCGCACGACTTCTACGACGTGATGCATACCCAGCCATTCGACGATATGGTGGAGAGCCTGGCCAGCTACTGCCGCAGGAAAGGAGGCGTGCTATGATGAAACTTTATCACGGAAGCAACATGGTCATTGAGCAGATAGACCTTATGAAGTCTCGCCCTAACAAGGATTTCGGCCGTGGGTTTTATCTCTCAGCCGACAAGCAGCAGGCGTGGCGCATGGGAGAATTCAAGGCCTTGACCGAGGGCGGTGAACCTGTGATGAACACTTACCTCTTCGATGAGTCTGCAATGAACTCTGGCGAACTGAAGGTGCTAACCTTCGATGAATATTCACGTGAATGGGCAGAGTTTGTCTTTCTCAACCGCAACAACAAGTCCTCCGCGCCAGCTCACAATTATGACATCGTCTATGGACCTATAGCCAATGACCGCGTGGGATTGCAAATCAGCAAGTATGAGGCCGGCGATATTACACTTGACAAACTCCTTGAGAATCTGAAATACATTAAAGGTATCACCTACCAGTATTTCTTTGGGACCGACGATGCCATTCAAAAACTAACGCGGATATGAACGTGACGGAATCAGAATTCAACTACCTGAAAGAGCAACTCACGACGCGCATGATTCAGATACTCGTTGAGGAACAGGGCTATGAACTTGAGGCCGCCTTCGACAAAATCTACACATCACCTATCTACGAGAAGTTGTCGGATGCCCGTACCGGTCTCTTCTTCCAGTCGCCAAGATATGTCCTTTCATTCCTTTAGAGATTTAATGGCAGATTCGGGATAATTCAAGTACTGAGAAACGCTCCGGAACGATAAGACGAAAAAGGTCTCTCTGAGGAGACGCAGAAAACGCACCACGCTGCGACGCCCGTCGCACCGTGGTGCGACAGCCTTAGGACCGTGGTGCGACGTCTGTCGCACCACGGTGCGTTTTTATCTCGTGAGATATGGTGATTTCGTTGCAGTGCGACTGTGCTATCTGGTGAGCGAGAACCTCATGCTGAATCCGAAGTCCTGCGTCACGGTGGGGTAGCTGCTGGAGGAGAGGAGCGGTTCGGAACGCTGGCGGTCGTAATAGATGCTGAGCGTCACCATTCGGCTCATGGTGTAGTCCACCTGTGCGCTCGTCTTGAATGCCTTGCTTCCACTGGTTGCTTCGCAGAGGCTGGTCTGCAGGTCGCGCTTGATGGCATCCTGGTTGCGCAGGCTGAAGTCGAAGCGCAGGTTGAGGTCGTGTGCGAAGTTGCTGCGCGAACTTCTCACGCTGCTGTCCTCGGTCTGCTGCTGGTTGTTGTTGGTGTTATTCCGGTTCGTGGTGCTGCGTCCGCGCGACTGGCTGGAAGCCTTGGCACTGGCTTTCTTTCCGCCGAAGATGCTTGGGAGGCGGAAGTCGTTAATCTTGTATCCCCAGCCGATTACGAAGTCCTTGCTGCCCGTCTCGTTGAGCTGTGCGCTGGTCATGCTGAGGTTCATCACACGTGTGGTCTTGTATTCGGCCTTCACGGTCATGTTGTTGTTGAGTGTGACGTTCAGTCCGAGCAGGGGTGAGAAGCTCTCGTTGATGGAAACGGTGGAGATGTCGTACATCGAACTGGGCTGATATACTCCGGTGGTGGCGTTGAGGGCATAGCCCATGGCGCCTCCGCTGCCCATGGTTTCAATCCACGAACTGAACGAGTTGTATGCTCCTACGGCATATATGCTCTTGTAGGCATGCGTGAGGGTGACGCTCTTGAGGTGGTCTCTCACCCACGGCAGGTTGCTCAGACCCTTGTATGTGACGCTCCAGTTGGGCAGCATCTTGGCGAAGGACGGGAAGATGTCGAGCGAACGCTTGTGCACGTTTCCGCCGGCGTAGGCCGAGAGGAAGGCGGGTATCATGACGTCGGCGCTGTATGTGTTGACCGTTCCGTTCTCGGGGTTGAAGTTGCCGCTCATGCCTGTGCCAGCGGGATAGGGCGTGTTCATGTATCGCTGTTCTACGCGCTGCTGCATGACGGCAAGGTTCTCCTGGAATCGTGCAAAGGTCTTGCTATAGTATCCGTTGCCCACCTTGCCGCGGCTTGCAAAGGCGCTGCGCAGGCTGATGGTGGTGATGTTGAACGAGCCGCTCTGGGTGGTGGGATTGCCCGCGTACATATACTGTATGCTCTTGTTGCGGTTGTCGGTGCGGCTCATGTTGAGGTCAATCTTCAGGTCGGTGAATGGCTCGATGGCAATCTTCACCTGCAGGTCCTCGGTGGTGGCAGTGGTGGCCGGTGTGGCTACGCTGTCGCTGCAGAGCAACCAACCGCGGTCTTTGGCCTTGTCGATATAGCTGTCATCTACAAATCCGAAGCCGAATCCCACGCCCGGACTGTACATGCCGTCGCGTCGTGTCTGTCCCAGCATGTCGCCCACGTTGGGTCTGAAGCCGGGCAGTGCCAGATTGTACGTGTTGCGGTAGGAGATGGTTACGTTGCGCACCATCATTGCGAAGCGTGCCATGGACTGCAGGAAACTGTATCCCTTCATCTCCTCGCGTGGCGGCAAGGCGATGACGTTCAGACGTATCTGAGTGGTGTCGGCAGGTGCGCGCGTAATCCTTATCTTATTCACGTCCACTTTCTTGAACTTGAGTTTGTAGGGATGTCCTGTGCTGTCAATTGCCGTGACGCGGATGCGCTTGCTGTTCTGGTTGTGGACGAGCTCGAGCACGGAGTCAGGGAAGAGCGTAACCTCCTCTGCAAAACCCTTGTTCCTAGTCTCTTTCTGCTGACTCTGGCCACGTACGTTGGTCTGTCGCGCCGGTGTTGTAGCCTTCTGCCGCTTCAGTATTTCCTCTACGTCCTCGCCCGTCTTTGCAGCTTCTTCTTCGGCCTTCTTGCGGTCTGCAGCCTCTTTCTCCTTCTCACGCTTCTTGGCTTCGTCGGCACGTTGTTTCTCTGCTCTCTTCTTCGTCGCTGCATTTCTTGCATTGGTAGCCGAGAATCGCTTGTTGGTTTCCTGGAGGAAAGTGCTGTGGCTGTAGAGTTTCTCGAGGTCAATCTTGCCGTTGATGTTGATGCTCCGCTGGCTGTTGACTGTGTTGCCCAGCGTGCTTCCGTCCTCCATCTGTGCGCCACGACGCCAGTTGTATGTGCCGCTGTACGTTCCGTCGGCGCTCAACCAGTCGAGGGCTGGTATCTTCTCAAGGGGCACCTTGTAGCTCATCTGCACGTTCTGGTTGTAGTCGAGGGGACGTCCGAAGTGGCGCAGACTGGTCTTTACGGAGTCTTTCCATGCGTCGTACTGGTCGGGATAGAGGTCCTTGTTCACCTGCATGTAGGGCTCTTCCACCTCGGCACGTGTACCGCTCTGGAACGTGAAGTGGAGGGCCTTGAAGATATCCCAGCGCACCTGGAAGTTGCGGTTCCAGAGGAATGTCTGGCTGAACGTGGCTGGCAGGGCTGTGGGATTCTCTATGTTGTCGAGGTCACGCTCTTGCAGTTCGTAGTAAGAACGGTTGAGGTCGGTGCTGAATGTGATGCTCTGTGGCACAAACGACAGGTTCTGTGCCTTCACGAGGTCGAGCCACTTGCTCTTTGATTTCAGATTCTTGAACGGCTCCCACGCTTTCCAGTTGGGACTCCATGCGTAGTTGAGACCTCCGCGCCAGTTCTTCTCGTGCTCGTATACTGTGGTCTCGCCTTCCGAGGTCTGCGTGCTGTGACTGTAGTTGAAGGTGAAGTTGCCTGGGTCATAAGGCATGGGATGCTTGCTGCTGACAATATTCACCTTCATGCCACTGAACGAAAGATTCTTGCTGGTCTCGGTGCGTGTGGTGAGGTCTTTGAGCGAATCTTTCTCGGCTTTTGTGGTGAGAGCGTCGAGGGCATCCTTCAACTTCATGTCGGTATCGAAGGGATTGTAGTTGGGCTTGACGGTCTCCTTGTTGTAGCTGTAATAGAGCGGTATGCTCACTCTTGCCTTCTCGGGCAGCAGTCGTCCCAGTTCGACGTTGGTAGTCACGGCGTAGTTGACGTTGTCCTCGTCGCTGCGTGATGCCACGCTCTGTTCTATGCCGCCAAATCCAGCCGTCTCCAGATGGGCTGTGACATTGACCGAACCGATGTCCGATGCCTGTATGTTGAGATTACCTTGAGCAGCCCATCCGCCTTCGTTGGTGAATTCCTGCAGTCGCAGTTCGTTCACCCACACCTCCACGCTCTTCACGGTGCGTCCGTTGTTGCGGATACCCACCATGAGTGTCCTCACTTCGCCCAGCGAAGGATTTCCCATGATGGAGATCTTGTTGCTGGGATGATGGTCGTCATATTCCGAGAAAAGCTTGTTCATGCTGGTCGTCCCGATACTTATCTGCGTGTTACGACGTTTCTTGAGGCTTGTCAGAATGTCGAGGTCGAAGTCCATCATGTTCTCCTGTGGCCACACGGCACGGCATCCGCTGGCACTCTCAGTGTCGTAGAATCCCGGTGGTGTCAGTTGCAGAGGTACTTCGTATTCGTAGAAGTTGCTCTTGTAGTCCGAGCCGATGCGCAGGAATACGCTTGTCTCTCCGTCGGTCAGGTCAGTGATGTTCTCGCTCAGAGCATTGGCATGAATGAACATCTGTATGTGCTTATACTTGCGCATGTCGAAGTTGCAGTTCTTGTAAACGGCACGCGCATCTCCCGGGCTCAGGTTGCGTGCAATCATCGACATGGCCTGTTCGTTGTTCTCCACGAGCTGCGTCTGAGTGGGGTCCGTCACGCGGCTGATGCCTGGCGGCAGCACGTAGTTCACCGGTTCCTTGTCGTTGTTCTCCTCGATGTTCACGGTACTCACCTCGAGTGTGCCGCTCACCGATGGCGTCTCACCCATATAGAGCGCCTGTTCGTAGGTCTTCCAGTCGCCGTGTACCAGGTCGAGCGTAGCCAGACGCAAGATGATGTTCTCTTGGAAATTAGTAAGGAACATGCGCATGAAGCGTATGCTGGTGAAGTCGTTGATGGTGCCCACCTTCTCGTCGTAGTCATCGAGGGGAACGCGGAAAAGGTACCACGTACATTCCTCGGTGTTGCCGTTGCGCAGTTTCACACTGGCGGTACGTTTGTCTGCAATGTGGTTGCGTCCCACCACCATGTCTTCGGGACGGATGCTGATGTGATACTGGAAGTACTTCTCGTATTCGTTGAGGGTAAAGTCTTGGTTGATGTCTTCCACGTCAGGCGTGCTCTTCCATGCCGTCTCGTATCGTTCGGGGTTTGTACTGTTGTCGGCACTGTTACCTTGCGGCATGTTAATTCTCTTGTAGCGGTCTAGGATGCTGGTGCGGTTCGCGTCGTAGTCGGTGCCGCGATAGTAGTGATAGTTGTCGTTGGCTGGGTCGGTCTGCAGACTGTCATATACTTGGGCATTCACGCGGCCCTGCATTTGCTGAAGGAAGTTTGCATAGGTCGTGAATTGTCGTTCTTCCTCGTCGTTCAGTCCGTTCAGTCCGACGTCTTGTCTTGCTCGTGCCCCCGATTCGTTATTGAAGGCATACGTCACGCTCGTGGTGTTAGGCACTCGTCCCCAGAGGCCTTCGGTCCAGTACTGACTGTTGCCATCCACGGGCATTCCGCTTTCGAAGTATTTCTTGCCGTCCTTCAGAATATCCTCGCTCACTTCGCCCAGGTTGATGTAGAAGTCACCGCCGTGGTTGCCTGCTACGTCTTTGCTGTAGATGAAGGGGTCCATCATCCAGAACTCGATGTATTCCACGTTCTGAGCCTCGAAGTCGGTGTTGTCCAGCTTGCGCATCATGCCACCCCATCGCGTCTCAGGATTTGTCAGATGTCCGTTCTGTTCCACCTCGGTTGTCAAGTTGTACGGGCCACGTTCCTGGGGATAGTATGCGATGTTGAGCACGTTCAGGTTGCTTGCGCTGGAGTAGCTGTTCTGTGCCTTTCGCGGATAGAGTTCGCGTTCGTAGACTTCTCTGACGTAGTGGTTCGACAGCTGTTCGATGTCGCTCTTGATATGGCTGGGGGTGAGGGTGCTGCTGCGACGTGTGAAGATGGGGTCCACGTAGTACCATGCCATCAGGGCGCGGTTGTATCCGTAACGCAGGTCGTTCGACAGTCTGCTTTCTGCAAACATACTGGGCGTGCTTGACATTGTCCAGTACGTGGGTTGTGTCAGACTTGTCTTGGTGCTGCTTTTTTCGAAGTCGTCCAGATACGAAGCACCGCCCTGAATCTTTTTGTTCTGTCCGGCCAGCAGTTGCGCAAACTCGCCGTCGAACGATATGCGGCTGGGCGCGGTGGCCTGTATGAGCGGCAGTTTGTCTATCATGTTGGTCAGCCACTGGCTTTCCTTCTTCCAGCTGATGTGCCCGCCCCACAGCGTGTTTTTCAGCGGTTCTTCGCCCATGTTCACTTTTGTGGTGAGCGGCTGTTGGTTCAGGAACATGAATGTTCCGCCGATGGTCAGTTCCTTGCTCACCTCATAGTCCATGTTGATGCCCATCATCGTCTTGCGCTGCATTCCGTAGGTGTCGTTGCTTTCCACGCTTGCGGTGATTTTCGTTTCGGCATCGAGGAGGCTTTGGTTGATGATGGTCACGCGTCCGCTGCTGTAGTCCACGGTGTAGTCGGTGTTTTCCGTCAGTGTCACTCCGCCGGCTCTCACGACCACCGAGCCTGGTGCGATGAACGATGCGCCCAGATCTATCTCGGCATTATTGGTGCCCTTGTAGTATCCCGTCAGCATGAACTTGTCATGCTCGGCTATTTGTTCGGCCACCGTTTTTGTGCTGTCGTAGAGCTCTTCGAAGCAGTATTTGTCGGCGATGGCATCGTTGTTTATCCAGTTGCGCAGATGTTTTCCGAAGGGCTCGGTCACGGGGAAGATTACGCGTCCTTTCTGTATGGTATATCCTTCCACGAAGTCGAACTGGCCGTTGGGGTTGGCATTGTTGTTGGCATCCAGTCGGTCCAGGTTCATGGCGCGCAGCAGGGTAGTGTTCTTGAGACTTTCCTCGGGCAGGTAGCTCAGATATACGCCGGTGCTGTCGCTCAGGTATTTGATGTCGAGGCGGAACTTGTCCTTCTGTACGGTCGATGCGCCCAGGTTGTAGATGTTCTTCATCATCAGTCGCCAGGTGGGGAGTGTGGGGCTGCCGGTGGTTCCTTTCAGCAGTTTCACGAAGAGCGCCTGCGTGTTGCTAGTGAGGTCGGTGGCAAACTCACCCACTTGATACGTCACGCCGCCGTAGGTATATTCGTAGGCCACGGCCAGCACGTCGTCGGTCTGGAGCGTACTGTTGAGGCTCACGAATCCCAGACTGCTGTTCAGCGTGTATTCGCTCGAAGACAGTTTGCGGGCCGACTGCAGTTTTTCGTAGTCCACTGCTCCTTCGAAGCCTTCGATGCCGTCCAGGATGGAGGTTGCCTGGCTGATGTCGCGAGCCTCTGCGTAATCGTTCACCATGGTGTCGTAGAGGCTGTTGCTGCGGTTCGAGGGCACGTTGATGCCAGTGGTTGTCCACTGCGCGTTGCTGATATAGGTGGTCTCGCCGAGGTCGGTCAGGGCGATGATGTTGCGGTTGCTCTCGCTGTTGCTCGTCTTGTTGGTCACCCAAATCTCCACTCTCTTCACCGATATTCCGCTGGCGATGGTGGGCAGTGTGCGCATGTTGCGGTCGAACTGCTCGCGGAAGAAGTGCGAGAGGAAGAAGTGGCGGTTGGCTTCGTAGTTCGTTGCGCTGAACTCAAAGGGTGTCGTCTGGCTGCCACCCTTGCTGCTCACGCTCGAGCTGGCGCTCTTCTTCTGGCTCACCACGGTCTGCATCTTCAGTTTGCCGAACTGCACGTCGGTGCGCAGACCGAACAGACTGCTCACGCCCGGCACCAGGCTCACGTTGCTCGGGAAGGTGACGTTGCCGGCCTCGATGAGTTTTACGATTTCGTCCTCCTTGCCATCATATTTCAGTTTTATGTTCTGCGTGTCGAAGTCGAACGTCGCCTCGGTATTGTAGTTGAGGTTCAGGTTTACCTTGTCGCCCACCTTGCCGTTCATCGAGAGGTTGATTTTCTCGTCGAAGTCAAATCCGGTTGTCTTGCGGCGGCTGGCTGCCAGAGCGGGATTGTCCACCTTCTTCATGTTCACGCCCATTTTCAGTTCGGCCGAGCCCTGTGTTCGCAGCTGCACGCCACCGGGGCCGAAAATCTTCTCGGCGGGACCCAGGTCGAAGTGCATGTCGGTGAAGTCGAACTTGCTCTTTCCCTCGTTTTCGAAGGCCTCCTGATTCCTCATCCGATAGTATCGCTGCATGGTCTGCCGCAGGCTCCACGCCTTGTATTCCTCGGGCGTCATCAGCAGCGGCGCGTCCAGATAGCTTGTAGCCACACCCATCGTCATGCCGCTTTGTCCGGGCACGCCCGTTCCCACGCTGACGGCTGCGGAACTTGTCGTTGTCCTTTGAGTGGATGAGTTCTGCTGTCGCGTAGATGTGTTCTGCTGACGAGTGTTGGTCGTCTGCTGACGCGTATTGGTGTTCTGCTGTCGGGTGGTGGTTGTCTGTTGGCGTGTACCCTTCGCCTGGTCCCCTTCGCCCAGGGTGGTACCCACGGTGTAGGTGTTGTCGCGCTCGTCGTAGGTCACGGTGGTCTGCACGTTGTCGGGGTCGCGCAGGTCGGCCGTACGGTTCTTCAGGTCCTTCGGGTCTTGCACGGCAGTGCGGCGCACGCTATAACGGGGTTTCTGCTCCTTGGCCGTGTCGGGAGGGGCCACCATAGCGTCGGCCGCCGCTCCGCAGTTTTCCGAAGCAGTGGTGCCGCGAGCCGCCAGCAGGTCGATGCCGAGGGCCAGGATGAGGATGGAGATGATTTTCCGCGCGCTCACGAAATATATAACGCACACACATGCCCATTTATTATGCACCATTCCATGTTTTTTGTTCTTCATACCCGTTAAGGTAGATGTCTGAACACGCAAATAATCCTTACAATTATCTCAGCGTATTTCTTCGCGGAATCGAAAAGATATCTTCGCAGCGCGTTCCGTCATTCGACGCACCACGTTGCGATGCCCGTCGCACCACGTTGCGTTTCTCTGCGAAGTGCGTTTCCTTTGCAATTTTATGGCTGAGCGGAAGAGAATGAAGAATTTGCGGGTGTTGATAATCAAGCACTTGCATTTTCGTCGTTTCGTGCTCCGCACCCTGTCGCACCGAAGCACATCCATTCTCACACTTCCTCACCCTCGTTTGCGAGGCCCCTCGCACAGCGTTGCGTTTCTCAATCTTCCGATTTATTGTCATTTAACACCTTTCTCACCCGCTCGATTATTTGTGCCCTGACCATAGGCAGAAAATACGCTCGTTCGAAAGTTCATAAGTGAAAAATGTTTTTTCGTTTTGCACTTTCCTTGCTTATTCGTATCTTTGTACTCGATAAACAAATGTCAGAATGATTGAATACGTAAGAGGTCCTTTGGTCGACCTGACACCGGCGCTGGCTGTGGTTGAATGTCACGGCGTGGGCTATGGAGTGAACATCACGCTGAACACGTTCTCCGCCATTCAGGGGCGCCAGGAGGTGAAGCTGTGGATAACCGAGAGCATCCGCGAGGACGCCTATCAGTTGTGGGGCTTCGAGAGCCGTGACGAACGCGAACTCTTCCTGCTGCTGACCAGCGTCAGCGGCATTGGAGCAGCCATGGCACGCATGATACTTTCGGCCATGACACCTGCCGAACTGTGCAGTATAATCAGCGACGGAAACGACAAGATGCTCAAACAAGTGAAGGGCATCGGCCCCAAGGCGGCGCAGCGCATCATCGTGGACCTGCGCGACAAGATTTCCACGCTAGGCATCTCTCCGGCATCCTCCGTCACCACCGCAGCGCCATCTGTGAACACCGAGGTGCAGAAAGAATCGGAAGCCGCTCTCACCATGCTCGGTTTCAGTCCGGCACCCACGCATAAGGTTGTCCTCAAGATATTGGAGGAGGAACCCGACGCACCCGTGGAGCGCGTGATAAAACTGGCCCTGAAAATGCTTTGAAACAGCCGATGGAAGCTTCTGAACATAGCCATCCGCGCCGCACTCGAGGCAGGACGTGACATCCTGGACATCTACGACGACCCTTCGCAAGACTTCGGCATAGAGCGCAAAGCCGACAACAGTCCTCTCACGCTGGCCGACAAGGCAGCCCATCGCCGCATCGTCTCGCATCTGACCTCCACCCATATCCCCGTGCTGAGCGAGGAAGGTCTCCACGAAAGCTTCGACCTGCGCAGCCAGTGGCAGGAACTCTGGATTGTGGACCCGCTGGACGGCACCAAGGAATTCATCAAGAAGAATGGCGAATTTACGGTCAATATCGCACTGGTGCGCAGCGGAACACCCGTGCTGGGTGTCATATACGTGCCCGTGAAAGGCGATCTGTACTTCGCTGCTCAGGGAAGTGCCTTCAAGGTGGAAGTGCCTTGTGCAGCACCTTTCCCTGAACCTGAAACGCTCCTCGGCATGGCCCGCCCCCTGCCGTTGCACAGGAACGATGGCGAAGAGATGGTCATCGTGGCTTCGCGAAGCCACATGACTCCCGAGACGGAAGCATATATCGAAGCACAGCGCAGCCAGCATCCCGTCTCGCTGATGAGCAGCGGCTCGAGCATCAAAATATGCCTGGTGGCCGAGGGTAAGGCTGATGCCTATCCGCGTTTTGCACCTACGATGGAGTGGGACACCGCCGCCGGCGACGCCATAGCACGTTCCTCGGGCTGCACCGTCACCGACGCAACCACCGGCGAACCGCTCCGATACAACAAAGCAGACTTACACAACCCCTGGTTCCTCGTGAAAAAGGGATAAACGTCTTTTTCGAGAAAAACAACAAGACGGAACATCTCATGCCGATGCATGGGATGTTTTTTTAGTCCCGAAGCGGAGGCGTTTTTTATGCTCCACGCGGCGACGCCTGTCGCACCACGTTGCGTAGGCTGTCGCAGCACGTTGCGTTGCCCGTCGCAGCACGGTGCGTTTTTTCACTCTCTCTGGACCCCTTTCCGAAAGTCGCTTCGGCAAGAAATCACCTGCTATGTTTTGTGGGTTGGAAAAATGTTCGTAATTTTGAAGCGAAAAAAGCAACTGTTTGACGTAAAAATAACTTTGAACCATGCACAACAGACTGACCCTTGCCGTGGCTGCGCTCCTGATGACGTGCCAGGCAGCCTTCGCACAAGCACAACGCAACAATCTCGGTGGCGCTCCAGAGAAAACGGAAACTTCTCAGCGCGGACCACGCGTCGAGACACTCCTGACGGACGGATGGCGCTTTCATCTCGGCGACCTCGAAAATGCGCAGCAAGCCGCCTTTGACGACGGCGCGTGGGAGCAGGTGACCGTGCCGCACGACTGGGCCATCAGCGGACCTTTCGGCCGAAAATGGGACATGCAGAACGTGGCAATCCTGCAGAACGGCGAGAGCGAAGCCACCTGGCATACGGGACGCACCGGCGGACTGCCCTACATTGGTGTGGGATGGTATCGCAGACATTTCCGCGTGGATGCCGACAGCAAGGCTACCTTGCTCTTCGACGGTGCCATGAGCGAGGCCCACGTCTATGTCAACGGAAAGGAAGCTATCTTCTGGCCCTACGGATACAACTCGTTCTTCGTCGATGTCACGTCCTACCTCAATACAGAGGGGGAGGACAACGTGGTGGCTGTGCGTCTGGAGAACCTCGACAACAGCAGCCGATGGTATCCCGGTGCAGGACTCTACCGCAACGTGCATCTGATTACCACGAAACAGTCCTACATTCCCGTGTGGGGCGTGCAGGTGACGACACCCCATGTGGAGAAAGATTACGCAGTGGTGAACCTGAAGTGGACGGTAGAAGGTGCCGAGGGTAAGGATGTGGAACTTGTGACATACATAGTGGAAGGTCCGGAGTTCGATAGGAGTAAAAGTATTGCGAAACATACTACTAAGCTGAAGGCTGGAGAGGGTCGTCCGATGGAACAGAACATCGTGCTGGAAAAACCGAATTTGTGGTCGCCCGAACACCCGAACCTCTACGAAATTCAGACGATGGTGTATGTGGACCAAAAGAATGTGGATATATACAAACAGCGTTTCGGTGTCCGCACCATTGAATACATACCCGACAGAGGCTTCTACCTGAACGGGCAGCACCGCAAGTTCCAAGGTGTGTGTCTGCACCACGACCTCGGTCCGCTGGGCGCCGCCGTGAACCGCAGCGCCATCCACCATCAGCTCTCACTCCTCAAGGAAATGGGCTGCGACGCCATCCGTACCAGCCACAACATGCCGACACCCGAACTGGTGGAACTCTGCGACGAGATGGGCTTCATGATGATGGTGGAGCCGTTTGACGAGTGGGATGCTGCGAAGTGTGCCAATGGATACCACCGTTACTTCAAGGAATGGGCTGAACGTGACATGGTGAATATGGTGCGCCACTATCGTAACAACCCCAGCGTGGTGATGTGGAGCATCGGCAACGAAGTTCCCACACAGGGCTCGCGCGACGGATGGAAGGTGGCCGCCTTCCTGCGAGACATCTGCCATCGCGAGGACCCCACGAGGCCCGTAACCTGCGGCATGGACCAGGTGGAGACTGCCATCTCCAACGGATTTGCAGCCGTCCTCGACATCCCCGGCCTCAATTACCGCACGCAGCATTACGAGTTGGCGTACAACACACTCTCGCGTGGCTTCGTTCTCGGTAGCGAGACCGCCAGCACCGTCAGCAGCCGCGGTATCTATAAGTTCCCTGTCGAGATAAAGGACAGACCCAAATACGAGGACCATCAGACCTCGGCTTACGACGTGGATTATTGCTCGTGGAGCAACCTGCCCGAAGTGGACTTTGCCCTTGCCGACGACTATCCGTGGACCATCGGACAGTTCGTGTGGACCGGTTATGACTATCTGGGTGAGCCTACGCCCTACGATACCGATGGCTGGCCAAACCACAGCAGTCTCTTCGGAATCATAGACCTCGCCTCGTTGCCCAAGGATCGTTTCTATCTCTATCAGAGCCAGTGGCGGCCTGATAAGCAGATGCTCCACGTCTTGCCTCATTGGACATGGCCAGGACGTGAAGGTCAGGTGACGCCTGTCATGGCGTACACCAACCTTTCGGAAGGCGCTCTCTACGTGAACGGTCGCTTTGTGGGAAAGGCTCGCAAGCTGTCAAAGGCAGAGTCCGAGCAGGCGCGTCAGGCCGGTGACCCGTTCTGGCTGTTGCGTCGCTATCGTCTCATTTGGGACGACGTGCGTTATGAGCCGGGCGAACTGAAAGTTGATGGGCTCGACCGCGAAGAAAAAGTTGTTGAGAGCGTCACGGTGCGCACTGCCGGCAAACCGCATCATCTGGTGCTTACGACCGACTGTAAGTCGCTTCGTGCCGATGGTGACGACTTGGCTTACATCACTGTTTCTGTGGTTGATAAGGACGGAAATCTCTGTCCGCATGCCGACAATTTGGTGAACTTTACCGTGAAGGGCGCGGGCCGTTTCCGTGCAGCGGCTAACGGTGACCCCACGAATCTCGACCTTTTTCACGAGCCTCGCCACCATGCGTTCTCCGGTCAGCTGACTGCCATTGTGCAGGCCGGCACTTCGGCAGGCGAAGTGGAGATACAGGCACGGTCGGGTTCGCTGAAAGGTTCACTGAAACTGAATGTAGAATAGCCCCTACTCCGTCATTAGGCTGGGGTCACTTCAAGCCGAATCGGTCGTCAGGTCGACAAAAGTGCCTTTCCGCTTGTGCCTGAAGTTTTTCCTGGCTCAAGACAGGCATATTCGAGTTTTTTCTTGAGACCGAACCCGTCGGGGTAAAAAACGCAGCGTGGTGCGACGGGCAACGCACCACGCTGCGACGGCCGACGCAACACGGTGCGTTTTGTGTCGCAACGTGCTGCGTTTCCGGCCAGACCCGTCCGGGGCCTTTGTCAACATGGGTAAATCGTTCGCTCCGGACTGTGTGCCGGCCGTTCGGCATCCTGTCTTACATCTCGTCTTGCGGCACTTGGCTGTTCTCTTTCTGCTGCAGTTTTCGTTCTATAACGAAGGAGACGAGCAGTCCCAATCCGATTCCGACGGCGATGGTGAACAAAGCTTCAGGCTCATACATGAATCTGAGCCCGAGCAGATGGTTAGCCAGCGCACCAAAGCCCATACCTATGAGTATGCATGCCCAACGCAGGGCCAGATAATTGTTCGGCTTCCTCTTCTGTTGTACGATGAGTGCCTTTGCGGTCTCCAAATCGGTGTGGTTCTCGATGATTGCACGGCGAATCTCGGTCTCGAGTTGCTTTCTGCGAGTCGCTGCTCTCGCGGCCCAAATGATGGCAAAAATGGGAATGCTCAGTGAAAGCGTCACAGCTACCAAGTCAATTAAGTCTATACGGTAAAATACCATCTTAATTAAGTATTAAATTTGTTATTATTGTTTTTTGTTTCTTAGTCTCACTTATAAGACAGGTCGCGTGGCAGATTATTACATCTTTTCGATGGAAAAATGCTCGACGGCGCGATAGGCTGTGTATAGCATGGTGGCCACGGGAATAATCAGGCAGAGATAGAGCGGTGACATCTCGTCGAATCGTGGCAGGTAGGTGAAGAGCAACCACCCGAAAAGCAGGAGCACCAGGGGGAGTCCGAATGCGAAGACGACAGCACGGCTCCACTGGCGCAGGCGACGATGACGCGCAGCGCGGCGCAGTTGCTTCATTACATCGGCGTGGATTTCGTCGGTGACGGCTTGGCGCTCAAACGTCTGAAGGATGAGTTCGTCGAGCTCATGGTCGGTGATGGGATTTCGGTTCATGGTGCTATCTCCTTATATTATTATACACGTTGATGGGTTCTTGATTCACGGTTCGATGGTAGAGGTTGAGAGTTTCTGGCGCAGTCGGTCGCGGATGCGATGCAGGCGGACGAGGACGTTGCTCTGTGAGAGTCCGGTGATGCGGGCAATATCGTCGGTCTTCCGATGCTCGTAATAGTGCATGCGGATGATTGCCTGGTCCAGTTCGGAGAGTTCACCGATGGCCGCCTCCATGCGCTGCAGCAGTTCTTCGCGGTCGGGGTCGTCGTCGTCGTCGGCCTGTACGGGCTGTGCGTGACGGCGTTCGCGTTCCAGTTCGTTCACTGCCGTGTGCATGGCAATGGTGACGAGCCATGGCCCGAGCTTCTCGCTGTGCCAATAGGCCATCCGTTCGTATGCGCGGATGAAAGTCTGCTGGGCGATGTCTTTCGCAAGGTCCTCGCGGTGGACGATGCCGAGTGCCTTCGAGTAAACCATGCCCGAATAACGGCGCATGATCTCAGCAAAACTCTGCTGATCTCCGTTGGAAAGTACCTTGTTTACGAGTTCTCTGTCTGTCATCATTCTGCTATAAAGACAGGCGATGTGGGAGAATATTACAGTCGGAAGGCAGAAAAAATCATCGTCACCGAGGAATCTCGATGACTTCCAGGTCGCGGAACGAACCTTCTTCGGCAGTAAAGCGGACGAGTGTGCGCACCTGTTGCCATCCCTGCAAGCCTGCAGCACCGGGGTTGATGTGCAGCATGCCGAGCGCCTTGTCATACTGCACCTTCAGTATGTGGCTGTGTCCGCATACGAAGAGCTTGGGCGGATGGGCATAGATTTGCTGTCGGATGCGTGGGTCGTAGTGTCCCGGATAGCCGCCGATGTGTGTCATCAGCACTTCGGCTCCCTCGCATGTCCAGCACAGTTTCTCGGGATAGAAGCGGCGGACATCGGCTCCGTCGCAGTTGCCGCAGACAGCGCGCAGCGGACGGAATTCGTTCAACTGCATGGCTAGTGAGAGCGAACCTATGTCGCCGGCATGCCATATCTCGTCACACTCGGCAAAGTAGGTCAGGTAGCGTTCGTCCCAGTAGGCGTGGGTATCACTCAGCAGTCCGATGCGTTTCATGCTTTCAGTGTCAAAGGCCGTTTGCTGTGTGTGACGTGCGGTTTACTTTTCTCACCAACCACCACAGCATGCTGGCCGAGGTGATGAAAGCTATCGCGTCAGAGATGGGCATGGAGAGCCATACGCCGTCAAGTTGCCAGATGGGAGGCAGCACGATGAGCAGCGGCACCAGAAAGAGCAGTTGGCGGGTGAGGCTCTGGAAGATGCTCTTGCCTGCGTGCCCGATGCTTTGGAAGAAATGTCCGATGACCATCTGTGCACCCACGACGGGGAACATGGCCACCAAGAAGCGGAAGCCGCGCACGGCCATCTGTGTGAGTTCGGGACCGGTGCCGAAAGCGCGTATTACCAGTTCGGGTATCAACTCGCCCACCAGCATTCCCACTGTGGTGACGAGGGTGGCGGCACAGATGGTGTATCGCAGTACGCGCCATACGCGGTCGTTGTTGCGTGCGCCCCAGTTGTAGCTCACGATGGGTTGCATGCCCTGATTCAGCCCCATCACAATCATGCAGAAGATGAAAAACACGCGGTTTACGATGCCGAAGGCACCGATGGCGTTGTCGCCCCCGTATTGTTTCAGGCGGTTGTTGATGAGCAAAACCACCAGACAGGAGCAGGTGTTCATCAGGAAGGGGCTCAGTCCGATGGCCAGTGACTGTCGCACGATGTCGGGCCGTAGCCGATAGATGCCTCGCCGCAGGTGGAGCAGTTCGTCCTGGCGGCTGAATAGCTTCAGCTGCACGCACAGAGCCACAGCCTGGGCCAGCACGGTGGCGATGGCCACGCCGCGGACGCCCCAGTGGAAGACAAAGATAAAGATCGGGTCGAGTATGATGTTCAGCACGATGGCCAGGAAGGTGCTGTTCATGGCGAGCGTGGGATGGCCGCCGCTGCGCAATGTTCCGTTCAGTCCGAAATAGGTGTGCGTGATGACGTTGCCCAGGAGAATGATTTCCATGTATTCGCGTGCCATGGGGCGTGTGGCGTCGCTGGCACCAAAGACGTTCAGGATGGGGTCAATGAAGGGCCAGCAGACGATGGTGAAGAGGAGGCTCATTACCACGTTCAGCGTGATGGAGTTTCCGAAGACTTGCTGTGCCTCGTCGTAGCGGCGCTGACCCAGTCTGACGCTCACCACGGTGTTCGCTCCCAGTCCCACCAGCGTTCCCAGCGCCGTGGAGAGGTTCATGAAGGGGCTTGCCACGGCCATGCTGCTGATGCCGATGTCGCCCACGCCGCGCCTCACGAAGATGCTGTCCACAATGTTGTAGACCGACGCTGCCACCATCGCCGTGATGGCAGGCGTAGCGTATTGCCAGAGGAGGCGTCCGATGCGTTCGGTGCCCAGTTCGGTGGGCACGTATTGACTCTTGTTATCCATAATCTTTTCGCGTGCAAAGGTACGAAATATCGCCCGAAAATCAAAATATATCTTCCCTTTTCCGAGAGGCGGAAACCATGCTTACGCAAGGTGCTCCGAAGAAATGTTAAAAACGCACCGTGGTGCGACGGGCGTCGCAGCACGGTGCGCAGGCTGTCGCAACGTGGTGCGTCAGGCGTCGCAGCACAGTGCTTCGAAAAACGCTCCGAAAAGCCCCCCTGGACGGACTTCTTGAGAACCCTGGAAAGAGAAATGAAAATTTATGCATCAGGCATGAAAATTTTCATTCCTTTTTACATCTTTTGCGACTGATTTTTTGTAAATTTGTGCCGTTTTTCTGAGATAACAGACATTTATACCAAAATAAACTAATGAGTACTCAAACTGAAAAAATCAAGGAGTTGGTAGAACTCCGCGCCAAGGCTCGCTTGGGCGGCGGCGAAAAAGCAATCGAGAAACAACACGAGAAGGGTAAGTACACGGCACGCGAGCGCATAGCCATGCTGCTCGACGACGGCAGTTTCGAGGAACTGGATATGTTCGTCAAGCACCGCTGTACCAATTTCGGCATGGAGAAGAAGCAGTATCTGGGCGACGGCGTTGTCACCGGCAGCGGCACCATCGGCGGCCGTCTGGTGTACGTCTTTGCACAGGACTTCACCGTGAGTGCCGGCTCCCTCTCCGAGATGCTGGCCAGCAAGATCTGCAAGGTGATGGACATCGCCATGAAGGTGGGTGCCCCCGTAATCGGTCTGAACGACTCGGGCGGCGCACGTCTGCAGGAGGGCATCAACGCATTGGCCGGATATTCCGAGATATTCCAGCGCAACATCATGGCATCGGGTGTCATCCCTCAGATTAGCGCCATCATGGGCCCCTGTGCCGGAGGCGCCGTATATAGCCCTGCACTGACCGACTTCACGCTGATGATGGAGAACACCTCCTATATGTTCCTCACCGGACCGGCCGTGGTGAAAACCGTGCTCGGCGAAGTGGTGACTCAGGAACAGCTCGGCGGAGCCAGCGTACACTCCACAAAGTCGGGCGTGACGCACTTCACCGCTGCCACCGAAGAAGAGGCCATGGCTATGATCAAGCAACTCATCAGCTATATCCCCCAGAACAACTTGGAGAAGACACCGCGCGTGGAATGCAACGACCCCATCGACCGCAAGGAGGACTTCCTCAACGAGATAATTCCCGAGAACCCCAACATGCCCTACGACATGTACGAGGTGATAGCAGGCATCGTGGACAACGGCGAATTCTTCGAGGTGCAGCCCAACTTCGCCAAGAACATCATCGTGGGCTTCGCACGCTTCAACGGCGAGAGCGTGGGCATCGTGGCTAACCAGCCCAAGCAGATGGCCGGCGTGCTCGACTGCAACGCCAGCCGCAAGGGTGCCCGCTTCGTGCGCTTCTGCGACTGCTTCAACATTCCCATTGTCACACTCGTCGACGTGCCCGGATTCCTTCCCGGCACAGGCCAGGAGTACAACGCCGTCATTCTGCACGGAGCCAAGCTGCTCTATGCCTACGGCGAGTGCACCGTGCCCAAGGTGACCGTCACCCTGCGCAAGTCGTACGGAGGTTCACACATCGTCATGAGCTGTAAGCAGCTTCGCGGCGACCTCAACTACGCATGGCCCAGCGCCGAAATCGCTGTCATGGGTGCCGCAGGAGCCGCAGCAGTGCTCTATGCCAAAGAGGCCAAGGCTCTCAAGGACGAAGGCAAGGTGGAAGAGGCCAAGGCATTCATCAAGGAGAAGGAAGACGAGTACACCAAGCTCTTCGCCAACCCCTACAATGCAGCCAAGTATGGTTACATCGACGACGTAATAGAGCCGCGCAACACACGCTTCCGCATCATCCGCGCCCTCACACAGCTCGAGAACAAGAAACTGACCAATCCGGCCAAGAAACACGGAAACATACCTCTCTAACGAACTAAACATCCCCAGAAATCATGATATTAGAAACCGACTGGACAACCGCGTGGCTGATGACAGGCCTCGGAGTGGGCGTAGTCTTCAGCATTCTGGTGCTGCTCGTGCTGGTGCTCCAGATTTTCAGCTTTGTGGCCAAAGGTAAGAAAGTGAAGCCACAGACGGCAAAGGTTGCACAAGCCTCCACCGCCCCGCAGTCACTTGATGGAGCTTCGGACATAGAGAAGGCAGCCGTCGCAACCGCTGTGTATCTCTACCTGAACAATCTGCACGACGAGGAAAGCGGCAAACTGACCATCCATCTGAACGAACATACCGGATGGCATGCTGTGCTGAACAACGCCATTTAAGTCAACACCAACATTTTTATTTCCCAATTAACACAAACAGAAAATGAAAGATTTGAAGTTTAAGATAGACGGTAAGGATTTTACAGCCAACATAGAGGAACAGTCAAACGGCTTGCTCACCGTCACCCTCAACGGAAAGACATATCAGGTGGAACTGCCCGAGCATGTGGTAGCTGCACGTCCGTTGATTCATCCCGCCGTGGCACATGCCGCAGCTCCCGTGCCCCAGGCCGCAGTGAGTGCTGCCAGCTCATCGGACATCTCTTCGCCGCTGCCCGGCACCATCACCAAGATTAACGTCGCAGCCGGACAGAAGGTGAAGAAAGGCGACGTGCTGCTTGTGATGGAAGCCATGAAGATGGCCAACGACGTGGTGGCCGAGGCCGATGGAACCGTGAAGGCTGTATGTGTCAAGGAGGGTCAGAGCGTGAACCAGGGCGATGCCCTCGTTCAGTTCCAGGCCGACGCTGTGGCTGCTGCTCCGGCTCCCAAGGCTGCTCCCCAGCCCGCTCCCGCTGCAGCTCCTGCCGCTCCGAAGCCTGCCGCAGGTGCCAACACTGTAACCTCGCCCCTGCCCGGAACCATCACCAAGGTGCTCGTTACCGTGGGACAGCAGGTGAAAGCAGGCGACACCGTGGTGATGATGGAAGCCATGAAGATGGAGAACAGCATCACGGCCGAGGTTGACGGCACCGTGAAAGCTATCCTGGTGCAGCAGGGCGCACAGGTGCAGAACGGCGATGCTCTTGTAGAACTTGCATAAGACTGAGCGGCTATGAAGAAAATACAATTCTTTACTATCCTGTCACTGCTGCTCATGGTGGCAACGCCTGTCTTTGCCGGTGACTTCAACATGGCCGATGCCCTGGCAAAGTTCTGGGACGACATGGGCATCACTTCTTTCTTCGTGGGAGACGGATGGAAAAATGCAGTCATGTTGTGCATCGGCTGCCTGCTGCTCTATCTGGCCATCAAGAAGGAGTATGAGCCTCTGCTCTTGCTGCCCATCGCCTTCGGTATGTTGCTCACGAACCTGCCCGGTGCGGGTCTGTTCCATACATCGATGTGGAACGATGAGTTCCTGAATCCCGACAGTCCCTTCTACCACAGCTACCGTCATGTGCTTGCCGAGGGAGGTCTGCTCGACATACTCTATATCGGCGTGAAGGCCGGTGTCTATCCCTGCCTTATTTTCCTGGGCGTGGGTGCCATGACCGATTTCGGTCCGCTGATTGCCAACCCCAAGAGTCTCGTCCTGGGTGCTGCCGCTCAGCTGGGCATCTTCGTCACTTTCCTGGTGACACAGACCGACTTCATGGGCTTCACTCCTCAGGAAGCAGCGTCCATCGGTATCATCGGCGGTGCCGACGGTCCCACGGCCATCTTCCTGACCACCAAGTTGGCTCCCCAGTTGCTGGGTCCCATTGCCGTGGCTGCGTATAGCTACATGGCGCTGGTGCCTGTCATTCAGCCGCCCATTATGCGTGCACTTACCACCAAGAAGGAGCGTATGATTCGCATGAAGCAGCTCCGTTCTGTGTCGAAGAAAGAGAAGATTATCTTCCCCATCGTAGTGGCCATCATCGTTTCGCTCATTCTGCCTTCAGCTGCAACGCTCATCGGCTGCCTGATGTTGGGTAATCTGATGAAAGAGAGTGGAGTAGTGGATCGTCTGAGCAAGGCTGTGCAGAACGAATTGAACAACATCGTGGTCATCTTCCTGGGTACTACGGTAGGCGCTACGGCTACGGCCGAGGCATTCCTCAACTGGCAGACGCTGAGCATCCTCTGCGTGGGTATCGTAGCCTTTGGCTTCGGCACGGCAGGTGGTGTTTTGCTGGCCAAGTTCATGAATCTGTTCCTGAAGGAGAAGATAAATCCTCTGATTGGTTCGGCCGGAGTGAGTGCCGTTCCTATGGCCGCTCGAGTGAGCCAGGCCGAGGGTTCGAAGGCCGACCCGCGCAACTTCCTGCTGATGCATGCCATGGGTCCCAATGTGGCTGGTGTCATCGGCTCGGCCGTTGCTGCAGGCATCCTGCTCAGCTTCCTCGGATAGCAGGAGCGGAGACTTTCAAACTGAAAGACTGATTTGGATTAAAAACGCACCGTGTTGCGACAGTCGTCGCAGCACGGTGCGTTGCCTTTCGCAGCATGGTGCGTCATGCGGAAAAGCGTGGTGTGTTCTTCGGAGGTTGCCGAAGGGCGCGTTTCACTTCGCTATGCTGATGCTCTTGCTGCCCACTCTCACGATGTAAATACCGTGGGGCAGTGCGCCCAGCGGAAGCGTCTCGTTGTCGGTGCCCAGACGCTGGCGGACAATCTCCGTGCCGTTCGTTCCGTGGACGGTCAGCATCTGTCCCCGTGCGTTTGTCACGGTCACTTCTCCGCCGTTGCTCCTCAATGTCGTCTGCTCTGCCGCGCTGTTCTTGATTCCGTCGGCCGATTCTACTTTCTCCACGATGATGGAGCATACCGCGTTTGACATCGAACCAACCAGCTGTTCGCGGTCTTTTTCGTGTTTCTGGGACAGTCCGGTGAAGTCGGGCATGGTGTAGAGAAGTGCCCTGTATCCCTCTTTTACTTTGAGCGAGGCCACCGTCTTGGCCGGCATTCCGTAGACGGAGAGGTCTGCTTTTGTATGTCTGCCCACGGGCAGGTTGATGCAGTATCCGCCGTATTTTCTCTGGCTATAGATTTGTACTACGGTCTCATCCTCCGGCGTAGTTCGTGCGCCGAAGATGCGGTTCATGTTTGCAGCCCATTGGTTGAGGTCCCATGTCTCATCGTTATACACCCAAACGAATCCTCCGGTGGCGCCCCCGTTGTCTTTCCACGTCTGCATCTGTGCGATGGATGTCGCCATGTCGGTCTGATAATTGGTGCGTCCGGCGTGGCGCTCTATGCCTGGGAAATTCCAGTTGAGGGGGTCGTTCCATGCTCCTCCGTCGTAACACTGCACCATCACTCGGTCCACGGCTCCGCGGCGTTGCTTGTTGACCTCGGTGGCCAGCTTGGTCCAGAAAGATTGGTAGGTGTAGGGGGCCAGCGTGGTCTTCAGCCCCAGGTCGTACATCATGACGTGGAACTTAGTAGCCGTATTGACATCATAGCACTGTTCGTCATCGTTGTTCACGGCATCGATGCCCGGCACGGTCTCCAAGAGAGCCTTGAAGTTGCGATAAAGCATCGTGGTGCGGCCCGTACCATTCTTTTCGATGAGCGACTTGATGTTGTTATACGAGTCGTTTTCCCATCCTCCGATGACAATCTCTATGCGGCTGATGCCTGTGGGCTGTGTCTTCAGCAGGCGCACGTCCTCGACATAGTTCGGTTGCGTCTTGTCGAAGACATATTCACCGTTCTTGCAGATGGTTTCGCCGTCGGTTTTCAGTGTGCCATCCTTATCCACATGCACGTTGAAGAGCAGGACGTAGGTGAAACCCGATTCGCGCAGCGTGGTAATTGTCTCAGGACGCTCGCGGCGGATGTGACCACCCACGTAGACACCCGAAACGATTTTGTCTTGAGCGACGAGTGGCAGCACGATGCTCATGCAGAGCAACGTGATAAGAATATTTTTCACGGCTTTGAGTAAGGCTTATTCGATGACTACGCGTGTCCAGCCATGTACGTCAGGCTCGATGCCATACTGGATGTTGCGAAGCTTGTTGTACAGCTTGGTGCTTACGGGACCTGGCTTGCCGTCCTTGCTGAAGACGAAAGACTTCTTCTCCTCCAGGTCGTCGATACGCTCGATGGGACTGATGACAGCTGCTGTGCCACATGCTCCTGCCTCCTCGAATGTTGCCAGTTCGTCCTCGGGAATTTGGCGACGTTCCACCTTCATGCCAAGGTCTTCGGCCAACTGCATCAGGCTCTTGTTGGTGATGCTGGGCAGTATGCTGGTGCTCTTGGGCGTCACGTAGGTGTTGTCCTTAATGCCGAAGAAGTTGGCGGCGCCGCATTCGTCCATGTATTTCTTTTCCTTCGCATCGAGATAGAACTCGCAGCTGTATCCCAGTTCGTGTGCCATCTGGTTGGCGCGCAGGCTGGCAGCATAGTTGCCACCCACCTTGTAGATGCCGGTGCCGAGCGGTGCCGAACGGTCGAATTCGCGTATGATTACGTAGGGATTGGTGCTGAATCCGCCCTTGAAGTAAGGGCCAACGGGGGTAACGAAAATCAGAAAGAGATACTCCGTGGCAGGGTGCACACCCACCTGAGCGCTGGTTCCTATGAGCAGCGGACGTATGTAGAGCGTGGCTCCGCTCTCGTAGGGCGGGATGAAGCGTTCGTTGAGGCGTACTACGCGTTCCACCATCTCGATGAACTTCTCTGTGGGCAGTTCGGGCATCAGTATGCCGCGGCATGTGCTCTGCAGGCGTGCTGCGTTCTCGTCCACGCGGAAAATGCGCACCTTGCCGTCGGGGCAGCGGTATGCTTTCAGTCCTTCGAATGCCTCCTGACCATAGTGCAGGCAGGTGGCTGCCATGTGCAGAGGTACGGTTTCTTCGCTGCATGTCTCAATCTCGCCCCATGCGCCGTTGCGATAGTAGCAGCGCACGTTGTAGTCTGTCTTCATGTAACCAAACGAGAGGTTACTCCAATCTATCTCTTTCATTGTAGTTAAAGTTTTTCTTGGCAAAGTTACTCTTTTTCGCCGACATCTTGCATTGTTGCGGTGATTTTTTCTACTTCATAGAGGCATTCTTTGCAATATTTCAGCAATTGTTGTGCTTCGCGGACGCATTGTCCCATGTCGTCGAGGTTCACCTCGTTGCTTTCCAGCTTTTCGAGCAGTTGCTCGAGGCGTTGCATTGCTTGTTCGTAGGTCAGTTTATTTTCCATCCTGGTTGGGTGTTGTGTTCGTTCCTGTTATTTGTGCGCTGATGGTTCCGTCGGCCAGTTGGGTGGTGATTGTCTCGCCTTCGGATACATCCCGAATCGATGTCGCCACGCGTCCGTCGCTGGTTCGTGTGATGCTGTATCCGCGGCGCAGCATAGCCTGTGGGTCGGCGGCCGCCAGTCGTTGTGTGGCGAGTTCGAGCCGATGTCGTTCGCGTTGGATGCGTTCGCGGAGCGAGGACGAGAGTCGCTGCGCCATCAGCCGGTGGCGGTTCTGCTCGTTGGTGCACATTCTGGCGAGCAGCATGGGCAGCATCAGACTGCACCGTTCCATGCGTCGTCGTGCTTCGGCCACACACTCTGTTGCGGCGCGTCCGATGCGTTGTTGCAGCGTGTCGAGGGCTGCGGCTTCCTGTGCCTGGTGGTCGATGATGAAGGCTGCGGCAGCTGTGGGAGTCTTCACTCGGGTGTGTGCCACGTAGTCGAGCACCGTTTCGTCGCGCTCGTGCCCGATGCCGGTGATTACGGGCAGCGGAAACTGCGCCACGCAGCAGGCCAGCGGATAGCTGTCGAAGTCGCTCAGGTCGCCCGTGGCACCGCCGCCGCGTATGATGACCACGACATCCCACCGCTCAGCCTCCGAGGCTATCTTCTCGAGTGCCGATATGACACTCTCCTCCACGTTCTGCCCCTGCATGGTGGCGGGGAAGAGTTGTGTGACGAAGGCGAGCCCATACTCGTTGTTGCGAATCTGGTTGCAGAAATCGCCATATCCGGCGGCCGTGGCCGAGGATACGATGGCCACACGCTGCAGCAGGCGTGGCAGGACGAGTTGCTGGTTGTCGTGCAGTATGCCGTCGGCCTCCAGCTGCGCCAGTATCTCGCGTCGCCGGCGTGCCATGTCGCCCAATGTGTAGGTGGAGTCGACGTCGTGTATGTTCAGCGCATAGCCATACTGTTCGTGGAACGTCACCCCCACGAGCAGCTTCACTTTCATTCCGGCACGCAACGTCTCTCCCGTGTCGCGCTGGAAGCGCAGGCGCAGGATGTTGTACGTGCGAGCCCAGCAGGTGACCCTTGCGCGGGCCACGATGGCCTGTCCGCGCCCGTCCTTCTCAATCAGCTCGCCGTAGAAGTGACCGCCATATCCGGCCGTCGCGTCGCTCAGCTCGCCTTCCACCCAGTACTCCTCGTTGAGTGAGCCCTCGATGGTGGTGCGTACCAAATGGTTCAGTTCGTATAGCGTCACGTAGCTTCTTCTTTATTTTCCTAAACGGGTTTCTCTCGTCGAAATCCATTGCAAATGTACATAAAAACCCCGAATCGACAGAGTGTGCGAGGCGGAAAAATTTGTCCTCATCTGACGCACCGTGTTGCGACAAGCTTCGCAACGTGCTGCGACGGGCATCGCACCGTGGTGCGTCAGCCCGAAAACCGTGGTGCTTTTCTGCACGTTGTTTTCTTGATACAAAAAAAGCCCCTCCGTTGCATGTCGTTGCAGCAGAGGGGCATGTGTGTGGATGTGTCTTGCTGGTGGGCTCAGATAAGTCCTGCCATCGCGGCGAAGTATAGCACTATGTAGCTGAGTATCATACTGATGATGCCTATGTTGAGACCTACTCTGAACATGTTTTTCATATCCACCAGCCCCGTTGCGTAGGCGATGGCGTTGGGAGGCGTGGAGATGGGCAGAGACATGGCTGCCGATGCGGCGAGGGCTATGCCGATGAGCACGGTTGGGGTGCCGCCGATGACGTCAAGTTTATCGCCCATGCCGGTGCATACGACGGCTATGAAGGGAGCCAGCAGCGCAACCGTGGCTGTGTTGGAGATGAAATTGGAGAGCACAAAGCAGATGAGGCCCGAGATGAGGAGTATTGCCAGGGGACTCCACGCCCCGAAGGGGAGGCTCTTGATGGCTGCGTCGGCCAGTCCCGTGTTGTTCAGGCCCACTCCGAGCGCAAAGCCACCTGCCACCATCCATATCACCGACCAGTCTATCTTGCCCAGGTCGCTGGCTGTGATGACACCCGTCAGCGTGAAGACACTTATGGGTATGAGCGCTATCACGTTGGCGTCGAGGCCTGTGTATTCCGACGGTATCATCCACAGCAGCACGGTGATGATGAACGTGGCAACCACCACCCACATGCGCCAGCTTTTCTGCATCTCGCCCTTGATATCGAGCTTCACGGTTACATCTTTCATGGGGTATAGGTGGAGAATCATGCGCCAGGCGATGAGCAGAATGACAATGGTGAGGGGGAACATGATGAGCATCCAGTCGCCGAATCCCAGTCCCATGTTCATCCCGTCGGGGTCGTTGAGCACTTTCATGACGATGGCGTTGGGCGGTGTGCCTATGGGTGTGCCCATGCCACCGATGTTTGCACCGACGGGCACTGCGAGGATGAGCGCTGTGCGTGCGTTTCCGTTGGCTGGCAGTGCCGCGAAGAGGGGTGCCAGGAATGCAAGCATCATCGCTGCCGTGGCCGTGTTGGAGACGAACATCGAGAAGAAGCCCGTGATGAGCAGGAAGCCCAGCAAGGTATTCTGGCTCTTGTTGCCGAAGGGGAGTATCAGGTATCGTGCCAGCACTACGTCGAGTCCGCTCTTGCTGGCAGCTATGGCCAGAATGAATCCGCCCAGGAAGAGTATGATGACGGGGTCGGCAAACGTGCCCATGATGTCTTTCGCCTTCAGCAACTGGCCCACGTCCTCACCCTTGAAAGGAAGCAACCCATGCTCCGAGACGGTCAGGCACATGAGTGCGATGATGACAATCGAGGTGCCCCACGCAGGGATGGGCTCGGTCAGCCAGGCAAGGGTGGCAAACACAAAAATGGCTATGATGCGCTGCTGAACCGCCGTCAGGCCTTCGATGCCGAAACTGGCGGAAGGCAGATTCCAAACGACGGTCGTGATGGCCGCTATAATCAGAAGTATGATGCACTTCCTCAGACTAAAACTTCTGCTCAGCCCCACTGCGGCTTCGTCCTGTTCTGTCATGGTCTTTGTTTTTTGTCCTTGCAATGAATTACTTTCGGCTTGCAAATATACGAAGAATCTCGGCGCAGTGTACCGAATGTGTGGATTTTTGAGCAGAGAAGCACACTTTTTCCTCGAACTGGAAATGACCGTTTATGGAGATTGCGTCAGGGAGAGGTTTGAAACGCACCGTGGAGCGATGGCTGTCGCACTGTGGTGCGAAGGCTGTCACAGCGTGGTGCGACAAGCCGAAAAGCGTGGAGCGTTTTCTGCCGTTTCTCACCACGCAATCCACCTTACTTATATATGCGCGTGCGCGAATAGGCATCTTGCGCGATGCGAATCTGCCACGGAACGATACTCCTATTTCTTTTGCCAGACGCGCACGTAGTCCACCTCGAGCGTTGCCGGCAATGCGCTCTCATCCACGCCATTCAGACCGCCCCAGGTGCCCCCCCATGCCAGATTCAGAATGGGGTAGAAGGCTTTGTCGAATGGCCAAGTGTCCTTGTTCCCGAGCTTGTCGTTTTCGAAGTAGAGCTGAACTTTCCCGTCCACGTAGGTGCGGATGTAGTCCTCGGTCCATTCCAGTGCATAGACGTGGAAGCTCTGCTCAGCTGCCTGACATGTCATTTCGTGTGTCTTCTGCGTGTTTTGCTGATGGTTGTAGGCGTTGCAGTGGATGCTGCTTGACACCTTGTTGGGGTTGTATCCGACCTCTTCCATGATGTCAATCTCGCCGTCGGCTGGCCAGCTGCTGAAACTGACGGGCATCATCCAGAAAGCCGGCCATGTACCTCTGCCCTGCGGAAGTTTCAGGCGCGCCTCGAAATATCCATATTTGAAGCCTTTGCTCTTGTTGCCGTAGATACGTGCGCTGTAAACCTTGTTACCTTCCTTGAGGGCGCGAATCTTCAGTATTCCGTCGTTCACTTCGGTCACGTAATTGCCTTGCGGCGTTCTGCTTTCCACGTAGTTCTGCAGTTCCTCGTTCACCCATCCGGCTTCAGCCTTTTCGTAGGTCCAGCGCAAAGAACTCACGGTCCTCGCTGTGAACTCATCGTGCCAGACGAGGTCGTATCCCTCCAGCGGACATTCGGGGTTGAGCGAAGAATCGTAGTCGCTCTCTTTTATTCGCAGATTACTGATGGTCACGTTGGTCTGTGCCGTGTTGCCGCCAAAGTCGAGCACCAGTGCCAGTTGGCTCATGTCGATGCCGTCCATGCCGGTCTTCGTGAAGACGTATTCCTGATTGGCCGTCAGAGTAATCTGTTCCGAAAAGTAGTACAGTCCGTCCTGCCCGTTCTGATACAGCTTGACGGTGGCGTTGCCGATGCGCTTGCTGGCTGTCAGCGTGACGGTGAAATCGTATTTCTTGTGCGAATCGGTGGCGATGTCGGTGACGAAGAACATCTGCGCCTGCCATTGTGCGAAGGTGGCTTTGGTGAGTGGCACCGTGTATATGCCGTTCTCGAATGTGGTCTCTGGATCGTCGGTTTGGCTTCCGTTGGGCGCGTAATAGTAGCTTACGTTCACTTCAGCCTGGTTCCACAGATTGGGGCGATGGTCGAAGCTGATGCTGTCGATGTCTTCCAGTTCGTATGACCCCATCACCTGTCCGTTTCGGTAGATCTGGATGCTTTGTGCCGAGGCTGCCATTGCGATGCACGAGGCGCAGAGGGTCAGGATGTGTCTGATTTTCATGTTGTACGCTTATTTTGTACCCACGATGGTCGTGGGTGGTTGTTCCTTGTTTCGCTTCTCCGTCTGTGCGACCACGTTGGCGGCCAGTTGTATGAAAGCCTGTCCTGTGATGGTTTCTGGATGGAGTGCTGGTGGTGTTCCCTTGTCGCTGTCTTCGCAGATGCTCTCCACGATAGGAATCTGTCCCAGCAGCGGCAGTTGCATGTCTTCGGCCAGGCGCTTCACTCCCTCGCGTCCGAAGAGGTAATATCTCTCTTCGGGATGCTCTTTCGGTGTGAACCATGCCATGTTCTCCACCAGTCCCAGAATGGGAACTCCCACCTTCTCGTTCTCATACATGCTGATGCCTTTGCGTGCGTCGGCCAGTGCCACGTCTTGTGGTGTGCTCACGATGACGGCACCAGTGATGGGAATGGTCTGCACGAGTGTAAGATGTATGTCGCTGGTGCCCGGTGGCGTGTCGAGGATGAAGTAGTCGAGGTCGCCCCAGTGTGCGTCGCCGATGAGTTGCTTCAGTGCATTGCTTGCCATGCCTCCGCGCCAGATGGTGGCTTGGTCTGGTTCGACGAAGAAACCGATGCTCAGCATCTTCACGCCGTATTGCTCGAGGGGCAGGATGAGGTCACGTCCTTCGATGTTCTCGCTGTATGGCCGTCCGTCCTCCACGCCCATCATCTTGGGTGCCGAGGGACCGAAGATGTCGCAGTCGAGCAGTCCGACCCGATGTCCCAGCCGTGCCAGTGCGATGGCCAGATTGATGGCAACGGTGCTTTTGCCTACACCGCCTTTGCCACTTGATACGGCGATGATGTTTTTCACACCGGGCAGCAGGTCGGGCAGGTCGGGGCGCGGTGCCTGCAGTGCTTTGGTCGTTATCTCCACTTCGACGTTGGGGTTTACGTAGGCATGTATGGCAGCCTCGCAGGCTTTCACCATCGACTTCATGAAGGGGTCGGTGGGTTTGTCGAAGACGAGTGTGAAACTCACGTGCAGTCCGGCGATGCGCAGGTCGTCGGCCACCATGTTCATCTCCACGACATTCTTTCCCGTGCCGGGATAGCGCACGGTGGAGAGGGCGTTGGTGATAAGGGCGGGATAGATGGTTCCGTCACTCATGCTGTCACGCGAGATTGTGATATTCTGTTTTTCGTTGGGTGTCATGGGTTTTATGGTTAATGAGCAGTTGTCTTTCCGCTGCGATTTGTGCGTCCATAGCTGCGGTATTCGTCGAGCGGGATATCTGTTTCGGGTTCGTCAAGTTCTCCTTCAGCCGGCAGTTCGAAGCACAGGTATTTGATGTCGATGCCTCTGTCGCGCCACATCTGTTCGTAGTATGTCTGTATCGATGCCGCCTGTCGTTCCAGCTCGTCGCTGGGATTCTCGTAGAGGTTTCGTGTGGAGGCCAGGGTGGGTATGCCGTTGTGGCGCAGCATCTCTTCGGTGTAGGTGAAGAGAAAGTTGCTGTCGGTCTTCAGGTGTATGCGTCCGTTGGGAATCAGAAACTGGCGGTAGCGTTTCAGAAAGTGGGTGCTTGTCAGTCGCTTGGTTGCTTTCTTCATCTGCGGATCCGAGAAGGTGAGCCATATCTCGCTCACTTCGCCGGGACTGAAGAAGTGGGTGATGAACTCTATCTGGGTGCGCAGGAAGGCTACGTTTCCCATTCCGCTCTCCAGTGCCTCGCGTGCTCCGGTCCACATTCGCGCTCCCTTGATGTCCACTCCTATGAAGTTCTTCTCGCTTTGGGCGCGTCCCAGTCCTACGGTATATTCGCCGCGTCCGCATCCCAGTTCCAGTACGATGGGGTTTGTGTTGTGGAAGAACTCCTCGTGCCATCGTCCGCGCATGGTTTTCTGGCCCTGCTGTATGCAGGCGAAGGGGCATTCCACCACCAGTGGGTTCTGGGCCATTTCGGCAAACTTGGCCAGCTTGCCCTTTCCCATTACTTCTCGAAGTTGAGCGTGGTGGAGCCGATGTTGTGCCCGTCGGCAAAGATATCTACGCGGTAGGTGCCGGCACTGAGTGTCTCGGCCACATCCCAGTAAACCGTCACGCTCTGTTCCTCGCCCGTATATTCGATGTCTTTGCGGATGCTGTATTCCAGCGCACGGTTCTCGAACTGGAAGGTGCCTCCCTTGCTGAGGACATCGCCCGTGGGAGTGGCTATGCGCAGGTATAGACTGCGTATGCCCGTCGAAGTGGTGACGTTGCGTGCAACGGTGAACGAAATCACGAATTTCTTCACGTCAGCAATCTTCTTGGCAGCCTTGCCTCGTTTGTTGCGTCCTTCGGCGTGTATGCCGGTGGCGTCCAGCTGACTGGCTATTTCTACTTTGTTCGACAGCGTCTCGTTCTCGGAGCTCAGGTTGCTGATGTGTTCCTGAGCCTGCCGGTTCTGGGTTTTCAGGTTCGAATTTTCCTGTGCCAGTGCCTCGTTCATGCGGTTGAGCGAGTCTATCTGCAGGACGTAGCTGCGCAACACCTCGCGCAGTGTGGCCAATTCTTTCTTCAGTCGCATTATCTCGGCTGCATCGCTGCTTTTCACGCGTTTCAGCTCTTCGAGCAGTTCCTCGGTGCGTTGCTGTTCCTGTTCGAGCTGTGCCACCAGCGAGTCGTTGTTGATTTGCATCTTCATCTCGTTGTATTGCATGGCGAACTGCTCATATTCGTTCTCCATTTCCAGCTTGTCCATCTCGGCCAGCTCCAGCATTTGCTCGGTGGCGCGTTTCTGCTCTCTCATGCGCAGCCCCATCAGGGCTATCACGGCGCAGAATATCACCACGGCAGCCACGGCGCCTATAATGATGTTTCGTCGGTTGTTCATTTCGCGCGTTCTTTATTTTATTCTTTTTGCGTGCAAAGTTACGAATAAGCGCGCAGAAAAGCAAAAGTTGTGCAGATTTTCTCAGAGATGGTCGTGTCTGATTGAAAGTATGAGCATGAACTACTTCGTGCACCAACTCAAGTGTGCCAATACACAGAGCGTTACGAAGGAGTTTTTCGAGAAACTCAACAAGTACGACCTGCTTATCTACGATGACTTCGCACTGCATTCCATCGACGAATTAACACGCCTGGCCCTGCTGACCCTGCTGGACGACAGATACGAGAAGAAATCGCTCATCATCACCTCGCAGCTGCCCTATGACAAATGGTATGATTATATCGGACAGACTACTGTGGCTGATGCTATCCTCGACTGCATCCAACACTCATCCCATTTGATTCGGTTTGAGGGACAGTCCATGAGAGAGAACCGGAAGAAACTCCAAACACTAAATCAGGTGCTTTCGTGACCATAGTGAAGGGCATATCCGCGTCCGCGCTGCGGGGACATCTCTTAACCACGCTCGCAACACGTCTATAGCACAGGTACCATCTCACCGCTACGCACGGTACCACAAAAGTGCTACAGCGGTACCGAACGAGTGATATTGTCAATAAAGCACTTGCCAAGAGAGTTGGAGAGAAGAACATCGTTTCCTTTATTGCACATTGCGACGAGAAGAACTGTCACATTCATGCTACCATTACTCCAATCTTGGAGGACGGTCGTATGTCTGCCAAGGACATGTTCGGAGGCGGTTCTCTTGTTGCAGCTCGTGACAAGATGCGTGAATGGCACGATTGATATGCTGCCGTAAACGAGAAGTGGGGACTGGAACGAGGCGATGACATCCATGAGACAGGCGCACGTCACAAGTCGCTCGAAGAGCATAACCGTGAACTTCATCGCGAGAACAAATCTCTTGAAGAGGAACTTGAAACCAAGCGTCGTGCCGTGAAAGGACTCACCACCATGATTGAGAATCTTACTCATCGGCAAGAGGAAATCCAATCACAGATAGCAGAACTTGAAGCGCAATAACAGGAATCCGACTCCAACAAGGAGGATATTTTGCGCCAGATAAAGTTTCTCAATCAAACGCTGACTGAAATCAGAATCAATTTGAGAGAAAAGCGAGGAAAACTTGACCAAGTTAATCAAGAATTGGAT
>CAJOLZ010000023.1 GCA_905235575.1 uncultured Bacteroidaceae bacterium | reverse complement strand
CATGCGGTTCATGGTCGTCACCTTTCGCGTGTCGAAGCCGCTCAGGTTAACAGCCGTCAGCGCCTGACAGCCCCAGAACATACCGCTCATATTCGTCACAATACCCGTCTGGAAGCCAGAGCCCGTGAAGTCGATGTTCGTCAGGTCAGAGCAGCCATAGAACATATAGCTCATGTCCGTCACCTTGAGAGTGTTGAGGTGTCCCACGGCGATGCTTGTCAGCGAGGAACATTTCGAGAACATATTATGCATGTCCGTCACGTTCTCCGTGTTGAAGCTGCTCAAATCGAGGCTTGTCAATGACTTACAGAAACCGAACATGCTATTCATGTTCGTCACCTTTCCTGTGTCAAAATGGCTCAAGTCGATAGATGTCAACCTTTCGCACTCATAGAACATATTGCTCATGTTGGTCACCTTGCTCGTGTTCAGATATTCTATGCCAATGATGTTGGTCAGAGTACTTATGTCGAAGAACCAATTGGAAGTAGAAATAGGCCGTGCATCAGCAAACGACGAGTCGAACACAACTGTGGTGATATCAGCAATATCGCCATACCATTCTGGATCATCCCCAGGCTCGTTCAAGTCGTATGTCGTGCCGCGCGTGCTACGCTGCGTGTCGTAGTAGAAGGTGAGCGTCTTACCGTCGGTGGAGAGTGCGGCATAACCTCCTTTACACGTGAAGTAGCCCGGGTTGCCTGCTGCGTCGAGGTGGGCATAGGTGGCATTGGTGTACGATGCATCATATACCGTACCGTTGCCGCCAACCAGACTTTTGCAACCATAGAACATGTCATTAGAATTAATTCCCGACCTGTACCAGTTGTTTTCGCATATAATGGTTGTCAGGTTGGTGCAGGAAGTGAACATATTCCTCATGTTCTCCACTTTGGCGGTATTGAAGTTGCTCACATCGAGGTCTGTCAGTCTGGAGCAGCCACAGAACATATAACCCATGTTCGTCACCTCGCTTGTGTTGAGATACTCCTTCATACCTGAAATTGAGGTGAGATTTCTCATCTGGTAAAACCAGGCATAAGTTGAAGTGGGACGGGCGTCCTTGAACGAGGAATCGAAAATAACATCGGTTACATTTGCATAGCCACCATCTGTAAGCCAAAACCAATCGGGTTCGTTCGCACCGATATTCATGTTGTATGTCGTGCCAGAGCGTGTGCTACGCTTGTTGTCGCAATAGAAAGTGAGGGTCTTGCCGTCGGCAGAGAGTACGGCATAAGTAGGCATGCTGAAGTAGCCCGGGTTGCCCTCTTCGTCGGGGTGGGCGTAGGTGGCATTGGTGTACGATGCATCATATACCGTTCCGTTGCCACCCTTCAGACTTGTGCAACCATAGAACATGTTATTAGAATTAATCTCCGACTTGTACCAGTTGTTTTCGCATATAATGGTTGTCAGACCGGAGCAATACATGAACATCCCGTTCATGGTCGTCACATTCTCGGTATTGAAGCCGCTCACGTTGAGGGTCGTCAACTTGGAGCAGGTGTAGAACATGGCTTCCATGTTCGTCACCTTTTCGGTATTGAAGCCGCTCACGTCAAGAGTCGTCAGGCCAGAGCAGCCAAAGAACATGGCATACATATTCGTCACGTTGGCGGTATTGAAGTTGCTCACGTCAAGGCTCGTCAGCTGGAGGCAAGAGCTGAACATGCCGCTCATGTTCGTCACGTTGTCAGTATTGAAACTGTTCACGTCGAGACTCTTCAGGCTGGAGCAGCAATTGAACATGTCGTTCATGTTCAACACGTTGGCGGTATTGAAGTTGCTCACGTTGAGGGTCGTCAACTTGGAGCAACGAAAGAACATGTCGCTCATATTCGTCACGTTCTCGGTATTGAAGCCGCTCACATCGAGGCTCTTCAGACCTTCGCAGTCCTTGAATAGGTTCGCCATGTCGGTCACCTCACTGGTGTTCAACTGGTCTGCATTCGAGATACTTGTCAGGTTCGACATACCCTCAAACCAGCTGTGCATGCTTGTCGGGCGTACGTTTTCGAAGCCTTCGAGGAACGTCACCGACGTAATCTTCGTATTGCTGCCGTCTCTCACCCACCCCGGGGTGTTGCCGGCTGTGTTTAGGTTGTAGGTCTTCAGGGTAGGCACCGTCGGACGTTGGCCATCGTGGCGGAACTGCAAAGTTTTGCCGTCGTCGATGAGTATGGCGTAGGTTTCATTCACCGTGAAGTAGCCCGGGAAGCTTGTTCCGCCGTCGGGGTGGGCATAGGTGGCTGTGTCTTTCGACGGATTATATATTGTGCCGCTGGCACCCTTCAGACTTGTACAACCAGAGAACATGCCATTCGAATTAATCCCCGACCTGTTCCAGTCTTTGTCACAATAGATGGATGTAAGGCTGGTGCAGTTAGCAAACATACTCCTCATGTTCTCCACTTTGGCGGTATTGAAGTTGCGCACGTCGAGGCTCGTCAGGCTGGAGCAGCCAGAGAACATATAGCCCATGTTCGTCACCTCGCTTGTGTTGAGATATTCCTTCATGCCTGATATTGAGGTGAGGTTACTCATAGCACTAAACCAGAAATAAGTTGAAGTGGGACGGGCATCCTGGAACGAGGAATCGAAGACAACCGTGGTTACATCTTCATAGCTACCATTTGTAAACCAACTGGGGGTGCTGTTACCGCTATTCAAGACGTATGTCGTGCCAGAGCGCGTGTTGCACTGATTGTCGTAATAGAAGGTGAGGGTCGTGTTACTCCCTGTGTACACCGCATAGGCTTCTATCCCCGTGAAGTAGCCCGGATTGTCTGCTGTGCTGGGGTGAGCATAAGTGGCATCGGTGTGCGAATTATCAAACGTCGTGCCGATGCCGCCCTTCAGATTTGTACAACCACGGAACATACCAGTCGATGTAAGCCCCGACGACCTGTACCAGTTCTTGTCGCAATAGATGGTTGTCAGAGAGGAGCAGGCGTAGAACATGTCTTCCATGTCCGTCACGTTCGACGTATTGAAGCCGCTCACGTCGAGGCTCTTCAGGCTGGAGCAACCAGAGAACATAGCGTACATGTCCGTCACGTTGGAGGTATTGAAGTTGCTCACGTCGAGGCTCTCCAGGCTGGAACAGAAATAGAACATACGTCTCATGTCCGTCACCTTCCCGGTATTGAAGCTGCTCACATCGAGGTCTGTCAGACTGGAGCAGTTATTGAACATACTCCACATGGTCGTCACCTTGGCGGTATTGAGGTTCTTGATGCCTTCGATAGTGGTGAGATTCTCGCAACCATAGAACCACTCGGCGGTGCTGGTCAGTCCAGTATAGCTGGCAAACGAGTTAGCAAAAACCACAGTAGTGATATTTTTGCAATAATCATCCCAACCTCTGTTAGATGGGTAATAAAACGGCCCGATGCTCATGCCACTGCGACTGGCCTTCTGGTTGTCATAGTAGAAGGTCAGCACTGTATTGTTATTACTCAGCGCAGCATAGGCCTCCTGCGCCTGCATGGTAAGGGGCGATAGCAGCAGGATGAGTGCTGCAAGAATCTTTTTTAATGACGTTCTTTTCATAATTGCTTTATTTGGGGATTTACGAATTTATGCACGACACAAGCGGCCGACACACAGGGTGCATCGGCTGCGGATAGGATTTCGCGATAAGATGGGTCGGATTAGAATTGGGGGGGGGTAATAACAGCTTGGTTATGAGCGGAATAGCTTGTCGCCGTTCTGTTCATTTGGGTTATATGTGCTGCGTTTCTTTTCATGACTGTTATTACTTTGTTCCTCGCAAAGTTAGGGATATTCTGCGAATCGTGCAAGAGATTGGAGGATTTTTTTTTGAGAAGAATGACAAAAGGGGAAAAAAACGCACCGTGCTGCGACGCTTGTCGCAGCACGGTGCGTTGGCTGTCGCAACACAGTGCGACGCCCGTCGAACCGCGGTGCGTTTAATCAGGGTCCTTATCCAAGCCTACTTTCTCACTCACTCGCCGTTCTTTCACATCGGCGGAACTTGCGTTGAGAATGATGTTCACGATGCTCACGGCATCGGTGATGGTGATGCTACCATTTCCGTCAACATCTGCGGCAGCAAAATTGAATGTGCCCTGCGTTGTGTTCAGGATGTAGTTCACCACCGCCACCGCATCGGTGATGGTCACCTTGCCGTCGCTGTTGGCATCGCCGATCAGGAACGAACTGCAATTGAGGATGATGGGATCGTCGGGGGAACAAACGAGTGCACCGTCGGCGAACTTGACATCGCGGCTGACGGAGAACACGGTGAGCGGCTCTTCGTTGGTGAGGTCAAAAACTTTGAAGGTCACGTCGCCGCCGTCCGCTTTGTTGCTGTATATGCGCAGATAGCCGTCCATGGCTATGCCCACGCACTCGTCGTCGATGAAAGCCCCGATAGCATAATCGCTGGATTTTTCCATCTGACTTTCACTCAGCGCCAGTTCTACATAGGAGGTCATGTCATATTGGAAATCACCATGATAGAATTTCCAGGGCGCCTGACTTATCATGAGCGAACCGCCCTTGCGGATGACCTCGGTGTCGGAATGGAGGGGGTTGCTCAGGGTCCCGTAGGCGTAGATTTCGATATTCCCATAGTTGTGGATAAGGTCTTTGTCGGCACTGATGGCGCGGATTTTGTTCTCATCGCCTGTGAGGGCATCGACGAGGTCGTTGGCATGGATATAGACAGTGCAATTGGTGCTGTCGACACTAATCGTTCCGCCATCGAAGACGGGTCCGTCGGACGAGCCTAATACCTTGTTTTTACACTTGATGCCTTTCGAGCCGTCACCTGCAATGTTGATGTTGATCTCGCCACCATGCAGGCGTGCTTCGTAGTTGGCGCGGATGGCTTCGGCATCCTTGCCGTTGACGGTGATGTTGATGGTGCCGCCGGTCATTTCGAAGATGCTGTCGCACTTCAGGCCGGTTCCATCGAGGACGTCGACGGTGGCGTTGATGGTGCCGCCCTTGATGTTCATGCGTCCATAGTCATCGCTGTCGATGGCATCGCTGCCTACATTTTCGATGTTGATGACGCCGCCGCTGATTTGGAAAAAGTTATTCTCGAAGTCTCCAAATCTTCCCCTGCCGCAATGTATGCCGTCGCTGACGGCGCCCAGAATGTTGATGGTGCCCGTGGTCTTCTTAATTTGCAGGTATTCTTTTGCGCTGATGGCATGCTTGCTGTTGCCGCGTACTTCGAGTGTTCCACCGCCTTCGAACTCAGGATGCCCCTCGAAGTATATTGCGGCTTTTTGTGCACCGCCCTCGCTGTCGCTAATCGTGTTCACAGTGCCTTCGTCGAGGACCACGGCGCAGCGTTTGCCGCAATTGATAAAGATGGCAGCGCCAGTGGGGTTGGTCAGCTGCAGCCCCGCCAGTTCTATGGTCAGTTTGTATGAACCATTGAGGAAGAACGAGCCATTTGTGGTGCTTCCGGAGAGCTTGTAGATATATTCTTCTGATAAGGTGTTGGATGATACGCTGACGTGTGCTCCGTTCAGGGTGACTGTGACATTGGCCGTCTCAGGCTTATTGACGGTGGCAGTCGTCCCGTCGTAAACAATTTCGATAACGTTACCTTCGTCCGCCATTGCTGCGATGTGAGTGGCGGCTACCATGAGGAGGAATAGGAAGAATCGTTTCATATTTATTTAAAATGCTTTTTATGTACTTCTGAGTGGCTTGTCCTGATTATTTAACAAACATTTTGTAGTAGTGCCCGTTGGCCGACCGCTGGATATAGATTCCACGTCGCAGTTGCTTGCTGTCTGTCCCGACGAACAGGCCATTAAGATTGTAAAAACCTGTGGGTTGTGTGTGCGTAACCTTGGCAGAAGGCTCTTCTACTCCGGTCGGCATAATCGACGCGAACGTGAATGTATAGGGCTGTGTCCGAGAACCCACGATGTCAGCATCGAACGCAAGTGTCTGTTCAATGTCGAACGAGTTCCCGGCTTCGTCGTAGGCCTTAAATGTGAGTGTCTCTTCACCCAGACCGTAGACTGTCAGGTAGTGTTTGCCGTCAACTTGCTCGCTGACGCCCCGACATTCGCCATCGGCATATGCAGCGATTGTAAACCCATTGTCTGTCGATGACTCGCCTTCAATCTGCCCGATGATTGCCATCACATTCGGGTAGGCATGGCGGTCGGGAGCAGCAAACTCAGAGGTGGTTTCGGTGACGGAATCGTCGGACGTTGTCGTGCGAGAACGTGTGCTCGTCTGCTTGACGTTTCTTGTCTGTGGATTGCGCAACTTTATGTTTGAGGCCGCGGGCGAGAACCGAAGTGCTTTCGTCGTTGACGAGCGGTAGAGGTAACCTTTCCCAGGCGTCAGCGAACTGAGCGTACCAACCCATCCGTCTTCGGCACTGTATTCTGCAAATCCGCTCTGTCCGATGATAACATCGCCCTCGTCTATCTTGGAATTGCTAAATGCTGCGTCAAGCGTCTGTGAACCTGTCAGCGGATAGCCAATCCAGTTCCATCCCGGTAGCAGAGACACGGGTGCGGCGGTTGCAGGTTGCTGTCCGGTGAAGGAATAAGTGTGTGCCTCGTTCATGTCCACCTTATAGAGTGAACCTGCTGCAAGTCGCTTCAGCAATCCCCGCATTTGATGACTTTCGCTACTGTAGTAAGCCTCCAGCGTCTGGCTGAGGATGCGGTTCGCATAGTCCTCAAAGTCGTTAACGGGTATCGCATTGTTGAGCGGGTGTGAAATCCAGTTCCAACCTTCGGCCAGGTCAAGAGTGAAGGTTGTATTTGTCAAATCCATGATGCCCTCGTCCTCGCCGATGAATGTGTCGTAGGAATGCAGTGCATTCGTTTTCTCAATAGTCGGGCGGTTCATCAGATAGAATGAATTAGCGCCGTCGGGATATCGGCCTACGCTTTGGTCGCCATTGTGCATGTCATAGACAAGTGCGTCTGCAAAATCCTTGAGCTCGGGGTGAGCTTCAAAGAAGTTGGCGTTAGCCTCCATGAAGTCTGTCGACGAACTTACAATCACCCTCTGGCTGTTGGCGTTCCCCAACTTGAAATTCGTGTGCAACTGAGTGATGGGCTCTAATTTGTCTGCCCACAGGATGAGGTGACCCTTGGCGGGAATCCGCGTGTTTAATGTTGAGGATGTCGGAATCTGATATTTCAGTGGGTCGTCGAGGTCGTCGCTCACGAAGAGGCCTGCCACGTCAAGGTCGGTGTCGGTGGTGTTGTAAAGTTCAATCCAATCGTTCTTCTTAAAGTAGTCACCGATGAAGATGCTGTTGCCAGCACTAACCTCATTCACCTTGATGGGCGTGGCGATGTCGGCCAGCAAATCTTTGTCAGCCAGTCGCTCGTAGGTGGCTATGAGGCTTGCGCTGTTTGTGCCGAGCTTTGTAATGTCCAGTGCCGTCTCTGTTGAAATGAATGAAGCTCCTCCAAAGACTTTGTGTTCAAGTTTCGCTGCCCAATAGATGTCCGATGATGTGGCGGAGGTGTTGTGCACTTCGACGGTGATGACGTTCTCGCCTTCGATGAGCAATGAACTGGGAATCTTGATGGTGGCTGTGCTGGCAGTCCTCTCTACAAAGGTGGTAGAGTAGGTTGTGTAGGAGGGCGTGCCGTTTATGAGGAAACGACCGACTTCTGTTCCGTTGACATAAGCAACGAAGCCGTCGTCAACGTAGTAAGTCAAATCATATCTCTCGTTGTCGGCAGGAAGTTCATCAATAGTAAAACTCTTTCGGAAGTAATAGGTCGGATGTTTCTGGTTCGGGTCAGGACCGTAGTCGAGAGTGGTGGCGTAGTCGCTTTTGCTGTCGTTGAGGCCTATGTCGCCGTAACCCATGGGCGTTTGTCCTTCTTTCCATTTGACGTTGGTTACATCGCCTTGCCATGCAACCCCGTCAAGCGACCCTTGATCATAGTACAGCCATGTCGAAGCGATGTCGAAAAGTGTCTCGTTAGAGAGAATGTTCGCATCGCCCCCTTCCACGAACCACCCTGCGAATCGGTAGCCTGCCGGTGTTCCGGCTTTGAGCGTAGCCGGTGCGTAGAGTGTGCCGACGAACTTATTCAAGGGAATCTCTTCCTGGTTCAACCAGAGCGAACCACCGTCGATGTTGCTTTTTATTGTAAGAGAATAAGCATTTTGATTATTAAGACCAAAATACTTGCTCATGCTTGACATGCGGCTGGAGCGCTCGTCAACGCTCGTGATGTGGTTAATTAGCGATGCCGCCCTCTCTTCCAATTTACTGGCGCTTCCCTCGAAACTGAGTGCTGTGTACATCTCATCTTTCAGGCCATTGGCAATCTCGGTGCTGCGTTCGGGGTCAAACACACTTCCATTGACAAGACAGAACGCATCGATGAAGCGGCGTTTGAAAGGCTGGTAGGTCAGCATGTTCAGGAAGATGTCGATGAGGAAGTTGCGCCCAGTGTCATATCGGCTGTCGTTCCTTCTGCCATTGAGTTGCTCTATCATCGTATTGGTGCTGAAGGCGTGATCGAGGTCCATCATGACGAGGTGGAACTTGCCATCTTGCCGCGAACGGTAGCCTTTGATGTTGTTGCTGTTGGTAATCCAGTCTACATTGCCAATATAACATCCTGCGGCCATAAAGTTGCAGTACTCATCGACATCCACAATTTTGCATATCTCGGCGTAGATGGCATCGTTCGTCGGGTCGAGTGCCAGTTGCTGTGCGAGTGTCATCCAACGACGGAACACGACATCGTCGCCGGATTTCTGTTCATAACCCTTTGAACTGTTAAGCTCGAACTGGTCCATTTCGTCCGTATCGATACCATAGTTGCTGTAGCCATGGTTCTTGTTGTTTGGCTCACGGATATTGAACATGAACTTGTACTGACCGTTGATGAAGATGTGGGCAGGTTGTACGGACTGACAGTCGACGTTGAAACCGCTCTTCAGAATCATCCTATGAATGGACGCATCCTTGTGGCGGGCGACATTCTCGTTGCCACCATTTCGCACTTGCAGCGCTTTATTTTTAATGTAGGGCTTTTCCTCGAAGAACGGGTAGGGGAAGAAATTCTGCCCGAGGTAGTATTTACTACCTTTCAGACGGAATGAGCTGGCGGGACTGAAGTGTCGGCTCCAACCGCCGCAGACTTCGAAGTCGCATTCTTGGCTCAGTGCCATGAGGAACGAACCGGCATCTTCCTTGTCGGGCACGAGATATTCGATATTGACGGGACGCTCCCATGCGCGGTTCTTGTTGCTGAACGACTTGTTGTTGCCCGATATGCCGTTCTTGCCGTCCACGTATGCGCCAATCATGTCGTCGAAGAGGTTCTTGTTGTCGGTAACGAGGGAGATGATGGGCAGGTAGTATGCGCGATCTCTATAAATGTATGTTCGTGTGACAACGCTGCTCGGCAGGTATCCGTCCTTAAACAGCCGGAAACGCAGTATCGTTGTTCTGCTGCCAATGTTGAAGACTCCGTCTGGACTTGTTGAACCATTGTCAAGTGTTGGTGTCGAGCCATCAACGGTATAGCGTAGCGTCGCACCGTTGGGAATCGTCACGTGCACGGTGAAACCAGACGTGAAGACAGTAGCATCGCGGTCCACGACGGGCATCTCAAGTTGGGTCTGTGCGAAGGTGCTTCCTGCGTTGGTGGCTTCTGGTGTAGGCGTGCCTGTCCATTGCCATCCCCTTGCGCCGTCTTCGGTGCGCGCATAGCTGCAACGCTGTATTCCGGCAGGATACTCCTGCTGTAGGATAAGATTGCCATCACTGTCGCCGATGATAATCGTTCCACCTTCCCATTGCAGCTTGAAATTTATTTGTTTGTATGCCTCGTCGCTATAAGCATTTCCTGTGTCGTAATGGTCAAACCATAGATTCTTGAATTGATGCGGTCCGACGACATCCATATTCTCAGGGAGCTGGCATTTGTTTCCTAAATGGTCGCTCACAACAAGCCCCCTTAGGTTGATGTTTACATCGGTGGGGTTGTATAGTTCTATCCAGCCGCCATAATTCAGCGACGGGTCTATGAATTGGTCTATGTTGGCCACCTGTATCTCGTTGATGACGAGTTTCTCGGGATGGTTCTTCTCGATGTTGATGGTGGTTGTGGCCGTGAGTGTAGAGCCTACGGCATGGGCTGTGATGACAACCTTTCCGCTCTTTTTCGTCTTCACGAGGCCTTGGGCATCGACCGTTGCCAGCGTTTCGTCTGAGGAACTCCACCAGACGTTCGCATAAAATTCTGAGTTGGTCGTCACTTGTGCACTAAGCTGTATTGTCTCCTCTTCCGTGAGGCTGGCCGTCGTCGGGGTCACACGAATGGCTGTTGCCGTGCTGTTCGCTGCTCCGTTGTAGGTGAGGGCCACATTGTCAAAGGCAATCCAATTGGCGGTCATCGAAGCACTCGCTTGTACGCCTATGGTCATCGTGCCCCCGACGCAATAGCATGTGAGGCTGAAATGTTCGGGCAGGTCGTTGGCGGTTGCAATGGGAGTGGTGTAGAGTGTTTTACTTCTGGCAAACAGTTCGACACCTTTTACGGTCTCTCCTGTCTCTTGGTTGCAGGCCATGGCATCCATTTCCAGTGTATAGATTCCGTCGGCTAGACCCGTCAGCGTCTGACTGACGCTGCCTGCACCCAGGATGCCTGGTTTGGGTATCCATGTTTCCAGGAAGTGGTTTGTCGTTATGTTGCCATTAGTGTAGACCCTGTTGTCCTGATATCCCTTGTTTTGTGCGCCAGGCATCACTATGGTCCAGCCATTTGCGTTGCTGTCGAATGTGGGGTTGGTGATGGCAATGGGTACGTCTGTTTCCTGTGGGTCAGCGAGGAACATAGCTGTTCCGGCATCGTAGTAAAAAGGATCCTTCCATGTCTGACGTGCAGACAGTGTAGCGCAGGAACAAAAAGTTAAGAACATCAAAAAGAAAATGCGAGCGTACAAACAAGTGTGGCTGCGATTTGAATAGAGATGCATAATTGATGACAATTGATCTTCTTGAATAGAAATAGAAATGTTTTACGAACAAAACTACTAACTTTTCTTGAACAAACAAAACATTTCATGAATTTTTTTAGTTTATTTATACGATTTTTCTTTTTCGTGTGATAGTAAATTCTTCAAACACCCGTCGGGGACGGGTAGAAACGGCAAAATCAAGCGCAAAATCGCTTAGAATCAGGAATAAGTTTGTCAAAGTATGACGCTTCGGTCGGACTTGACGTGCAAAAAAATAATTGAATGTAAATTATTCTGCTGATGTATGTTGACAAATCGACGCCCCTCACGGCCCTGTGTGGACGGAGATTCTGACTGATTTTGCAACTTACTGATAATGAGATGAGTTCTGGCGCACTGTGAGACGGATGAAAATGCAACGTGCTGCGACGCCCTGCGCAGCGTGGTGCGTCAACCGTCGCAACGTGTTGCGTTGGCCTTCGCAGCACGTTGTTCCGAGCCACGCTCCGTGGAGTATCTCTCTGCGGAGCCGGCTCGATATGCTTTCCTGTAAGGATTTCCTCGCTTCGGAATTCAGTCCTTTGTGCACACCTCACCTTAACATCCGCTTCAGACGAAGATGCCTAAAGGCGGAGTCAGGCGGACGCTTCCTTTTCTCTGCGGAGCGGCTTCAATACACGTGTTTGCCGCTTTCCATCTCCTCTCGCGTGATGGGCTTTCGGTCTATGGCACGCCAGCAGTAGAAGATGTAGGCCAGCACGAAGGGGATGAGCAGGGACACGATGGCCATCACTTGCAGGGTGGGCGCGCTGGCGCAACTGTTATACAGGTAGAGCGAACTGCGCGTATCGGCCAGCGAAGGGTAGTAGCACGTATCGTTCCATCCGGCCAGCAATAGCATGGCGGTGACGGTGAGCACGGTGCCCGTACCGCTCAGCCAGATGCCGCGCCGCCATGTCTTTGACAACAGCGTGCGCAATGTGCCCCAGAGCACCAGCACGACGCCGGCCACGAAGAGCACGAGCACGAAGGGCTGCTCCAAGAGGTTGTGCAGGTACTTCAGGGGAATAATCTCCACCAGATTCCAGTGTCCCACACCCTGACCGGACATGGTGAGCAGTCGGCCCAGGAAGGTCAGGAAGAAAATCAGGAAGAGGGGCGTCTCAATCCATAGGCGGCGGCGCGCACGAGCCTCAATCTGTTCGTCGCGTACATTATTTATAAAGTATTGCAGGGCGAGGACGCGCGACAGGAAAAAGACTGCCAGCCCGAGCGTCAGGTTCCACGGGTTGGCCAGCGCCTCCAGTCCGTGCCATGTGCTGCCCCAGGTGGAGACAACCGGATTGCTGATAATGCTCAGTCGAAGTTGGTTCACCGTGAAGTCGGCACCGGTGAAGAAGGTCGCCACAGCCACACCCAGCAGCAGTGGACCTGTGAATCCGTTCACCTGCAGCAAGAGTCGGTATCCTCGTCTGCCCAGGATATTACCCATGTGACCTTGGAACTCGTAGCTGACGGCCTGCAGGACAAAACTCAGCAGAATGAGCATCCACAGCCAGTAGGCCCCGCCGAAACTGGTGCTGTAGAAGAGGGGGAACGAGGCGAAGAACGCTCCGCCGAAGGTGACGAGCGTGGTGAAAGTGAACTCCCACTTGCGACCCGTGGAGTTGATGAGCATGCGCCGCGAGGCTTCGTCGCGAGCCAGTGCCGGATAGATGGAGTTTCCGCCCTGCACGAAAAGCAGGAAGACGAGCAGACCGCCCAGCAGGGATATGAGGAACCACCAGTAGTTCTGAAGGAAAAGATATGAAATCATGTTGAATGGACTATTGTATTTTGCACTGATTATAATGTACTAATGTGATGAAGATGTCTCAGTCATTCCTCATTCCTCTATTGCTGGTCCTTTCTTCACCACCCTAAACAGGATGCGCAACTCGGCAATGAGCAGCAAGGTGAAGATGGCAAGGAAAATGAAGAATGTGATGCGCACCGAAGTGGTCTGCAGCGACGAGGCTGCAGCGGTGACGGGCAGGAGGTCTTGGATGGCCCATGGCTGGCGTCCCACCTCGGCACATACCCAGCCTGCCTGAGAGCATACGTAGACCAGTGGAATGCACCAGAAAGCCGTGTGCAGCAACAGAGGCCAGCGTGTGAGGGGCACTTTCTTCCATTGCATGACGATGAGCAGGAAGAATATCAGGCAGAACAGTGCGCCCAGACCAACCATTACGCGGAAGGCCCAAAAGACGATGGGAACGGGTGGAACCAGGTCTTGCTTGTCCTTGATGTGCCCATAGCCGAAGTAGGGAAGATTCTTCAGAAGTTCGTCTTTCATGACGACGGCCTCTTGGGTACGTCCGGCAGCACGCGAATGACGGTAATATCTCAGCGTGGAGAGAGCTTCTGCACCGCGGCTCATCTTCTCTTCGGCAGAGAGTGCAATGGTGCTGTCGGGCAGCATGTAGCCGCCTTCCAGAATGTCGTTGATGCCCGGCACGAAGGCGTGCAGCTTGTGGGTGGCCAGTACGGTGAGCATGCCGGGAATCTTGATGTCGCCCACGATGGTGAAGGGAGCCTGCTCGCTGCCCTCATAGAGTCCTTCGAAGGCGGCCAGCTTCATGGGCTGTGCCTTTCCGACCATGATGCCCGAGCTGTCGCCCGTAAGCATCACCATTCCGCACGCCACCAGTCCCACGATGCTGCCCACGAGCATGCTGCTGCGGGCGAACCGTTCTTCGCGGTGGCGCAGCAGGTACCATGCGCTGATGCCCACAACCACCACTGCGCCCGTGAGCCATCCGGCGCTGACGGTGTGACAGAACTTGACGACAGCCATGGGCGAGAAGGCCACCTGGAGGAAGGAGCCAATGGAGGCCATCTCGTTTCTCACCGTGTCGGGGTTGAAGGTCGTGCCAACGGGATACTGCATCCATGCGTTGGCCACCAGAATCCACCATGCGGAGAGCGTGGCACCCAGCGTGGTGAGCCAGGTGGAGGCCAGATGGAAGCCGCGGCTCACCTTGTTCCAGCCGAAATACATGACGGCGATGAACGTGCTCTCCATGAAGAAGGCCACGATGCCCTCGATGGCCAGGGGGGCACCGAAGATGTCGCCCACCAGCCAGGAGTAGTTGCTCCAGTTCGTGCCGAACTCAAACTCGAGGATGAGGCCTGTGGCCACGCCAACGGCGAAATTCACGCCGAAGACTTTCATCCAGAACTGCGTGACGCGGCGCCAGTAGTCTTCGCCGCGCACTACGTAGATGGTTTCCATGATGCCCATGATGACACCCAGTCCCAGCGTCAGCGGGACGAAGAGCCAGTGGTACATTGCCGTCAGGGCGAACTGCGCCCGCGACCAGTCGATAAGTGTTACGTCCATATTTTAGAAATTCAGGTTTTCAGAGGTTTTTCAGGGGTTTTGTCAGTTGTCCGGCCACGTGTTCCTGCTTCTGACCGTCGGTCATGCCGTGCATGGCAGGGCGGAAAAAGAAGAGGCGCAGGATGGCAAATATGATGAAGAGCTTCAAGAGAATGAGCACCCAGAGCGTACGCCCCAGGGTCATCTGGCGGAAGCCGTCCAGATAGAAACGAAAGACGGAGTTCAAAAAGTGCATACGTCCTTTGACTTTTTTGAAGTGTCGACTTTGCAAAATTACGAATAAGCGAGGAAAGAACAAAAAGAAAATGAAAATTTTCTTTGGGCTCTTTCGAGCGGAAGTAATTTCGACCGAAGGTCAGAGTTACGAATAAGCGAGGAAAGAACAAAAAGAAAATGAAGATTTTCTTGTACGAGGTTCGCGCGCAGATATCGACCACGTCGGCCGGGGCAGGGGAGAGATACTCCGAATGTAAATTATTCCGTCGGTGTATGTTGCCCGAACCTTCCTGCTCAGCACCCTGCACGGATGAGAATTTCGGCCGTTTCTGCAACTTGCTGATAATGAGAGTGCTTTCTGCGTATCGAGGAACGACCGAAAATGCAACGTGCTGCGACGCCCTGCGCACCGTGGTGCGACAGCCTTCGCAACGTGCTGCGTCGGCCTTCGCAACACGTTGTTTCGCACTCCGCTTCGTGGCGTATCTCTCGGCATAGCCTGCGGGAGATGCTCTTGTGTAAAGAATTCTGTGCTTCTGCAGACTGCTTTCTGCTCGTTCCTCCTCGCCCGCGCACGAGGAAAAATGTAGGGCAGGGGGCAATAAAACACCCCTTCGGGGAGTTATATAAACGTGAAGAGTATAAACGCTACCGATAAGAAATCCACGCAAGTGATACGCGAATTTGCTGCAGAGATGGAAGTGCGTGATGGCATGAATGCCGCAGAACGCCTTGTGAAGAGAGTGTTCGACATAGTGGTCTCGCTTTTGGGACTGGTGTTGCTTTCGCCCCTTTTTGCCGTCATCTCGGTGATGATATTGCGCCGCAGCGGAGGTCCTGTGTTCTTCTCTCAGGAGCGTATCGGCTACGGCGGCCGTCCATTCCACATCCTGAAGTTCCGCACCATGCCGCCCGATTTTGAGGCCGACGGTGTGCCGCGTCTCTCGTATCGCTCCGACATGGAACTGGAACCCTTCGGGCGCTTCCTGCGTGAGCACCATCTGGACGAGCTTCCCCAGCTGTGGAACATCTTCGTGGGCGATATGTCGTTCGTGGGTCCGCGCCCCGAACGCAGCTATTTCATTGCACAGATTATGGAGCGCAATCCCGACTATGAGCACATCTACCGCATGCGCCCCGGGCTGACCTCGATGGCCACACTCTACAACGGATATACCGACACGATGGAGAAGATGCTCATCCGGCTGCAGATGGACCTGGAGTACCTGAAGAAACGCTCCCTCTGGCTGGATCTGAAGATCATGCTCACCACCGCTAATTTTATTCTCAACGGAAAGAAAATCTAACGATATGCGACGAATCTATCTGACATTGGCACTCTGCCTGAGTGTCTGCTGTGCCTTCGCACAGAGTATGACAGAACAACAAATCATCACCTTCGTTCAGCAGGAGCAGGCTCGCGGCTCGAACCAGCAGACCATCGTGACAAAGCTGCTGCAGAGAGGTGTGACACCCGACCAGTTGAGACGCATCAGACAGAAATACGAGGCTCAGCAGAACCAGATGGGAGCCGTAGACCTGACAACGCCACAGAACGTGCCGAACGGTGCCACGCGCCAGCGGACGGCACGCGAGCGAGCCCAGGAGGAACTGCAGCAGCGCAACGGACGTATGTTACGTACCAACGAGCCGTTCCGCACACTCAGTGCCGAGGAACGCGAGGCGCAGCTGACACAGGAGATAGGCTTCCTCGACATAGACTCGCTCGTCTACTACCAGAATCTGCTGCGCGACGAGAGCGAGGTCTTCGGCCGCAACATCTTTAACAACCGCAACCTGACCTTCGAACCCAGCACCAACATGGCCACGCCCGCAAACTATCGGCTCGGCTCGGGCGACAATGTGGTGATAGACATCTGGGGAGCCAGTCAGCAGACCATCGAAAGTGTGATTTCGCCCGACGGCGTGGTGGTGGTGAGTGGCGTAGGCCCCATCAAACTCGCCGGCCTCTCGGTGCAACAGGCCACCGAACTGCTGCGCAATAAGCTCGGACAATACTATGCCGACTGCCAGTTCAGTCTGGCTGTGGCCGACGTGAGAAGCATACAGGTGCAGGTGGTGGGCGAGGTCCTCATGCCCGGCACGTACACCCTTTCCTCGCTCAGCAGTGCCTTCAATGCACTCTATGCCGCCGGCGGTATCAGTTCGATAGGTACGCTGCGCGACATACGCGTATATCGCAGCGGCCGACAGATAGCCACCATCGATGTCTACGACTATCTGCTCAACGGGAACGTCTCCGGAGATGTCCGCCTGCAGGACAACGACGTCATCATGGTGGGCCCCTACGATTGTCTCGTCAACCTGCGCGGAAAGGTGAAACGCCCCATGTTCTACGAAATGAAAACCGGTGAGAGCGTGAAACAGATACTCGACTATGCAGGAGGTTTTGCCGGCGATGCCTATACGAAGAGCGTGCGTGTGACACGCAAGGCAGGCGGCGAATACAGCGTGCACACCGTCGATGAATTCAAGATGCAGACTTTCTCCCTCGCCGATGGCGACTCGCTCTACGTGGACAGCGTCATACCACGCTACTCGAACCTGGTGGAAGTGCGCGGTGCCGTGATGCACGAAGGACAGTTCCAACTGAGCGGTGACATACAGACCGTGCGCGGACTGCTGCTTGCTGCAGGAGGCTTACGCGAGGATGCCTTCACCAACCACGCCGTCATGCACCGACAGAAAGAAGATCTTTCGCTGGAGATGCTCAGCGTGGACATCGAAGGCATAATGGCAGGTACAACGCCCGACATACCCCTGCGAAAGGGCGATGTGCTTTTCGTGCCCAGTGCGCTTGAGATGAAAGGCGAACAGACACTCACCATCAACGGCGAAGTGAAATACCCCGGTGTATATGAGTTTGCAGAGAATACCTCGGTGGGCGACCTCATACTGCAGGCCGGCGGCATGACAGATGCTGCTTCGCTGGCAAAAGTAGATGTCTTCCGTCGCATCTACGACGCCAACTCAACTGAAAATACGGGACGCATGGCCGAGACGTTCTCGTTCTCGCTTGATGCCAACCTGCACGTATCTGACACGACCTTCCGCCTGATGCCCTACGATGTGGTGTCTGTGCGACGCTCGCCCGAATACAGCGAACAGATGAATGTCTACATCTCAGGCTGCGTGAACTTTGCCGGCTCCTATTCGATGACCAACAAGGAGTATCGACTGAGTGACTTGGTGAAAGCTGCCGGTGGTGTCACCGCCCTAGGATACACGAAGGGTGCCCGACTGAGCCGTGTGATGACGGCCGACGAACGTCTGCAACGCGAAAGCTCGCTGCGTGCCGCACAGATTCAGCTCTACGAAGAAGCACTCGCCAGTGACAAGGAATACGACATGGAACAAGCCGACTCGCTGCTTCAGATGAAGATGGACCTGGGAAACACCTATCCTGTGGCAGTCAATCTGGACAAGGCGCTTGAGACTCCCGGCGGTGTCGATGACATTGTGCTGCGCGAGGGTGACCAACTGATAATCCCACAATACAGCAACACCGTAAAGGTGAGCGGCGAGGTGAGCTATCCCATCAGTATGAACTACAGAAAGGGTGAGTCGCTGAAATACTACATCAAACGTGCCGGCGGTTATGGCAATCGTGCCAAGAAGAAAGGTGTCTATGCCATCTACATGAACGGCTCGGTGGAGAAACTCAGCCGGAACAGTTCCAAAGCCGTACAGCCAGGGTGCGAGATAGTGGTGCCCACGAAGAAGCAGGCCAACCGTATGACCACGGGCGAGGTGATGGCCATCGCGAGCGGAGGTGCCTCGCTGGCCAGCGTAGTGGTGGCACTGATAAGTATTCTGAAATAACATAACGGGAAAACATAAGGCATGAGTAACAACAATAAGGCGGACTTCGCAGTCCTGAATGAGGCTTCACAGATTATTAAGCAAAAGAAGACGTCGTACGTTAAGATATTGGTGGCGACGTTCGTCCTCTCGTGCATAATAATCCTTCCACAGCCCAGATACTATACGTGCGAGGTGAAACTCGCTCCGGAATGGGGCGCGGATATGCCGGCAGGGGGCATCGGTTCTCTGGCTGCCTCATTCGGATTTGACCTGAACAGTATGCAAAGTTCCGATGCCATCTACCCGATGCTGTACCCCGAACTTTTCGATTCGCCGGAATTTCTGGTACCACTCTTCGACGTTCAGGTGTGTACGATGGATGGCAGCATCAACACATCGTACCACGAATACCTGAAACGATATCAGAAAAGCAATCCGCTTACCTATCCCCTCCGAAAAACTCTTTCTTTCGTTAGGAAAATGTTCGAGAAAGAAGAACCGCAGGGCATATCCAATGATGGAGTAGTGGACCCATTCTTCTTGAATAAGAAAGACTTTGGTATAATGAAGATGATATCGGAAAAGGTAAGTTGTCTCGTGGACAAGAAGAATAATGTCGTATCTATTGTCGTGAAAGACCAGGATGCATTGATATGTGCTACGATGGCTGACAGCATAAGAGAGCACTTGCAGGACTTCATCATAGCGTACAGGACACGAAAGGCACGTCAGGATGTGGCATACTATCAGGCATTGTGTGACAGTGCTTTCACGGAATATCGCGAAGCTACAGATTTGTACAGTGCATACTGTGACAGACATCAGAATGTGATCTTGCAAGCTGTTATCTCCGAACGTGACCAGCTGGAGAACGACATGAGTATGAAGCTGACCAAATACCAGACCATGAGCGGACAACTGGAAAATGCCAAGGCAAAGGTGCAAGAACAGACGCCAGCCTTCACGGTCATCAAGAGTCCCACCGTTCCTATCCGTCCGGCGGGACCGAAACGTATGTTCTTCGTAGCGACGATGCTTGTGCTGGCCGTGCTGGGCACTACCATGTGGTATCTGAGACGTCTTATCATAGCAGAACTTTTGTAAAATCAATGAAGGCAGGCGGAACATATGTCTTCGACGGAAAGTAATAAGCTCATCGCGCGGAACTCAATATTCATGAGTATCCGCATGACGATGATATTGCTGGTAACGCTGTACACTACCAGAGTCGTGCTTTCTGTGTTGGGCGTAACGGACTACGGCGTGTATAATGTCGTGTGCGGTTTCGTATCGATGTTTGTTTTCCTGAATACTTCCATGTCGAATGGAATTCAGCGATTCTTCAACTATGAACTGGCCCGAAACAGGATTGAAAATGTTAGGGAAGTATATAATGTTGCCCTGTTCATTCAGGTGATACTTGTTGTATTGGTGATTGTGCTGACAGAGACACTGGGTCTGTGGTATCTGCATCATAAGATGAATCTGCCACCAGACAGGATGGAAGCCGCCGAGTGGATCTTCCAGTTCTCCGTGCTTTCCTTCGTCTTTGTCATCCTGCAAGTGCCATTTGCTGCAGCAATTATGGCACATGAGAAGATGAACTACTATGCCCTTGTCGGCGTGCTGGATGCTATGCTAAAACTGAGCATAGCCCTTGTGTTGCCTTATGTCCAGTCTGATCGTCTGATAGTTTACGGCGCATTGCTTGCGATGATAAGTGTCGTAAACTTTATCCTTTATTATATATACGCAAAGAGGAACTTCAGCGAGATTCGTCTGCATCTGCATTTCAATCTGAATGTCTTTCAGAGCATAGCCTCATTTTCGGGATGGAATATCTTTGGTTCTTTTTCCCACATGATGAAGGAGCAGGGTCTCAATCTTGTGCTCAACCTCTTCTTTGGCCCGGTGGTGAATGCAGCGAGAGGTGTGGTGGCGCAAGTGAACGCTGGCTTGGAGAGTTTCGTTCAGAACATCTCAGTCCCTGTCAGGCCTCAGGTCGTTCAGTCTTACGCAGCTGGTAATAAAGAACGTACAATGAGACTGATGTTCAGTGTCAGCAAGCTCAGTTGTATTCTCCTATACTTGCTGTCACTCCCAATACTCTATGAAACGGACTTCCTGTTGAAATTGTGGTTGTCAGACGATGTCCCTGCGCATACGTCGTCATTTCTTGTTATCACCATAGCTGTATCTTTCCTTAACAGTCTGAATGCCTCCGTCTCGTCGGTCGTGCATGCTTCCGGTAAGATGAGAAACTATCAGGTCTTCTCATCACTTGCCGTACTGCTTGCCGTGCCACTTGCTTATGTGGTGTTGCATTGGGGCTATAGTGCAGAGTGTGCCCTTTGGATGTCTTTCTTTTCTATGTTGCTGGCACAGGTGGTGTCATTGATGATTCTAAAGACAATTGTGGACTATTCTGTTGCGGACTACCTCAAGTCAATTCTGTGGCCCTTTGCCTTGGTCGTTGGCATAACATTCTGGATGCCATACCTCGTCCATCTATATGTGCAGCCGGGCTTTGTCCGTTTTGTGCTGACCTGCGCTGTAAGCCTTGCCGGAATCTCCCTTACGGTATATCTGCTTGCCCTGAATCGGACAGAGAAAGAGTTGGTTGATGGCATGCTGAGAAGAGTCGTGAACCTACGACATGAATAGAAACATGAGAGATAACTCTGTAATATAAAGCCCAAAGGAATTAAATAGCATTTCTTCTTATACATAAAAGTGTAATCTTATGATGCAAGCACTATTAAACAATTTTCGTAAATCACCTCTATACCCTCTATACCGTGCTTATATGAAACGAAGAGCCAGAGAAAAGAGTCGTCGCATTTCGGTTGCTTTCAAAAAAGAGGGAGAGCGTGTGCTGCAACTGTTCTCGGTGGCATTGAACGAGGCGGGGATACCGTTCTGGCTGGAGTTCGGGACCTTGCTGGGTTACTACCGGGAGCATGACTTCATCTCGCATGACTTTGATCTTGATACGGGAGCCTTCCTCGAGGATCAGCCAAAGATACGTACCACGCTTGAGAAAGCGGGTTTCGAATTGGTGAGGTATTACAATGTAAAGGATGACGGAGGACGAGAGGAGTGCTACAAGCATCGTGACATGGACACAACCATCGACATCTTCTACTATCGGATTGAGGGTAATGTTATGTACAGCAACAGTTTTGTCCCACTCAAGAACATGAGTTTCCGCTGGAATCTGAATCGACTTCAGCCCTTCCGCACGTTCCGGGTAAATTTCCCGTTGGCGAGCATAGAAACAGCCGAGTTCAAGGGTGCACGGGTGGGTGTTCCGAAGGACACTGATGCTCATCTGCGGGCATACTATGGAGATGACTACATGATTCCGAACCCCAATTTTGGAATGAAAGATCGTAAGAACATTATATACTACACCTATGAGGAAAAGCCTTGTGAAGGTTTTCTAAAGATAGGATTCAAAGAATAGAACCAGCAGAATAAAATGGATGTCACCTACCTTGAACCCCTGCCTATACTGGTTTTCTCAAACCTGTTGATGGCTCTTTTCCTGCTTCTACTGAGCAGAAAGGGATTCAAGGAGCCATACTCGTTACGTCCATGGCGTCGTTGCCTCATGATTCTGGTGGCAATGGTGTTTTGTCTCTTTTCATTCTGGGGCACCGACTGGTTTCATTATGCTGAAATGTATCTGAATCTGGTCTACATGGATGGATTCAATACATCGCTCGAGGATGTCTATTATCTCATCGCCAATTATTTATCGCCCAATTACATTGTCTTTCGGGGAGTGGTATGGGGTACGGCGCTCTTCTTAACACTTCTTTTGATGAAGCATGCTTCGGCGCGAACCGATTTGATACTGTGCTTTTTCTGTTCCTTGTGGCTCATTTACTTTAGTTATGGACGTATATCCATTGCCTATGCGCTCATGTATCTGGGTGCTTCCATCATATATAAACCCATCCGTGGAAAAGTCTTGATTTCCTTGATTCTTGGTTCTCTGTTCTTGATAAGTTCTCTCTTTTTCCATAAGTCATCCGTGTATGGCATAGTCATAATACTTCTTGCATTTCTGCCCAAGATGCTCAACAAACGGACCTTTTTACTATTGCTGATTGCATATCCGTGGCTGATTCTCATCACTCAACTTCTGGTGGCGCAGTTTATGAATACAGCCGTTGACCCAACAGCTCGTAATACAGGAGCCACTGCGGGCATGACATATTTGAACGAGGACTCCCTCGATATAGGTCTCGCATACAGAGTTCAACTTATATTGGAATATATCCCCTATTACTTATTAGCATACATTGGTTATAAACTGAACATCCTTACCGAGGACGAGGTGGACGAAAATGGCGATACGACACAGGTCTCGCCCGTACCGAGTGACATTCGCCTTTTTGGTAGGATTCTTTTCTACATTGTTGCCACGGCATCTGTGTTCGCATTCAATCCGGGTGCCAACACTCAGACTCTTTACATCCGTTTTCTCCTTTTCGGATTCATACCTGCTTGTATAGTCTTAGCCTGGGTCTGGCAGAGTGGTAATTTCCCTCGTTTGGCCAAATCCACGTTCTTGCTTGTGCTTGCGGGTACAGGCTATACTTTGCTCTATTCATTCTATATCGCATATGTGGGAGCCGCGATGTAGTCATAACCTTAAATAAGAACTATGAGAATACTGCACATCCATCCATCCATGCAGGGAGGCGGAATAGAGTCGGTCATCTGTTCCATCGCGAGCGAGATGGCTCGTCAGGGACATGATGTCACCGTCTGTTCCATCTATCAGCCCAAGGCCGACGATATCTTCTGGTACCGGCTGCCCGAAGCTGTCCATCGTGACACGTTGGGGAAGGGAAGTACGGGCTTCTCGCTTCGTGAGGTGTTCTCTGTCTATAACTACATTCGGCGTGGTCACTTCGACGTTGTTCAATTGCATGGGTTCTTCTACTATTTCTTCTTCGCCGTGCTGATGCTCCCCCGACAGAAGTTCTTCTATACGTTCCATTCTGATGCCCGTCGCGAGAACTTCAAGTGGGATGTCCGTTTCTTTCCGTTGAAGAAACTGGCTTTCCGCCTGGGACTTGTCCGTGCCATCACCATCTCGCCAGCCAGCCAGCAGTCTTTCCGCGAACTCTATGGCTGTCAGAGTGTCTTGTGCGAGAACGGCATTCCGCAACCCTCTGTCGATGAGGCTCCCAATCCTGTGGACGAAGCGTGCATTAACTCTGCCACACGTGTTTTTCTGCATCCCGGGCGTATCACGGAGGCAAAGAACCAGTTGGTGCTCGTGCGTGTCTTTCGCCGTCTGATTGAGCAGGGAAACGACGTGGCACTAGTGATTGCAGGCAAGGAGGAGGACGATGCCATCCTGCAGCAGTTGCGTCCCTATTTCTCGGATAGGATTCGTTACGTAGGTCTGCGCACCGATGTACCCTCTTTGATGGCTAAGGCCGACGGCATGTGCCTGCCTTCGGTGTGGGAAGGACTGCCCATCACGCTGCTGGAGTGTCTGGCTGTCGGCTGCATTCCCATCTGCAGCCCCGTGGGCGGTATAGTTAATGTGGTGGCGGACGGACGTAACGGACTGCTCTCTGCGAGCAGTAGCGAGGATGATTATTATCAGACCATGCTACGTTTTCTCGCGCTTTCTGATGTGGAAATAGCTCAGATGAGGCAGCAAGGAAAGGAATCCTTTCAGCCATATCATATCAGCACAGAACTGTCGAGAAGTATCTGGCTGCCTATACTACGATGGAAAGAAAGAGAAAGGAGAACGAAAGCGTATGAGAATCAAAAATGTTCTGATTGTTCAGTTCAAGCACTATGAAGGCATTCTCGAAGGAGGAGGCTTGGTGAATCAGCGCAATGTCGATATGGCTGAGCAACTGCTGGGTGCCGAGAACGTACGGGTATATTATCTGCACGACGATGCTCGTCGGCGCTCGCTTTCCAATCTGTTTCTCTCGGCGCTCTATTTCCCTTTCGGTTATTTCAACGGAATGTTGCCGGCACGCTTGCGGGAAATCGTTCGTATGGCGAAAGATTACGATTGTGTATTTGTAAGTACCTCGATATTCGGTATTGTCGCTCGTGAGCTGAAGGCTGCTGGTTATAAAGGGCGTATCGTGGTTCATTTCCACAACGTCGAGAGCATATACTACGACCATCTATTGCCGAAGAAAATGCCATTCCGGCGTGTGGTAATACGTTGTGCAGCCCGCAACGATGCCTACAGTTGCAAGTATGCCGATGTTGTGCTTGCACTGAACGAACGCGATGCCCGTCTGCTCGAGTCGATGTATGGACGCAGACCTGACTACCTCGTGCCTATTGCGTTGAAGGACCAGTGTGAAGACATCAGTTTTGATAAGGATGCACAGACATCGACACCTCCTCGCCTCCTCTTCCTTGGCAGCAGTTTTGCGGCGAACAACGAAGGCGTGTTGTGGTTTGTGCAGCAAGTCCTGCCACATGTCGATGCCGAGTTTCGCATTGTGGGGCGCAACATGGATAAGCTTCAAGCTGCCAATCCGTGTCTGCGTGACATAGATGTTTTCAGCAACGTACCCAATCTGGCCGAACACTATCTTTGGGCTGACTTCATGGTGCTGCCCATCTTCTCGGGAAGCGGCATGAAGGTGAAGACGTGCGAGTCCATGATGTATGGACGAAATATCTTGGGCACTGACGAAACCTTTGAAGGTTATCGCGAACATGTGGAGTCTAACGTACGCCTGTGCAATTCTGCGCAGGAATTCATCGATGCCATTACCCATTATGCGGCTCACCCCGTGCCGCGTTTCAATGCCCGAATACGCGAGATTTTCCTGCAGAACTACTCTCAGAATGCGTCGCAGCAGGTGTTTCGGAAGATATTCGGTCAGGACAATAACATCCATGTATCGCAATGAAGTATCGAGTTCTTTTCTTTCTTTTGCTGCTTGTGTCTGTAGTGGACATCAAGGCTCAGGGCACCGAGAGACTGCGACAGCGGCTCTTGAATGCGGCTGAGACCGGGCAGGTTTTCATGGGACATCATGACGACACGTTCTACGGGCACGGCTGGACCACGGGAGCCTGCGAGAAAAGCGATCTCGAGGAACTCAGCGGTCATCGTCCGATGGTGTTGAGTGTCGACCTCTGCCCGCTGGAACTTGAGAACGGATACTATATGTCAGGTTCCACGTGGGCGCAGCATCGACGGGCCATCATTGAACAGCATCGCCGGGGAGGCATCACTACGATTTCCTGGCACATGTACAACCCTCTGACGGGAGGAACGGCGTGGGATGTTTCGAGACCTGAGACGGTGGGCCAGATACTGAAAAATTCCGAGGCGCGGCAACGTTTCCTGCATTATCTGGACCTTGCAGCCGAATATATCCTCACGTTGCGCGACGATGATGGAATGCTCATTCCGATTGTCTTCCGTCCTTTCCACGAAGCGCAAGGAAGCTGGTTCTGGTGGGGAAGTGACTTATGTACGGCGCGCCAGTATAAGCGGCTATGGCGTATGGTGCATCAATACCTGTCAGACAAGGGCTGTGACAACCTGCTCTATTGCTTCTCGCTGAGCGGCGTGACGGCTTCGGAGCGCGATTATCTGGAGCGTTTCCCGGGGCGCAAGTATGTGGATGTGTTGGGCACCGAGGTCTATCGCGACAACGGCATCCCCGGCATCGAGGCGCGCCGGAGCGACTTCATTCGGCGTGCGCATCAGAACCTGCAGGTGGTGCAGTCGTTAGGCGAACGTTGGCAGATGCCCATCTGCATGGCCGAAACAGGAGGCGAGAACACCGACGATGCGCAGTGGTGGTCGCGTGCCGTGATGCCGGCTTTGGAGGGATTCCCCGTGAGCTACATCACCTTCTGGGCCAATCAGCCGCCGTCCTTCGGTAACGGGCAGGGCAAGTCCCACTGCACATATCGCGGAGCTGTGGATGCGGCCGATTTTCTTCGGGTGCTCTCTGGCGGACGACTTGTGATGTGCCGTTGAAACGCTGCGCCTGAGCCCTTTTCGTCGGCCGGAATCCGATGTGAGGGACCTCCCCAAGCTTCAGGAATAATGAACGCATAATTTTTCCTGCCCTTGGGACAATCTTTCTGTGCCCATATCCGTTTTATATAATATAGTGATAAACACAAATCGGTCATCAGGCCGATATGTAATAATACCATACTGTTCCTACATGAATATATGCCTACTCGCTCCGCGTTTTCCCTATCCTCAGTATGGAGGTGATGCCCTGCGTATCAACGAGATAGCACACTATCTGAAGTCGAAGGGTCACATACTGACGCTGGTCTCTTTCTCCGACGAAGAGCCCCCTGCGACAGAACAGGCCAGTAGGCTTTACGACCACATATACTATGTCAGGCGTCGGCCCAGACAGTCGTATTTCTATTCCGTCATCTATTTCCTGTTGCGCCGGCCCATGCAGTGCGGATACTATCACTCGAAGGCCTACCGGAAGATTCTCTCGAAAGCCATTTCCGAGCAACAGCCCGACCTGTATATCGCCCACCTGGTGCGTCTGACTCCCTATCTGGAGCGTCTGGGCCTCCAGAAACAGTCAATTGTCGAGATGACCGATGCCCTTTCACGTACCTATGCTCTCTCCATGAATGCCGAGAAAGGCGGACTGCTCAAGTATGTCTACTACATGGAGCAGCGGCTGATAGAAAAATACGAACAGCATGTCATCCGCACATTCCCTAAGATTGTGCTCGTGTCCCAGGCGGACGAGGATTTCCTGCGCGCCAAGAGCGGAGGACCGGCCCAGTCGCTTTGCACACTGCCCAACGGCGTACATTGCGCCCCCCATATTTCAGACCGCTACGATGCCAACCGTATAACCTTTCTGGGGAATATGCGCACCCTGCAGAATCAGGATGCGGCTCTCTATTTCGCCAACCGCATCTTCCCACGCGTAAAAGAGGTTTTTCCCTCGGCCCGCTTTCACATCGTGGGGTCGCTGCCCCCGCCAAAGATACAGGCACTGGCCTCGGAAGACATCGTCGTGAGCGGATTTGTGGACGACCTCCTCGAGGCCGAGATACAGCAGTCGGCTCTCGTAGTTGCACCGGTGCGTGTGGCCGCAGGCATACAGAACAAGGTGCTGCAGGCCATGGCGTGTGGGGTGCCCGTGGTGCTTTCCGAACTGATAGCTCCGGCAATTCCCCAGCTGCGCGACGGGGAGAACTGTATCATTGCACATGACGACGACCAGTTCACCGCCGCCTGCCTTCGTCTGCTGCAGGAGAGCACGTTCCGCAACACGATGGCCGAACAGGGCTATCAGATGGTTCGCCAGCACTATGACTGGAGCCGGAAGTTGGAGGGATACGAAGAACTAAACTGAAGCGTGACTTTTGACGCACCGTGCTGCGACAATTGACGCACCACGTTGCGACGGCCGTCGCACCACGCTGCGACAGGCAACGCACCACGGTGCGTTTAACCCTGTGTCGTATGCTTTATCCGATTGAGCAGAATCGCTACGACGAGCGCATAGACGATGACGTCTACAATGAGAATGAACGTCAGGTTCACGTGGGCCGACCACAGCGTGTAGTTCATTCCGCAAATTACAAAGAAAAAGAGGATGATGGCTGCCAGTGCCCCATGCATGCTGAGCCCGGCAGACATGAAAAGGTGGTGGATGTGGGTCTTGTCAGGCTCGAAGATGTGATGCCCCGTGGCGAGACGTTGCAGTGCCACCCTCATGATGTCGACGACTGGAATGAGCAACAGTGTCACGGATATGAGCATCTGCTCTTCGCCACAGTCGACGGGAGCAATGGGGCGCATCAGACTCTTTATGCTCATGTAGGCACAGACATAGCCCAGGAAGAGACTTCCCACGTCGCCCATGAAAATTTTCAGCTTCCCGGTACGCCCGAAAACATTGAAGAAGAAGAATGCCACCAGTGCTCCCACGAACGCTATGTTCAGGATGGCTATGAGCATATGTCCGTGATGGGCAAAGACATAGGCATAGGCCGAGAGAATGAGGATGCTCAGTCCCGACGCCAGTCCGTCGATTCCATCGATGAGATTGATTGCGTTGACGATTGTCATTATCAGGAGCACCGTGAGCGGATAGCTGAACCAGAGGGGTATCTCGTGCAGGCCCATGATGCCGTTGAGGTCGGTCACCAGCAGTCCGCACAACGGGAGAAACAGTGCGGAAATGCCCTGGATGATGAACTTGTGAACGGCCTTGATGCCATACAAATCGTCAAAGATGCCGATGATATACACTATCAATGCTCCGGCTGCCATCGCCAGCGTGGAAAGTCCCACCTCCAACCGTCGCTCGGTGTCACCCAGCAGATAAAGCGTCGTGTAAACTCCCAGAATGGCTGCAGGCATGAACACCACACCACCCAGACGGGGGACGGGGCAGTGGTGTACCTTGCGAGCATTGGGCTGGTCGTAGATATTGAAATAGCGACACATCCACACAACTCCCAACAGCCCGATGACGGAGAAGAGTGCTGTCACAACAAAAGCCGTCACAAGAATCATGGCATCGCCCCCGCTGTTCGACGAGAAACTGATGTAGGCCGGTTGGGATAGGATGCTGTTAATTTCAATCATGTCTGACGCTCTTCTCTTTCTATATATAAAAACGTAATCAGGCCGTGTTTTATTGTGCATAAAACAAAAAAGAAAACGCTCCGTTTTGCGGAGCGTTTGCATGGTGTCGGAACACCCGATACATCAATCTTTTGAGCGATTTTTCTCTTGCGCTGGGAGCATTGAAAAGTCATCTTCAGTATTTCCGGAACGAGAGTCTTCCCGTCTCCGAACTGAGCACAAGGCGACTGCTGCTGAGTGCATCGACATGGAAATGTCCGTCGGCAGGCACACCGTATTTCGTGAGTTCGCTCAGTGAATATATGCTGTCTGTGGGCCAGTGTGTAGGCTGACCGACGATGAGCTCGTCGTCTTGGTGAACGAAGTGCGACAGATAGCATGCCGTGGAGAAGGGGACCTGTACTTTCATCAGTTTCAGTTGGAAACTGTAGTAGATGCCTGCGTTCTGGTCGGCTACGACTTGGCCTGTCTCGTTGCGCCATTCGGTCAACTGCCACATTCCGTCGAGAGCACCGTTCTCGTCCCCCTTCCGGTCGCAACTGGCAAGCAAGAGAATGCTTATGATGGCGATTATATGTCGTGTGTGTTTCATCTGTAGGAATGGCTTATTTTGTATGTCCGCGGTATGCGATGGTGAGTAGGGCACCCTTTGACTTGGCGAGCATGCTGCCGCCGTTCTGTCCGTATGCAATGGTGAGGGTGAGACCTCGGCTCAGGGCAGGAATGAAGATGGCAGGCGTGAGGGTTGCTTCGGCCATGAAATAGTTCCCGTGGACAGGATTGATGCGGGGCGTATAGTAGCGTCCGAGACTCCTCTCATGTGTGAAGAGAATACGGTAGCTGATGCCTTGATAGGGGTCGCCGCTGATGCCGATGTGGTGGGCAGTTATGCGATTGTCGGCCACGCAAATCTCGTGACTTTCGTTGTATATGGGAGAAAGTAGCAGGGGGTGTCCCATGCCGAAGCCGGCGTGCTGCCATGCTCCATATATCTGGTGGTTGTAGTAGTCATCGTTTCCGAAGATCTCGTCGGGCATGTTTTGCGTTCCGTCGTGATAGATAGGTCCACTCTGGTGCGTCGTGCGAAGATGCTCATAGACGATATCGGTGACGAAAGGATTCTGGGGAAAATGCAATTCACCTCCGTAGAGCATGTCTTTCCATGGGTATTGGAGGAACATCTGGCTGTGGTCGTCGAAGAAGTGCTCGGCATAAAGACCGAGTTTCCAATCTTGCCATTCGCCATCAAGACGTAGATGCCAGCTTCCTACATGGTTGCCCTCGGCATTGCTGTAATCGCCGTCGTTCACGTCGTTGCCTCCGGGAATGAGCGCATGCCAGTAAGCTTTTATATCTTTGGGCAGTTTCTGATGGGAAGAGAATTCATCTGCGCTTGCATGGTCCATTCGGTCAGTCAGGTTCCATGCTTCGCCTCCGAACTGGGTGCTCATTTCCAGACCGCCCGACAGGGTGATGGGCAGTTTCTCGGTATTGCCGATGCGCAGCAGGAGTGCTTTGGTGTGGTAAAGCGAGTTGGCTGAGTACTTGTAGTTAGTATCTTTGGTAAATTTGCGCTGCCATCCGTTGTCGGTATATGCTCCGTATGCGAGATGGGCTTTCAGTGCAAACCAGCCCTTTGTGCCGGGGACTGTCCAGAAGTCGGGAATTTCGAGACGCAGCTGTGGCACGGGACGTGCGTTGATGCCGGTGGTCATGCCACCGCTGGAAAGCAGTTGGTTCTTCAGTTCCAAGGGACGCTCTTTCTGGCCAAGACTCAGGCGGAGCATCCTCCACTGCACTTCGGCATAGAGCTGTTGCAGCACTACGTGGTTGTCCATTCCCGCAGCCGCCACGGCATCCACTCCGTAGCCTACGCGCCAGTTGCGGAGCGAATCGGACTGTGTGTCGCGGAGTATTTGACCACGCAGATAACCGTAGTTGTCGTGTATGCTGCCCAGTCCATAACGGTTGCTTGTGAACCAGAACGGCATGTGCGAACCGTTGCTCACTGCTCCCGTAAGTTCAGCCTTATAGGCTACATCCTCTCCCAGACGACTTACTTGGGAACTTGTCGTCAAGGGAAGGATGAGAAGGCAGGCAGCGATGAGTTTTTTCATCTACTCTGATGTTTTTCTTATGTTACTTTTCTGTATGACCTGTATTGCTGTCGGCTTTTCCGTAGTGTCCGTAAACGCCGTACTTGCCATACTTGCTGTAGCGGCCGTACTTGCCGTAGCCGTAGTAGTAGCCATACTTCTTCTTCTTCATGTCCAGACCGTTGAGGACAATGTTGAGCTTGGGCATCTTCTCTTCGCGCTTCAGTTCGTTGATCAGTTCGAAGCTGCTGCGTGGTGTGTAGTCGGCGCGACATACGAAGAGTGTGATGTCGGCAGTGCGTGCGATGGAGAGCGTGTCGCTGACAAGTCCCACGGGCGGTGTGTCGAGCAGGACATAGTCGTAGTGGTCACGCAAGTGTTGGATGGCGCGGTCCAGCTGCTCTCGCGATATCAACTCGCTCGGGTTGGGCGGAATCATACCGGCCGGCAGTACGTCGAGGTTGGGATTTCCCACTCCGTGGAAGATTTGTTCTTCGAGCAGGTCGTAGCTCTCGTCGTCCGAACTGATGTAGGTGGTGATACCTTGCTTGTTCGCCTTCAGGTTGAAGAGACGCACCAGTCGCGGCTTGCGGATGTCGAGACCTACCACGATGACTTTCTTGCCCATGAGTGCAAGCGACATGGCCAGGTTGGTAATCACGAACGTCTTGCCTTCGCCGGGGATACAACTGGTTCCTGCAATCACCTTCTGGTTGCCCGAGAGTACGAAATGCAGGTTGGTACGCAGACCGCGGAATGCCTCTTCCATCGTGTCGTTGTTGTTCTCCATCACCACCAGTGCTCGTTCTCCGTCCATGTCTTTGTCTGCCATGGGAATGTCTGCAAGTACGGGTACGCTGGTCAGCTTTTCGATGTCGGAGCGTCCCTCGATGCGATAGCGCAGCAGGTTGCGCAGATAGAAGAATGCGATGGGCAGTCCTGTGCCGAGAATGAGAGCCATGAGGGCGATGAGTCTGCTCCGTGGCGACACTTTCCCGTTGTATTCAGGTTCGTCTATGATACGTGCCTTTGTTGCCGTACTGGCTTCCGAGATATAGTTCTCCTCGCGTTTCTCGAGCAGCATCAGATAGAGGCCAGCCTGTATCTCCTGCTGTCGGCTGATGTTGCCCAGCACGCGTTCCTGTGTGGGAGTGCTGCTAATGCGTCCGCTGAATTTCGAGTATTGTCGGTCGATGCTTCGCTTCTGCATGTCGAGGTCTTGCTTGATGGATTCTACGCTCAGCTTGATAGAGGGCCACATTTCCTCGAGCTGACCGGTGAGGCGCTGCACGTAGGTGTGTTCTTCGCTCGAGCTTTTCAGCAGACGGTTGCGTTGCAGCACGCAGGTGTTATACTCGCTTATCAGTTTGTTGAGGTTGTCGTCTTCCAGACCCAGGTTGGCCGGAATCACTTCCATCACATTGGCGGGATTGTTCATCCATTCCACGAGTCCGTTCACCAGGTTGATTTGCGTCTGCATTTCCACCTGCTGCTTGCGATATTCGTTGATGTTCGTCAGTGCGCTGGTAGCATCGTTTGCCAGATTGACGAGTTCGTTGCTCCTTTTGTAGCTCTCCAGATTTCCTTCGGTTACGTCCAGTTCGCGGCGTATGGCATCCAGACGTGCCTTTATGAACTCTTCGGTTTTCTGTGCCACCTCGTTCTTGTCCTCGTTGGCGTCTTCGTTGTAACTGTTGAGCAGTTCGTTCAGGAAGTCCATGGCACGTTCTACGTGGGTGTCCAGATAGCTCAGCTCGGCCACAGTGGTGGTCTTACTGGTCGGTACGGCAGTGAGCATCTCGGCGCAGTCACGACCGGTGGAGATGGGTGGACGTACGAGGACATAGAGCGGGCGCTCGTTCATTTCGTAGCCCGGGTTCTGCTGGATTATCACCGTGCCGGCGGACGTGGTCAGCGAGGTGGGCAGCGAGTCTATGTTGTTCTCGAACTCCAGATAGTCTTTCTGGTGCGGCAGGTAGATGCGGCCGTCCACATGATAGCCCATCTTATCCTCCTGGGTTATTTTCATTTCGATTCTGCATTCCAGCTTGTTCAGATCTTCCTCCGGCATGTCCACGATGAGGGGAGATGTCTTGTAAATCTCGCTTTTGCGAACGCGTCCCTCCACGTAGTACGACACATAGAGCTTCAGCTTCTTCACCACACGTGTGCTGATGCTGGTGCTCCGCAGTATCTCCAGCTCGTTGTCGAAACCGTTGCTGTTCGAAATGATACCCATGTTTTCGAGCGACATGCCCTGCGTGCTTATCTTACGGCGGCTGTCGTCGTCTTTTATCAGCACCTTCATGGATGCGTTGTAGACGGGTTGGGTATATCTCAGGTAGGCAAATGCTATGGCGAGCGCAATGATTACGCAAACGACAATCCACTGCCAGTTCAGCACGACGATGGTCCAAATGTCTTTCAGCTGGAACGCCGAATTTTCTTCTTCAAACTCTTGTTTCTCGATGTAGTCAGTCATTAGTTGTATGATAATTTCTATTCCTTAAATGAGACTCAGTCTCTCTCTTCTGCTCTCAATATATGATTTGCGTGCAAAAATAAGAAAAAAAACTGAGTGTAAGAAGCAAAATCCTACAAATTTGCATCTTTCGTCTCCCGATGACGGAGGTGCATCGGTGCAACGCGGAAAAATGCACCGTGTTTCGCAGCCTGTCGCACCGTGGTGCGCAGGCCGTCGCAGCGTGGTGCGACACGCGTCGCAACGTGGTGCGTTTTTAACTATAGTTTTTTGTGTGTTCCCATGCGCATCCCCAACTTTCGCAGAGGTCTCAGATTCGGAAAAATAAAAATAAATTTGTTTATTCGCCCGTTTCTCCGTAATTTTGCAGCAAATACTCAAAGAACAACCTTTCAACCGAGACAATTCATACGGAAACCAGACATGACGAAAAGCGGAAAACATGCTGTGCTGATAGGTCGTGAGGACGAACTCCACGAGCTGTACGACGAATTGACGAAAGCTCGACGGGGATACATGGTGGATGCACTCTTCACCGACGTGGGCATCCCCGACTTCCTGCCCGACAAGACAACGCGCTACGACCATGCCACCGTGATGTCTTTTCTCGAGGTGAACGGTGCCGTCTCGCACGTCTTTTGCTCGGCCTCCGTGCTGGAGCGCGAGGAGATGGCCGAATTGTACTATTTCTGCGAGAAACGTGGCGTGACATTCATACAGATTCCTCTGTACGTCAGTTCCTTGCGTCGCTGCATGAACGTCGGTCGCATGGGGCATCTTACCCTGCTCAAACCGCGTCGTGCTCCCCTCAGCCTATGGTACAACCGTGCGCTGAAACGTGCCTTCGACCTCCTTTTCAGCCTCTTGGCCCTGCTCACTTTCTTCCCCCTCGTGTGGGTGGTGCAGGCCATCCGTGTGAAGCATCGCCGAGGCGGAGCCGTATTCCTGCGCCAGAAACGCTGTGGTCCCGACGGACACGTCTTCCACTGCCTGTCGTTCAACCAGACTGACGAGCGGACACGACTCTCACGCATGCCGCGGCTCATCAACATCCTGCTGGGCGAAATGTCGTTCGTAGGGCCGGCACTCCGCTCGGCAGACGACATCGAGGACTACTTCCGCGAGGCCGACCGCTATCACATACGGCGCTGGCCCCGGGCAGGACTGACGGGATGGGCATCGGTGAACAGCCACGCGGGGCAGAGCCGACCGAAAACCGCCCTCGCCAACGAGGTGGACGACGACGTCTGGTACGTCGAGAACTGGTCGTTCTGGCTCGACCTCCGCATACTGCTCGCAAGTCTCTGACCTCCGTCAAAGATAATCTCATAATAAATATAAATTAAGGTGTATAGAAATGTCAATATGGAATAAACTTTTCGGTAAGAAAAAGCAGGACGGACATCGCGTGGGTGGCATGGAAGATTTCATGCTGCTCATCCGCGTATATTATCAGTCGCTGATGGCCTCGCAATTGGGTATCAGCAACTTGGCAGCCCTTCCCGACCTGCGCATATTCAAGCAGACCTATCATGTGGCCACGCTCAACAACAAGCTCGGACTGGCCGAACGCAAGTACTGCAAGAAACTCATCCAGGAAATTTACAACGTCAGCGACGTCTTCTTCGACGAGATAGATACTAGTGTGAAGAAGCGCTGCCGCAAAGTGCAGGACGTGCAGAGCTACCTGGCATCGTTCCAGGGCTTCAGTCAGGACTTGCTGATGCTCATGAGCAACCTGATGCAGTGGAAATTCCGTCTGCCACGTTTCTTCAGCAGTGCCATGAAAGAGATGGTTGCCAAACAGATACGCGAGGTGATGACCAAGAACGAATGGAAGGACGAAGGCGTTCGCCGCGCCTGTGTGGCAGTGCGAAAGTATCAGCAGATGCTGGGCTATTCCGAGGCCTGGATGACGGAATATGTACATACCATCGTGATGCTGGCAAAAAAGGAACCTCGCAAAAATAGTGAGGAATAATTTTGCACTACGCGAAAAAAAACATACCTTTGTGCTCAAATTGGTGTAATTAAGCAAGAAACGCATGGACGCACAACTGACTGACATGGTAATGCGCATCGAAACGCGGGCACGTCAGCTGATGCTCAGACATCAGCAGATGCAGCAGGAGTGCGCCCAAATGCAGCAACGGTTGGAGAAAGCACAGGACACCATAGAGTCGCTTAATGCACAAAACCAGAAACTGAAAGAAGAATACGACCATCTGAAGATGGCAAAATATATCGATATGGCTGACGACGATGCAAAGCAGATGCGCAGCCGTATCTCAAAAATGGTGCGAGACATAGACCGATGTATCGCAATGCTAAAGACTGATATGAAAGATGACTGAGCAGAACGATACATTATCAATAACCCTCCGCTTCGGCACATGGACACTTCCGATGACCATTCCACGTGACGACGAATACATATATCGTCAGGCTGAGAAGCTGATAAAGGAGAGGTACAACTTCTATACGAGCAACTATCGGGACATGGATACCGAGATGTATCTTGTGATGACGGTGCTTGACGTGGCCGTCCGTCTGAAACAGCAAGAAACATCGATGGACACACAGCCTATCATCGACAGGCTGCGCCCATTGCTCGGCGAGTTGGAGTCCGCACTGAACAACGAATGAGAGTGTGACCCCAATTTAGTAATACATTAAACAAAATTCTACATGACAACCGATATGATGATAGCCTTGGCCATAGGTGTAGCTGCATTTGTGGTCTTGGTAACAGTCTGGTATTTGATTTTCGTGCCCGGCAAGCGAAAGGCCTTGGCGCGCGAAGCAAGCGAAGCGGCCGAGAAGGAGGCTGAAGTTATCAAACAGAAGAAACTGCTCGAGGTGAAGGAAAAATTCCTCAGCAAAAAGGCTGAACTCGAGAAAGAAGTAAGACAGAGAAACCAACAGATTCAGCAGGCAGAGAACCGTGCAAAACAGCGCGAAATGAGCCTCAATCAGCGTCAGGACGAACTGACGCGCAAACGTCAGGAAGTAGATTCCATGCGTCAGCGGCTCGAGACACAGCAGGCTGTGATGCAGAAGAAGGAAGAAGAACTGACACAGCGCCAGAACAGCCTGCTGGAACAGGAACGCACCAAGCTGGAGGAAATCTCCGGACTGAGTGCCGACGAGGCACGCGAGCGTCTGGTGGAGACACTGAAGGACGAAGCCAAGACCAACGCTGCAGCCTACATCAACGAGATAATGGACGATGCCAAGATGAACGCCAACAAGGAAGCCAAGCGCATCATCATTCAGACCATACAGCGCGTGGCCACTGAAACGGCGGTGGAGAACAGCGTGACCATCTTCCATATTGAGAACGACGAGGTGAAGGGACGCATCATCGGACGCGAGGGACGTAATATACGTGCCCTGGAAGCTGCGGCCGGCGTGGAAATCGTTGTGGACGACACGCCCGAAGCCATCGTTATCAGCGGATTCGACCCTGTGCGCCGCGAGGTGTGCCGACTGGCGCTTCATCAATTGGTGGCTGACGGACGCATCCATCCCGCTCGCATCGAAGAGGTTGTTGCGAAGGTGAAGAAGCAGGTGGACGAGGAAATTATGGAGACCGGAAAGCGCACCACCATCGACCTGGGCGTTCACGGACTGCATCCCGAACTGGTTCGCATCATCGGTAAGATGAAGTATCGCAGCAGCTACGGACACCTCCTCCAGCATGCCCGCGAGACGGCCAACCTCTGTGCCGTGATGGCCAGCGAACTGGGTCTGAATCCCAAGAAGGCAAAGCGTGCCGGACTCTTGCATGACATAGGTAAGGTGCCCGACGAAGAGCCTGAGATGCCGCACGCACTCTATGGTGCCAAGCTGGCAGAGAAATATAAGGAGAAACCCGATATCTGCAATGCCATCGGTGCCCACCACGAGGAAATGGAGATGACCACTCTCATTGCGCCCATCGTGCAGGTGTGCGATGCCATCAGTGGTGCCCGTCCCGGTGCTCGCCGCGAAATTGTGGAGGCATACATTAAGCGCCTGAAGGACCTCGAAGACATTGCCATGAGCTATCCCGGCGTGGTGAAAACCTATGCCATTCAGGCCGGTCGTGAACTGCGCGTAATCGTCGGCGCAGACAAGATTGACGACAAGCAGACCGAACTGCTGAGTGGAGAAATTGCCACCAAGATTCAGAACGAGATGACATATCCCGGTCAGGTTAAGATAACCGTCATTCGCGAAACGCGTTCCGTGGCGTTTGCCAAATAATACATTTCAAAAGTAATCCTAAAAAACATCAAGTTATGAAAAAGAAAATCATTATGTTAGCGTTTCCTGCGCTTCTTGCCATGTTTTCGCTGAACAGTTGTGTCACCATCAACAGCGGAGCTGCTCTGGCAGAGAAGGCTCCTGTTGGTCCCAAGAGAGGCGATGCTAAGTCCACCATCATCCTCGGTCTATGGTCTTCCAAAGGCCGGTCGAACAATATCAGTGTAGCTGCCAAGAATGGTGGCATCACCAAGGTAACTCAGGTTGAATATATAGACCAGAGCGTGTTCTTCGGACTTGTCATCAAGCACACCACCCGTGTGTATGGCGAGTAATTGCCCCGAAGCCTATACATCTTTATATATATAAGCAGCCCCCGAAAGTTTCATGTGAACTCTCGGGGGCTGCTTTTTTGGATGTTTAGCAATTATTTTGCTCCTGTCGGAAACGCACCGTGGTGCGACGGGCGTCGCAGCACGGTCCGCAGGCTGTCGCACCACGGTGCGTCAAGCTGAAAACTGCGGTGCATGTTGCGGAGGGGTGGGGGAGACGTCAGGGTGACGTGGTCAGAACTGCCACCACTTTTTCTTTTTCGGCTTATGCTGCGCGCCGGTCAGTTCCTCGGTGAGAATCTCCTCGTAAGTCTTGTTTTCGTGAATTATATGGTAGATGGTCCCCCAGTCGGGCAGCCCGCCTATATTGCGGTCGTCAATCCACACGTCGGCCTTTATTTTGCGGCTGAAATGACGGTTCTTCTCCACATCCTCTTCGGGAAAATCCTTGTTGACGGCGTAGAACTCCACCCCTCGCTCGCGGCACCATTCCACGGCTTCGTCGAGCAGTTCACCCTCGCGTACGGTCCACAGAATCAGACGGTGGCGTTCCTTGATGAGCATGCGCAGTGTCTGCGTGGCAAATGGTCTTTCCGAACCTATCTTGGGGTAGCGGTCTTCCACTATCGTCCCGTCGAAATCTACAGCTATAGTCATATTGTTACGGTTTTGAATTTGACTGCAAAGATAATCATTTTTCTCCATTTATTGCCGATAATGGTGAGTGCATCGACTAAAAATCTGAATTTTAGTTCCGAGGACGAATAAAAAATGCTATCTTTGCAGCAAATTTCGATATCGTAACATGAAAAAATCCATTCTCTGCGCTGTCATCGCGATGTTGGTACTCTCGATGAGCAGTTGCGTGTCTACAAAGAAGATTGTGTATTTCCAGGGCGCCGACTCGATTTATGCCGAGGGCCAGCGCATCCTGCAGCAGTATGAAATGAAGCTGAAACCGGCCGACCAGGTGCTCATCAAGGTGACCTGCGGCGAGCCCGAACTGCTCACCGTCTTTGCGCAGGATATCACGATGGGTACGTCCGACCGCCTCTCGGGCAGCAACATCACCTCCTCGGGCTCGATGACCAATGCCTATGGCTACACCATCACCAACGATGGACTGCTCGATCTTCCCGCCATCGGCAGCCTGCATGTGGCTGGCACTACGGTGGATGAGGCCGCCAAACTGATTGAGGAAAAGATTGTTGAATCGGGCCTGATAAAAGACCCCGAGGTGACGGTGCGTCTGCTCAATGCCCGCGTGGCAGTGCTGGGTGCCGTCAGAGCTCCGCGTGTGGTGAACCTTAGCAGCGAACGCAACAGCGTGCTTGATATTCTGTCACAGTGCGGCGACATAGACGACACAGGTCTGCGTCAGCACGTACAGCTCTATCGCGAGGAGAACGGCATCCGCAAGATGTATGAACTCGACCTGACGAAGGCCGACATCTTCAACAGCCCGGCCTTCTACGTGCAGCAGAACGATATGATCTACGTGGAACCCAATAAGAGCGCCAGCGTGAAGAGCAGTGCGTTCTACACCTTCCTGAGCGCCGGAGCCAGCATCCTGAGCCTCGTTTCGGCCGTCATCTCAATCATCGTTCTGGTGACGAAATAACGACTTCCGTCCACTCCTGGGGAGTGGGATGAATGGAACGTATGTTGAAACCAAAAAGCCAATGGCCTGTGCGGATTTCGCGCAGGCCATTGGTGTTGAAATAGGTGAGAGGTCGCCCCTGCAACATCACACACTGGTGAAAGCCCTCGGGGCGGTAGGGCAGTGAAAATTGCTTCTGCAAGGCCGTGGTGGAAAGTTCCACCGGCAAGACATCCCACGGGGTCAAGCCTATGGTATCACTGGCCAGCAGTATGTTTCGTGTGTAGGAGGTTTCGTTCGTCAGTTCGATGTTCTCCATCGTGCGGTAGGTGGCGCCCACTACATATCCGATGACCCAGCACTCGTCCTCGCCTTCGTGGTCGTACCAGAGAATGTCCTCCACCGTGTAGGGTGCTGTGCTTGTGCCCTGCCCCGTGTCTGTCGGACGCTGCCAGGCTTCGTCACTCTCAGTTTGTCCGGCGTCTGAGAAATCGTACTTCTCGCACGCCGTCAGCATTGCCGCTGGGAGTAGCACCAGTATGAGACTGCGCAGCTTCACTCCTCCTCGGTGAATGAGTCCAGAATCTTGCGATAGAGCATCGGGAAATCGTATTTGTAGTATGCCGTGTCGAACCACATGAGCAGATAGGTTACCGCCACGAAGATGAGCCACCCGATAATGATTCTCAATGCCATGATGCGTAAGTTTTAATTGTTTTACACAGCAAAAATACAAAGATTCGACGAGAATCGTGCGTCTTCGGTGCAAGAATCGTATCTCGCAGCATGTAAATTTCTGCCGGCATGCCCCAAAAATCCTTGAAAGCCTTTGTCAATTCGCCTTTTCTGTGTATTTTTGTCCGGAAAACTTAAAACAAAATGAAAAAATACATTTATTGCCTGGTGGCACTCTGCGCAGGATTTCTTACCGCCTGCCAGCGTAACGACTTGACGGAAGGCGAGCGCCGTGCCGTAAACTTTCATGTAACGAACTATGAGCAATACTACTTGGGCGACGAAACGCGTGCCGAGAGTGTTGACCTGCTTGACCACCTCACGATGGCCATCTATTCGGCAGACACCGACCAGCTGGTGGACGAAGTGGTGACGCAGAACAAAGGTGACGAAAACTATGGCAACTTCACTGCTTATCTTGAAGAGGGTGTCACTTATCGCATCGTTTTCCTCGGTTACATGGGTTCAAAAGCTTGCCATCTGACGTCCTCCAAAGCAATCTCTTTCGACGATACATATGTGCCGCACACCTTCCTGTATACCGAGGTTGTCCACGTGGATGAGAGTTTGGAACCTTCGCGCAACGTAGTGCTTGACCGCGTCATCGGTGCCTTCCGTCTGGTGATGGCCGATGCGATGCCCGAGGGTGTGGCCACGATGCGGTTCACGTCAACGCGCGGTGGTTCTGTGTTGAATGCGCAGACCGGCGAGTGTGTGCAGAACACGGGACGTACATACGATATGGTGCTTGCCGATCCTTCCAGCTGGTGGGGCAAGAAGAATAACAGCTTCACCCTCTATTATTTCCTGCCGAAGACCGGTGCCACGATGGAAATCACCGTGGATGCACTCGACAGCAAAGGCACGCTCATCCAGAGCCGCACTTTCCCGGAGGTGCCCATGACCATCAATCAGTTGACTATCTATACGGGTAATTTCTTCATCGAACCTACGATGGATTACTCTCCGAGCCTCTCGCTCAACTATTCGTGGGGCGCAGAGAAGACATACACATACTGATTGACAGTATTCGGATACGAAAAAAGAGACCTGCGCGGTCTCTTTTTTTATGCCTTTTTGTGAAGAGTGACGAGGATGTCAGAGGTCAATCAGCAGTGCATCTTCGTTATGAATTCTCAGGTTGCGCAGTTGTTCCCAGTCCTTTGTCTTTGCCTGCCACGTGCGGTCGAGCCTCTCGGCACCGTGCGAGTCGATGCGTCTCATCACCGTCGATACTGTGATGCGGTTGATGTCGATGGCGGGCAGAAACTCTCTGTGCTTGCCGCTTTCGTCATACACTTCAGCCAGCAGTTGCATGCTCACCAGTTCGTTCAGCAGTATCTGCACGATAGTCTCCGGCAGATGTGTGTCTCGCGAGAGTGTCCGGGCTGTGAACGATGTTCCTCCCGATGCGAAGCGCTTGCAGATGCGGCACATCAGCAGTAGCGTCAGCGAGTCACGATAGCGGCGGCTCAATTCCATGCTACTGCGCTCAAAGGCGTAGTCGTCCAGACACTGGCGCGCATAGCACAGTTGGGCCCCGATGAGGCACAGACACCACGAGATATGAACCCACAGCATGAAGAGCGGGATGGCGGCGAAGGAGCCGTAGATGGCGTTGTAGCTGCTCAGCTTTATCTGGTAATGGAAATAGAGATACTGCACAGTCATGAAGAGGATACCTGTCGCGATGCCCGGCACAAACACGCTCTTCCATTTCACGTCGGCATTGGGCATGAAACGGAACAACAGGACGAAAGCTGCACAGGCCAGCAGCGTGGGGGAGACGCGTATAGTCCACTCCACGGTGTCGTTCACGAACTGATAGTCTGGGAAGTGGCCGCGGATGGCTGCCAGTGTCAGGTTGACGCCACCTGTGAATACGATGACCACGGGGACGAGCACGAAGATGCTCAGATAGTCGAGCACGCGGCGGTAGATGTTTCGGGACGAGGGCGCATACCAGATGGTGTTGAAGGCTGTCTCGATGTTGCTTGTCAGTGACACCAGTGTGTAGAGCAACACAATCAGTCCCACGCCGATTACCACGCCCTCCTGGGTATGCTCCAGATATGAATTGACAAACTCGATGACTTTGTCTGTCAGTTCGGGGCCCACCTGCAACGAGTCGTGCAGCTTATCCTCCAGATAGCTGCCGAAGCCAAATCCGCGGCTGATGCCGAAGATGATGGCCAACACGGGTATGGCGGCCAGCATGCTGCTGTACGTCAAGGCGGAGGCATAGCTCATGATGTTGTTCTTGTTGATGCATTCCACGGCGATGAAGATGCGCTTTGTCACGCGCAGCCACCATCGTTGCATCGGCCTGAGCTTATGCTCGTCGATTGACCATATCCTCTCTATGTTCCGCAGTTTCATGTAGGATGTCTACCTCGTTTGCGTTCTTTCGTTTCGTCTTTGCGAAGAAAACGAGAAAGTGGGCCTGTAAGCCGGGTTCTGTGTCCGCACGAATGGTGCGGTGCCTGCCATTTATCTACGGCCAGCGTCACCGCGTGGTCTCTATCGTTCCACCCTCCGGCTCGGGCGGGCTACCCTCTCTTTGTCTTCGCCGGTTTACATGAACTTTCAACTTCCGGAGTGCACAGCACCGCGTGTCACCACGGGCCTGGTGGGCTCTTACCCCGCCTTCTCACCCTTGCCGGCAGCCCTTGCAGACTGCTTGGGCGGTTGTTTTCTTCTGCACGGTCTGACCCTCGCGAGCCTCTTCCCGTTAGGAAGCGGAATGCCCTGTGTTGCCCGGACTTTCCTCTCGCCCCACGAAGGGGCCAGCGGCAGGCCGGTCCACTGTTCTCGTCTGCAAAGGTACGATTAAGCGAGCGAAAAGCCAAATTTATTTGGTTTTTTTCCGAGTGGAAGTGCTTTCGAATGAATAGTCAGAGGTGCGGTTAAGCGAGCGAAAAGCCAAATGAAACAGGAAAAATTCCGTTTGTGTTACCTGAATGACTGCAAATCTGATTTATGCCGATATAATTTCTGAATAGAAAAGTTCGAGGAGAGGGCGGAATAGGTTAAATGTCCGAAAATCGGAAGATTCCGGCCCGTTGCATGTCTCTGTGGGTGTCGAAAACCGATGTGAGAAGGTGTGAGAATCGATGGGCTTCGCTGCGCAGGGGTGAGCAGTGGGAAATGACGGCGATGTAACCGCTTGATTATCAATGCTTGTATTTTCTGCGTTCTCCTTGCTCATTTGACGAAATTCTCGCTGGAACGTGCTTCGAGAGAAAACGCACCGTGCTGCGACGGCTGTCGCACCACGGTGCGTCAGGCTGCGCTCCACGCTGCTGCGGCCGAAAATCGGTCTTGCAAGAAAATGCGCACAGATAAATGTAACGAATCTTTCCCTCGTTCGTCCCCTTGTGCGCCCTCGCCTTTCGTGCCGGGAAAATAGCTCCGTCTGGTGCGTAAACGAATGTAAAAATGCCGTGCTCCTACGTTTAACAACCGTTAAAGGAGCTATTTTCTGTGTTAAAACTTGGGAAATTTTGGCCGCGAGTTAAACTATATTCGGCAAAATATCTCTATATTTGCAGCAGAAAAACGAGAGTTTGAATTTTAGATATTAACAAATAAAATTGGATGAAGTTATGAAACAGACAACTAAATTGTGGATTGGTGCCCTCGCATTGGTATGCGTCAGCACTGCAGTGACTGCCTCGGTCATCAAGAGTTCCAAGTCGACGGTGGAGGCCGAAGCCGAACCGGTTTTCGCAACAGCACCCGTGTCAGTGCCTCAGGGCGGATATGTCGACCTCACATACGCGGCCGAGAAATCGGTGGACGCCGTAGCATATATTAAGGTAACAAAGATGGGCCGCACACGCCAGTATGTCGTTCGCGACCCCTTCAGCGAGTTTTTCGGCGACTTCTTCGGACAGGGTCGCGGACAGCAGCCGCAGCAGCGCGAATATAAAGAGCCCGACAGCCACGGAGCCGGCAGCGGTGTGATTATCAGCAGCGATGGATACATCGTGACCAACAACCACGTGGTGGGCGGCGCAGACGAGATTGAGGTGAAGCTGAATGACAACCGCGAGTTCAAGGGACGCATCATCGGAACCGATGAGACCACCGACCTGGCGCTCATCAAGATTGATGCCAAAGACCTGCCCACCCTGCCCATCGGCAACAGCGATGAACTGAAACTCGGCCAGTGGGTGCTGGCAGTAGGCAACCCGCTGAACCTGACAAGCACCGTGACGGCCGGCATCGTCAGTGCCAAGGCGCGCGGACTGGGTGCCAACGGCATCGAAAGCTTCATACAGACCGATGCTGCCATCAACGCCGGCAACAGCGGCGGCGCACTGGTGAACGAGCGCGGAGAGCTGGTGGGCATCAACGCCATGCTCTACAGCCAGACGGGAAGCTACAGCGGATATGGCTTCGCCATCCCCACGACAATCATGAACAAGGTGGTGGCCGACCTCAAGGTCTATGGCACCGTACAGCGCGCCATACTCGGTGTGCAGGGCAACGACCTGAGCGTATATATCGATACGGAAAAGGAAAAAGGCAACGAGGTTGACCTGGGAACCGTCTCGGGCGTCTACGTGGCAAAGATATCCGATGCCAGCGCAGCCAAGGATGCCGGACTGGAGCAAGGCGACGTCATCACGAAGTTCGACGGAAAGAAGGTTAGCAAAATGTCGGAGCTGCAGGAAGCCATCGCACAGCATCGCCCGGGCGACAAGGTGTCGGTGACATATCTGAGAAACAAGAAGGAGACCACCGTGAGCGTGACACTGCGCAACACCCAGGGTAACACGAAGATCATGGAAGAGGTCGACCTCGACGACATGGGCGTGGCACTGAAGCCTGTGACCGACGAGGAGAAGAAGAATCTCAACATAAGCTACGGACTCTCTATCACCGCCATCCGCAACGGAAAGCTCAAGACCGAAGGTGCCACCAAGGGTACCATCATCCTGCAGGTAAACGAAACCAAGATGCAGACCGTGGAAGACTGGGAGGAGGCTGTGAAGAGCGCCAACCAGAGTCCCGAGCGCACACTGTGGATAAAGGCAATCACGCCTGCCGGACGCAAGACCAGCTACGTGATAGACCTCAACGACTGACGCTCTCCGCAAGGGGACTGCCATACATGACGAAGGCGGCTTGACACATGTCAGGCCGCCTTCGTTGTTCCATCAAAAGGTACATCCGCTCGAGAAAAACAAAACAAACTTTGCTTTTCTGTTCATTTATTCATATCTTTGTGGGTGGTAATCGAACTATTTAATACCATATCGCAACCATTTAATTTCATATAATGAAACTGCGCACCCTCATTCTTGCGACCCTGCTGGCCGCAACATTCCAGTCCGCCGTTGCTCGTCAAGACGGCATTTTGCTGAAATCACAACTCATTCACGGAGGCGAAACCGCCTGGAGTATGCTTCGTGCCGATGCCATAAAAGCCACCGGTGCCGAGATATCGACCGTAGGCTTCCGCTCCGACGGATGGATGCCAGCCGCTGTGCCCGGCACCATCCTTACCTCCCTTGTTGAGAACGGCGTATATCCAGAACCCTATTACGGCACGAACAACAAACTGAGCCGCAAACTCATCCCTGACCTGGCTCATGTCGGACGCGAGTTCTACACCTATTGGTTCCGTACAGAATTCACAGTCCCTGCTTCGTTCCAAGGTCGCCGTATCTGGCTCGAACCCGAAGGCATCAACTATCGTGCCGAGTTCTGGGTGAACGGACGTCTTGTCGATGTCATGGCTGGCATGTTCTGCAGTCGCAGCATCGATATCACCGACTGCGTGAAAGCCGGCGAGACCGCAACACTGGCCGTCAAAGTATATCCCGTGGACGTGCCTGGCACTACGATGCCCAAGACATGGGGCGCCACGGGAGAGTGGCACAACGGTGGTGACGGATGGATAGGGCAAAACGTCACTCAACTGATGACTGTCGGGTGGGATTTCACCTACGAAGACGGCATCCGTGACCGAAACACCGGCATCTGGCGCGACATCCGCCTCTATTCCACCGGGAACCAGCAACTGCGTGCACCCTTTGTCATTTCCAACCTCGAAAAACCGAACTACGATGTCGCCCACGAGACCATCAGTGTCGAGGTGCACAATCCCAACACCTCCGGAGCCGAGTGCATCGTAGAGGCAAAAATTCCTGAGGCTGGTGTTCGCGTAGAGAAGAAAGTAAGCCTGCAGCGCGGCGAGCACCTTACCGTCCAGTTCACCCCACAGGAGTTCCCTCAGCTGACACTCAAGAACCCGCGTCTCTGGTGGCCTAAATTCAAGGGCGCACAAGAGCTCTACACCCTTCAGCTCACCCTTCGCGACGCAAAAGGTCAGCTGAGCGACAGTCTGCAGACACGCTTCGGCATACGCGATGTGCAGGCTGTCCGCACCACGCCAGACCGCTCAAAACTCTTCGTCATCAACGGTCATCAAGTCTTTGTCCGCGGCAGCAACTGGATACCCGAAGCCATGCTGCGCACCGACGACCAGCGCATGGAAACCGAACTTGCCTATACCAACCAGAGTGGCATCAACCTGCTCCGCCTTTGGGGAGGAGGCATCGCTGAGAGCGACCGCTTCTACGAACTCTGCGACCAGTACGGCATTCTCGTATGGCAAGAATTCTGGATGACAGGCGACACCCGACATCCCCTCGACGAGTCACTCTATCTTGCCAACATGGAAAGCACCGTCCGTCGCATCCGAAACCATCCCAGTCTCATCTTCTACGTCTCCAGCAACGAAAGCACGGCCGTCACCGGAGCTGAGGAACTCCTGCAGCGCATCGACGGCACGCGCCCCTATCAGATGCAGTCCGAGTGCGACGGCGTTCACGACGGCAGCCCGTACAAGCAGGTGAACCCCATGCGTCATTATGAGAACACAGCCAGCGACCGCGGCAGCCGAGTGGACGGATTCAATCCCGAATACGGAGCGCCCACCCTGCCCATCGTAGAGAGCCTCCGTCAGATGATGCCGGCCGAAGACCTCTTCCCCATGAATCGCGAGACATGGGACTATATGGACGGCAACGGATTCCACCTGATGTCCACCCTCTACGACGATATGGTGAAGCAATACGGAACGCCCACCGACATCGAAGACTATGCCCGCAAGGGACAGCTCGTGGGGGCCATCAACAGCAAGAGCATTTGGGAAGTTTGGAACGAGCATAAGCTCCAGTATGGCGACCGTTGGTGCTCTGGACTTCTCTTCTGGTATCACAATTGTCCCAACATGCAGGTCTGCGCTCGAATGTGGGACTGGATGCTCGAACCCACAGCCTCCCTCTACCACACCATGCACTCCCTCGAGCCGCTCCACGTCCAGTATGACTACCTCACGAACACTGTCTCCGTCTGCAACGAATACCTCGAAGCACGTCCCGGACTGCGTGTTCAGGCCGAAGTTTACGACCTCCAGAGCCGACGCATCTGGCAGGGTCAGGCCAAGGCCGATGTGCCCGCCGACGGTGTTGCCAACGATATCCTCACCGTCCAGCTCCCAGAGGAACGTCTCACCCCCGTTCACTTCATCGCCCTCACGCTGACCGACGCGCAGGAAACCGTCCTCTCGCGCAATTTCTATTGGCGTTCCACAAACCAGTACGAAGGCCGTCAGACCGTCACCGGACCCTGCACCGGAGGCTTCGAGGCACTGGCCGACATGCCGCAGGCCAAACCCAGTGTCAAGGTCACGGCACTGCCCACCGAGGGTGATCTGCGTTGCTGGCAAGTGAAGATAAAGAACTCGAGCCGACGCATTGCATTCTTCACCCAGATTCTCCTGACCGATGCCGACGGACAGCCGCTCCACGCCACCCGATACACCGACAACTTCATCACTCTGCTTCCCGGTCAGCAGGAGACCATCGTCATCCGCACACCCCATGCCGACCTCGACATATATCAACTGAAGGTGAACGAGGGGCTGCATCCCACCCGTGTTCTCGTCATGCCGTAGCGGTCGAAATTTGAATCGGCCGTCTCGCCAATACCCTTTGTCGGCAGAGAAGAACCCCTTGTGAGCATGACGCAGCACGGTGCGACGAAAAACGCACCGTGGAGAAACATGAAACGCACCACGTTGCGACGGCCGTCGCAGCGTGGTGCGTTTTCTTCAGTTTCGTGCTGCTTCGTCTTGTCTTAGGAGACGAGCGCCTGTGTGTCGAGGGCAATCATGAGTTCCTCGTCGGTGGGAATCACGCAGACGGTTACGCGGCTGCTGTCGCTGCTGATAATGGCCTCGGTGGCTCGGCAGGCATGGTTGCGCTCGGGGTCAACCTCCACGCCCATGAACTGCAGTCCGCTGGTGGCACCCTCGCGCACCTCCCACTGGTTCTCGCCGGCACCACCGGTGAAGAGGATGACGTCCACTCCGCCCATAGCTGCGGCATATTCTCCGATATATTTCTTGATGCGATAGGTATACATCTCCTTGGCCAGACGTGCACGGTCGTTGCCGTCGGCTATGCCAGCCAGAATGTCGCGGAAATCGCTGCTCAGTCCGCTCACTCCAGCCAGACCGCTCTTCTTGTTGAGCAGGTTGCTGAGCTCGTGCGTGTTGAGGTTGAGCTTGTCCATGAGGAAGGTGACTGCTCCGGCATCGATATCGCCCGAACGGGTGCCCATGATGAGGCCTTCGAGGGGTGTGAGACCCATGCTGGTGTCTACGCACTTGCCGTCCTTCACTGCTGCGATGCTGGCTCCGTTGCCGATGTGGCACGTGATGATGCGCTTGCCTTCAGGCTTGATACCCAGATATTCGCATACACGCTGGCTGACGTAGCGGTGGCTGGTTCCGTGGAATCCGTAGCGGCGCACGCCGTATTTCTCGTACAGCTCGTAGGGCAGGGCATACATGTAGGCGTAGTCAGGCATGGTCTGGTGGAAGGCGGTGTCGAAGACGCCCACCTGCGGAATGTCGGGCAGGAGCGCGCTGACGGCATTCACGCCCTTGATGTTGGCGGGGTTGTGGAGCGGCGCGAGGTCGTTGCAGGCGGCAAAGGCTTCCATCACTTCAGGTGTGAGGCGTACGGATTTGTTGAACTTTTCGCCGCCATGCACCATACGATGTCCCACAGCACCCAGCTCGTCGAGGTGTTTCAGCACGGCATATTTTCCGCTGGTCAAGACCTCGAAGATGAACTGAACGCCTGCGGTATGTTCCTCTATCGGACGGTCAATCTGATGCTTCTCGCCGTTGAGCTTAAACTTGATGAACGAATCGGGCAGGCCGATTTTCTCTATTCCGCCACTGGTGATGACACTGTGGTCATCCATATTGTAAAGGGCGTACTTGATACTGCTGCTTCCGCAGTTTAGGACTAATATCTTCATTATCTTTGAATGATTAGAATAATTTCACTTGTGTCTGACCTGTTAACTAGACGAGAGTGAGAAATTCGGCGGTGATGGTTTTCCTCATATCTTTACTTAGTTGTTTGTTGAAGTAATTCCGTTATGACATTATTATATCAATAGTAATGGTCAATGCAAACAAACTACTTGGCATCCATGGCTTGGCAGGCTGTGATGGCAACCATTTTATATATATCGTCTACGCTGCAACCTCTGCTGAGGTCATTCACGGGTCGTGCTATTCCCTGCAGGATGGGGCCGATGGCTTCGGCGTCTCCGAGGCGTTGCACCAGTTTGTAGCTAATATTTCCTACTTCGAGGCAGGGCACCACCAGCGTGTTGGCCTTACCTGCGATGGAGCTTCCGGGTGCTTTTTTCGTTCCTACAGAAGGTACGAGGGCTGCATCGGCTTGCAACTCGCCGTCGATGTGGAGTGTGGGGTCTATCTCGAGTGCCAGTCGGGTGGCTTCTACTACTTTGTCCACGACTTCGTGCTTGGCGCTTCCCTTGGTGCTGAAACTGAGCATGGCTACGCGCGGTTCTGCGAATCCAGCAACGCTGCGAGCGGTCTGTGCGGTGCACACGGCAATCTGTGCTAACTGTGCTGCGTCGGGCATGGGGGTGACGGCTACGTCGCCCATCACCAATACGCCGTTCTCACCATACTGAGGTTGCTTCGTTACCATGAGCATGGCGCCGCTCACACAGGTGATTCCGGGCGAGCATTTGATGATTTGCAGGGCAGGGCGCAGGGTCTCGCCTGTGGTGCTGAGTGCTCCGCTGATTTGTCCGTCAGCATCGCCGTTCTTGATGATGAGACATCCGAAGTAGAGTGGATTGAGCACTTTCTGGTGTGCTTCCTCCAGTGTCATGCCTTTGTTTTTGCGCAGTTCGTAGAGCAACTGGGCATACTCTTCGGTCTTCTCACTTGTCTTTGGGTCAATGATGGTGGCCTGGTCGATGTGTGTCAGGTTCAGTTTTTCGGCCAAAGCGAATATCTCATCGCGGTTGCCGATGAGAATGATGTCTGCCAACTGGTCGGCCAGTGCGCGGTCGGCAGCTGTCAGTGTCCGTTCCTCTAGGCTCTCGGGCAGCACGATTCGCTGCTTGTTGCTTTTGGCACGGGCGATGATTTGTTCGATAATGTTCATTGTTGTATATTGTTTAGAATCGTCCTTTCATCAGAATCTTTTCCAGTTCTTCGGCCGTCAGTCGGCTCCGCAGTTCGTTGTTGTAGGCAGCACTGATGTATCCGGTTTCCTCGCTCACCACGATGGCCAGTGCGTCGGTCTCTTGGCTGATGCCTTTCGCTGCGCGGTGGCGCAGTCCGAATTCCTTGGGCATGTCTAGGTCGTGACTGATGGGGAGGATGCATGAAGCGGCAGTGATGCGTCCGCCGCAGATTATCATGGCACCGTCGTGCAGAGGGCTGTTCTTGAAGAAAACGTTTTCGATGAGTCTTTGGCTGATGCGTGCGTCTACGGTGTCGCCCGAGTTGATGAAGTCGTTCAGCGGCACGTTGTTCTGCACCACGATGAGGGCACCCACTTTCTGCTTGCTCATGTTCAGGCAGGCCATCACGATGGGGATGATTGTCTCGCGGTCATACTTCAGGTCTTCCTGTCCTTTCTTGCGGTCGGGACGGAAGAAACGGAATATGCGGTGGGTGCGTTCGTGAGCGCCAAGATTGTAGAAAAAGTGACGTATTTCTTCCTGAAAGAGAATGATGATGGCGATGGTACCCACGCTCACCAACTGGTCGAGCAGTGTGCCCAGCAGTTTCATCTCCAGGACCTTGCTGACGACAATCCATGCGGTGACAAAGACCATCACGCCGTAGAAAATGTTCACCGAGCGCGACTGTTTCATCAGCCTGTAGCTATAATAGAGAATTATGGCCACAAGCAGGATGTCGATGATGTCTTTTATGCCAAATTCGAGCATAGTTGTCTTGTAATCTTTATGGTCTCTACGGCTTCTCTCACGTCGTGTACTCTCAGTATGGCAGCCCTTTTCATCAGGGCGACGGTGTTCAGCGTGGTTGTTCCGTTGAGCGCCTCCTGCGGCGATGTGCCCAGCAGACGGTATATCATGCTTTTGCGGCTGATGCCCACCAGCAGGGGCAGTCCCAATACGTGGAAGTCCTCAAGGCGATTCATCAGCACGTAGTTCTGTTCGAGTGTCTTTCCGAATCCGAAGCCTGGGTCCAGGATGATGTCATTTAAGCCCATCTCGTGCAGTTGCTGGCTCTTGCGCGCGAAAAATTGCAGCACTTCGGTCATCACATCAGCATCCGGGGACAGTTTCTCGCTGTGTGTCAGGATATATGGTACGCCCAGTTGTACCACGGTGGGGAACATCTCGGTGTCTGCTTCGCCACCTGAGATGTCGTTTACAATGTCAACGCCGAATTCTTCTACGCAGCGACGAGCTACCGATGAACGGAACGTATCTACGCTGAGGACGGCATCCGGTGCCACACGCCGCACCACCTTCAGGCCTGCCTCCAGTCGGGCCATCTCTTCGCTTTCGGTGGCAGGCTCCGAGCCGGGGCGGGTGCTGCATGCGCCCACGTCGATGATGTCTGCGCCTTCGTCCAGCATACGTCTCACTTGTGCTTCCACCTCTTCGGCTGTCTGCCGACGGCTTTCGGCGTAGAACGAGTCGGGCGTCAGGTTTAGGATTCCCATCACCCGTGGTTCGCTGAGGCTCATGAGTTTCCCGCTCACGTTGATCATATTTTGTCTGCTATCCACCTTTTTCTTTTTCTTGCCACAAAATTACATATTATTTATAACATCGCCAAGTATGTAAAACGCTAAATCGGCAAAAACTTCGCATTTTCCTTTGCCGTTCCGCGCGTTTGATGTAATTTTGTAATAGCGAAAAAGACAACAAACAATGAATACCGAACAACTTTACGATGTATTCTGCCAGTATCCCGTGGTGACCACCGACAGCCGCCGGTGTCCCGAGGGTTCCATTTTCTTTGCCCTTCGGGGAGAGACGTTCGATGGCAACCAGTTTGCAGTAAAGGCCCTCGAGAGCGGCTGTGTGCGTGCCGTGGTCGATGATGCCACAGTGGCCACCGACGAGCGTTTCATAGTGGTTCCAGATGTGCTCGAGGCGCTGCAGCAGTTGGCTCTCTACCATCGCCGCCAGTGGGGCGGACGCATTCTGCAGATAACCGGCACCAATGGCAAGACCACCACCAAGGAACTCGTCACGGCTGTGCTCTCGCAGCGCTATCATGTGCTCTCCACGCGCGGCAATCTGAATAACCATATAGGCGTTCCGCTCACGCTGTTGCGTCTCACCGCCGAGCACAATTTCGGAGTAATCGAGACGGGTGCCAGTCATCCTGGCGAGATAGCCGCACTGTCTCGTCTCGTGCAGGCCGACTGCGGAATTATCACGAATGTAGGTACGGCTCATCTCGAGGGCTTCGGCTCGCTCGATGGCGTGCGGAAAACCAAAGGCGAGCTGTACGACGACCTGCACCAGCGTTCCCGCTTCATCTTCCTGAATGCCTTCGACGACCAGTTGCTTGACATGGCTCGCGAGCGCGGATTTGCGTTGGGTGTCGATGCCGTGCCGTACGTCGAAGGCCGCGTGGCCGAGGCTGGTCTCTTCCTGAGTGCCCAGTGGAAGGCCGAACCCGATGCACCCTGGCATCAGATTGACACGCATCTGGTGGGTGCATACAATATCGCCAACGTGCGCGCTGCCGTCACCGTCGGACTCCATTTCGGGGTGAACCCTGCGAAAATCGATGCCGCCATCGCCGATTACCGACCCACGAACAGCCGCAGCGAGTATCGGGAGACGCAACGCAACCGTCTCATCGTGGACGCCTACAACGCCAACCCCGTCAGCATGACGGCCGCGCTCACCAACTTCCAGTTTGTCGATGCGCCGCGCAAGATGGCCATTTTGGGCGACATGCTCGAGTTGGGCGTGCACAGCCAGGAGGAGCATCGGCGCGTGCTGAATAAGCTGCAGACCGACGGACCTGCCGAGGCGTGGCTCGTGGGCGAGGAGTTTTCGCGCGCAGCCGGACCCGACACTCCTTACCGCCTGTTCCGCAATGTCGAGGAAGTGAAGGCTGCACTGGCTGCCGAACCTCTGGAGAACTACACCATCCTCATCAAGGGCAGTCAAGGCACGGGCCTCTTCAAATTGCCCGAAGTGCTCTGAGTAAATCATTACATATTTCGCGTCGTCTTTCAGTCCGATGCTGAATTTTCTGCGTCGCGATGCGGAACGAAGCGTGACGCACCACGTTGCGACGGCTGTCGCACCACGGTGCGTTTTCTTCCGAATCGTGTTCCCTGCGGAATTTTACGTCGGCAGAAAGAATCATGCAAAATTTGCGAATGCTGGTAATCAGATGGTTATATTTCGCACATCTCCAGCTACTCACCACCGCACAGCGAAGTCCATCCATTCTCATCGCTCCTCACAGCACTTTTCGGAGCCTCTCGAGGAGTGAATCGTGTCTAAATCGTCTGAAATCAGGACATTTCTGCTGATTCATATTTGGAAAAGCTCAAATATATTTGTTTTTCTCCGCACGAAGTCGTACCTTTGGCCGTCGAATACGTATAACCTACACAAATTCAGAAGAAATGAAAGAAATCGTATTGCAGGCCATGCGCGAGGCTGGAGTACCTCTGAACGCAGGCAAGGTGGCCGAGCTGACAGGCATCGACCGCAAAATTGTGGACAAGGTTTTTGCGCAGCTGAAGAAGGAGGGCGCCATCATCTCGCCCGTCCGCTGCAAGTGGATTCCGGCAGAGTAATTCGCTCGCCGGAACTCACTTCCTAACTCCTCATGTGTACGTCGCGCTGAGGGAAGGGGATTTCTATGCCGTTGGCGTTGAGTGTGTTGTAGATAATCTCGCGGATGGCACCACTCAGCCTTATCTTCTCCTCGACGAGCATCCATACGACGACGGCCAGGTCAACGCTGCTCTCGCCGAAGTCCACGAAGACCACCTTGGGCTTCACCTCCTCGATGTTCGTCACCAGCTGTCCGCTTGCATTGCGCTCGCTGCACAGGGGTGTGATGGCTTCGACGAGCATGCGGCGCACCTCGTCGATGTTCGTTCCGTAGGCCACACCGATGGGCAGTTTCACCAGTTCGTAGCGGTGGTTGCGCGTCATGTTCTTGAAGTTCTTACTGAAAAGCGTGCTGTTCAGAAAAGCAATCACGCAGCCGTCCATTGTGGTTATCTGCGTGCTCTGGTACGTGATGCTTTCCACTTTGCCCTGAATGCCGTCGCACTCGATATAGTCGCCCACGTGCAGACGTCCCGTCATCAGGCTGATGCCGTAGAAGAAATTTTCGATGAGGTTCTGCATGGCAAAGCCCAGACCCGTGGCCAGACCAGCCGTCACAAGCGATATGCCGTTCCAGGGCACTTCGAGAAGCACCATGGAGATGATAAGGAAGATGCCCCACACGACGATGGCGGTCACATTGCGGGCCAGCGTGAGGTTCATCTCGGCACCTGGCTTCAGCAGCTGGCGGCGGAAGTGTATGTAGATGCTGCAGATGCTGTAACACAGATAGCGGAACAGGAACCACAGGGCAGCCACAAGGCATATCTTGTATATCGAAAGACGGATGAGGCCAGGCAGATCTACGATGTTTTTCAGGAAAATGTCCTTGCACATGGTCGTCATCTGGAAGACCTTGGCAGCCCAGTAGAAGCTGAACAGTACGGAAAGCACGGCCGTGATGGGCACAATCACTTTTGAGACGATGTCGTAGAGCCACGTCTTGCCGATGTGACGTCCGGCCTTCATTTCGCGGTGCAGCTGTTCCACTTCTTCCGAGATATCTTCACCCTGTGCCTGACGTTCTTTCAGTTCGGGGCGGATGCGGAATACAATGTAGCGGTTCTCGTACATCTCCATCAGGTCGTAGATACACGTTATCGATGTGATGGCTGCCAGTTGGAAAGTCCACCAAATCATAATCTGAACGGCCAGCAACGTGTAGCCTATCCACGACGCAACGCACGCTACAACCATCAGTATGGTGGTTATGTGCGTGTAGATGGTGTCGAGCATCGGCAACGAGTCATGGAAACGCTTCGAATTCCACATTTGCAGCAGCAGGAACAGCAAGGCAATGGGTGGGAACAGCAAGTTGACCAGAATGTTGGGTGCCAGCGTGATGCGGAAGATAATCACCACAAAAGCCATCAGCATCAGCGGGGCATAAGCCTTTGCGGCATGCACCATCTGTTCTCCCCTCATACGTATGTAGAGGCTCAGGAAGATGGCTTCGAGCAGCCATGCCAGGTTGATGATGAGGCTCGTGCCAAGCTGGATGAAGTTGCGGTGCGAGAAAGTGCGCACCAGCATCACGAGAGTGGCGAACAGTCCGATGCCGATGATGAAGGTGAGCACCTTGCGTTTGTTCACATAGTCATCGCCGAACCATCGACGGGGCAGCAGCCACCGTATGATGGCATTGCTGACCAACAGTGCCAGCGAAAGATATAAAATCAGGAAGACACTGATGAAGAGTACGTAGGCGCCGCGCCATTCCGAGAATGTGCTTTCGTGGTCCTTGAAAGGCTTGTACCTCGTCTGCAGGGTGCTTATGGCACGTTGGTACTGCATGGGGAACGTGGTGAGAATGCTGAAATAGTTGCTGCTTCCGTTCCTGAATATGTTGTCCTGCAATACTTTGTAGCGGCTTTCTGCAAACTCGTTCAGCGCTTTCACTTTCTCACGCACGCTCTGATAGTACGTACTTTCGGCCTGCATGTTCTCCAGGAAGTGCTGCAAGTTCTGCCGCAGTGTGTCGGCATACTGCAGGCAGTCGGCACGGTCTGCGAGCTGTTGTCCGCTCAGGTAGAGTGGTTCCTGCTCCATTTCCTCCAGCACTTCGTCTGTGTGTTCGGGTGGGGGAGGAAGGTCGTCATTTTCCTGAATTTCGGGCGATGCGACGTGCGAATGTCGGCGCGAAGTCACCAGCGAGTCGATGGCTGCCAGCAGTATGGTGTCGTTGCTGGTGAGCACTTCGTCGGCGTCCTGCACGGGCGGCATGCTTTTCAGCGAAGTGATGAGTGCCTCGTAACGCTCCAGTTCCTGTTCGATGTGTGTGATGATGCGGTCATACTGCAGCATCTTGCTGTCGCGTTCGTTCAGGTGGCGATAGAGACTTGTGGCCTGTTGGCATGCGTAGGCCATGTCGAAGGTGTTCTCGGTGGACTGCGAATAGAGCATCAGTCCTATCTGCTCGCACTGTTGCATGTATCGCACGAGCTGCTGGTGTTGTGCGGCACCCTGCTGTTCATATCGTGCCATGAATGCCTGCTGGCGTTCGTAGTTGGCCTGCAGTTCGGCTTTCAGCACGCCCAGTGTGCGTGCCAGGTCGCGCTCCTTCAGCACGGCGTTTCCGTGTGTCAGACACATCAGTGCCATGCACACCAGGGCCAGTAATCTCTTTCTCATCTCTGCGTCTCGGGGTTGTTATCGGGTTGTTGTGTGCCCGACGGTCTCAGGGCTGTGCGGCGGTGTGGTTATTCCGCGTCCGCTTCTTCATCCTCGTGCGTCTGCAGGCCGTCGTCGCCTATGTTGTTCAGCAGTATGGGAGCCTCCCAGCGCAGTTCGGGGTAGGTGGCTTTCAGTGCTTCGGCACTGGGCTCTACGGGGCTGCCGCCGCTGGTGGCAAAGGGCAGTATCTGGGTGAGTGTGTCGATATTGGCGGCTTCGATGAACGAATTGATGATGCGCGGAGCCTTACCCCACCAGATGGGATAACCCAGATAGATGAGCTTGTAGCTCGAGAGGTCGGGTACGTCGAATCCCAGTGCGGGACGGGCGGTGCTGTCCTGCATTTCGAGGGTGCTGCGCGACGTCTTGTCGTTCCAGTCGAGGTCGGCTGCGGTGTATGGTTCGGCTGGCACTATCTCCAGCAGGTCCACCTGCAGGCTCTCGGCCATCATCTTGGCCACGCGCGCCGTGGTTCCGGTAGCCGAGAAATAGGCAATAATCACTGGGGGCATCTCCTCTTCATCCAATTCGACCGTGGGAGTGGTCGCTTTCTTGCCGCAGGCGCACAGGCTCAGCGCCAGCGCCAGCGAATAGGCAATTTTCTTCATCATGTACGTTTTTGTCTGTGTTTAACTTTTGTACCTTATTAAATAATATGTCGCAAAATTACGGCTTTTTCTGCGAACGACCAAGACATTGCGCCTTTTCTCACTCAAAAACCGCTCAGAGTCTCTCGTGGCGGTCGTGGAGACGTTGCATCCGTGTGCTGCGTTCGGAGTGTGCGTTGACTGGCGAATAATCCTTACACTTTTCTGCGCGTATTTTCTCGGAGAATCGATTTTCGGTCGTCGCAGCACGGAATGTCGTTTGTCGCACCACGTTGCGAAGGCTGTCGCACCACGTTGCGTTTCTCTGAAAAACGTGTTCCGTCGGGAATTTTATGGGGGAGAAGGGGAAAACGTAAAATTTCCGAGTGTTGATAATCAAGTGGTTGCATCGCGCTCGTTCTCGCCTCCTCACGGCAGCGTAGCGAAGTCCATCCATTCTCACACTTCCTCACACCCGTTTCCGATGACCCTTGCAAGGCTTGTCGGATGAGAATCTTCCGATTCTGTTACAAAATGTGTAATGCTGCGATATGCGTGCGAGAGAAGGTCCGAAAAGGGCGTGTGGGGAAAATCAAAGTAAAACTTTGTTTTTTGCTCGCTAATTCGTACCTTTGCACCCGAAATTGGAAAAGATTGTAAATCAACGTAGAATTATGAGCGAAAGATTGTATATTTTTGACACCACGCTGCGCGACGGCGAGCAGGTGCCAGGTTGCCAGTTGAATACCGTGGAGAAGATACAGGTGGCTCGCCAGCTCGAAGCGCTTGGCGTGGACGTCATCGAAGCCGGATTCCCCATCAGCAGCCCCGGAGATTTTAATTCAGTGATAGAGATAAGCAAGGCCGTCACGTGGCCCACCATCTGCGCCCTGACACGCGCCGTGGAGAAGGACATCGACGTGGCTGCCGAGGCGCTGAAATATGCCAAGCACAAACGCATCCATACCGGTATCGGCACCAGCGAGAGCCATATCAAGTATAAGTTCAACTCGACACCCGAGGAAATCATCGAGCGTGCCGTGGCTGCCGTCAAATATGCCAAGCGCTATGTCGAGGACGTAGAGTTCTACGCCGAGGATGCCGGACGCACAGACAACGAGTATCTGGCACGCGTTATCGATGCCGTTACCAAAGCCGGTGCCACCGTGTGCAACATCCCCGACACCACCGGATTCCGTGTCCCCAACGAGTATTTCGAGAAAATCAAGTACCTCTACGAACATGTCGATGCCTTTGCCGCCGGAAAGAGCATCCTCTCTACCCACTGCCACAACGACCTGGGCATGGCCACGGCAAACACCATAGCCGGTGTGCTGGGCGGAGCTCGTCAGGTGGAGGTGACCATCAACGGTATCGGTGAACGCGCCGGCAATACCAGTCTGGAAGAGGTAGCGATGATATTCAAGACACATCCCGATCTGGGCATCGAGACAAACATCAATACCACGAAGATCTATCCCACCAGCCGCATGGTGTCGAGTCTGATGAACATGCCCGTACAGCCCAACAAGGCCATCGTGGGACGTAACGCATTCGCCCACAGCAGTGGCATCCACCAGGACGGCGTGCTCAAGAACGCATCGACCTACGAAATAATGGACCCCAGGGACGTGGGCATCGACGACAATGCCATCGTGCTGACGGCTCGCAGTGGACGAGCCGCACTGCGCCACCGCCTCAGTGTGAACGGCGTAGAACTGGACGGCGAACGTCTCGACAAAGTCTACGAGGCTTTCCTGCAACTGGCAGACAAGAAGAAGGAAGTGACCGACGACGACATTCTAGTATTGGCAGGTGCCGACCGTTCCGCCACCCACAACATCAAGCTGGACTATCTGCAGGTGACCACCGGAAAAGGTGTGCGCAGCGTGGCAAGTATAGGTCTTATCATCGCCAACGAGAAGTTCGAGGCCGCTGCCACAGGTAACGGTCCGGTGGACGCAGCCATCCGTGCCCTGAAGGTAATCATCAAACGTCAGATGACGCTGAAGGAATTCACCATACAGGCCATCTCGAAGGGAAGCGACGACATGGGCAAGGTTCACATGCAGGTGGAATACGACGGCCGACTCTATTACGGCTTCGGTGCCAACACCGACATCGTGACCGCCAGCGTGGAAGCATATATCGACTGTATCAACAAGTTTAAATAGAGAAGAAACAAACAATGAAGACGCTCTTCGACAAAATATGGGATAAGCACGTTGTGCAGAACGTGGAGGACGGACCCACACAACTCTACATCGACCGTCTCTTTGCCCACGAAGTCACCAGTCCACAGGCTTTTGACACCTTGCGCGACAAGGGAATCGGTGTGTTTCGCCCTGCACAGATCTTTGCCATGCCCGACCACAACACACCCAGCGACCAGCAGGATGTGATAAACGACCCCGTGGGCCGCAAGCAGGTGGAGACCCTCGAACGCAACTGTCGCGAGTTCGGCATCAGACATTTTGCTATGGGCACGCCCGACAACGGCATCATACACGTTGTAGGCCCCGAGAAGGGACTCTCGTTGCCGGGAATGACCATCGTCTGCGGCGACTCGCATACGAGCACCCACGGTGCGGTGGGCGCACTGGCCATGGGCATCGGCACCAGTGAAGTAGCAGAAGTTCTGGCCAGCCAGTGCATCCTGCAAACCAAACCCAAGAGCATGCGCATCAACATCGAGGGCACACTTCAGCCCGGCGTCACAGCCAAGGACATCGCCCTCTACATCATGGCACAGATGACCACCAGCGGAGCTACAGGCTACGTTGTGGAATATGCCGGCAGCACAATCCGCAGTCTTTCGATGGAAGGACGCCTCACCCTCTCGAACCTCTCCATCGAGATGGGTAGCCGCGCCGGCATCATAGCTCCCGACGAAATTACGTTCGCCTATCTGAAAGGACGAGAGTACGCTCCGAAGGGCGAGGCATGGGACCGCGCCGTGGAGGAGTGGAAAAAACTGAAGAGCGACGACGATGCCGTCTTCGACAAAGAGGTGACCTACCGCGCCGAGGACATCAAGCCGCGCATCACCTATGGTACCAACCCCGGCGCAGGCATTGCCATCGACGAAAATATACCTGCCCTCGAAGATATTTCCGAGACCGACCGCGGACAGTTCCTCAGCATGCTGGAATATATGCAGTTCCAGCCCGGACAGAAACTCGAAGGAACCCCCGTTGACTATTGCTTCCTCGGTGCATGCACGAATGGCCGAATCGAGGACTTCCGTGCCTTCGCCAGCATTGTGAAGGGACGCAAGAAAGCCCCCGGAGTGGTGGCCTGGCTCGTACCCGGCTCGTGGGCAGTACGCCGTCAGATAGTAGAAGAAGGAATCGATAAAGTGCTGGAAGAAGCCGGTTTTGAACTGCGACTGCCCAGTTGTTCCGCCTGTCTGGCCATGAACCCCGACAAGGTTCCCGCAGGAAAACTCTCCATCTCAACCTCCAACCGTAACTTCGTAGGACGTCAAGGCCCCGGAGCGCGCACCATTCTCGCTTCACCACTCGTGGTCGCCGCAAGCGCCATAACAGGACGAATTACAGACCCCAGAACGCTATGAAACAGAAATTCGACATCATTCAGAGCACCTGTCTGCCCATTCAGATAGACAATTGCAATACGGACCTCATCATCCCAGCCCGTTATCTGGCATCCACCACTCGCGAAGACAAGTTCTTCGGTGACGCCTTCATGCACGACCTTCGCTTCGATGCTGACGGCAATGTGCAGAAAGACTTTGTGCTGAACCAGCCGGCATACTCAGAACTTCCCCACAAGGGAGTTCACGAAATCATCATCGGCGGTGCCAATTGGGGCTCAGGTTCCAGTCGCGAGCACGCAGCATGGGCCATAGCCGGATACGGAGTCCGGGTGGTCATAAGCAGCAGTTTTGCCGACATTCATCGCAATAACCTGCTCAACTGCTTCGTCCTGCCCGTGGTAGTCAGCAAGGCATTCCAGCAAGAACTCTTCGAGACCGTGCTGGCCAATCCGCAGGCCGAAGTGAAAGTAGATGTGCCGCAGCAAACCGTCACAAACCTTACCACTGGTCATTCCGAGCATTTCGAAATCAACACCTACAAGAAATACTGTCTGATGAATGCATACGATGACATCGACTTCCTGCTGGAGAACAAGGAAAAGATAGAAGCGTGGGAGGGCGCATACAGATAAGGTTCAAAGGAATCAAAAGTAAACTAGATGCAAAAAGTCATTACTCATTTCTTTTTTCTTGTCTTGGCGGTTCTCCTTACGGGCTGCTCAATGAAGGCACAGGAAACGCAAGACGGCAAGGCCGGTTGGCTTTGGAAAGTGAGCGGCAACGGACTGGCCGAGAAGTCCTATCTCTTCGGGACGTTTCACGGCGACGGCATCAGCTTTACCGACGAAGAGATATACGGCAACATCCCTGGCCTTGCCGGGGCACTCGATGAAGCACAGGCCGTCTTCTTTGAAACCGACATGGGCTCCAAGGAGATTAGCGACGATAAGAAGGAGATAGCACAGCTTTTGAGCAAAATATATAAACCAGGCCCTGAGTACATGACGCCCGAGGGCGTCTTCTACAAGCCGCTCTTCGACAGTGTCGCCCACTTCAACGAGGTCAACAAGTTCATGACTAACAAGATGAAGGACGTGGAGTACAGGAAGAAGACGCCTGGCTATTGGTGCATGCGTCTGGTCTTGTACCGCTTCTCGCAGGTAAGGATGTGCAGAACCATGGACGGTGCATTGTATGAGGAGGCCACGAAACGCGGGAAGGATATTGACGGACTGGAGACACATGCCTTTGGGATGAGACAGTTAATGCCCATGTTCACAGACACAGAATCCATTGATACGCTATCCATGAAGGAGCAGGCAAAGATACTTTACACATTAGCCCATTCTTTCGACAACGACAGCGTCTTCCAGAATCCCAAACTGCACACAGTCTATCTGGAGAACGACACCAGCAAGCTTCAGCGTTATTTCGAGGAAGCTTCCCAGGAGATGAATATACGGCTTGAGGCAATGGGAAGCAAAGGAGACGATGCGAAAAAAGGAATGGAAGAGATGATGGACTACCAGGGCGAGCACCTTCTGCGTGAGCGGAACGAAGCCTGGATACCCGTCATCAAGGAGAATATAGCCTCTCGTCCCTGCCTGATTGCCGTCGGCTGTCGTCATTTGCTGACTGAAGATGGACTGATAGCCATGCTCCGCCGCGAAGGATACAAGGTGGGACCTGTGAGTTGAAAGGTTCAAGAGGTTAAAACATAAAGAGTAATAAGAGTGGACGGACGATGGATTGAGATAATGGACACCACGCTGCGCGACGGCGAGCAGACGAGCGGCGTGAGCTTCATGCCCCATGAGAAGCTGGTCATTGCGCGTGCATTGCTGCAGGACGTCAATGTGGATCGCATTGAGGTGGCCAGTGCGCGTGTGTCCGATGGCGAGCTGGAGGCCGTGAAGCGCATAGCCCGCTGGGCACGGCAGGCCGGACGGCTGGACAGCGTGGAGGTGCTGGGCTTCGTCGATGGCACGGCCAGCGTGGATTGGATTATGGAGGCTGGATGCCGCAGGCTGAACCTGCTGTGCAAGGGGAGCCTGCGCCACTGCACGGAGCAGCTGGGCAAGACGCCCATGCAGCACATCGGCGACATCCGCAGCGTGGTCGA